>JAFUYO010000028.1 GCA_017470505.1 Butyrivibrio sp. | reverse complement strand
CGTACAGGTGCCTCTCTTCCAAAAAAGCGCTGCCGCTATGCCTGGGGCTTTGCAGTGGGAACTGCGCTGATGCCTCACGCGCAAGTAAGACTTTATCATAGCGACAGCATGAATGCAATAGTTTTTAGCAAGAAAATTAGTCGGTTTGAAACTAAATTTTAATAATACACACTATAAAATGAAATACAATTTCATTGCACAATATATAGTATCAAGCAGCGGTTTTAAGCCCCAAAATGTGGACTACAGTTTTGAGGCATTTTTCGATGCTTAAAAAATTTTTTTCTTGAGAGGGGTACAGCTGTTAGTTGCGGTCAATGTAATTTGTCCTTTCACAACACAAAAACCAAACAAATAGGAGAACATATAGAGGGGCGCAGTGCCGGAGTGCACGCATCCCCTCTTTTTCTATCTGCATGTGGGTGTTATAATGAAAACCGACTTATCCTGGTCCTTTGGCCTGTAAGTGGAGAAGAATAACGTTAATGTGTGTAACGGGAGGAGTTTATGAAAGAGTTTTTGAGGAAAAAAGATATTGAGATATCGCTTAAGCGATATGGGATTGATGCGCTTGGCGCGATGGCGCAGGGCTTATTCTGCTCACTGCTGATCGGGACGATCATAAACACGATTGGGACGCAGTTTAAGATCCCTTTCCTGATGCAGTCCGTCGCAACGATAGCAGGGACCGAGTACACGGTTGGAGGACTTGCAAGTGCGATGAGCGGGCCTGCCATGGCGGTCGCGATCGGGTATGCGCTTAAGTGCCCACCGCTGGTGCTTTTCTCGATGATAACTGTGGGCTTTGCGGCAAATGCGCTCGGCGGAGCGGGAGGCCCACTGGCTGTTTTGTTTGTGGCTATCCTCGCATCTGAGTTTGGAAAAGCTGTATCAAAAGAGACTAAGGTCGATATACTTATAACCCCACTTGTCACTATAGGCGTGGGTGTTTTCTTTTCATGGCTTATCGCACCTCCTCTCGGGAGAGCGGCGATGGCTGTGGGGAACCTCATTATGTGGGCGACCGAGCTTCAGCCCTTCCTGATGGGAATACTGGTCTCTGTCCTTGTTGGAATGGCGCTGACGCTGCCGATATCCTCTGCTGCGATCTGTGCGGCACTTGGCCTTACAGGACTTGCAGGCGGCGCGGCGGTTGCAGGGTGCTGTGCTCAGATGATCGGCTTTGCTGTCATCTCTTTTAAGGAGAATAAGTGGGGCGGCCTCATTTCCCAGGGGATAGGCACGTCAATGCTCCAGATGGGCAATATTGTCAGAAATCCCAAGGTGTGGATTGCGCCAACGCTGGCCTCGGCGATAACGGGACCGATTGCGACCTGTATCTTTAAGCTCAGGATGGACGGCGCGCCCGTCTCATCAGGTATGGGAACCTGCGGGCTGGTTGGTCAGATTGGCGTTTATACGGGCTGGGTCAACGACATCGCAGAGGGCACAAAGGCGGCTATCACAGCTTTTGACTGGATAGGGCTTTTGCTGATATCGTTCGTGCTGCCCGCAGTTTTTTCCTTTATTATCCACGTGGGCGTCGTGAAGCTCGGTTGGGTCAGGGACGGAGATTTGAAGCTGTGAAGGAGACGAGGTACCAGCACTTATGGATGCTCGGCTGGGTCAGGGACGGAGATCTGAAGCTGTGACTATGTTGAGGCACCGGCACTTATGGATGTGCGATGCTATGGGAAGAGTGAAAAGAGATGAATGAGCCGGGCGAAAGGGTATTGTGCACGGTATTTGGGGTGTTGAACAGATGGGGCAGATGACAGAGACGGCCGGCATAATTACATATGTAGTTTTAGGGCTTGTTCTTGGATGCATCTTTGGAGTAGTTCTCTATAAGTGGCTGAGACGGCCAAAAGAGCCTCTGATAGATGAAATGGAGGGCCATGACTTTGAGTATTACTGCGCGGATTTGCTTAAGACAAGCGGCTTTCTGGACGTAGAGGTCACAAAGGGCAGCGGCGACTTTGGCGCGGACATACTCGCTGAGAAGGACGGCATTACCTACGCCTTTCAGTGCAAGTGCTACGACAAGCCGATTGGCGTCAAGGCGATCCAGGAGGTGTATGCGGGACGCGATTTTTACGACTGCATGGTCGGGGTGGTGATGACCAATCAGTACTTCACCCAGCCCGCTGTGGAGCTCGCGAGAAAGCTCAACATCATGCTCTGGGACAGAGGGTACCTTGACAGCATGGATGGGGCAGACGGGCGAAGATGATGTACTGCAATTTTCACTATAGGCGTCCCTCAATTAAATTTTGACCCTTATACCATCTGTTTCAGGGGGAAATGAATAAGCATTTTCACTATATCGATGTCTCGATATTTTTTTGACCCCTGAAACGCTGTTTCGAGGGTCAAAATAAAAATCAAAACTCATATAATGAAAACCGGGTCTGAAAAAGCTTGAAAAAAGGGCTAAAAGGGTCAAATTTTGAACGAAAGCCTAATATAGAGAAAATGTTACAAAATTATGCATGACATCTTGTTGATTAGGAACTGTAGCAGAATTAACTGAACATTTTACGCAGAATGATTTTTCAAAGGCAAGGAAGAAAATGCAGACAATGCGGGTATTGTTAAGGCTCTTGACGCAGCATTTGGGAAATCAGGCAAGTAAAATGTTCAAGTTATTTCGCTAAAGTTCCTTAGTGAGGAAGGGGATATGCGGATAAAGATAGAGGATGACTTTGACCTTAAGAAGATTGCAGACAGCGGGCAGTGCTTCCGGTTTAACGAGTGCGCTGCGGAAATTGGCGGAAAGAGCGGAACAGAGGAATCCTTCGGGGGAAATGACAGCCGCACATTTAGCGTGGCTGCGTCTGACAGGCATATTAATATAAGAGAGCTTGGAGACGGAAACTACGACCTCAGCTGCAGCGAAGAGGATTTTGAGAGCTTCTGGAAGAACTATTTTGACTTAGGGCTTAGCTACAGCGACATCAGGGCAAAGATTGACCCTGAGAGCGACCCTTACCTTTATGTGGCATCTGAGTACGGCAAAGGCATAAGGATTCTGAGGCAGGATCCCTGGGAGATGCTGATCTCGTTCATCATATCCCAGCGCAAGAACATCCCTGCGATAAAGGCGTCGATTGAGAAGCTCTGCGAGAGAGCAGGTTATGTCATCGGAGAGGATGAGAGCGGCAGGAAGATTTACTCTTTTCCGACGCCGGAGAGGCTCTCTGCGCTGCGGTTGGAGGAGCTCTCCGCCTGCAGCCTTGGCTACAGGGACAAGTACGTTCACCAGGCGGCAATGGATGTTGCGAGCGGTGCAGTTGATCTCGAGGCCTGGAGGGAGCTTGAAGACGCGCAGCTAATGGAGAAGCTTTTGGGACTATTCGGAGTTGGCGTGAAGGTGGCAAACTGCGAGATACTCTTCGGGTACCACAGGCTTGACGCCTTCCCGAAGGACGTCTGGATCAACAAGGTGCTTGATGTGAGGTACCCGTCGGGATTTCCTTTCGATTCTTACGCGCCGTACAACGGGGTGATGCAGCAATACCTGTTCTTTTTCTCGAGGAGCGAAGGGGTATGAGAAGGTAGGGAATTCTGTGTTAGGAACTGTAGCAGAATTAACTGAACATTTTACGCAGAATGATTTTTCAAAGGCAAGGAAGAAAACGCAGTACGGATAAAATAGCAGAAACGACCAGAATTATCTGTATGCGGGCCGGGTGGGGACAACCAAAAAACCAAAAAACAGCACCACCTTAATATGGACGAAAGTAGCGCGATGTGATAACTTGTATGTGTACATTTTGATCTTAACGATGACATGGTAAACTGATTCGCTACAGTCCCTAGAGAGGCGTAGCAGGTTTATAATTGTGATATCAGGAAAGGAATTATAACGATGACTAACCTTGAATTACAGAGAATAGCCAATGAAGTCCGCAAAGGCATTGTTACGGCGGTTCATGCGGCGGGTGCGGGGCACCCGGGCGGATCGCTCTCGGCGGCTGACATTTTTACATATTTATATTTTGAAGAGATGAACATAGATCCGGGGGATCCGGCGAAGGCTGACAGAGACAGGTTCGTTCTCTCCAAGGGGCACACGGCGCCGGGGCTCTACTCGGTGATGGCGCAGAGAGGGTACTTCCCTGTGGAGGAGCTGACGACGCTCCGTAAGCTTGGCTCAAGACTTCAGGGACATCCCAGCATCCAGTACCTGCCGGGGCTTGACATGTCAAGCGGATCGCTTGGGCAGGGAATATCCGTTGCCTGCGGAATGGCGCTCTCCGCCAAGCTGGATGGCAAAGATTACAGGACCTACACGCTCCTTGGAGACGGCGAGATCGAGGAGGGACAGGTGTGGGAGGCAGCGATGTTCGCGGGCTTCAGGAAGCTGGACAATCTTGTAGTGATTGTCGACAACAACGGGCTTCAGATAGACGGACCTGTAGATGAGGTTTGCTCGCCCTACCCGATAGACAGGAAATTCGAAGCTTTTAACTTCCATGTTATAAATGTTGACGCTCATGATTTTGACTCGCTGCGCGCAGCTTTTAAAGAGGCGCGAAATACCAAGGGAATGCCAACAGCCATCATAGCCCACTCACTCAAGGGCAAGGGCGTATC
The DNA here is from genome assembly GCA_017470505.1 of Butyrivibrio sp. Lineage (GTDB taxonomy): Bacteria > Bacillota > Clostridia > Lachnospirales > Lachnospiraceae > Butyrivibrio. The sequence goes on along the minus strand of JAFUYO010000028.1, from coordinate 7,606 downwards.
CTTCATGGAGGGGCAGGTTTCATGGCACGGCGTCGCCCCCAACGACGAGGAGTACGAGAAGGCCATGGAGGACCTGAACAGGATATCGGATAGTCTTGGGGCAATCAGCTGAAAAAGTTACTATTCAGTCAGCAGCCAGCACTACGCTGCTGGCTGAGTGAGAAAATGATTCAGTAGGCAATTTGGGCCATCGGAAAGCGATTTTTATGCCTAAATTGCATGTTACCGGTCAGGAACTGAACGGCAACAGGAAATCGTATAATTGCAATAATTGCGAAACGCTCTCTTGACGCGCGCTTTACAGGAGGTTAAAATGAGCGAGGTTAAAAAGATAGCTACACGAGACAGCTATGGAAAAGAACTTATAGAGCTGGCTAAGGAAAACGACAGGATTGTAGTACTTGACGCAGACCTGGCAGCAGCAACCAGAACAGGATGGTTTAAAAAAGAGTTTCCCGACAGGCACATCGACTGCGGTATAGCCGAGTGCAACATGATGGGGATCGCAGCAGGACTTGCCACTACAGGCAAGATTCCTTTCGTCAGCACATTTGCCATGTTTGCCACAGGACGTGCATTCGAGCAAGTGCGAAACTCCATCGGGTATCCCCATCTGAACGTCAAGATCGGTGGGACACACGCAGGTATCACGGTTGGAGAGGACGGTGCGAGCCATCAGTGCAACGAGGACATTGCCCTCATGCGCACTATTCCCGGAATGGTTGTTATGTGCCCGGCAGACGATGTTGAGGCAAGGGCCTGCGTCAGAGCGGCGGCGGAGTACGAGGGACCTGTGTATATCAGGTTCGGAAGAGCTGCCTGCCCCGTTGTTAATGACAATCCGGACTATAAGTTCGAGATCGGCAAGGGGACACTGCTTCGAGAGGGAGGAGATGTCAGTATAATTGCCACCGGTATTGGTGTAGGTGCAGCGCTTGATGCAGCTGAGAAGCTTTCTTCGGATGGCATCAGCGCAGAAGTTGTGGACATCTGCACCATCAAGCCCATAGACAGGGAGCTCGTTATAGCTACTGCCAGGAAGACCGGCAGGGTTTTAACTGTTGAGGAACACTCAGTGATCGGCGGACTCGGGAGCGCAGTTTGTGATGTGCTCTCTGAGGAGTGCCCCACTGTGGTCAGGAAAATCGGAATGCAGGACAGATTCGGCGAGTCAGGCTCAGCGGCAGCGCTGGTCAAAAAATACGGCCTCGACGGCGACGGAGTCTATGCATCAGTAAAGGAATTTCTTAAATAATGAATATTCTTAGCCCCTCAATTCTGGCGGCTGACTTCAAAAACCTCGGGCAGGAGATAAGAAGTGTTGATGATGCCGGTGCGCAGTACGTCCACATAGATGTGATGGACGGCGTGTTTGTGCCGTCAATATCCTTCGGGATGCCGGTCATAGAGAGTATCAGAAGCGCAACCGGGAGAGTCTTTGACGTGCATCTGATGATTGTCGACCCGGTCAGGTATGTAGATGAGTTTGTCAGACTTGGAGCGGATATCATCACCTTCCACTTAGAGGCAGCAGATGACCCGGGCAAGGTCATTGACAGGATACATGAAGGCGGCAAAAAAGCCGGAATAACAATCAAGCCTGCAACACCCGTATCAGCGCTGATCCCGTTTCTGGGAGAGGTGGAGATGGTCCTTATCATGACTGTCGAGCCCGGATTTGGCGGACAGAAGATCATCCCCGAGTGCGTTGAGAAGGTGAGGCAGCTTAGAGCTCTTTTGACAGAGCGGGGGCTTGATACAGATATAGAGGTCGACGGCGGCATAACCAAGGAGAATATAAAGGAAGTCCTGTCCGCCGGCGCAAACGTTATAGTGGCAGGATCGGCTGTATTTAAAGGAAATACTTATGAAAATACGGCTCAGCTGCTGCAATATCTGATTGACAAATAAGGTTTAATTTATTACACTTTTGTCGTGTAGTTAGCAAGGAGTACCCATGTGGAATGCACATGGGTATTTTTTTGCGGGATTTTTTTTCGCCCGGTTGGGCAGGAGGATATTATGAAGAGATTTTTAGCTATGATGTTTGCAGGCATTTCATGCGTATCAATGCTTGCAGGATGCGGCAGCAGCGCATCTACAGAGTCTGCAGAGGCACCCGCTCAGGCACCTGAGGCAGTAGAGAGCGTGGAAGCACCCGCTGATACAGCTGCAGAGGCACCCGCAGAGACAGTTTCAGTCGACAAGCTCACAATCGGATTTGTACCTTCACGTGATCCCGATGAGATCGTAACAGCAACTGAGCCGTTAAAAGAGCTCCTGACAACAGAGCTCGCAGGTCTTGGCTACGATGTTAAAGAGGTTGACATCACTGTTGGAACCAGCTACGAGGCAGTAGGCGAGGGTCTTTCTGCAGGAACGATCGATGTAGGACTTATCCCCGGCGGTACATACGTACTCTATGAGGATGGCTGCGATGTTATCCTCACAGCTACAAGAGACGGTCTTTCAATCGAGAGCCCTGACGCAAAGACATGGAACGACAACAAGCCCACAGAGCCCACAGAGGAGCAGGTTACATTCTACCGCGGACTTATTATCGCAGGTCCTTCAGAGGCAGGTCAGGCTATCGCAGCCAAGGTTAACGGCGGCGAGCAGATCACATGGGAGGATCTCGACGGACTTAACTGGAGCGTGATGAATTCTTCATCTTCAGCCGGATACATCTATCCTTCACTCTGGCTTCAGTCAAACTATGAGAAGCACATCACAGACCTGACACACGCTGTACAGGCTGACTCTTACGGTAACGCTTTTGCAAGACTTGCTTCAGGCCATATCGACGTTCTGTGCTGCTACGCAGATGCAAGACGTGACAACGAGGAGAAGTGGACAACAGAGTTTGGCAGAACAGAATCTATCTGGGATGAGACAAACGTTATCGGTGTTACAGACGGTATCTACAACGACACCATCAGCGTCAGCAAGACATCTCAGGTTATGGACGATGCTTTCAAGTCAGCTCTCACACAGGCCTTCATCAACATCGGAAACACAGACGCCGGCAAGGAAGTAATCTCAATCTACAACCACAACGGTTACGTAGAGGCACAGGCTTCCGACTACGAGTCAGAGAGAGCCGCCCAGGAACTCATCAAATCAATGCAGTAAAGTAATCACCCGGCGAGGTCTTGCCCGGTGTACTACTTTGTTCTGGCGAGCGCGGTGCGCGAGAGCAGAACTACTTTGTAAACATTCGGGATATCAGAGTTACATGATATTCTTGTTTAAAGTAATGAGTGGGGCCGTGGAAAGGTTTTCCACGGCCCATTATAGTTTAGGAGAAGCTAAAACATGATCAAGTTTGAGAACGTAGGAAAAGTTTACCCAAATGGTTTTGAGGGCTTAAAGCATGTCAACCTCACCATTGAACAGGGAGAATTTGTTGCCATCATCGGTCTGTCAGGTGCAGGAAAATCCACACTTATTCGTACCATCAACAGGATGCACGACGTCACAAGTGGTAAGCTCACCGTGGATGATGTTGATGTTATGAGTCTGTCGGGCAAGACCCTGAGGAGATTCAGGAGGAAGATCGGAATGATCTTCCAGTCCTTTAACCTGATAACAAGGACGACCGTGATAAAAAACGTTCTCACAGCATTTGTGCCTGACATGCCCTGGTACAGATCGGCCTTTGGCATATACACCAGGGATGAAAAGATAAAGGCGCTCGAGTGCCTCGACAAGGTCGGCATCCTCGACAAGGCCTTTGTCCGCGCGGACCAGCTCTCGGGCGGCCAGCAGCAGAGGGTTGCCCTTGCAAGGACACTTGCGCAGAACCCGCAGATCATCCTCGCAGATGAGCCTGTTGCAGCGCTCGACCCCGTAACAGCCAACCAGGTAATGGGCGACTTCAAGAGGATCAATGAGGACATGAACATCTCGATCCTCATCAACATCCACCACATCGACCTGGCCCTCAAATACGCCACAAGGGTCATCGGAATAAGAGAGGGCGAGATCGTATTTGACGGCCCAGCTTCCGAAGCGACACAGGATGTTCTGGATACGATCTACAACGGAAAGGTTGACCGCGACGGCAACATTCAGGAGTAGTGTAAATTAAGTTTTGGAAACAGCAGGCCGTCCCGGGGAAGACGCCGAAAGCGCTGCCCTTGGGGCCCAAGAGAGGTGCTTTGTATGAACCTTACTTTCTACGACAGGATTTTTAAGCCGAGGGAATATGTCCTTCCCAACGGCAAAAAAGCATATAAAAAGGCGTCAAGAGCGCCGGTCTATATTATCCTCATCCTCGCGATGAGTGCGCTCTCAGTTAAGATCACGGGCTTTGACATGAAGATACTCGTATCGAGAATCGGGCAGTTTTTTGTAATCCTCGGCGAGATGTTCCCGCCAAAGACGAGCTATATGCCAACGGTCTGGAACCCGCTTTTTGACACGATCAAGATGTCGCTTTTAGGGTCAGTTGTAGGGGCAATACTGTCAGTCCCGTTTGCGATGCTCTCGAGCACCAACGTCTGCCCCAACAAGATAGTGGTATCTGTTATGAGAGTCATGTTCTCGCTGATAAGGACGCTGCCGACCATCGTGATCGCTCTGGTTGCGACACTCATCTTCGGACTTGGGACACTCGCAGGTACAGTTGCCATAGCCGTCTTCTCTTTTGGCTACATCGGAAAGCTCACTTACGAGGAGATTGAGACCGTCGACATGGGAGCGTTCGAGGCGATGCAGGCGATGGGCGCGACAAGGGCGCAGGCCTTCATATCGGCCATCATCCCGCAGGTCCTTCCGTTCTACCTCTCGAACTGCCTCTTTAACTTCGAGGGAAATGTCAGGTACGCGGCGGTCCTCGGGTACGTTGGAGCGGGCGGTATCGGCCTCATCCTCAATGAGAAGATCAGCTGGAGAGAGTATCCTTCAGTCGGAATGATCCTCATTGCACTCTTTGTGACCGTATTCATCATTGAGAGCGTCAGCAGGTATCTGCGAAAGAAACTTGTCTGAGTATTTACAGCAAATCATGAAAACAGCAGGACGCCTTAGGTGTCACCGAAGGCGCTGCCTCTTAAAACCCAAAAGAAGGGGGCAAAATGGACCGGAACAGAATCGAAGCAGCTTATGCGAAAAGACCTAAGGACTGGGTCTACAATTTAATAACGGCGCTCATCGTTGTGGGGCTCCTTGTGTGGAGCGGATCGGCAGTCGAGACGAGCGGATCAACGCAGAACGGCGGACAGATAGCGCTTAACGTACTGTCGGGAATCTTCCACCCCGACCTTGAGTTTTTGTTTGATTTCTCCAAGTCGGGTGTGCCATACCTGATGCTTGAGACGGTATGTATCGCGTTCCTCGGAACAATCGTGGGAGCCATTATCTCAATCCCGCTTGCATTTATCTCGGCGTCAAACTTAACTCCTAAGCCGATAGCCTTTGCGGGCAGAATGGTAATCATGGCGGCAAGGACGATCCCCGCCTTTGTATACGGCCTTATGTTCATCCGCGTAACCGGACCGGGAGCTTTCGCAGGTCTTCTCACGATGGGCGTCTGCTCGATCGGCATGATCAGCAAGATGTACATCGAGGCGATCGAAGACCTCGATACCCATGTTATCGAGTCGCTCGACGCCGCAGGGTGCAACACCTGGCAGAAGATCAGGTACGGGATCCTTCCGCAGCTGATGCCGAACTTTGCATCAACCGCGATCTACAGGTTCGACATCAACCTGCGCGATGCGACGATCCTTGGTATGGTCGGAGCCGGCGGTTTCGGTGCACCACTTATTTTCGCCATGAATTCCTACAGGTGGAATGAGGCAGGAGCTCTTTTGGCAGGGCTCATCATACTGATCCTCATCATCGAGTACATCTCCACCAGGATCAGAGTAAAACTTACAAGAGGATAAAAAATATGCGTATTGTATTCACTTCAGATACTCACGGAAGCTTATATCCGACAGATTACGCGCAGAACTGCCCCGCAAACACGGGGCTTTTTTGTATAGCTGCGCAGATTGACAAAGATGACGACACGCTCGTTCTGGACGGCGGCGATTCGCTTCAGGGGACGCCGCTCATCACTTACTATCTGGAGCACAGAAAAGAGATTTCGTTTCACCCGATAGCCGAGGGCTTCAACGAGATGGGCCTTAACTACTACACGCTCGGAAACCACGACTTCAACTTCGGGTACGACGTGATACTTGACTATGTGAAGGCGATGAAGGGAAAACTTGTGAGCGCGAACGTCATAGATAAAAGGGGCGATCTCGGGATTAAAAAGAGCGTCATCCACACGATGAAGAGCGGCCTGAGGGTCGGGATAACCGCCGCAGTTACGGGCTTTGTCAACGTCTGGGAAAAAAGCGAAAACCTGTCGGAGCTTATCGTGACAGACCCGGTGGAGGCGCTTGCAAAAGAGCTTGATAACATAAAGGATAAGTGCGACATAACTGTTGGCATCTACCACGGCGGCTTCGAGGAGGACCTTGAGACGGGAGCACTCCTCTCGAAAACAAAAGAGAACGAGGCCTGCAGGATTATGAGGGAGCTGGACTTTGACGTTCTCCTTACGGGCCACCAGCACATGACGGTTCCCTATGCGATGATCGAAGGCACGGTAGCCGTTCAGCCGACTGAGAAGGCGGTTGAGTACTGCGAGGTCTATGTGGATGAGAGCAGTGATGGCAGAGAGATTACCACTGCACTCAAGAAGGTTGAAGCGCCCGGCGCAAGATACAGCGAGATAATCTCCCGCCACGCCTTTATGGACTACTTAAATAAGGAGATAGATGAGTGGCTCGATGTGCCGATAGGGTCGCTTGTAAACGAAATCCCGCCTGAGGAAAAGCTTGATGCTGCGATAAACGGAAGCAAGGTTGCTGCCATCTTTAATCAGGTTGAGCTTGACTACACGGGCGCGGATTTCTCGTGCACATCGCTCTCAAATGACGCCCTCGGACTTAAAAAGGACATCACGGTCAGGGACGTCCTCGGCATATACAAGTTTGCAAACACGGTGGAGGTTAAGTCCGTCACCAAAGCAGTGCTGAAACAGGCCCTCGAGAGGTGTGCCGGGTACTTTGACTACAATAAGGAGACTGGTAAAGTCAGCATCTCAAAGGTCTTTTTGCAGCCAAAGATAGAGCACTATAACTACGACTTCTACGCAGGGCTTGAGTACGCCTTTGATGTGAGGCGCCCTGTGGGAGACAGGGTGGTGGTTTTGCGGAAACTGGACGGGACGGAGCTTTCAGACGATGCAAAGTACACCCTTGTCACAAGCAACTACCGCGCGACAGGGACAGGAGGCTACGAGTGCATCGGAAGCAGACCGACAATTCGCAGCTACTCCGACGAGATGCCCGACCTTCTCATAAACTACATCAAAGAGCACTCGCCCGTGCCGGAGATACATAACGCAAAGTTTACGCTTCGGTTTTAGCAGGGGCGGTCAGGGCAGACATAAATCCGGCTGCTCAGGAACTGTAGCAGAATTAACTGAACATTTTACGCAGAATGATTTTTCAAAGGCAAGGAAGAAAACGCAGACAATGCGGGCATTGTTAAGGCTCTTGACGCAGCATTTGGGAAATCAGGCAAGTAAAATGTTCAAGTTATT
>JAFUYO010000027.1 GCA_017470505.1 Butyrivibrio sp. | reverse complement strand
GCTGCACCGCCAGGTGCATAAGGCTGGGTAGCCACGTCCGGAAGGGATAAACGCTGAAGGCATCTAAGCGTGAAGCCCCCCTCAAGATGAGATATCCCTGCTTATAGCAGTAAGACCCCTTGTAGAGTACGAGGTTAGATAGGCACAAGGTGTAAGCACGGTAACGTGTTCAGCTGATGTGTACTAATAGGTCGAGGGCTTATCCAAGATAGGAGCAATTAGAATTTCGATGATTTCAGTGTTCGGTTTTGAGGGTACAAACCTTAGCACGATTTCAGTGTTCGTGCTGTGTCGTTTAGCGAAGTTTTTTTGAGCTTAACGACACACATACCGAAAATGCAGACGAAGTTTTTCATGAGTCGCATTTCCGGTAGTTTTGAGGGTACAAAGTGTGCCATGCGAGAGCATGGTCTTGTTGTATCTTGAAATAATCCTCCTTAGCTCAGTCGGTAGAGCATTCGGCTGTTAACCGAAGTGTCGTTGGTTCGAGTCCGACAGGGGGAGCGATAGCACTTAGCGAGGTATTTTCGAGCTTAGTGCGTAGCCTGGATGGCCACTTGACGAGGTACTTTCGAGTCTAGTGGAGCAGCCGGAGCGATAGCACTTAGCGAGGTATTTTCGAGCTTAGTGTTGTATAATTAAACTTGATCGTTGGTCGTTGTACAGACGGCTCAGCCGACGTTCTAAGCTCGTGGGAAACCTCGCTAAGAACTCCGGCAAAGCCAAAGAGTAAGCGACCACAAGACGGTCGCTAACTCTTTGGCTCCGTGGTCAAGCGGTCAAGACATCGCCCTTTCACGGCGGTAACACGAGTTCGATTCTCGTCGGAGTCATTTTGGTGACATAGCCAAGCGGTAAGGCACAGGTCTGCAACACCTCGAGCGGCGGTTCAAATCCGCCTGTCACCTCTAAAAAGCCTATGATTGATATCTCAATCATAGGTTTTTTTGTGCTATAATTTACTCAGTCTTTTTTATGGAGGTGTGGTATGTCAGAAGAAACAATGAACGATTACAAGGATGAGATCGAGAGATCTTTCCGCAAGGTTAAGGAGGGGGATATCCTGGAGGGGACAGTTATTGATGTCTCAGATACCGATGTTACTCTGGACCTTAAGTATTACACACAGGGAATCATCAGGGCTGAGGATCTGAGCGATGATCCGAGGTTTAATATCCACAGGGACATAGCTGTTGGAGATGAGGTCTCTGCAACTGTCATCGCAACAGATGACGGCAACGGAAATATTCTTTTATCCAAGAGACAGGCCAACCATGTACTTGCCTGGGATAAACTTAAGGAGTACCTCCAGAGTGGGGAATATATCGATGTCAAGGTCTCAGAGGCAGTCAAGGCAGGTGCCGTTGCATTCCTTGAGGGCATCAGGGGCTTCATCCCGGCATCCAAACTGGATCTGAATTATGTAGAAGAGGATGCAATAAATGATTTTGTTGGCAAGACTCTCAAAGTAAAGGTTATTACTGCGGACGAAAAGGCAGGAAAGCTCGTTCTTTCAGCGAGGGATTACCTCAAGGAGCAGGCAGATATTAAAAGAGCCGAGATGGTTTCAAATGTGCAGGTTGGACTAGTCACAGAGGGCATAGTTGAGAGTCTTCAGAGCTACGGTGCATTCATCAACCTCGGAAACGGCCTCTCAGGCCTTGTTCATATCTCCCAGATCTGCAACCAGAGGATCAAGCATCCGGGTTCTGTCCTGAAAGTCGGCGACAGGGTAAAGGTTAAGGTCACGGCGATCAAGGATGGAAAGCTTAGTCTTAGCATGAAGGCTTTGGAGGAAATCGCAGCAACTGAGATAACCGAGGAGAAGATTGAGTTTAAGAGCGACGGAGAGGCAACCACTTCTCTGGCAGATATTCTGAAAAAGGCAGGATTCTGAGCTCACATATATCAGGAGGCAGTTATGGCAGATGTTCAGAAGCTCAAAGAGCTTATAGAAGTGGCAGACAACATCGTTTTTTTTGGAGGCGCCGGAGTTTCGACAGAGAGCGGTATACCGGATTTCAGGAGCAAGGACGGGCTCTACAATCAGCATGATGTCAGGTTTGACAGATACCAGCCTGAGTATCTTCTGAGCCACAGCTGCCTTGTCTATGAACCCAAGGTTTATTATGAGTTCCATCGTCAGAAGATGGACACCAGAAATATCGAGCCCAACAATGCGCACAAGTATCTTGCGGCTCTCGAGAAGATGGGCAAGCTCAAAGGAATTGTGACCCAGAACATCGACGGACTTCATCAGAAAGCCGGCAGCACCACAGTCTACGAGATCCACGGCAGTGCTCTCAGGAACTACTGTATGAGCTGCGGCAGGGAATATCCTTCCGACTATATTTTTGAGTCAAAAGAGCCTGTTCCGAAGTGCAACTGTGGCGGCATAATAAGGCCCGACATCACTCTGTATGAAGAGGGACTTCCTGATGACCAGGTTTCGGGCGCAATAGATGCCATTTCACAGGCGTCGATGCTGATAATCGGAGGAACATCGCTCTCAGTGTACCCTGCGGCTTCTTTTGTAAACTACTTCAGGGGACACACACTGGTTGTCATAAATGAGAGCGACATAAGTGTCAGGGAAGCTTTCAACACCCTTATTATAAAAGAAAAGATAGGCAAAGTTTTCACTGAACTGGCCGCACTTCAGGGAATAGAGCTGTAACAGAGGATTATTCTCATGCCTTTTTTGGAAAAAAATGAAAAAACCATTGCTTTTTTACAAAAAGTATGGTAGATTAACATTCTGTGATAAATTCCTTGCTACCTGACTGATACGGGTAGCCAGAGACCAAAAGGAGGTAACTAAAGGCATGAACAAATACGAATTAGCCGTTGTTGTTAGTGCTAAGATCGAGGACGACGCAAGAACCGCAGTCATCGAGAAGGTTAAGAAGACTATCGAGAAGCATGGTGGTCAGATTACCGGAGTAGATGAGTGGGGCAAGAAGAAGCTTGCTTACGAGATCGAGAAAATGACAGAAGGCTTCTACTATTTCATCCAGTTCGACGGCGAGCCCACAGCACCCGCTGAGATTGAAGCTCGTATGAGAATCATGGATGGCGTCATCAGATATTTATGCGTTAAGAACGAGGCTTAAATTGAAGAGGACAACATTATGAACAAAGTAATATTATGTGGACGTTTAACCAGAGACCCGGAAGTAAGGTATTCACAGAGCGCTGAGCCGTTGGCAATCGCTCGTTACACACTTGCAGTAGACCGCAGAAGATCAAGAAACAGCGATCAGAACGAGCAGACAGCAGATTTCATCAGCATGGTAGCTTTTGGAAAGACAGCTGAGTTTGCTGAGAAGTACTACAAGAAAGGTACCAAGATCATTGTTTCAGGCCGAATCCAGACTGGTAGCTATACCAACAAGGAAGGGGTTAAAGTCTACACAACCGAAGTGGTTGTAGAGGAACAGGAGTTTGCCGAGAGCAAGAGCGCCTCAGCAAACGGCGGAAACAGCGGTAATTACAGCAATAACAACAGCTACAATAATTACAGCAATAGCAGTGCTCCCGCTCCTGCCAATGACCCTGCACCCACTGCAGCAGGCGATGGCTTCATGAACATTCCCGACGGAATCGAGGAAGAATTGCCTTTTAATTAAAAGGAGGAATGAACAATGGCTTTTGCAAAGTCAGATAGATCCGATGCTCCTGTAAGGAGAAAGGGCGGAATACACAGAAGGAAGAAAGTTTGCGTATTCTGTGGCAAAGATAACACAATCGATTACAAGGATACAGCCAAGCTCAAGAAGTTCGTTTCTGAGAGCGGCAAGATTCTTCCCAGAAGGATCACAGGCAATTGCGCTAAGCACCAGAGAGAGCTCACATCAGCAATCAAGAGAGCCCGCCACCTGGCACTTATGCCCTATGTAGCTGAGTAATCACTTAAAAATGCACTATAAAAGGCGCTTTTTGGAAAATAATCCGGGAAGTGCCTTTTTTGTATGATAATCAGATACATTTTTCGGCGGCGTCTGCATATTTTATAATCTTTTTAGAATCAGTCTTGCAATTAGGGAGTATTATTGATACTGTTGTGAATAAAAATAAAGAAAATGAGGAGATGAAAAATGAAATCGAAAATTATCAGAGGAGTTGTGACCGGAGCATGTGCAGTGATGATCCTTGCATCTGTAACTGCATGCTCAAAGACAGTGAGCTCAACTGAGACGGCTGAAGAGGTTCAGGTAACTGAAGAGGCACCTGCTGAAGCTCAGGATGAAGCAGGCGCTGACGAAGTAAATCCTGAGGATGAGGCTGCAGCTGTTCAGGCTACGCTGACATTTATGGGCGGCCTTAAGACTGCAGATGATGCTGACAAGGCAATTGCTGTTTCGATGTTCCGCAATGAGGACGGGGATATAATCTATACCTATGAAGAGGACGGCAATCTTGATTACGGAATGTATACGACAGAGACCGTTAAGACAGAAGACGGAACTGAGTATGCAAAGATTGAGGGAAGCATCGGTACATACGGATACTACTTCAACGAGGATCTTGTGACGGGCATTATAGTTGATACAACAGGCAAGGTTTACGATGCAGTTGAGCTTGATGAAGAGGGAGCAAGAGCATACGTGAACAAGACAATCGGAGGCTGAGGAGGTCAGAATGGAAATTGATATCAGTTATCTTTTGATGCTACAGGAGCTGAGAAATGCTACCGGAGGGATATTTGACGAGCTGTTCAATGCTATTTCAAAATTTGCCGTAGACATACTTCCTTTCCTTCCCTTCGTCATTTTCTGGGGAGTCGACAAGAAATGGGGATACCTGTTTCTGACAAATCACTGGATTGGAGAAGTTGTGAACGGGGTTATAAAGCTTACTGTCTGCGCGTACAGACCGTGGATCAGGTCCGATCTTATTGAGCCTGCGGGTGATTCGAAGGTCGCAGCGACAGGTTATTCTTTTCCCAGCGGTCACACGAGGACGGCAACCTCAAATTACGGCGCTGTCTGTGTCTGGCAGAAGGATAAGAGAAGGTGGCTCTCTGTCACATGTGCTGTTCTTATCCTGCTGACGGGCTTTTCAAGGAACTTTCTCGGTGTGCACACGCCACAGGATGTTATAGTAGGATTTCTTGAGTCAGTGATCCTTCTCTTTGCGGTGCTGGCTGTTTCAAAGAAGGTTGAGGGAAACGAAAAGCTTCTGGATATCCTGACCGCAGTGGGAGTAGTGGTTGTTATCGTATCACTTGCCTACATTCAGCTGAAGTCCTACCCGATGGACTACGACGCAGCAGGTAAGCTCCTCGTCGATCCCAAGAGCATGACTAAGGACTGCTACAAGGCGTGCGGCGCTTTCCTGGGGTTCCTTATTGGAAGCTACATTGACAGGCACTATATCCACTACGAGATTCCCTTTGGAGCTAAAAATCTTTCCATGCTCGTATGCGTCGGGGCCGCCCTGTCCTTTTCCTGGAAAGAGTACTTCGGACCGGCTACCATAGTGGCTGCCTTTGGCGGACACTGGGGCAATTTCATCGCAAGATTTTTGATGATGATCTTTGTGATGTGCGTATGGCCGATAGTGATTCAAAAGACTGCGGAGTGATACCGCAAAACACGAAAAAACTATATTTATACAAGTCAGGTCGGTAATTAGGCGACCTGACTTTTTTGTGCTATACTATAAAAAGGTTATTTTGGCACAGCGCCAAGAGCCCGGGAGAAGGATAAGAGTATGGCTAATAAAAACAGAGTAAAACTGAAAGGGAGACTTAAGTCTTATATAAGAGTCTTTACATATCTTGGGATCCTGCTGGTGTTTGTGAATATTGCAATATTTACGGTGAACTTTACGACCGGGCTGATCCTTCTTGCTTTTACGGCATTGTACTTTATTGCAATCCTGTATATGAATTTTTATTCCAAGCCCATCATTATGAATGAGCTTGTTAGCTTTGCGACGGAGTACGGTCAGATCCAGAAAAAGCTTTTAAGGGAGCTCGACCTGCCTCACGCCGTTTTGGACGATACGGGCAAGGTGGTGTGGACCAATATCGCTTTTGAGAAAATTGTTCATCAGGAAAAAGGCTTTAAAAAGAGCATCTTTTCTCTTTTCCCGAGCATTACGATGGACAAGTTCCCCGAGGGGTATGAGGAGGTCTCCTACGAGATCGATTACGAGAACAGCAACTACACCATCAAGATGAAGAGGATATCACTTCAGGAGATGGCTGCAAACAGCGACATAATCGATGCCAACGGGTATGAGGGCAGCCTTATCGCGATTTATCTTTTTGATGAGACGGCGCTCCGCCTCGCAATCCAGGAAGTTGACAACCAGTCGCTCGCAGCGGGGCTAATATATCTCGACAACTACGAGGAGGCCCTCGACAGCGTTGAGGAGGTCAGGAGATCTCTTTTGACCGCTCTTATAGATCGAAAGGTGAACAAGTACATCGCTTCTGCCAGTGGTATTGCCAAGAAGATCGAGAAGGACAAGTATTTCGTGGTTATGCCCAAGAAGTCCTGTGAGATCCTGAGGGAGCAGAAGTTTGACATCTTAGAGGACGTCAAGACGGTAAATATCGGCAACGAGATGGCGGTTACCTTAAGTATCGGAATCGGACTGAATGGTCTGTCCTATGCCCAGAACTATGAGTTTGCGAGGAACGCGATAGATGTGGCGCTCGGACGAGGCGGAGACCAGGCGGTAGTCAAGACGGCGGACTCTATCACCTACTATGGAGGCAAGAGCCAGCAGATTGAAAAGAGTACCAGGGTCAAGGCAAGAGTCAAGGCCCACGCCCTCCGCGAGATTATATCAGGCAAGGACAACGTCATCGTAATGGGACACAGGATCGGCGATGTGGACAGCTTCGGCTCGTCGGTTGGTATTTACAGAATAGCCAGGACACTTAACAGAAAGTGCCACATTGTGCTCAATGATGTCACAACCTCGATGCAGCCGCTGGTAGATCTTTTCAAAAATAATCCTGAGTACGAGGACGACATGATAATCACCAATCAGCAGGCGATTGATGTCGCCGGGAACAACACGGTGCTGATCGTGGTGGATGTCAATAAACCGAGCATCACAGAGTGCCCTGAGCTTCTCAGATTCTGCAAGACGATAGTGGTCCTCGACCACCACAGACAGGGGGCAGAGGTCATAGAGAACGCCACGCTTTCCTATGTCGAGCCCTACGCATCGTCTGCCTGCGAGATGGTTTCGGAGATATTGCAGTATATTGGTGACAACGTCAAAATCCACAACGAGGAGGCTGACAGTCTTTACTCCGGCATGATGGTTGACACCAACAACTTTATGAACAAGACCGGTGTCAGGACCTTTGAGGCGGCAGCGTTCCTTCGGAGAAACGGCGCTGATGTCACGAGAGTCAGGAAGCTCTTCAGAGAGGATGCGACAGAGTACAAGGCCAAGGCTGACACGGTCAGCCAGGCGGAGATCTACAGGAACAGATTTGCAATCTCGGTTCTCTCCAACGATGAGATACACAGCCCGACCATAGTCGGAGCACAGGCTGCAAACGAGCTCCTCAATATCAAGGGAGTGAGAGCCAGCTTTGTGTGTACCGAGTATCAGAACCAGATATATGTTAGCGCAAGATCGATAGATGAGGTCAATGTCCAGGTGATAATGGAGAAACTCGGAGGCGGCGGTCACATGAGCTCGGCGGGCTGTCAGATGGAGGGCATCTCTGCGCCTGAGGCAATCGCAACCATCAAGAGAACACTGGACAAGATGATAGAAGAAGGAGAGTTATAATAATGCAGGTTATTTTATTGGAAGATGTAAAGAGCCTTGGAAAGAAAGGTGAGATAGTTAAGGTGAGCGACGGCTACGCAAGGAACTACGTGATCCCCCAGAAGCTCGGTGTTGAGGCAACCCAGAAGAACAAGAATGAACTCAGGAACCAGCAGAAGAGGGACTCGATCATAGCTCAGCAGCAGCTCGACGAGGCAAAGGCCTACGCCGGGAAGATCGGAAAAGAGACAGTTCAGCTCACAATGAAGGCAGGCGAGGGCGGAAGGGTGTTCGGATCCGTTTCCTCCAAGGAGATCGTGACTGCCGCAAAGCAGCAGTTCGGATTTGAACTCGACAAGAAGAAGCTCCAGATGCCTGAGCCCATCAAGGCATTTGGCACCTATGAGATCCCTGTCAAGCTCCATCCACAGGTAACAGGCACACTTAAAGTGAGTGTAAAGGAACAGTGATATGCCCGAAGAGAATCTGCTAAAGAGAGTTGCTCCAAACAGCATAGAGGCCGAGAGGTCGGTTGTCGGCGCGATGCTGATGGATAAAGAAGCAATACAGGTTGCATCCGAGATCGTAAGCATGGATGACTTCTACGACAAGCAGCTTGGGACTCTTTTTGATGCGATGGTGGAGCTCGACAAGAGCGGAAGCGCCGTGGATATCGTGACGCTTCAGAACAGGCTCAGGGAAAAGAATGTCTCTGCGCAGGTCTCAAGTGTTGAGTATATCGCTGACCTTGTTGACTCCGTGCCCACCTCCGCCAATGTCAAATATTACGCCCAGATCGTAGCGGAGAAATCGACCTTAAGAAAGCTCATACATGTCAGCGAGGAGACCATCAACACCTGCTACACCAACGCAGATGATATGGAGGGGATCCTCAATGATGTTGAAAAGAATATTTTTAAGATAACGCAGAAGAGAAACGTCGGTGAGTTTACCCCGATCGGCCAGATCGTCATGAACGCCCTCGACAGGATCGAGAAGGCGAGTAAGACGAGTGGCAATGTCACGGGACATGCGACGGGGTTTACGGACCTTGACTACGACACTGCAGGCTTTCAGCCCTCGGACCTCATACTTATCGCTGCCCGTCCTTCAATGGGAAAGACCGCCTTTGTCTTAAATATCGCTGAGCATATGGCTTTTCACGACGACAAGTGCGTTGCCATATTCTCTCTCGAGATGAGCAAGGAGCAGCTCGTAAACCGTCTTATGGCCATGGAATCACACGTTGATTCGACCCATATTAGGACGGGTAACATGTCCGACATGGACTGGGAGAATATCATAGAGAGCGCTGACGTCATCGGCAAGTCCAAGCTCATAATAGACGACACCCCCGGTATTTCCATTCAGGAGCTGCGCTCTAAGTGCCGTAAGTACAAGATGGAATTCGGCCTTCAGATAATCATGATCGACTACCTGCAGCTGATGAGCGGAGGCTCAGGCAAAGGGTCGGAGTCGAGGCAGCAGGAGATATCGGATATCTCCAGGTCATTAAAGTCCCTTGCAAGGGAACTCAATGTGCCTGTGGTTGCGCTCTCGCAGTTATCCCGTGCGGTTGAGCAGAGACCTGACCACAGACCGATGCTGTCAGACCTTCGAGAGTCGGGAGCCATCGAGCAGGACGCAGACATGGTAATGTTCATCTACAGGGATGATTACTATAACCACGACACGGAGAAAAAGGGTGTCGCGGATATAATCATAGCCAAGCAGAGAAATGGCCCGATAGGGACGGTTGAGCTTATGTGGCTTCCGCAGTACACGAAGTTCGCAAACCTTGAGAAGGGTCGATGAGAAGAGTAAGGCAGGGCTGGCTCAGGCGTGCACTCGGAAACGCCATGCGTTTCCGAGTTCATTTGGCTTCGCCAAATGCCCAAGATGAAAAGGGGCTGAGTCCAAGCGAGCACTCGGAAATGCTATGCGCATTTCCAAGTTCTTCTGGCTTCGCCAAATGCCCAAAATAAAAAAGTGCAGTTACGCAAGCAAGCTTGCAAACTGCACCTTTATTATTTTTGTCGCTTGGACTCAGCCCTGAGAGATAGCTGAAACAGGGCACTGAGCTGCACATGAACCGCAATCGATGCATGTATCAGGATCGATATTGTACTGTGTATCTCCCTGAGAAATAGCTGAAACAGGGCACTGAGCAGCGCATGAACCGCAGCTGATGCAACCATCACTTATAACGTATGCCATAGTAAAATCTCCTTCCGTTTGTTTGATATAAATGCCATTTTTGTAGCGCAAC
Organism: Butyrivibrio sp.; assembly: GCA_017470505.1. GTDB lineage: Bacteria > Bacillota > Clostridia > Lachnospirales > Lachnospiraceae > Butyrivibrio. The sequence goes on along the minus strand of JAFUYO010000027.1, from coordinate 49,931 downwards.
AAAGCGGTTTGCCTGACCGGACTCTGTTACTTGTTTATCATAATATAAGAAAGATGAATTATCAAGGCCAATAACGAAAACTTTTATCAGATTAATTGATTAAAATTGTATAAATTGGCTGACAATCAGGCCCAAAAATGTTACTATGAAAGTCGGCAGATTGTGAGGATTTTGATATAAATCATATAATTGAGACACCTATTATCATATACTGATAATTGTGTAAAAGCCAAAACTTACAATACTAAAAAGTAGGAGGAATTAAAATGGCAAGAAACATGAAAACCATGGATGGTAACGAGGCTGCTGCATATGCTTCATATGCATTTACCGAAGTTGCCGCTATGTACCCAATCACACCATCATCTGTTATGCCTGAGCATGTAGATGAGTGGGCAACAGCCGGAAAGAAGAACATTTTCGGCCGTACGGTTCAGATTACAGAGATGCAGTCTGAGGCTGGTGCAGCAGGTGCTGTACACGGATCACTGGTTGTAGGTGCTCTTACATCTACATACACAGCTTCCCAGGGACTTCTTCTTATGATCCCTGATATCTACAAGGTGGCCGGTGAGAGACTTCCCGGTGTATTCAACGTTTCAGCTCGTTGCGTAGCGTCCCACGCACTCAACATCTTTGGCGATCATTCTGATGTATATGCTTGCCGCCAGACAGGTGCTGCAATGCTTTGCGACTCCAGTGTTCAGGAGGTAATGGATCTGACACCTGTTGCATATTGCGCAGCAATCGAAGGTAGAATTCCTTTTATTAACTTCTTTGATGGATTCCGTACTTCACACGAGATTCAGAAGATCGAGGTTTGGGATTACAAGGATCTTGATGAGATGGTTAACCACGATGCAATCGATGCATTCAAGGCTTCAGCTCTCAATCCTAATCACCCTTGCCAGATGGGCTCAGCTCAGAACCCTGACATCTTCTTCCAGACAAGAGAGGCTTGCAACACAGGCTACAACGAGCTTCCCGACATCGTTCAGAAGTACATGGACAAGGTTAATGCCAAGATCGGCACAGACTACAAGCTCTTCAACTACTACGGCGATCCCAATGCAGAGGTAGTTATCGTAGCTATGGGTTCTGTAAACGACACAATCGAAGAGACAATAGATTACCTTGCAAAGCAGGGCAAGAAGGTCGGCGTTGTTAAGGTTCGTCTCTACAGACCTTTCTCAGCAAAGGCTCTTGTTGCAGCTATTCCTGATTCCGTTAAGAGAATCGAAGTTCTCGACAGAACAAAGGAGCCCGGATCATATCGTGAGCCTCTTGCTCTTGATGTTATCGCTGCTCTCAAGGGAACAAAGTTCGAGTCAGTTCCTGTATTCTGCGGACGTTACGGACTTGGTTCCAAGGATACAACTCCTGCTCAGATCGTTGCTGTATTTAACAACGACAAGAAGGAAGAGTTCACAATCGGTATCGAGGACGATGTAACAAATCTTTCACTCGATGCAGGTGCTCCTCTCGTTACAACACCTGAGGGAACAACAAACTGCAAGTTCTGGGGACTTGGCGCTGACGGAACTGTTGGTGCAAACAAGAACTCCATCAAGATCATCGGTGACAACACAGACATGTATGCACAGGCATACTTTGATTATGACTCCAAGAAGTCGGGCGGTGTTACAATGTCTCACCTCAGATTTGGTAAGAAGCCTATCAAGTCTACTTACCTCATCAGGCAGGCTGACTTCGTTGCCTGTCATAATCCTTCATATATCCGCAAGTTCAACATGGTTCAGGAGCTTGTTGACGGTGGTTCATTCCTCCTCAACTGCCCTTGGACAGTAGACCAGCTCGAGGCTGAGATCCCCGGCCAGGTTAAGAAGTTCATGTATGATCACAAGATCAACTTCTATATCATGAACGGTTCCAAGATCGGTGTTGAAGTCGGAATGGGACCTACAAGGATCAACACAATCCTTCAGTCAGCATTCTTCAACATCACCAAGATCATTCCTGAAGAGGATGCCATCAAGTTCATGAAGGACGCTGCTCAGAAGACATACGGCCGCAAGGGTGAGGATGTCGTTAAGAAGAACTGGGCTGCCATCGACGCAGGTGCAGATCCCAAGAACCTCATCAAGGTTGAGATTCCTGAGTCCTGGAAGGATGCCAAGGATGAAGGCCTTGACTTCAAGGTAGCAGAAGGCTCCAGGAAGGATGTTATCGATTTCGTTAACAACATCCAGTCCAAGGTTAACGCTCAGGAAGGTAACACTCTTAAGGTTTCAGACGTGCTTCCTTATGTTGCAGGTGACACACCTTCAGGATCAGCTGCATACGAGAAGAGAGGTATCGCAGTAAACGTTCCCGCATGGGATGCAACAACATGTATCGGCTGCGGCTTCTGTTCACTTGTTTGTCCTCACGCTGCAATCCGTACAATCGCGATGACTGACGATGAGATTGCCAAGGCACCTGAAGGACTTCAGACCAAGCCTCTCGCAGGTATGGACGGCTACAAGTACTCAGTTGTTATCTCAGCTCTTGACTGCACCGGCTGCGGATCATGCGCTAATGTATGTCCCGGAAACAACAAGGGCGAGACCCTCAAGATGGGTGCTATTGCAGCTAACAAGGACGAGCAGAAGTACTTTGATTATGCCGTAACACTTCCTATCAAGGAAGACGTTGTTGCCAAGTTCGGTGAAGCTTCTATCAAGGGCTCACAGTTCAAGCAGCCTCTCCTTGAGTTCTCAGGCGCATGCGCAGGCTGCGGTGAGACACCTTACGTTAAACTTGTTACTCAGCTCTTTGGCGACAGAATGTACGTTGCAAACGCTACAGGATGTACATCAATCTGGGGTAACTCTTCACCTTCAACTCCTTACACAGTAAATGCCAAGGGCCAGGGTCCTGCATGGGATAACTCACTGTTTGAGGATAATGCAGAGTTTGGTATGGGTATGATCCTTGCTCAGAACGCTCTCCGTGATGCTATCAAGGAGAAGGTTGAGGAGATCGTAGCTGCAGGCGGTTCCGCTAAGGATGCTGCTCAGAAGTGGCTCGATACATTTAATATCGGATCAGAGAACTCAGCTGCTACAGAAGCTCTCATTGAGGCTCTCAAGGGTGATTCCTCAGATGCAGCCAAGTACGTTGTAAAGAATAAAGATTTCGCAGCTAAGAAGTCACAGTGGATCTTCGGTGGTGACGGATGGGCATTCGATATCGGATTCGGTGGTCTCGACCACGTACTTGCTTCCGGCAAGGATGTCAACGTTCTGGTTGTTAACACTGAGGTTTACTCAAATACAGGCGGACAGTCCTCCAAGGCTACACCTACAGGTGCTGTTGCACAGTTCGCTGCAGGCGGAAAAGAGATCAAGCAGAAGGATCTTGCTTCGATCGCTATGAGCTATGGCTACGTATATGTAGCACAGATCGCTATGGGCGCTAACATGCAGCAGACCATCAATGCGATCAAAGAGGCTGAGGCTTATCCCGGACCTTCACTCATCATCGCTTACGCTCCTTGTATCAACCAGGGTCTTAAGGCCGGCATGAACAAGGTTATGGATGAGGAGAAGAAGGCTGTAGCTACAGGATACTGGGATATGTTCAGATTCAATCCTCAGGCAGAGAACAAGTTCACTCTTGATTCCAAGCCTGCTACAGAAGACTTCCAGAGCTTCCTCGATGGTGAGGTAAGATACCTTTCACTCAAGCTCAAGAATCCTGAGAGAGCTGCAGACCTCAATGCTAAGGCTGCCCAGCACGCCAAGGAGCACAGAGCTTATCTCGAGAAGCTGGTTTCTCTCTATGGTAAGGACTGATACTAAAATAGAGCACTTTTCAGTAAAATAACAGCTGCCGCTTCGGGATTACCCGGGGCGGCAGTTTTTTTGGCTGAATTTGCAGGACAATGCCCTGTTGAACAAAAAAACAGCTCCGGAGAAAAACTCCGAAGCTGCATTTTCTTTTTCTAAAAAAGTTCAGATTCCGGACAGTGTCTGTACTGCGCTGCCCTTTATGACGATGCTGTAGTGCTCTGCAAGATAGTGCTCATCAGCTGTGCTGCCTATCTCTGTCTTGCCGTACTCGGTGAGGAGAGAGCAGATATTGCCGAACAGAACATCGTCGAGATCCCCCTGATGGAGAATCAGGTAGTACTTACCTTTTGCGTCGTTCTTGTACAGTGTATTGATACCGTTGAACTTGCGGCTGACAATCGCTGCAAATTTTGTGACCTCGTGCATTGAATCGAAGGAAAAAATCTTTGAGCCCTTCCTGGCCGGTGCGCCCTTCCTGCGCTGTCCGGCAGTCTTTTCTTTGACCTTCCTGGAGTCTGACTGGGGGCCGAGGGGTGAGTACTCTGACATGTTGCTGTGCTGGAGCTTCTTGAAGAGACTCATCACATCCTCTTCGCTGTTCTCTTCCTCGTCCTCATCGTAGTAGTCATCGTCGTATTCGTCCTCATCTTCATCCTCCTCATGAACTGAGGGGGCGAAATTGGAGAATCTCGTATCGAGCTCGTCCGGATCCTCCACCTTGGTGATGATAAGGACAATACATTCTGAGTTGATGGGAATGGCCTCTATCATAAGTGGAGTATCTTCCGCTTCAAAACCAAATTCTATATTTGCCTGCTGCATCATGTCCTGAAAAAGCTCTCTGGCTTTGTCAGTACCATATGCAAGCTCTGTAATCTTGAGGTCACGTTTTGCAAGGTCGTCTCTGGTAAGTGTACATCTGATCTGGTGTTCGTTAACTCTTTCGATTTTCATGATGCATACCTCCTTTCTGACTGAATACATAGATATTAATTAAAAGAAAATTCTATGTCAATAGATATATCGTCAAATTTTGGTCAAATCTTTGAATATTCTGAAATCTTAAGAAAATCTGCTGAAAATCTTAAGGAAATCTTAAGAAATTTCGACGGTAAATCTTAAGATTTATCTGATAATATAATTCCTGTGAGATGCCTCAGCCGAATATATGATCCGGAGAGGAGGCGATTCGGGAAGTTTTAAATTCTATTTTCAATTATCCCGCCGACGGGCAGGATGTCTTATAAATAGTTTCGAACAAAATTCCCAAATTATATACATCAAGAGATAACAAATAACATTTAAGAATTTTTTTCTACATTAATTATACCATATTTTGTGTGAATCAAGATATGATACAAAAGGATTTGTGCTCTGGCATCTCTGAATTATTAAAATATGTCAATATGTTTTACGCTGCAGCAGGCAAAGACGAAACAGGAATTTATCACAGGAACGGTCCTTTTGGTGCAGGCGGCGTAGCGATGAAAGGAAAACCTGATAATAACAATCAAGTTAAAAAATGAATATGCAAGAGGACCCCACCAATTCATACACAAAATTTTAATGAGTTTAAGGGTGAGACTTTCATAATGACGTAAACTTAATAGTCTGTTATAATATAGGGCGGTTGTAAAGGAGCTAGAACATGAAGAAAAAGGTGATTCCGGCGATTATTATAATCGTCCTTATTATATTTTTTGCAGGCATATTTGTTCTGCAGCAGGTTTTGAAAAAGTATTCCCACAGCGATGAGCAGGCAGACCTTAAGAGCTATTTTAATATTGCCGATGACAGCGACGTTCCGATTCTGTTAAACAAAGAGTTCACAGAGGAACACGCCAGGCTCCTTGACGGAGCGTATTATCTTGATTTTGATTCTGTCCGGAAGTACTTAAATGACAGGTTTTACTACGGGAAAGAGGACGGGATACTGGTGTATACGACGCCTGAGACTATCATCACGGCGCCCGTGGGAGAGAGCACCTGGCAGGACACCGACGGCGGATCAGGTGATGAGGAGAGTAAAACCAGCATCCTTGACGGCGAGATACTCTACGTGTCCCTCGATTATGTAAAAAAATACACGAACTTCTCATATGAGACCTTCACAGAGCCAAACAGGATGGTGATGACTACTGCCTGGGAGGATGAGCAGGTTGCAAGTGTCACAAGGGATACGCAGGTGCGCCTGAGGGGCGGAGTTAAGAGCGAGGTCCTGAGAGAGGTTGAAAAGGATGAGAGCGTAGTTGTTCTTGAACAGCTTGAGAACTGGACAAAGGTCGTCACCCATGATGCTTTTATAGGATATATTGAGAATAAGCGTATCTCGGATGCTGCTACCAAGAGCCCGATTCCGGTCACAGACTATACAGAGCCTGAGTACTCATCTCTTGTGAGAGATCACAAAATAAACCTTGGATTCCATCAGATAGGGGGACCCGGCGGAAATGATACTCTATCAGACGTTACAGCGCAGGCAAAGAGCCTCAATGTCATCTCTCCGACGTGGTTTGCGGTTTCGTCAAACGACGGCTCGATCAGAAGCTTCGGCTCTGAAGCCTATGTAAAGAGCGCCCACAATAAGGGACTTGAGGTGTGGGCTCTTTTAGATAATTTCACGGGTGGCGCAGAGGTTTCAACCCACGAGTTCTTGAGCTATGCACAGAGCAGGGCAAACCTCATAGACAACGTTGTAACGCAGTCGCTCTCTCTTGGAGTAGACGGCATAAACCTCGACTTTGAGATGGTCTCATCAGAGGATGGACAGTCCTTTGTCGAGTTTGTCAGGGAGCTTTCGATTGCCTGCCGAAGGGCGGGGCTTGTCTTTTCGATTGACAATTATGTTCCGATGAACTTCAATGACTACTATGACCTCGAGGAGCAGGGCGTTGTTGCCGACTATGTTATTATAATGGGGTACGACGAACACTACGCAGGCTCTGCTGAGGCCGGATCTGTCGCATCCCTTGGATATGTTGAAAACGGTATCATCAACACGCTCAAGGAGGTTGACCCCTCAAAGGTCATAAACGCAGTTCCCTTTTACACCAGGATATGGCACACCAAGAACGGCACTCTTTCAAGCGAGGCTGTGTCCATGAAGATTGCGGCAAATTATGTGAGCAATCACAGCATTGAGCTGCAGTGGGACGCTGGGGCAGGGCAGAACTACGGTGAGTTCACGGAATCGGACGGGACTTTTAATCAGATTTGGATGGAGGATGCCACATCGATAGGCCAGAAGATTGATTCCATGAAGGCCGGTGAAATTGCAGGAATTGCCAGCTGGTCTCTAGGGATGGAGACGGCGGATGTCTGGGATACTATCGCTGAATATGTTGGCGGCTGAATAATGATTACTGAGACAGTTACGATTGATGAAAACAATATAGACGACAGTGCAAAAAAGGCACTTCAGAGGGCCGGGCAGATATTAAAGGACGGCGGGCTTGTGGCCTTCCCTACAGAGACGGTGTATGGCCTTGGAGGCGACGCATTAAATCCCCTGTCTTCCAAAAAGATATATGCGGCAAAGGGGCGCCCTTCGGACAATCCTCTTATTGTGCATGTTGCGTGCATGGAGGATGTCGGGAAGATAGTAAGCGCTGTCCCCAAAGAGGCGCTTAAGCTCTCAGAGGCGTTCTGGCCGGGGCCTCTTACCATGATAATGAGCAGGAATGACAAGGTCCCGACAGAGACGACGGGAGGCCTTGATACCGTTGCCATAAGAATGCCAGACAATAAGATTGCATTGGAGCTCATAAGGGCAGCCGGCGGCTTTATCGCAGCTCCTAGCGCCAACACCTCGGGAAGGCCGAGCCCGACGCTCGCAAAGTACTGCGAGGAGGACTTATCCGGCAAGATCGAGATGATAATAGACGGAGGCCAGGTAGGGATAGGCGTGGAATCCACAATAGTTGATCTCACATCAGACACGCCTATGATATTGCGTCCGGGCTATATAACCCTTGACATGTTAAAAGAGGTCCTCGGCGATGTGGAGGTAGACAGGACTATCATAGACTCATCATCTGCGCTAAAGCCCAAGGCGCCCGGGATGAAGTACAAACACTACGCTCCGAAGGGAGAGCTCACAATTGTTGAGGGCGAACAGGAAAAGGTTTTGGAATACATAAATAAAAGAGCCCAAGAGCAGATGTCTGCCGGCAAAAAAGTCGGAGTTATAGCCACCGGGAAGACTGCTTTAAGCTACCGCGCCGATGTTGTAAAAAATGTGGGTGACAGGGATAACGAGGCAGCAGTTGCACACGAGCTGTTTAAAGTCCTCAGGGAGTTTGACGATGAGGGAATTGATATTTCTTTTTCCGAGGCGTTTGATGACACCGGAGTCGGACAGGCTGTAATGAACAGGCTCTTGAAGGCGGCGGGACACAGAGTCATCAGTCTTTGAAAAATAGTCCGGTTACAAATAAATTTATGCCGGAGGAGGGGCAACAATGATTGCAATAGCGAGTGATCACGGTGGATTTGACTTAAAGGAATCGGTGAAAAGGCACCTGGAAGAGAGGGGGATCGAGTATAAGGACTTCGGCACCTACTCTAAGGACTCCTGCGATTATCCTGATTTTGGAATACCTGCCGCCAAGGCGGTAGCAGGTGGTGAGTGCGAGAAGGGAATTGTCATCTGCACCACAGGGATCGGGATTTCCATAGCAGCCAATAAGGTTAAGGGAGTCAGATGCGCGCTCTGCTCTGAGACAACGTCGGCAAGGCTCACAAGAGAGCACAATGACGCAAATGTTTTGGCGATGGGGGGCGGTTTTGTCGGTGAGGTACTGGCAAATGAGATGGTCGATATTTTTCTTGACACACCTTTTTCAGGGCTTGAGAAGCACAGCCGCAGGATAGCCAAGCTGGAAAGCTGAAAAGGCGCTGAAAAGCATGGCGTTTCCCTAATAAAATATACAGGAGGATACTATGAGCAAAGTAGTTATTATGGATCATCCGCTGATCCAGCACAAGATCGGAAAAATAAGGAGAATTGAGACAGGGACCAAGGATTTCAGGCAGACTATCGGCGAGATCGCGATGCTGATCTGCTATGAGGCGACAAGAGATTTACAGCTCCAGGATGTGGAGATTGAGACGCCCATCTGCAGGACCACGGTCAAGGAACTAAAGGGAAGAAAGCTCTGTATTGTTCCTATCTTAAGGGCAGGACTTGGCATGGTTGACGGAATGCTTGCTCTTATTCCAACAGCCAAGGTCGGACATATAGGTCTTTACAGGGACCCTGAGACACTTAAGCCTGTTGAGTATTACTGCAAGATGCCCGTGGATATTTCAGAGAGAGAGATCTTCGTGGTAGACCCTATGCTCGCAACAGGCGGATCTTCAGTAGCAGCGATTCAGATGCTCAAGGACAGGGGCTGCAAGAAGATACACTTCATGTGCATCATAGCTGCTCCCGAGGGGCTCAAGGCGATGCAGGATGCGCATCCCGATGTTGATATCTATGTCGGAGCCCTCGATGAGAAGCTCAACGATCACGGATATATAGTACCGGGACTTGGCGATGCCGGCGACAGGATCTTCGGCACCAGGTGAGCGAAGCGGAGCAATCCATGTATCGCGGATTAGGAGGACGTATGAAGAGAGATGACTATATTTCCTGGGATGAATACTTTATGGGGGTCGCCAAGCTTGCAGCAATGCGCTCCAAGGACCCCAACACACAGGTGGGCAGCTGCATAGTCAGCGAGGACAACAACATCCTCTCCATGGGCTACAACGGCTTTCCTAAGGGCTGCTCAGATGACGATTTTCCCTGGGAGAGAGAGGCCGGTGATGAGCTCGATACCAAGTATCCCTTTGTCACTCACTCGGAACTCAACGCCATCCTCAATTACAGAGGCGGCAGCCTTGTCGGCGGAAAGATATATGTATCTCTTTTCCCGTGTAACGAGTGCGCCAAGGCGATCATTCAGGCCGGGATACGGACAGTTGTCTACGACAGCGACAAATACGCGGATGCGCCGATGACAAGGGCGTCCAAGAAGATGTTTGACGCAGCCGGCGTGAGATATTACCAGTATCAGAGAAGCGGAAGGAACATTCAGATAACCATTTAGCACCATGACAAAGAGGGGCACCGGAAAAGGTAAGAACAACTTCATAGTAAAAAAAGCGCAAAGATTTCTTGGAAGTATCTGCCTGATAGCTGTGCTCGCATCATTGTTTTACACGGAAGGGCGTGCTACAGAGTCCACCAGGCAGCAGCTTGAGGAGGCCAAAAAAGTAAGGGACCAGTCCCGGAGCGAGCTTGAGGATACCAAGGACGACATCGCCGAGATGAACGAGGAGAAGTCCACTCTTCAGGGGCAGCTCAATAACCTGAACTCGCAGCTTTCCGAGGTCAGCGACAACCTCGAGAATATCGAGGAACAGATCGATGACAAACAAACCGAGATAGAGAACACGATGGTGGAGCTGGAGGCAGCCAGGTCAATGGAGGCAGAACAGTACTCCTCCATGAAAAAGCGCATTCAGTTCATGTATGAGAAGCAGAACGTGGTTCTCATTGCCAATCTCTTAGAGAGCGGAAGCATTGCGGATTTTCTTAACAGGAGCAACTACTTTGAGCAGCTTGCGGCATACGACCGCAGGATGCTGAGCGAATACATGGAGACGAGGCGCCTCATAGAGGCGAAAGAGGATGCCCTCAAGGAGGAGAAGGAACAGCTGGAGGACTTTCGGGTCAAGGAACAGGCGGAGCAGAGCAGAGTTGCGGGGCTTGTAAGCCAGACCTCCGGATCTATAAAGCAGTATTCAAACGACATCTCAGATGCCGAGTCAAAGGCCCGGGAGCTTGAAGACAAGATCAAGGCCCAGGAGGCTGACATAAAGAAGCTTGAAGCAAAGCTTGCAGAGGAGATAAGGCTATCCAAACTGGCAAGGGCTTCAACCTGGAGGAATATCTCAGAGGTGACCTTTGCGGAAGGAGACAGGACTCTTTTGGCAAATCTCATCTACTGTGAGGCAGGGGCAGAGCCCTACGAGGGAAAGGTCGCGGTTGGAGCGGTTGTCATTAACCGCGTGCTGAGCTCAGTATATCCTGACACGGTTGTTGGAGTTATCTACCAGAACAGGCAGTTTTCACCTGTTGCCAGCGGAAGGCTTGCCATAGCGCTTGCCAACGACAAAGCAACAGCTGCCTGTTACCAGGCAGCTGACGAAGCCATGAAGGGTTATTCAAATGTTGGAAACTGTGTATATTTCAGAACACCGGTGCCCGGACTTTCGGGCATAAATATCGGGGGACATGTATTCTACTGAGGATCCCGGGAGGTGCCATCACCTTTTATGAGCTCCTCGATCGGAGCGCACAGGGGCGCGATGCCCTCGGAATAGATTTCACCCAGGAGCCTGTTCAGGGAGAGCAGGCTCTTTTTAAGAAGGGTCTCGTCAATAAGACGCTTCTCAAAAGCGGCAGACAGCTCATCGAGATCAAGTACGCGGATTCTCCCGTCAGGATAAATCTTGACATCGGCCAGAAGGTCGATCACCAGAAGGGAGGAACTATTTTCGTCGTATTCGTGGGTTATGATGTCGCAGTACCAGCACAGAAGGGAATTGTCGCTCTTTAAGAACTTGCTGATCTTGTAGCCTCTGTCCAGATAGTAGCAGGAATAACCGCAGGACAGATCAGAGCGCTCGTGGATCGCCCTCCATTTGGTGACGATCACATCGCCTTCAGCTTTTAGAATGATATCATCTTTTAATTCGACGCATTCATCGGGGATGAAGCGCTTGCGAAATAAAGCTATATTTTTCATACAAAAATAATACTATCACCCAAATTGAAAGTCAATTATGCGAGAAAGATCAATTAGACTTACTATATTAAAAATAGCATACTTCTTTATTGTACTGCTCATATCCATTCTCATCATGAGCCGCTTTTTTGGCGGGGACAACGCGGATATGTCTGCGCCGATGCCCAGAGCGACGCTCCCTGTTGTGACTCTTATGAGCGGTGAAAATGAGATCAATCCACTCCGCGGATATATCTCAAAGATCGATCAGAGCCACCTGCGGGGACCGATAATACCTGTGGGCGCCTCCAGAAGCATATCCTACAGGATAAATACCTACGGATCGAAGGCCCATGACCTTAGGTTTGAAGTCAGAAACATAGACGGCAGTTCTCTTGTCGAGAGCACGGATATTGTTGACTACAGGGAGAGCGGCCGGTATATTGAAGGCTCTTTTGTATTAAAAGATCTGATAACTCCGGACAGGGAGTATATGCTCGTCATATGTATGGACACGGAGAGCGGCACTGCAAAATACTACACGAGGTTTGTCTGGACAGAGGATGACTCAAGATACCACTTAGAGGATGAACTTGATTTTGTGCTCGGTTTTTCAAAGGCGACCTTCTCAAAGACTGCAGCTCAGGAGTACAGTAAGTACCTTGAGTCAAACTCGGAGGGCGACAACACGACCTTTAACAGGGTGAATATACACTCCAGCTTCAGCCAGGTTACATGGGGAGACTTGAATGTGACAAGACACACTGACCCCGAGATATATGTCACAGACCTTCACTCCCAGACAGGGAGCATTGAGCTTGTGTACAGGGTGACTGTCAGAGAAGGCACGATCAGCCGCCAGTACAATGTCACAGAGGACTTCAGGGTCAGATACACCTCTGACAGGATCTATCTGCTGAATTATGAGAGGAGAATGAACTATCTGTTTGATTCCTCGTCCTACTCAATAGGCAGTAACGCCATTGGTCTCAGCATTTCAGACCCGGACCTTGAGCTTGTTGAGAGCAGCGGAGGCTCGGCTTTTGCCTTTGTCAGCGAGAACAGGCTGTATATGTTCAACAACTCCGAGAATAAGCTGGCTTACCTTTTTGGCTTTTACGATACTGACAACGACGATCTGAGGACGAGATGGAACAGGCACAGCATCAAGGTGCTCAAAGTCGATGAGGCCGGAAATGTCAGGTTTGCGGTGGCGGGGTACATGAACCGCGGCATCCACGAGGGATGCGTCGGCATTGCGGTCTACGACTACAACTCTGCGATGAATGCCGTCGAGGAGCAGGCCTTTGTTGAGAGTGAGCAGTCGCCGGACATCCTCATACATTACTTTAAGACCATATCCTACACCAGCAGCGACATGTTTTACTCGATGCTGGACCAGAACATATATGCAATCGACCTTATCGGCAAACAGGCAAGCCTTGTTGTCGACAATCTCGGAGCCGGAGAGTACAAGATCTCAAAGTCCGAGAGCACGATAGCCTGGCAGAGCGGCCTTAAGAGTCTCAAGATGATGAACCTCAGCACAAGGCTTGAGTCTGAGATAGGCTCTGACCCCGGGGACTACATAATACTTCTCGGGTTTATGGGGGAGGATCTGGTCTACGGCCTCTGTCACGGAGATGATGTCGGAGTTGACAGGATAGGCAACCCGATCTATGCCATGTACAGCATCCGTATCGAGGACCTGGACGGGAACCTTCTGGAAAACTACCACCCGGACGGCATCTATGTGACAGGAGTCACATTAGGAGACAATCAGATTAAACTCTCCAGGGTAACAAGGGATGAGAGCGGAGAGTATGTCGCTACCTACGATGACCAGATCATGAGCACGCTCAAGGCCGAGGGCGGAAATAACGTCGTCTCCGTAGTCTCTGTCGATACTTTTGAAAAGATCGTGCAGATAACGACCAAAAATGATATAAAGACAAAGCAGCTCAGAGTCCTGACTCCCGAGCAGACTCTGTTTGAGGGGAGCCGCAACATAACACCCGAGATTGAGAGAAACACGCTCGAAAAGCCTTTCTACTACGTCTACGGCCTTCACACCATAGAGGGGATATTCACAGACCCTGCTGAGGCGGTGAGCCTCGCCTTTGACGCTCCGGGAGTAGTGATAGGCGACGACAACGACTATATCTGGCTAAAGGGGAATCTGTCCCGCTCAAATCAGATAATGTCAATAACAAGGGCTGTCGAGACCTATGACGACCTTGAGTCTATGGATACTACCGCAGCCTGCCTTGGCCTTATCTTACAGTTTGAAGGGATCAGCAGGGATGTCGAGTCGCTTCTATCTGGCGGTGAGAGCGTCGTTGAGATACTTGGCTCTTCCATTCCCGATATCAGGGTGCTTGAGCTTGACTCCTGCCCTCTGCAGGCAATGCTCTACTATGTCAACCAGGATCTGCCGGTTATGGTCATGCTAAACGACGGGACATCAATGCTGCTCATCGGTTTCAATGACCTCAACACGGTGCTTGTAAACACAAAGACAGGCGAGGTTTACAAGTACGGTATGAACGATACAGCAAAGCTCTTTGAGGAGAACGGGAACCACTTTATTACCTACATCCGCAGCGGCCGCAGGTAGTTTATAGAAAGTTCACTTGTAAGTGTTTTGACCTGCGAATATAATAAAGCGCAAGTGATTGACAGATTGGAGCGAATATGGAAGATAACAGAAACGATGAGTTCGACTTCAGAGAGGTTACTGAAGACGGAAAAGAAATAAATAACGACAAAAAGGAAGATGGCAAGACAAGCGGCGATGAGAAGAAAGAGTTTGAGGATGTGTGCTTTGTCTGCAGACGACCTGAGAGCAAGGCGGGCAAGATGTTCCATCTCCCCAACAATATATGTATCTGTGACGACTGTATGCACAGGACAATGGATGCTGTCAGCCAGTTCGACTATCAGAATATGCTGAATAACCCGGGGCTGATGAATGAGCTCAACAAGAACATGGGGCAGAACTTCGGCTTTTTTAACATGGACGGGATGAACATGGGCGGCGGTATCCCCAACTCCCAGAAGATCAGGAAAAAGAGCGAAAAGCACGGAAAGGCTACGATAGATATCAGGAACATCCCCGCGCCGCACAAGATAAAGGCAAAGCTTGATGAATATGTTATAGGGCAGGATAAGGCCAAAAAGGTCATGTCCGTTGCGGTTTACAACCACTACAAGAGGGTTGCCACCGACACCATGGATGAGATAGAGATTGAGAAGTCCAACATCCTTCTCTTGGGACCTACAGGAAGCGGAAAGACCTACCTTGTCAAGACACTTGCAAGGCTCCTTGACGTGCCGCTTGCGATAGCGGATGCAACGAGCCTGACGGAAGCCGGTTACATAGGCGATGACATTGAGAGCGTTGTGAGCAAGCTCCTTGCGGCAGCAGGCAATGACGTCGAGAAGACGGAGCACGGCATCATCTTCATCGATGAGATTGACAAGATCGCCAAAAAGAAGAACACTACCTCAAGGGATGTATCGGGTGAGTCGGTCCAGCAGGGAATGTTAAAGCTCCTTGAAGGGTCCAATGTTGAGGTCCCGGTCGGCGCCGGCAGCAAGAACGCCATGGTTCCTCTTGCGACAGTGAATACGAGAAACATCCTCTTTATCTGCGGAGGTGCTTTCCCCGACCTTGAAAAGATCATAACGCAGAGGCTCAACAAGCAGACATCCATCGGGTTTGACGCGGACCTCAAGGACAAGTACGAGGATGATCCCAACCTCCTCACAAACGTCACCATCGAGGACCTAAAGAAGTTTGGAATGATCCCGGAGTTTTTGGGAAGGCTTCCGATCATCTGCACTCTGCAGGCTCTCACCAAGGACATGCTGGTCAGGATTTTAAAGGAGCCCAGGAACGCGATACTCAAGCAATACCAAAAGCTCCTTGCCCTGGATGAGGTTGATCTTGAGTTTGACGACTCGGCTCTTGAAGCAATTGCCGAAAAAGCCATGGAAAAAGATACGGGTGCGAGAGCTCTCCGCGCTATCATAGAGGAGTTCATGCTGGATATCATGTACGAGATTCCCAAGGATGACAACATCGGCCGCGTGACAATAACAAGGGATTACATAGAGGGAAAGGCATCGCCCCTTATCGAGATAAGAGGAGAGGGGCCTGTTCCGAAGCTTCCTCAGCTGGATACGGAAAACGCACAGAATGTCTGAAAAAAACACCGGGAGAAATGTAAAAATTCCTCCCGGTGATTCTTTAATTGAAGGTTATGAGCGTACCTGCCTTGCCCTTTAGCGCATCGGATACGGCGCCAAGCGATGTGATAAGAACCTGACCATTTTTGTTTGCATTCAGGAAAGTGATGGCTGCCTCTATCTTTGGAAGCATATCAACTTCGCCAAATTCTCCAGCCGCAATGTATTCCCTCGCCGTCTCGACATTCATTTTGAGGATAGGCTCCTCTTTTGGAGTCTCAAAGTTTCTGTATACGTAGGGAACGGATGTCAGGATGATGAGCCTGTCGGACATAAGGTCTGCGGCCAGCTTGCCTGCGATTGCGTCCTTTTCTATCACGGCTGAAGCGCCCTTTAGAACATGTCCCTGCTCTATGACAGGGATTCCTCCTCCACCGCAGGCGATGACTTCCTGCCCCGCATCGACAAGAGCCCTTATTGCGTCTATCTCTACTATATCAATGGGCTTTGGAGCAGCTATTATCCTGCGGTATCCCTTGCCCGGCTCCTCTTTTACAAAGTTGCCCTTCTTGACCTCCGCATCGGCGTCCTCCCTGGACATGTGCCTGCCGATAGCCTTGGTGGGAGCATAGAAGGCCTCGTCATAAGGATCCACGGTGACCTGTGTCAGCAGAGTGCTGACAGGTGTGTAGATGCCGCGGCTGGTCAGCTCTGTCTTCAATGAATTCTGAATATCATATCCGACATAGCCCTGACTCATCGCGTTGCAGACGCACATGGGAGCTGCGGTGTAGTCTATGTAGATCCTGTGGAGCTCGGTCATGGCCTTGTGTATCATGCTGACCTGCGGTCCGTTTGAATGTGTGATGACCAGCTGGTAGCCGGCCTCTATCAGATCGGCGAGCGCCCTTGCCGTGACCCTGGTGGCGTTCATCTGCTCATTGGTGGTGATGCCGAGGGCTTCGTGCCCGAGAGAAACAACTGCTTTGATATTTTCCATTTTGTCCCCGTTTCTTAGAAAAAATGATATATGGCTATTTTAAACCATTCATCAAAAGAAGTGAAGTTTTTATGTGCAATTTGCTTGTATGAACAAAAAGAATATCAGAAATATTTTGGCGAAATACCGATTGATATTCTGCAAAGGTGTAGTAGACTATTCACTTGTCTGAGAAGTTGTTTTTTTATTTGCTTCAATGTAACAGGGCAGTTGTGTTTAAGGCCGGCTTTCCGGCAGAGGGAAATAAGCATGCAGAAAAACTCAAATATCAAAGATCTGACCGTCGGTGATCCCATGAGACTCATTATGGGATTTTCACTCTCGCTCCTTTGGGGAATGCTCTTTCAGCAGCTCTACAACATTATAGACACGGCCATTGTCTCCTGGTTTATAGGAAAAGAAGCCTATACCGGCGTGGGAACAACAGGCGCCGTAAATTTCCTGATAATGGGATTCTGTATGGGAGTCTGCAACGGCTTTGCCATACCTGTTGCCCAGAGATTTGGCGCGAGGGACTTTAAGAGCATGAGGAAGTTCGTATCCCATGCCATTATCTTAAGTGTTATATTTGCATCGGTCATGACCTTGTTTGTCAGCCTGTTCTGCAGGCAGATACTTGTCGCGATGAACACACCCGATGACGTACTTGAGTATGCATACGGGTACATAATCGTTATCTTTTTGGGAATCCCTGTCACTTATATGTACAATCTTCTGTCGGGCATAATTAGAGCCCTCGGTGATTCCAAACATCCCGTGCAGTTTTTGATCATCGCATCAGTCATAAACATACTCCTGGATCTTCTCTTTATCATACCCTTTGGCTGGGGGATCACGGGAGCTGCGCTTGCAACCGTATTATCCCAGGGCATTTCCGGAGTTATGTGTCTTGCCTTTATAGTAAAGAATATCGATATCCTCAAGCTGAAAAAAGAGGACTGGACTCTGGACAGGTCCCACTTCCTCATTCTTATGAACATGGGAGTGCCCATGGGACTTCAGTATTCGATAACGGCTATTGGAAGTGTCATATTGCAGATCGCAATAAACGGACTTGGGACAGACGCTGCGGCAGCGGTCACGACGGCGCAGAAGGTCGGGATGTTCTTTTGCATTCCCTTTGATGCTCTCGGCTCTACCATGGCGACCTACGGAGGTCAGAATGTGGGAGCCAAAAAGCTTGACCACCTGCAGGACGGACTTGTGGCAGCAGTCAAGCTCGGAGTCGGCTATTCAGTGATCGCCTTCATGGTGCTCTATCTGTTTGGAAGGATCTTTGCCATGGTATTTCTGGAGGCAGGGGACACCGCATGCCTTGACAACGCCCATCTGTACCTTATTATCAACGGCGCGTTTTACATACCGCTGGCGCTTGTCAATATAGTCAGGTTCCTGATCCAGGGAATGGGCTATTCGATGTTTGCGGTCCTTGCCGGTGTCATGGAGATGGTGGGAAGGACCCTGGTTGGAGTGGTCCTGGTCCCGATATTTGGCTTCCCCGCTATCTGCTTTGCCAGCCCCATAGCGTGGGTACTTGCGGATTCGTTCCTCATCCCGGCATATATCAGGGTAAAGAAGAAGCTTGGCAGGATATTCAACGGCCAGGTAGAGATATACTGAGGAAACACTGCGGGAAACGCTCATCATGCATTTATGTGAGCTGTCAGGCCGGGGTCAAGGTCAGGGTTGATTTTTGTGATCCTGCGGTCGTAGGTCATAAGACCGTTTACCTCCTCCTCCACGTCACATAGCTGCGTGTAGACAACACCCGAGAGCCCCTTTTCTATAAGCGGCATCATGGTGGCATTTATAAGATTGTAGTATGCGACACCCAGTTCGTCGAGGGTGTCGTATTTTTTATACCCGTAGACGCGGTCGACGCTGCTGTGGCCGTCTATATGGCAGGCGAGCCCCCCGTACTCCGAGATGACGAAGGCGCGGCCGTTTGGGTCTCTCTCCACACTGAGCGGTCTGAAGTAGTTGTGAACGCTCCGAAATGAACCGCTCCCCTCGTCGAACCAGCCGCTCGCCTGGTCGATCGGGCGCGTGTCATCCATCTCTTTTGCCATGATGGTGGCGCCGGAAGCATTAAACTGCCCCCAGCCCTCGTTGAACAGAACCCAGGTTGCTATGCTTGGGACGTTGTACAGATAGTGGATAGTGTTCTGCATCTCCAAAAGCCACTCTTTTCGCCCCTTGGCAGATGCGCGGGAGAAAGTCTTATAGTGGGACGGGCCGTCGCTCATCCTCCCGAATATCTTCGGGAAAAGAGTGGGAAGATAGGAGACGACAGGCTTGGCGTAGGATGAGCCGCCGCTGACCATGTCCTGCCACACGATCATCCCGAGACGGTCACAGTGGTAGTACCAGCGGGCAGACTCAATCTTCATGTGCTTGCGCATCATATTGTAATGAAGGCGCTTCATCTCAGTGATATCGTAGATCAGTGCCTCGTCTGAGGGCGCGGTGTAGAGGCCGTCGGGCCAGTAGCCCTGATCGAGGACGCCCATCAGGAAGCAGGGCTTATGGTTCAGACAAAATCTCGGGATATTCTCATCGTCGGGCTCGATGCTGTAGTATCTCATCGCAAAGTAGGAACGAACAGTATCATCTCCTGCGCTTATCGTAACTGGATAGAGACAGGGATCCTCCGGTGTCCAGAGATGTGCGTCTTTTATGGTAAAAGAAAACCTGCAGTAGGAAGGAGTCTCAGAGGAAGAAACAGACGCCTCGACAGGATATGTGTCTGATGAAAATGATTCAGACTCCTGAATCATGGTCTCGTAGTTTAACGAGGGCTCATGCTGCCTTGTCATCTCATTTTCGTCGATTCTTACGGTCACATTGACAGGGTGATTGGTCGATACCTCTATACTGAGGGTTTCAAGGTCGCTCTCAGGTCGTATGCGGATCTGCCTTATGTAGGTTTTTGGCACCTCCTCTATCCACACGCTCTGCCAGATCCCGCTCTGACAGGTGTAGTACATGCCGCCGCGCCTCAGCGTCTGCTTGCCTCTGCTGTGATAGGAGGAGTCGCTTGTGTCGGAGGCTCTGACAGAGAGGATATTTCCCGACAGGATATCGCCTTCAGGGGCGTTTAAGTATTCGGTTATGTCCAGGGTGAAGGGAAGATACCCTCCGCTGTGGGAGGCGACATATTTTCCGTTTATGAACACATCGGCAAACTGATCCACAGCTCCGAAGTGCAAAAGAAATCTCGAATCATCCGACGATCTTGTGATATCGGGAACGGTTCTTTTATACCAGAGATACTCATCAGGCTCAAGGCGCCTTTCAACTCCCGAGAGCATAGCTTCCGGAGAGAACGGAACCAGGATCCGCCCGTCAAATTTTGTTGGCTGTACTATTGGGGCGGAGTCAGAAGCTTTTTTTATAATGCAGTAGTCCCAGTAGCCGTTTAAGTTTATGTAGCTATCCCTCACAAACTGGGGTCTGGGGTACTCCTTCAGAACACGTGAAGCGTCCAGCTTTTCGCCCCAGGGTGTAAAGAGGCGGCTCAGGATATCGTCCTCATGTGGCTTGTCTATTGCTTTTATTGCGTCAATCAGATCCATTTATCTTTTCCTCGCAGAGTATTACTTTCCTACTTTCCGGTTGAAACCGTGCTCTCGATCAGATCCTGATAGAAAGCGCAGGTGGCGGCATAATGATAAACGTTTATCCACAGGATCGGGACAAACAACGTAAGGCACCCCAGGATATACAGCGGTATGAAAGATACATGAAGGTAAAAGAGTCTGAAAATATTGCCCTTCATCAAATGCCTGCTGCTTGCAAGTATTTTCACCGCGGTCCTGTCGGGGAAGTCATGCAGTATGAAAAACGACTGGGAATAAACAAGAGAAAAGATGATGTTGATACACAGACCGACAGAGAGAGCGAGCACTGCGGCGAGAACTGAGTTGGCATCAGGAGATTTCTGGTACTGGATCATAAGGAGCTGCCCCGGGATGGAGATCAGAAAATCAACTATGACAAAGAGTGCCTGTATGGCGACAGCCTTCTGCGGCTGCTGCTTTAACCCGAAGAAGATATCGGATGCCGCAACCGGCTGTGAGTAGAGAAGGTTCATATAAAGATAAGCCTTCCCGGACACAAGCAGTCCCAAAAGGATGTTTACGATAAGAGTTATGATGTTGTTGGTTATGATGAAAAATAAGCTCCCGCCTGTCGAGACAGTTGTTATGGCGGAAACAATGACCTGAATGGCATAGATTATGATGTTGGCACCTATCAGTGTGCCGTATCTGCCAAGTGATCTTTCTGCGGCAATGCTCTTAAGCCTGGCTGTTGATTTGTATTCATTCATGGTGCAAAACTCCCCGCCTTATCCGGCGAGATCGACATTTGCCCCCAAAAGCCCCTGCCTGTTCTCGGCTTTCCTCGCCTTGGTATAAGGATTATCTTCGTTTTTGTATGCTATCTTGGTGCAGGTTTCGCCCCCGGACACATAGGTGCGTCCGCATTCAGGGCAGATCGCGGTCTTGATGGAAACTGAGGCCTGAAGTACCTTGCCGTTATTCTGGGCGGCGTCCTTGAAGGCGTTGCTCACGTGCTCAGCCTCGTGTCCTCTTACGCGGGCCATGGCTGACTGAGGGTCTATGTGCTGGGCTGACTTAAAAGAGACCATCTCATCTGAGCCGTCCTGGTACTTGCGGTTCTTGCAGGTCTCACACTCTGCGGGAGAAACTCTCTTGCCGGGATTGGCCTTGGTGGACTCTCCGGGATTGAGAATGGCCTTGACGTCCCCGGTTTCTCCGGCACCGGATACTCCAGAGCCCATACCAATACCCATACCGTATGCGCCCATATATGAACCATATCCACTTCCAATCGAACCGATCAAACTCATAGGTACCTCGTTCCGTAACTGCGAACGCCGCATGCGCTGTTACAGTTCCTGCCCGGCAACTGCGCGTTCATGTAAGGCTGTCAGCCGTCTGTCTCTATGCCAAGCTGCTCAAGAAGCTCATCAAAACTGACTCCGTTCACCTGCTCAGAGACTGCATTGAGCTGTGCTCTTGCATTCGGGTCAGTGACCACGGCATAGATGTCATAAGCAAAGATTGCGTATCCTATAACTACTCCCAAAATCCCGTAGACAACAGCCTTTTTCGCCTGAGGAAGGAGAGATGAAAGCTCTCCTCTGCTGAGCAGTGCCAGCACGATGGCAATCCCTCCCGTAATAACTCCCATGTTGAGAAAAAAGCCAAGTGGAATCGATGCAAGCCCCATAACAAGAGCTGTTCCGGCTAAAGTCACGTGCGGGTCAAGGTTGTTGTGTGTTATGTTGTAGTTATAGTTGCCTGACTGATTATCTTCCCCGTTTTCTCCCATCAATACTTTTCCTCATAACTGCGCATTCTTGATTATATTTTACAATAAGCTGCGGCAAACTTCAATGTTTGAGCGCTTTTCAGAGTCTTGAAAACAGGCACGTCACCTTGGTATAATAGGGAGGTATGTAAATATTTATAAAAAATTTAGTTAAAGTTTAGAGGGATGTATGGACATAGTATTAAAGATCAAAGAGGAACTTGGAGTTGAGAAGTGGCAGGTGGAGGCAGCGATAGGGCTGATCGACGAGGGGAACACCATTCCTTTCATTTCCAGATACCGAAAGGAAGTCACAGGCTCTTTAAACGATGAGCAGCTCCGCAACCTGGATGAGAGACTCAAATACCTGCGCGGACTCGAGGAGAGGCGTGAGCAGGTGCTTGCCTCAATTGAAGAGCAGGGCAAGATGACAGATGAGCTGAAAGAGAAGATCATGGCCGCTGAGACCATGGTTGCCATCGAGGACCTCTATCTTCCCTACAGACCAAAGAGAAAGACGAGGGCTTCAGTTGCCAGAGAAAAGGGACTTGAGCCGCTCTCAGAGATACTGCTCCTTCAGGAGACCACAAGGCCCCTTCAGGAGGAGGCAGCTGCTTTTGTCGATGAGGAAAAGGGCGTAAACAACGTCGCTGAGGCTCTGCAGGGAGCCATGGATATCATCGCTGAGGACGTCTCCGACAACGCTGACTTCAGGGCGTATATAAGAGAGGCGACAATGGACGAGGGACTTCTTGTCAGCAGGGCCAAGGACGAGAAGGCGCAGTCCGTATACGAGATGTACTACGACTACGAGGAGCCGGTGAAAAAAGTTCTCGGCCACAGAGTGCTCGCCCTGAACAGAGGCGAGGCAGAGAAATTCCTGACGGTAAAGATACAGGCGCCGGAGGAGAGGATCCTGCAGTTCCTCAACAAAAAGATGCTGAAAAACGACAATCCTGTCACGACTCCTGTTATAGAAGAGATCAACCAGGATGCCTACGACAGGCTGATAGCTCCCGCAATCGAGAGAGATATCAGAAATGAGCTGACGGACAAGGCAGAGGACGGAGCTATTTCGGTTTTTGGCAAGAACCTTACGCAGCTCCTGATGGCACCTCCAATCGCCGGGAAAACAGTTCTTGGGTGGGACCCCGCCTTCAGAACAGGGTGCAAGCTGGCCGTTGTGGATGCGACAGGCAAGGTGCTTGACACCAAAGTTATCTACCCCACAGCTCCGCAGAACAGGGTTGAGGAGTCCAAGGCAGAGCTCAAAAAGCTGATAGATAAGTATGGCGTTGACCTTATTTCGGTTGGAAACGGCACCGCTTCAAGAGAGTCGGAGCAGATAATCGTCGAACTCATAAAGGAACTTGACAGACCGCTTCAGTACGTCATCGTGAGCGAGGCAGGAGCGAGCGTGTATTCCGCAAGTAAGCTCGCCACGGAGGAGTTCCCTCAGTTTGACGTGGGGCAGAGAAGCGCTGCTTCTATAGCGAGAAGACTTCAGGACCCTCTGGCAGAGCTTGTAAAGATAGATCCCAAGTCCATCGGTGTAGGACAGTATCAGCACGACATGAACCAGAAGAAACTGGGAGAGACCCTTGAGGGCGTGGTCGAGGACTGCGTAAACAAGGTTGGTGTTGACCTCAATACGGCATCAGCGCCACTCCTTCAGTATATATCAGGTATCAGCAAGACTATTGCCAAAAATATCGTCGATTACAGGGAGGAAAACGGCAGGTTCAAAAAGAGAGAGGACCTTTTGAACGTTCCGAAGCTTGGACCAAAGGCCTATGAGCAGTGCGCCGGCTTCCTTCGCATCGCGGACGGCGAAAACCCGCTCGATGCAACATCAGTCCACCCCGAGTCCTACGAGGCTACCTTAAAGCTCATGGACAAGCTCGGCATCACCTTCGATGATGTCCGCGCAGCTCAGAAAAATGCCGCCAAGAAGGCTCAGGAGAAGGCACCTGCCCCTCAGAGCAAAAATCGTCCCGCCAAAAAGCCCAAACAGCTCGTTATCAGAAATACGGGCACAGCCATGGGAGCAGCTCTCGCAGCAGCACTTGCAGGGAGTGATATAGCAATCGTGGACGACACAGGCCGCGGCAGAAAAGAGAAGAACCAGGGCACAGCAGCATCAAACGGCTCTGCTGTCGGTACTCTTTCAAGGAAGGTCACTGAGGCCGAGAAGAAGAAGCTCGCAGAGGAGCTTGGTATTGGTGAGATCACGCTCACAGATATCCTCTCGGAGCTTGAGAAACCTTCAAGAGACCCCAGAGAGAGCATGCCTGCTCCGATCCTCAGGAGCGATGTCCTCGACATGAAGGACTTAAAGCCGGGCATGATATTAAAGGGCACAGTCAGAAACGTAATAGATTTCGGATGCTTTGTGGATATAGGAGTTCACCAGGACGGTCTGGTACACATATCCCACATAACAGACAAGTATATCAGGCACCCGCTTGAAGCAGTGAGTGTTGGCGACATTGTCGATGTTCAGGTGCTTGACGTGGAGCTTGACAAGAAGAGGATATCCCTTACGATGAAGCTTCAGGACCCCGCGAAGGTTGCCGCTGAGGCGGCAGCAAAGGCTGCACAGAGATCCAAGGCACCCTCTCCCAGGGCAGAGAACGCAAAGCTCTCAGGCTCTTCTTCGCAGAAGCGCACCTCGGTTATCAGGCAGGTTGCAGATGCAGCCGGCGTCGACCTGAAGGCAGCAGCTGCAAAGACTGCGGCGCCAAGGACCGCAACGCCGGGGAGCGAGAAAACAAAGAGTGCGGCGTCTGAGAGCGCACCTGTAAAGCGCGCTCCTTCAGAAAGTGCTGCGCCAAAGGCAGAGGAGGCCGTAGGTGCTGCCAAAGCTCCTGCAGATGCCCCCAAAAAGTTCAAGAAAAAGGGTATAGTCATCTTCAGAGGAAACGCCAACGACTGATGAATGAAGCGTTATTTTTCATTAATTGCCCTATTGATTTTCTTATAGGTATAAGGTATCATCGAAATTGAACAGTACATATTGTTCAAGCTACAATTTAATGTTCTCTTATTCAGAGTGGTGGAGGTACATAGGACCTGTGAAGCCACGGCAACCCCTGTTTTTCGGGAAGGTGCCAACCTGAGCGTGCAACTGCGCAGCATGTCTGCGTAACAACGAGCAATATGAGGATCTGAAACCCGATCAGTTCCGCTTGTTGGTGCACGCAACAAGCGGATTTTTGCATTAATGCGTCAGTGTATTCGTACACGGAAAGGAAGAGAATGGATAAGTTTATTTTTACTTCAGAATCAGTTACAGAGGGACATCCCGACAAGATCTGCGACAACATCTCAGATGCTATCCTCGATGCCTGCATGGCTGAGGACCCTATGAGCAGAGTTGCCTGCGAGACAGCGACCTGCACAGGCTTTGTTCTCATAACAGGTGAGATCACAACAAAGGCCCATGTTGATTACGCAAAGATTGCCCGTGAGACTGTATGCGAGATCGGATATGACGATTCAGCCAAGGGATTTGACGGCAATACCTGTGCCGTTCTCGTCGCACTTGACCAGCAGTCAGCCGACATCGCAATGGGCGTTGACAAGGCTCTCGAGGCCAAAGAAAACCAGATGACAGACGAGCAGATCGAGGCAATCGGCGCCGGCGACCAGGGGATGATGTTCGGATATGCAACAAATGAGACAGATGACTACATGCCTTACGCCATCAGCCTTGCACACAAGCTGACCAAGAAGCTCACCGAGGTCAGAAAGAACGGAACGCTTCCTTACCTCCGCGCAGACGGCAAGAGCCAGGTTTCCGTTGAGTATGATGAGAATGGCAAGGTCAAGAGACTAGAGGCTATCGTAATCTCAACACAGCACGATGAGAAGGTAACCCGGGAGCAGATCCACACAGATATCAGAAAGCACGTTATTGATACGGTTGTTGACTTATCGCTCGTTGATGACAACACCAAGATCTTCATAAATCCCACAGGCCGCTTTGTTATCGGAGGACCTCAGGGAGATGCCGGACTTACAGGCCGCAAGATCATCGTTGATACCTACGGCGGAGCAGCGCGTCACGGCGGCGGAGCCTTCTCCGGCAAGGACTGCACCAAGGTTGACCGCTCGGCCGCTTACGCGGCAAGATATGTTGCCAAGAATATCGTGGCAGCAGGACTTGCAGACAGGGCAGAGATTCAGCTCTCCTACGCTATCGGCGTTGCGCAGCCCACATCTATCCTTGTAGATACATTCGGAACCGGCAAGGTATCCGATGAGAAGCTCACGGAGGCAGTCCGCAAGGTCTTTGACCTGCGTCCCGCAGGCATCATAAAGATGCTCGACCTCAGAAGACCTATCTACAAGCAGACAGCCAGCTACGGTCACTTTGGAAGGAACGATCTTAACCTTCCCTGGGAGCAGACAGACAAGGCTGAAGAGCTTAAGGCAGCAGTTCAGTAAAAGAATATGAGCATAAAAAACGTGCAGATCATGAGATCTGCACGTTTTCTTTTCCGAATTTTTCTCTGAGAATTTCCAGGGTTTGTCTGCTCGCTTTTATTTGGCCGGCCTGTCCCGGTTTTTTGATCTTTCGCGTCTGTCTGAGATAGATGGCTATCCCGTCATGACCGGTGTTTTCCGATATAAAATGGTTAAGGAAGGGAAGCGCTTCCTCATACTCATCCATGTTGTTAAAGCGGATCCACACCGTCTTTTCGACCTCGTCAAAGGTGATTATTTTGCTGGCGATGAGCTTGGCGTTTTTCTCATCCTCGCAGCTGACCCTTCCCTCTATGAATACCTTGCTGTCCTCGAAGAGCCTTGGTGCATTGGCTTCGTAGGCCCTGGGGAATACGACGACTTCGATCGATCCGACCATATCCTCAAGGTCAATGTTAGCCATGACCTGGTCAGTCTTTGTGTACTTGATCTTTTTGGATGTGATTATCCCTCCGATCGTGGCATAGGTGTTGTCCTTTACTATAGGGATACCTGTGTCGTCATCGAGATAAAAATCTGTGGTGGTGTTGGTGATCTTCTTTTTCCACAGCGACATGTACTCCTCTAAGGGATGTCCGCTGACGTATATGCCCAGAACCTCTTTTTCAAATTCCAGAAGAAGCTCCTTGTCAAATTCGCCAACGTCCGGGAGCGGGATCTCATACTCTTTCCTGTTCTCTTCCCCTGCGATATCAAAGAGGGATATCTGCCCGGCCATGGAGTTTTTGCCTGAAGTGTGCAGCTTGTCCATGATCTGGCCGTATATGGTCATCTTCTGCTTGCGGGTGCCGAAAAGACAGTCGAGCGCCCCTGCCTTTATGAAGTTCTCGACAGCGCGCCGGTTTACATCGCCTCCGCTGTCCATGCGGGTCAGAAAGTCATTGAGGTTTTTGAACCTTCCCCTGTGTTCGCGCTCCGTAACGATGGAGTTTATGACGGGTCGCCCCACTCCCTTTATGGCAGTCAGGGCGTAGCGGATCGCCTTCTTTTTGCCGGGGGGAGAGGTTATGACCGCACCTGGGAGTGCCTGATCGCTTTCGGATGCGTCGATCTCCGTGACGGAAAAGCCGCCGTAGCCCTCGTTGATGTCAGGAGGCAGCAGCGATATTCCCATATTGCGGCAGCTCATGATGTACCCGGAAACCTTTCCCGGGTTGTCGATTACGGAGGTCATGAGAGCTGCCATGAACTCCACGGGATAGTAGTATTTGAGCCAGGCTGTCTGGAGAGCGACAACTGCGTAGCAGGCAGCATGTGACTTGTTAAAGGCGTATTTTGCAAAGTCCATCATGGAGTCGTAGATCGCGTTTGCAATTTCGGGCCTGATCCCCCTGGAGGCACAGCCGGGAACGCCTTCCTTCTCATTGCCGTTTACAAAGTTTGCGCGCTCCTCGTCCATGACGTACTGCTTTTTTTTGCTCATGGCCCTGCGCACGAGGTCGGCCCGCCCGAGGGTATAGCCGCCAAGCTGCTGCACGATCTGCATGACCTGCTCCTGGTAGACGATACACCCGTAGGTGGGGCGCAGGATAGGCTCAAGCTCCGGTGTCTGGTAGGTTATGGAGCTCTCGTCGTTTTTGCCGGCGATATATTTTGGAATAAAGTCCATGGGACCCGGGCGGTAAAGAGATATTCCCGCTATTATGTCCTCCAGAGATTTTGGCTTTAACTCCTTCATGAAGGACTGCATTCCTCCGGACTCCAGCTGGAAAATGCCGTCGCACTTGCCGCTCCCTATGAGGGACAGGACCGCAGAGTCGTTGTAGTTTATTTCATCTATATTTATATAATTGGGATCACCCGGGTGTGCGCCGAGGGACCTGTTTGCAAAGTTGACTGCATCCTTTATGACAGTCAGGGTCCTCAGCCCCAGAAAATCCATTTTTAAAAGACCAAGCTCCTCAATGGTTGTCATTGTGAACTGGGTAGTGATATTGCCTTCGGCGGAGCGGGAGAGAGGAACCAAGTCCTCTGCCGGCGACTGGCAGATGACAACGCCCGCTGCGTGGATTGAGGTGTGCCTTGGCAGGCCCTCGAGCTTTTTGCACATATCGATTAGCTTGTGGGTAACGGGATCGCTCTCATACTGGTTTCTGAGCTCGGGGTTCATCGAAAGAGCCTTATCCAGAGTGATATTAAGCTCTGTCGGAATCATCTTGGAAATCTGATCGCCGAAGCTGTAGGGCAGATCCATGACTCTTGCGACGTCCCTGACTACGCCCCTGGCAGCGAGAGTACCGAAGGTGATGATCTGGACCACCTTGTCGGCGCCGTATTTCTCAGTGACATAGTCGATCACATCCTGCCTGCGCTCGTACTCGAAGTCCACGTCTATATCGGGCATGGACACACGCTCGGGATTTAAAAACCTCTCAAACAGCAGGTCATACTTTATCGGATCGATGTTGGTGATATGCATGCAGTAGGAGACGATGCTCCCGGCTGCCGAGCCACGTCCCGGGCCGACTGCAATGCCGTTTTTTCTGCAGTAGTTGATGTAGTCCCATACAATAAGGAAGTAATCAACATATCCCATTCTCTTTATGACGGAGAGCTCGTAGTCGAGGCGCTTTTTGAGCCTGCCGTCATCTTCAGGGTAGCGCTCATTGAGACCGTCCAGGCAGAGCCTGTTGAGGTATGTCCAGGAATCGTACCCTTTCGGGACCTCATAGTGCGGGAGCTTTGTGACGCCGAACTCAATCTCCACATGACATCTGTCGGCAATCTTCTGTGTGTTGTCAATTGCCTCCTGAGCATATGGGAAAAGAGCTCTCATCTCCTCCTCGCTCTTTACGTAATACTGACCGCCCTCATAGCGCATGCGGTCCTCGTCGGAAACCTTCTTGCCTGTCTGGATGCACAGAAGCAGGTCGTGGGCCTCCGCGTCATCCGCATAGGTGTAGTGGCAGTCGTTGGTTGCGACAAGAGGTATATCAAGCTGCTGCGAGAGTGAGAGCAGGGTGGTGTTTACCAGCCTCTGGTTTGGAATCCCATGATCCTGAAGCTCAAGAAAGAAATTGCCGTGTCCAAAGATGTTGTCCAAGCGCATTGCGACTTCTTTGGCCCTGTCGGGATGCCCCTTTATGATATTCCTCGGGATCTCGCCGGCTAGACACGCGCTTAGTGCGATTATCCCCTCGTGGTACTCTTTTAGCAGCTCCATGTCGATGCGCGGCTTGTAGTAGTACCCTTCTGTAAACCCGTGGCTAACAATGTGTGAGAGATTGGAATAACCGGTATTGTTCTCTGCAAGGAGAACGAGGTGGTAGTACCTCTCGTCAGACTCGGAGTTTTCTTTTTCAAACCTCGAGCCGGGCGCGACATACACCTCACACCCTATTATCGGATTGATACCAGAGCTCTTGCATTCTTTGTAAAAATCAATTACGCCGTACATGACGCCGTGGTCCGTTATGGCACCTGCACTCATGCCAAGTTCCTGAAGGCGCTTCACATATTCTTTTATCTTGTTGGAGCCGTCCAAAAGAGAGTATTCAGTATGGACGTGCAGATGTGTAAAAGCCATATATTAATTCTCCATTTGTTTATCAATCCATATTATCATTTGAGGGTAATAATATCAATTTACTTGCAGTTTAAGAGAAGTTGCGATAATATAATAGATTAGAAAACGTTATGAATTTATCAATCAGAAGGAATAATCAGGAGTTTAGAGGAATCGAGGAATAGAAGATGGCGAAGCAGATCAAGACAATCGGCGTACTGACAAGCGGCGGAGATGCCCCCGGAATGAACGCTGCAATCCGTGCAGTTGTGCGTAAATCTCTTGCAAACGGCCTTAAGGTCAAGGGTATCAAGAAGGGCTATCAGGGCCTCCTCAATGAGGAGATCATTGATATGGACAGGAGAAGCGTTGCAGATATCATACAGCGCGGAGGAACAATACTCGGAACAGCGCGCTGCATGGAGTTCACCACACCTGAGGGCCAGGCAAAGGGCGCAGAGATGTGCCGCAAGCACGGTATCGACGGCATGGTAGTTATAGGCGGTGACGGCTCATACCGCGGAGCACAGAAGCTCTCAGCACAGGGTATCAACACAGTAGGCATTCCCGGAACCATCGATCTTGATATCGCATGCACAGACTATACGATTGGCTTTGACACAGCCATCAACACAGCGATGGACGCCATCGACAAGATCCGTGACACATCTTCGTCTCACGAGAGAGTCAGCATTGTAGAGGTTATGGGACGCCACGCAGGTTATATTGCGCTGTGGTGTTCTATCGCAAACGGAGCTGACGATATTCTCCTTCCTGAGAAATATGATTACAACGAGCAGCGCGTCATCGACAACATCATCGACAACCGCAAGAAGGGCAAGACTCATCACATCATCATCAACGCCGAGGGTATCGGACACTCAACTTCCATGGCACGCCGTATCGAGGCGGCAACGGGGCTTGAGACCAGGGCTTCGATACTTGGATACATGCAGCGAGGCGGAAGCCCTACCTGTAAGGACCGTGTGTATGCGTCAATGATGGGATGCTACGCCGCAGATATCCTTGCAGCCGGCAAGACAAACAGGGTTGTAGGCTACAGGAACGGACAGTTCGTTGACTATGACATCGACGAGGCTCTTGCAATGAAGAAGAACATCAACGAGTATATGTACGAGATTGCCAGAACCATCTGATTGAGATATATAGTGAATGCGCTCTTTCATGCTTGCGTGAGGGAGCGTTTTTTATTTATTTTTATTCATGACATGATGACATCTTGAATGAATCATTCCGGATGTCATATAATATTTCTACCTATCAACAATCATGAAGGTCAGAGGCCATACGTTATGATAACAAGTGTAAATAATGACAGGGTCAAGAGGGCTGTCTCTTATACGCAGAAGAGCAAGGCCCGGAGAGAAGACAAGGTATTTATTATAGAAGGAATGAAGATGCTGAGGGAGGCTCCGGTACTCCAGGTGTGCGAGGTCTATGTGACAGAGGAGTTTCTGGATATCGCAACAGAGGATGACAAGGAGATACTCTGGAGATACGGAGCGGAGACGGTCTCTTTTGAAGTCATGAAGAAGATGGCTGACACCCGGACACCTCAGGGCGTGCTTGCGGTTGTCAGCTGGTACGAGTACACCTACGAAGAGGTACTTGAGGGCTACAATGCCGCTGCAGGTGAAGAGAGGATGGCACCTCTTTTGCTGGTACTGGAGAACATACAGGATCCGGGAAACCTTGGAACCATGTTCAGGTCAGGAGAGGGAGCGGGAGTCACAGGCATAATTCTTGGAAAGGGCTGCGCCGACCTCTACAACCCCAAGGTGATCAGGTCGACAATGGGCTCCATATTCAGGATGCCTTACATATATGTGGAAAGTGTTCCCGATGTGGTGAGGAATCTGGGCAGCAGGGGGATAAAGACTTATGCTGCGCACTTAAAGGGGCAAAAGAACTATGACGAGTTCAACTATTTAGGACCCACCGCATTCATCATCGGAAACGAGGGGAACGGTCTTACAGATGAGACTGCAGATGCTGCGGGAGAGTATGTCCTCATACCCATGAAGGGGAGCGTTGAGTCGATGAATGCTGCGACATCATCGGCGATACTGACATTTGAGGCTTCAAGACAGAGAAGGGAGAAAGAGGAATGACACTGGGATTCATCGGACTTGGAAACATGGCAAAGGCCATGATCGGAGGGATACTTCACAAGGGGCTCATGGGCCCGAATGAGATAATCGGAACATCACTAACAGAGCAGACGCGGCAAAATGTCTCTGACCAGTACGGGATACAGGTCAGAAATTCCAACGAGGCTGTGGCCAGGGAGGCAGACATAATCATACTTGCCGTCAAGCCCCAGTACCTAAAGGTTGTCATTGCGGATATCATGGACAGCGTGGATGAGAACAAGGTGATAGTCAGCATTGCTGCAGGCAAGACCATAGCCTGGATCGCCGGCGAGTTTGAAAAGAAAGTCAGGATAATCAGAGTCATGCCGAATACGCCCGCTCTTGTCGGCGAGGGATGCTCCGCTGTCTGCAGAAATGACATGGTGAGTGATGACGATTATCACTTTGTGATGGAGCTTTTGGAGAGCTTTGGCAAGGCCGTGACAGTTTCCGAGTCCCTTATGGATGTGGTGGTTGGAGTCAGCGGTTCATCGCCTGCTTATGTATTTATGTTCATTGAGGCGATGGCAGATGCAGCCGTGGCAGGAGGAATGCAGAGAAAGCAGGCATATGAGTTTGCCGCCCAGTCTGTACTTGGATCGGCCAGGATGGTTTTGGAGACAGGCAAGCATCCCGGAGAGCTAAAAGACATGGTTTGCTCGCCGGCAGGAACCACGATCGAGGCAGTAAGGGTGCTTGAGGAAGAGGGCTTCCGCGCAGCCGTGATAAATGCTGTATCTGCGTGCATTGACAAGAGCAAAAACCTATAAATAATCCTAAAATTTGACAAATGTAATATTCTTTGCTAATATTACCTACGATTTCGTTATTTGGTAACATGTTGAAACAATTTCGTAACATTTATGACAGAGAGTAGGATAAGGATAGCAAAGTATGAATAATGCACTTAAGCTGCTTAGAAGAGGAATCCTCGGGGCGACTGCAGCGGGGCTTTTGACGTCGTCTCTTTATACAGCGCAGCTGACAGCAGAGGCAAGAAGCGTTTCCGGCTATTTGGATCTTTCAGAGGGTATTACGAGTATTGTCAGTCCCATTTCGCCTTTGGGTGTTGATGAGGAAGCGACGGAAGTCAAGGTAGCTGAACAGGCAGAAAAGAGTCAGGACGGGGAGGAGTCATCCTCAGATACTGAGAGCACTTCATCCAGGCTTTTCATGGCCAATGTGAGTTCGGTCATGAACGTAAGGGAAGAGCCAAGCGAGGATGCGACCAAGGTAGGCGTTCTTTACAAGGACTGCGGCGGCAAGATTCTCGACAGAGATGACGGCTGGACCAAGATCCAGTCAGGCGATCTGATCGGATGGGCCAAGGATGAATATCTTTTATTTGATGAAGATGCAGAGGATCTCGCCAATGATGTTGGCAAGCAGATAGTCACCGGCAACAGCTCGGCGCTCAACATAAGAGCTGAGGATTCGCAGGATTCTGAGGTCATAGGAGTTCTTACTCAGAACGCCTTTGTGGATCTTATAGAGGATCTCGGCAACGGATGGATGAGCGTTGACTACAACGACGAGACGGGATACGTCCAGTCAGAGTATGTTACATCGTCCTTCAAGATTGACCAGGGCGAGACACTTGCAGCAATCAAGATACGCGAGGAGGAAGAAAAGAAAGCTTCTCTTACCAGAAACCGCGGAGCAGTAAGCGCTGATGCGGATGAGGTGAAGCTCCTTGCGGCACTTATACAGTGCGAGGCAGGAAATCAGCCGTACGAGGGCAAGGTAGCAGTCGGAGCGGTGGTCATGAACCGTGTCAGATCAGGGGCGTACCCCAACAGTATTTACGGCGTCATCTATGCTTCGGGCCAATTTACACCGGCTCTCAACGGAACGGTTGCAAACGTATACAATGGAGGCAGGATAAGTGACAGCAGTTATCAGGCGGCACAGGCGGCAATAGGCGGCGACACCACAGTTGGATCAGCACTCCATTTCAGACGTGCAAACGGAAGAGATGGAATTATCATCGGAGCTCACGTTTTCTGGTAAAATATGATAGAATGTAAGGGATTGCAGTTAAGGCAGTCCCTTTTTTCATTATTAAAGCAATAAGGAGGAGCACTATGAACTTATACGGACGCGATTTTTTGAAACTCCTTGACTACACTTCAGAGGAGATAGAGTATCTCATAGATCTGGCGGCAGAGCTCAAGGAAAAAAAGAAAAAGGGTATTCTTCACGACGAGCTCAAGGGGAAGAATACTGCACTCATCTTTGAGAAGACCAGTACAAGGACCAGGTGCTCTTTTGAAGTGGCAGCAAGTGACCTTGGCATGGGCTCAACATATTTAAATCCCAACGATTCCCAGATTGGCAAGAAGGAGAGCATAGCAGATACGGCGCGTGTCCTCTCAAGCATGTACGACGGAATTGAGTACAGAGGTTACGGACAGGAGATTGTTGAGACGCTGGCGAAGTACAGCAAGGTTCCTGTGTGGAACGGGCTGACCAATGAGTTTCACCCGACGCAGATGCTGGCAGACACCCTCACAATAAGGGAGCACTTTGGGCATCTGAAGGGCATACATCTTGTCTACATGGGAGATGCGAGGTACAACACGGGTAACTCCCTTATGGTTGTGTGTGCAAAGCTTGGTATGCACTTCACGGCAGTTTCCAACAAGAAGTACTTCCCGTCGGAGGAGCTTGTAGAAACCTGCAGAAAGATTGCCAAAGAGACCGGAGCCATCATTGATTTCTCCGAGGACCCGATAGAGGGAACCAGGGGCGCCGATGTTATTTACACGGATATCTGGGTGTCGATGGGTGAGCCCGACAGCATCTGGGAGGAGAGGATTAAAGACCTTGAGCCATACCGCGTGACAATGGATATCATGAAGAATGCGGGCGACAAGGCTGTGTTTATGCACTGCCTGCCTTCCTTCCACGATCTTAACACAGGCATCGGCAAAGAGATAAAGGAAAAGTACGGACTGAATGAGATGGAGGTAACTGACGAGGTATTTGAGTCGGAGAGATCCATAGTATTTGAAGAGGCGGAGAACCGCATGCACACCATAAAGGCAGTGATGTATGCGACTCTCAAAAACTGACCATGTTATCTGCGGAACATATTTCAAAGTATCTTCACAGCACCTGGGCAGGGCAGAGGATAGTGTACATGGATGTGACAGGCTCCACCAACAATGACGCCGGGAGCCTTGCGCAAAATGGCGCGCCTGGCGGAACCCTTGTGGTGGCGGACAGACAGGACAGCGGCAGGGGATCCCGAGGAAGGTCGTGGTCAACTCCGAGCGGAAGCAACATCGCCATGAGCATCATCGTCCGCCCCGATGCACCGCCTGCAAAGGTTCCCATGCTGACTCTTGTGATGGGGCTCTCTGTCGCGGAAGGGGTGGACCTTTCCATTTCAGAAATGGCCCTCGGGGACAGAGGCAGGGATTGCTTTATTAAGTGGCCGAACGACATTGTGATCGGCGGCCGCAAGATATGCGGCATACTGACAGAGCTTCATATGAATCCTGACAACACCATATCCGATGTGGTAATCGGGGTTGGGATAAATGTCACAATGGTTGATTTCCCCGATGAGATAAAAAATACTGCGGGATCTGTTCTTTCGCAGACCGGGGTAAGAGTTGACAGGAGTCTTGTGGTAGCCAGGTGCATGGAGAGATTTGAAGAAAACTACGGGAAGTATGAAGAGACGTATGATCTGTCTCTTTTGAGAGAGCAGTACGAGGACAGGCTTCTCAACAAGGGAGAGAGGGTAAAGATACTTGACCCGGGGGGAGAATTTGAGGCTACAGCCTATGGGATAACAGATGGCGGATCTCTGGTGATCAAACCGGTAAATGAGCTTCCTTCAGGAAGTTCTTTTGCCTGCAATAAAGACGGAGTTATAGAGATAAACGCCGGTGAGGTCTCGGTGAGAGGGCTCTACGGCTATGTATAAGGAGGACAGTGACTATGATCCTGGTGGTAGATGTGGGAAACACCAACATTACGTTCGGAGTTTTTGACGGCGATGAGCTTGTTACCAGTTTTCGGATGATGTCCAAGACGGCGCATACATCTGATGAGTACGGAGTTGAGCTTTTGACAATGCTCGGCATGAACGGTGTCGGCAAACAGGAGATTGAGGGAGTTATGATCGCAAGCGTCGTTCCGCAGGTGATGCACGCTTTGGTCAACGCCATTGTAAAATACCTTGAAAAAAAGCCCTACATTGTGGGCCCCGGGATCAAGACCGGGATAAAGATAACCATAGACAATCCAAGGGAAGTGGGACCCGACCTCATCGTCGATGCGGTTGCGGCCTATGAGCTCTACGGCGGGCCTGTGCTTGTCATTGACTACGGGACAGCAACTACCTACGTGCCGATCAATGAAAAAGGCGAGTTTTTTGCGGGAGTTGTTTCGCCCGGTATCAGGATTTCGGCAAAGGCGCTGTGGGAAGGCACGGCGAAGCTCCCAGAGATAGAGATCAAGAAGCCTGACAGCATCCTTGCAAGAGAGACAATATCCAGCATGCAGGCGGGACTTATTTACGGTCAGATAGGCCAGTCCAAGTACATAATAAACGAGATGAAGAAGGCGTCGAATCTTCCCGATATGAAAGTTGTGGCGACTGGCGGGCTTGGAAGACTCATCTCCGCTGAGACCGAGGAGATTGACATTTATGATCCAACCCTGACACTCAGAGGACTTCAGATCCTGTACAAAAAGAACAAAAAGCAACAGCCCCACAACAAAGAATTTGAAGATGAGGACCAACCGGAGTGATCTATGAGCGCTGAAGATTTTGAGAGAGAGTATAAGAGAGAGTTTGAGGGTATTATTCCCGAGGATGAGCCTGGGGAGCCTGAAGAAATAGAGGATGATCTCAGAATAGATGAGATGCAGAAGACCAATAAGGGACGCGTATTTGAAAAGCTTTCCGGTGGGAGAGTGGTGCTGTGCGGCGCCAATGCCTATGAGCAGAAGTACTACTTCAATCCTGTTTTCAGGCAGATACCCGAGAGCATCAAAAAAGAATTGAATATCATCAGCGTTCTCTTTACCCAGGAGGCAGGCGGGATATTCACCATTGTCTTCGAGGAGGACGGCAGCATATCCATCGAGACCAACGCCGACGAGGAGGACATCACCTACGATGAGATCACGGCGGGGCTTTTAGTTGGCGAAGTCAGGCGAAAGAGGCAGGACCTCTTTGAGGCTCTCGGTATTTACTACAGGATATACGTCCTGGGCGAGAACCCCGCAGACCTTTTGGACTGGCATCATACATTGTGACAGGTGGTTTTATGGCAGGATACGGCAAGCTGCAGATCGGCAGCGTAACTCTTGACAATAACATAATCCTTGGACCAATGGCAGGTGTATCAGACCTGCCTTTTCGCGTTTTATGCAGCGGGATGGGAGCGGGGCTCGTGTGCATGGAGATGGTTAGCGCCAAAGCGATCATCTACAAAAACCGCAATACGAATATGCTCCTTGAGATCCATGAAAAAGAGCATCCGGTATCACTGCAGCTGTTCGGGTCAGACCCGGAAGTCTTTCAGGAGGCCTTTGGGATGATAAAAGAAAGACCCTTTGACATCCTGGATGTCAACATGGGGTGCCCGGTGCCGAAGATCGTGAGTAACGGCGAGGGCTCAGCCCTTATGAAGAGCCCGGAGCTTATAGAAAAAATCGTATCAGCACTTGTGAAAGTCTCGGACAGACCGGTCACGGTCAAGATAAGGAAAGGCTTTAACGATGAAACGGTAAATGCAGTTGAGTGCGCCCTTGCAGCAGAGCGGGGAGGGGCAGCAGCTGTCGCGGTCCACGGGAGGACCAGAGAGCAGTACTACTCAGGGAAAGCTGACTGGGATATAATTCGCAGAGTAAAGGAGGCCGTGAAGATTCCGGTTATCGGAAACGGAGATGTCGTTGATGGGCAAAGCGCAAGGGCGATGTTTGATCAGACAGGATGCGATGGCGTGATGGTTGCCAGGGCAGCGCAGGGGAATCCATTCATCTTTCGCGAAATAAAGAGCTTTTTTGAGACCGGAAGGAGCTGCGAAAAGCCGGGCAGCAGGGAAATCTACGACACTGTTATAAGACATGCGGATATGCAGCTTAAGTATAAAGGCGAGTACATTGGCATAAGGGAGATGCGAAAGCACGTGTCCTGGTACACCTTTGGCATGCCGGGCAGTGCAAAGTTTCGAAATGAGATAAACCAGATGACAGATATGGAGTCGCTCAAAAAAGCCTGCGAAAAGGTGATGCTCGGCGCCTTATAGAAAAGGCAATGCTCGGCGGCTGGTGAGTTGACACGTGCGGTAAATAACAGTATAATAGCAAAGTTAAAAAAGAAGTTCCATAAATTAAGATAGATTTCTTATGAAGGGCAGGGTTATGCAATGGAAGTAAAGAAAAATATTTTAACAGCGGCAGGATTAAAGAAATACGAGGACGAGCTCAACGAGCTCAAGACAGTCAAACGTAAGGAAATCGCTGAGAAGCTCAAAGAAGCAAGAGCCCAGGGCGACCTTTCAGAGAACGCCGAGTACGATGCGGCCAGAGATGAGCAGCGCGATATGGAGGCGAGGATCGAAACTCTTGAGAAGATCCTTAAGAATGCAGAAGTAGTTGTTTCCGACGAAGTTGACATTAACAAGGTAAGTGTTGGCTGCAAGGTCAAGATCCGCGACCTCGAGTCAGATGAAGAACTCGAGTGCAGGATTGTTGGATCATCTGAGGCCAGCTCTCTTCAGGGCAAGATTTCAAATGAGTCACCTGTTGGCAAAGCTCTTATCGGTGCCAAGAAGGGACAGACAGTTTCCGTTGAGACACAGGCCGGTATCTTCAAGTACAAGGTACTTGCTATAGATAAGTCAGAGGAAGAATGATAAAACTGAGCCGGCGAGACAGGATCGTCGGCTCAGTTGGATTTTAGGAACTGTAGCAGAATTAACTGAACAATTTACGACGAATGATTTTTCAAAGGCAAGGAAGAAAACGCAGACAATGCGGGCATTGTTAAGGTTCTTGACGCAGCATTTGGAAAATCAGGCAAGTAAATTGTTCAAGTTATTTTGCTACAGTTCCTTAGAGCACTTCATATATATATATCGGTATAAACTTATGCACACGAGCGCATAATGAAATTTACAGCTATGCTGCATGAGGCCGGCGCTAACTCATTAACGAAATGGAAAAGATTTTCGTCAATGAGTATAATAATGATTCAGATCAGGAGGATTGAACGTGTCAGAGAATAATCAGCAGAATAACCAGAATACACAGGAGGACGTTGGGCGTCTTCGTCAGGTCAGAAGAGACAAGCTCTCAGAGCTTCAGGCTCAGGGCAGGGATCCCTTCCAAATCGTCAAGTACGACCAGACACATCACACAAAGGATATCAGGGACAGGTTCGATGAGCTCGAGTTTGTTCCGCCGACAGATGAAGAGGGCAAGGCAGTTGTGGTACCTCTGTCTGAGATTCCCTCAGAGAAGGTGGTGTCTCTTGCCGGCCGTATGATGAGTAAGCGTGTCATGGGAAAAGCTTCTTTTGCCGGGCTCCAGGACAGAGATGGCAGAATGCAGCTCTATGTTTCAAGAAATGACATCGGCGATGAAGCTTATGCTGATTTTAAAAAGCTGGATATCGGAGACATCATTGGCATTAAGGGCTTTGCCTTCAGAACTAAGACAGGAGAGATTTCAGTGCATGTAAAAGAACTCACTCTTTTGTCAAAGTCACTCATGCCTCTTCCCGAGAAATTCCATGGACTCACTGATACAGAGATCCGTTACAGACAGAGATATGTTGACCTCATCATGAATGAGGAGGTAAAAGAGACCTTCAAAAAGAGATCGGCGATCATAAGGGAGATCCGCAACTTCCTCGCAGGCAGGGATTTCATGGAGGTTGAGACCCCGATGCTCGTTGAGAATG
The DNA here is from genome assembly GCA_017470505.1 of Butyrivibrio sp. Taxonomy (GTDB): domain Bacteria; phylum Bacillota; class Clostridia; order Lachnospirales; family Lachnospiraceae; genus Butyrivibrio. Next base: position 9,755 of record JAFUYO010000027.1, on the reverse strand, counting down.
CAGGCGGCGCTGCTGCAAGACCGTTCATCACACATTACAACGCACTCGATGAGGAGAGAAAGCTTCGCATTTCGCTGGAGCTGTACCTGAAGAGACTTATCGTCGGCGGTATGGAGAGGGTCTACGAGATCGGTCGCGTATTCAGGAACGAGGGCACAGACACCAGACACAACCCTGAGTTCACACTCATGGAGCTCTACCAGGCATACACCGATTATGAGGGGATGATGGAACTGACGGAGAGCATGTTCCGCTATCTTGCCGGGAAGGTCTGCGGCACGACTCAGATTCCCTACGGCGATAATATCATCGACCTTGGCAAGCCCTTCGAGCGCCTTACCATGAACGATGCCATCAAAAAGTACGCAGGCATCGACTTTGATGCAGTCAAGTCAGACGAAGAGGCCAAGGCCCTTGCAAAGGAAAAAGGCATCGAGTTTGAAGATCGCCACACAAAGGGCGACATCATCAACCTCTTCTTCGAAGAGTTCTGCGAGAAAGAACTGATCCAGCCCACGTTCATCATGGATCACCCTCTTGCCATCTCGCCCCTGACCAAGAAGAAGCCCACAGATCCCGAGAAGGTTGAGCGCTTCGAGCTCTACATCAACACCTGGGAGATGTGCAACGCCTACTCAGAGCTCAACGACCCCATCGACCAGCGCGAGCGCTTCGCCGCCCAGGACGCCAACGCCGCCGCCGGCGACGAAGAAGCAGAGCACACCGACGAGGACTTCCTCAACGCCCTCGAGATCGGTATGCCCCCCACAGGCGGTATCGGCTACGGTATCGACAGACTCTGCATGCTTCTCACAAACAGTGCGGGGATTAGAGATGTATTGTTGTTCCCGACACTAAAATCATTATCGTAAAAAACGCCGTAAAATAGAGGGTTTCTAAGGGGCGAAGGGCAAAAAAGTCCTACAATCGTCCTACAAAATTTCCAAGCTCTGTGCATGATAATGCATGATAGTGCATTTTGGAAGCCCGGTGAGTCTATCAAATACTGTAAGACAAAGGACACTTTCTAAGAAAGAAATTTCGAAGAAGGTGTCCTTTTTTGTTTTCAGAAATCTCTGTTATGGTGAAATTTTTTGAAAGGAGGATGGAGAGCGATGCCAGGATCAGCGACAGTGCAAATGGCTAAACACATGAGCTTTCCCTGCGAGAATTATCCGTAAGGGAGGAGAAAAATCAGAGTATGAAAAACTACAAGAATCACAGAAATATGGTTCAGGTCAGGATTCAGGCGAATGATTCCTATCAGATCAAGAGGGCGCTTGAAAGCCTGGAAAAAGAAAAAGGCTTTGTACTGATGAGCAGTTCAGGTATCAGGAAAAACAGTGGGGACGGACCGAGGCTTAGGGAATTTGCTTCGTTCCGGGATCTAAAAGAAGAGAAAAGACTTAAAAAACACCATAACAAACAGATTGAAGCGTAACTAAACGGGAGGAAAGCTTATGTGCAAGATTATCGCAATAGCAAATCAGAAAGGCGGGGTGGGAAAGACCACTACTACAGGGAATCTGGGGATTGGTCTTGCATCAGCAGGCAAGAAGGTTCTTTTGATTGACGCAGATGCACAGGGGTCGCTTACAGCGAGCCTTGGCTATGAGGAACCGGATGCGATGGAATACACCCTTGCCACAATTCTTGGAAAGATTATAAATGAAGAAGAGTTTGATATACAAGAGGGCATTTTACATCATGAAGAGGGCGTTGACCTGATGCCCAGCAACATCGAATTATCGGGTCTGGAAGTATCCCTTGTAAATGTCATGAGCAGAGAGATGGTTCTGAAAGAATATCTGGAACAGATCAAGGATCAGTATGACTATTGCCTGATCGACTGTATGCCAAGCCTTGGTATGGTCACAGTCAATGCTTTTGCTGCGGCAGACAGCGTGCTGATTCCGGTGCAGGCGGCATATTTGCCTGCAAAAGGCTTGGAGCAGCTGATCAAGACTATCCGTAAGGTAAAGCGTCAGATCAATCCGCATCTTGAAATTGAGGGAATTCTCATGACCATGGTGGACGAGAGGACAAATTATGCCCGTGAGATCATGCGCCTTCTGACGGAAGGATATGGCGGTCAGATACATTTTTTTAAGAATAACATTCCTTTATCCGTCCGTGCTGCTGAAACATCCGCCATGGGTATCAGTATATATGAGCATGACCCGAAAGGAAAGGTGGCGGATGCCTACAGAGAGCTGACTGAGGAAATTCTCTCTGATATGAAGGGAGGTGTGGCAGTATGAGCAGGAGCATTGCAGGAAAGATAAAGCTCAATAACTTTGCAGACCTTGTCGGCGGAGACGATACCGCAATCACGGATGTACCTCTGTCTGACCTTCATGAATTTAAGAATCATCCCTTCAGAGTCCTTGATGATGAAAAGATGGATGAGATGGTGGAGAGCGTTAAGACAAACGGGATTCTTAATCCGGGTATCGTGCGTCCAAGGATGGAGGGCGGTGGCTATGAGTTGATTGCCGGACATAGGAGAAAGAGAGCCTGTGAACTTGCCGGACTTGAAACCATGCCCGTAGTTATCCGTAATTATTCGGATGATGAAGCTACCGTGGTCATGGTGGATACGAATCTCCAGAGGGAGATTATCCTGCCAAGCGAGAAAGCCCATGCGTACCGTATGAAATTTGATGCCATGAGCCATCAGGGAAGCGAGGGCGGAAACACTCTTGAAGAAATCAGCGAGGATGCAGGGGAAAGCGCAAAAACGGTTCAGAGATATATTGCCCTGTCGAAGCTTACGGATGGTCTTCTTGCCATGGTTGACGAAAAGAAACTGGCAATCCGTGCGGGGGTTGAGCTTTCCTATCTGAAGGATAAAGAGCAGGAATGGGTGGAGACCATTATGAATGAAGAAGAGGTTTTAGTTTCACCCGATCAGGCTTCAAAAATCAGAAATTATTCTCAGAATAAGGAACTGACCAAGGGACTGGTGCATGAGATCCTCTCGGAGGAAAAGTCAAAGCCACGCAAGGTGTCTTTAAAGACCGAGACAATCAATCAGTATTTTGATGATGATTATTCAAGTGAAGAAATCGAGGAGACCATCATAAGGCTCCTTGAAGAATGGAAGGAAAAAGGAGGTCGTTGACCATGGGAGGATTCTCTTCCGGCAGCGATGCAGTCGATGCCATGAGGGAAATAAATATAACGGGGAATGTCACTCCGCACAGATGGTATAAGACGATTCTGCGTGATAACGGCAAGCCGTATTTGCTTGCCATCACGCTGTTGTCAGATATTGTCTACTGGTACAGACCTGTGGAGATCAGAGATGAGGCTACAGGAAATACCATAGGTTATAGGAAGCGCTTTAAGAGCGATCTCTTTCAGAAGACCTATGAGCAGTATGCTGAGTTTTACGGAGAGACAAAGCGAAGTATAAAGGCTGCCCTCGATAAGCTGGAAGAGATGGGAGTGATCAGAAAGGTTTTCCGTGAGATCAAATTGGCAAATGGAGCAAAGATTCCGAATGTGATGTTCATTGAGCTTTTTCCCGACAGGCTGAAGGAGATCACTTTTGATGATGAACCCCAGGGAGGAACTTCTGGACCGACGGTCCAAAAGTCGGACAGAGGGATGCCTGAAACGAACTTATCCACAACAGGAAAAGTCGCGGAAAGCCCAAGAAATCAAGATTCCGTAGGATATCCTACAAAATTTTGTACCACCTCCCCCGAAATTTTGTATGACCCCCTACAAAATAATGCAACATCTCATGCGGAAAATTGTACCCACCTCCCACAAAATTCCGTAGGATATCCTGCAACGGATTGTGGGACAAATACAGAGAATATTACAGAGAATACTTACGGGATTACAACAGAGAATACAACACAGATTACACACGGAGAATACGATCCTGTCATGTCTTGTCAGGCAGAGGATGTGGATAACCCGGATGATGACTGGATGGATCATATCGACTGGTCAAAGCCCATCAAAGTAACTGCAGCTCCTTCGATGCAGCAGATAATGACTGGACAGGACATGACGAAAAGAGACCAGTATATCGAAATGCTTAAAAGGCAGGTGGAGTATGACCGTATCCTGGAGGAAGACATATATCACGAACAGAGGAATATCGTTGATGGGATTATCAGCGTCATTGCTGACATAGCCACAACAGAGCCGCCCGATGGAACCGAAAGGATCAACGGCAGGGATTATCCGCATCAGGTTGTTGTGAGCAGGCTTACGAAGATGGATTACGACACGCTCACCCATCTCCTTGGCAGATTCAAGAGGAATACTTCGGAAATCAAGAATATGCGCAAGTATCTTTTGACGGCGCTTTATAATGCCAGGGACGAGAAGGATATACAGTTTCAGAATTATTTTAATCATACCTACTACAACACGGATTGGGAGGAGGAGAGAAGGAGAAGAGATGATATCATTTGCAGAGAAGCACCCTGAGCTGGTGCAGGAATGGTCTGATGAGAATGAAGCGAGACCGGAGGAAGTATCTTACGGCTCCAACAAAAGGATCCTGTGGAGAGCTTCCTGCGGGCACAGCTGGGAAGCAACGGTAAAGAACAGAGGCAATGGAAGTGGATGTCCATTCTGCTCAGGCAATCAGGTTCTGTATGGATTTAATGACCTGGCTTCTGTTTATCCTGAGCTAGCTGCCGAATGGTCGGAACTGAATTATCCGCTGTATCCGTCAGCCGTAACTGTCAGAGCAAATCGCAAGGTCTGGTGGAAATGCAAAACCTGCGGACAGCATTGGCAGGCACGTATAGCAGACAGAACCGAAGGACACGGATGCCCGGTATGCGCAGGGGAAAGGCTGATTCCCGGAGTTAATGATTTTGCTTCAGAATATCCGCTCCTTGCAGAGGAATGGAGTGATAAGAACCTTGATCTAAAGCCTTCAATGTTTTGGTCAAAGTCCAGAAGAAATGTCTGGTGGAAATGCAAAAGCTGCGGTTATGAATGGCGAGGAGTCATTGACAGCCGTGTTAAAGGGCAGAAATGTCCTGCCTGCGAGGACAGAGCAGTTCAACCGGGGCACAATGACCTTGAAACTCTGTATCCCGAGCTTGCCGGTGAATGGGATATGGACAGGAACGGAGTCATCACGCCGAATATGTTTACCCCCAAATCCAGGAAGTTTGTATTTTGGAAATGCGCAAGGGGTCATCTTTGGAAAGACAGGATAAGCGACAGAGCCGATGGAGCCGGTTGCCCTGTGTGTGAGGAGATACATGATGAGGAAATGAAGTACAATTCCATCAGATTTTATGCTAAGCGGGCAGAGGTGGAGTTCTACGAGAATGATGAGGAACCTATCGGGATACCGATACAGTTTTATTTTCCGAATCAGAAACTTGCAATAGAGTTTTATGAGAACCGGAAGCCTACAAAAGCGCAGAAGAATTGGGAGGTTGCAAAAAATTGGCTCTGTCTGAATTCCGGGATAAGACTGGTAAGGATACTGTCTCCGGATACAGATGAATTTGACAATTGCATCTGCATCACCAGGGTTGGACAAGGAGATGATGTTTTGGGTGAAGCAATAAACGCAGCTTTCAGAATAGGAGGCATCTGCGTGGATGTGGATTATAGACGGGATAAGGATTTTATAAAGAATATTTGAAAATGAATTACGGACAGCGACAGGACGGTTATGAGAGAAATCTTGTAATCGCCCTTTTTGCATTTATGGAACTTTTGGACCGACGGTCCAAAAGCTGGAAGGAGATGAAATGGAATCAACAAGGGATATTCGCAGGATGATTGAGAAAGAGATCAAAAAGGGAAGTGCTCCGCTTACCTTTGACACTATAGCTTATCCGAAAGAAGCAATACAGGAGATCGACTCGGAATCGAAGCTGAAAGAGGTGCTGGTATATCTGCTGCGTATCGCTGAATTTGAAAATCTGGCAAATGATATGACAAGAAATAATGTCTATACCGAAAACCATCTTATCCACGGGGATAGTTTTCACAGGCGGAATAATGTGATGGAGCGCAATGCCAACTATCTGAATGTGATCACTTATGCCAAACGATGCAAGCCGGATTATGAGCATAAAACCTTTGTGGAGTCGGTAGTATGCTACTTTGATTTTCCGAAAGAGGACATCGGGAAGTATCGCTTCGTATATGAGGATAAGGAAACCTATGCTTTCCCATTGTCAGGGAAGCATATCATAAACGGTCTGTATCTTATGAGCATCATGTACAGGAAAGCCATGGCATTTCAGGAGATACCGGACTTCATAACACTGCCGGAACATCAGCAGATATTTCATCTGTCAGATATAAGGAAAGTTCTGTTTCAGTGTCTGCTTCTGGATGATATGCACATGACTGATGCAGGACAGTTCCAGGCGGGATTACATACGATTTATCTTTTGAAGGAGGAATTGGAATGCAGCAACTAATGATGGAAACAGAAGTAATGATTGAGGATAAAGTCTATTTCATGTACCGTGACGCCGTTGCGGATGGACCAGAGAGATACAACATCGTGGAGGATTTTGTTGAAGACATATCTGTGAATCATGGATTTACTTTATGTAGCGATGACAGACTCTGGCATGATGAGGAAGAGATCGGAGAAAGGATTTTCTTAACGATTGATGAAGCGGTTGAATATTGCAGAGACGAACCGGATTATCAGGGATTTTGCTTACATTATGCCAATGGAGACAAATGGATATTCTCAAAAGTGGATGGAGAAAAGAAATGAAGAAAATAAATTTGCACAGGCTGGTGGTGCCTCCCTGACACCACTGCAAATACAGGGCTATGCCCGGAAAGGAGACAAAGATGCAGGAGGAAGTAAACCAAAAGGTCGTATCTCTTTCCATACGGACAGGGAAGCTGACGGCGAATGTGCTGGCAAAGGCGATGAAGATGTTCCTGGATGCCCAGAAGAACAAATCGCATCAGTACGCACACGGAAAGCAGACACTGAAACAGCTTATGGAACAGAATGCCGGAGCAACGAATATTGAAGTGGACGACAGCAATATCAAGTCCTTTGATCGGGTAGCAAGGAAATATCATATCGACTATGCCGTGAAGAAAGATAAGACGCTGGATCCACCGAAGTATTTCGTATTCTTCAAGAGCAGGGATCAGGATGCCATGACCATGGCGTTCAAGGAATTTGTTGCGAGCAATAACCGCAAGAAAGAACGTGTTCCGTTCAAGAAAGTCCTTCAGAAATATAAGGATATGGCTCTTGGCATGGATAAGAACCGTGAGAGGGAAAAGACCAGACAGAAGAACAGGGGGCAGAGCTTATGAGTGATATAAAAAAGTCTGCTTCCAAAGCAAGGGCAAAACCTGCAAAGAAGGCGACCGGAAAAGGGAATACCGGTGGTAAGAAGCCGGTGGCAAAGAAGACTTCCAAGAAACAACCGGCAAAAAAATCATCGGAGAAGAAGCAAGCGGCAAAGAGTAACCCGGTAGATCAGGCGCTTACATTTGTGGCAAAGAAGTTCGTGAAAAAGGGTGGTACAAAGCTCCTCACGAAGATATTTCCGTATCTGATGTTTGCCTACTTTGGCAATAAGATCGGGTATTCGTACAGGACAGCTGAAGCTCCGGATTTCTTTAATAAACTGATGGAGTGCCTTACGAATCTTGGCGGAGCGTTTTCACATATCATGCCGAGTATTCATCCTTTTGATCTGTTGATTGGTGCGGTTGCCGGAGCAGGTATGTATGCGGTTGTCTACTTCAAAGGTAAGAATGCCAAAAAGTTTCGTAAAGGTGAGGAGTATGGATCGGCGCGCTGGGGCAACGCAAAGGACATCGAGCCGTATATGGATCTGAATGATCCTGAGAATAATGTGATCCTGACGCAGACAGAAGGACTGCTGATGGATGGCAAGCCAAAAGGACCGAAATATGCGAGGAATAAAAATATTCTGGTCATAGGCGGCTCAGGTTCAGGTAAGACCCGCTTTTTTGTGAAGCCAAATCTGATGCAGCTCCATAGTTCATATTGTGTCACAGATCCGAAAGGCACAATCCTGATCGAGACGGGCCGGATGTTTCAGGATGCGGGCTACGAGATAAAAGTGCTCAATACGATCAATTTCAAAAAGTCGATGCACTATAATCCATTTGCCTACATTCATGACGAAAAAGATATCTTAAAACTGGTGAATACGCTCATTGTAAACACCAAAGGAGAGGGTCAGCAGGCTACCGAAGATTTCTGGGTCAAAGCGGAAAAATTGCTGTATCAGGCCTATATCGGATACATCTTCTACGAGTGCGTGGAAGAGGAACAGAATTTTATTACGCTTATAGATATGATCAATGCTTCGGAGACGAGGGAGGACGATGAGTCGTTCAAAAACGCCATTGATCTGATCTTTGAAGAGCTTGCCGCAGACGAGCCGGAACACTTTGCTGTAAAGCAATATGCCAAATATAAATTGGCCGCCGGCAAGACCGCGAAAAGTATTTTAATTTCATGCGGTGCGAGGCTTGCTCCCTTTGATATCAAGGAGCTTCGAGACCTTACGGAATACGATGAAATGGAGCTTGATCAGATAGGAGAGAGAAAGACCGTACTCTTTATGATCATGTCCGATACCGACGGAACATTCAACTTTCTTTTGGCGATGATGCAGTCGCAGATGTTTAATCTTTTGTGCGAATGCGCAGATGATAAGCATCATGGCAAGCTGCCGGTCCATGTGAGATTTTTATTGGACGAGTTTGCCAATATCGGCCAGATACCACAGTTCGACAAACTGATCGCAACGATACGAAGCAGGGAGATCTCTGCTTCTATTATTTTGCAGTCGAAGTCGCAGTTGAAGGCTATTTACAAGGATAATGCCGACACCATAGAGGGAAATTGTGATACCACCTTATTCCTTGGAGGGAAAGAAAAAACGACACTGAAAGAAATGTCGGAGATTTTGGGTAAAGAGACTATCGACCTCTATAACACGTCGGATACCAGAGGGCAGTCCCCGTCCTACGGGCTTAATTATCAGAAAACGGGGAAAGAATTGATGTCGCAGGATGAAATCGCAGTCATGGACGGCGGGAAATGTATCATGCAGCTTAGAGGCGTGAGACCATTCTTCTCAGACAAATATGATATCACAAAGCACAAACGATATGTGGAGCTGTCTGATTATGACGAGAAGAACCTGTTTGATGTTGAGGCATTTCTATCGACGAAGCTCAGGATGAAAAAGAGCCAAGTCGTGGAGACGCATGATATGGGCGTCATTGAAGATGATGCTGCAAAAACTGAATAGGCATAAGGCTAAATGGACTCGTAAGAGCAAACCTGATACCGGAGCCATACAACTGAATAGGACGAGGCTAAACGGAACCATAAGGACAAACCTGATGCAGAAGTCCAACCATCAAAAAGGGACAACCGATGCGCAGCCTGGAAAGCAAAGAGCATCGGAAGCCCCGGCGGGATAGGCATAACCAATACCCTGCAGACATTCTATCACAAAAGGGATGACGCAGGGATTTTTTATGCCTTCCGGAAGTAGCGTAAAAAAATTTCAAAAATCGGAAGGAGGAATCCAAGATCACTCGTTTTGAACAAAAAAATGAGTTTGTAAGATTTTGGAAAACATGGCACCGGAATGAAATAAACAAAATAATCATCCCCACAAACCGTTGAAAATACTGGATTTATTCGTTTTGTTCATTTTTAGGGTATGAACAATAAACAATAAATATCTGATAGATCTGATAGGTGAAACCTCCTGGGTTTT
>JAFUYO010000026.1 GCA_017470505.1 Butyrivibrio sp. | reverse complement strand
TAACATCATCCAGCGTAAAGGGGAGCACGTCTGTATTATCTTCACTTCCACATACCTTTTTAAGAACCGGGCTGGAAGCGATCACCTTTTTCCTGATATTCTCATCATCAACAAACCGTACCCTTCCATCGATCCTTATCCACTGGGTTGTATCTCTATCAGCAACAGTAAGCTCAATATACGGATTTTCCAAAAGTTCCCGATAAGTCTCCTGATTTCTCATTACGTCAAACCATAGCTTTCCGTTTTCTTCATACTTAAACTCAAACGGCTTTACCTTTGGTTTTCCGTCTCTGCCGATAACTCCTATATACTGCATAGGGTATCTTTCAAGCATACTTACAACATCATCCACACCCTGTCTGTTCATTCCGTTACCACCATCACTCTTCCAACCCGTCTTTCCTTGATGCCCGGATATTCTCCGTCTACGTACCCCAAAAGGACAAAGCACTTACACTCCATATTTTCAGGTACGTTCCATTTTTTGAGATATTCAAGTCCCTCCGGCGTCATAAAGGTTTCCTCGCCTCTTGCCACAATGCAGGAAGCTATTCCAAGATCATATGCTTCGAGCACCATGTTCTCGGCACAACAGAACGCGTCCGGGATATTATAGAGAAATCTTTTCTGCGCAAATACGGCAACGACCGTCGGAGCCCCGTAAAATCCGCTCTTAATTGTCGGGTCATCTATCAGTGAGGGCTGATCGGCAGATACGTATCCTCCGGCTAACTTATCTCTTCTCATACATCCGGCATTCAGTCTCCCGATTTTCTCCACAAGTTCCCTGTCATTCATGACCACCAGCATGCTCCGCTGACCGCCGCCGGCATTTGGGGCATACAGACCGGCTTCAATGATCTTATTAAGGTCTTCCTCATTTAACCTCTGATCCGTGTACTTTCTGATAGAGCGTCGCTCCTTCATGATATTCAGAATCTCTTTACTCATGCTCCCATCTCTCCTTTCGTCCATGCCCAAGCTCGATTCCGCTCCGCTGCATCTCGCTTGATGGCTGTCGCCATATACATCCGATCTGATAACCGTCTATCCATGCAAGCTTGCCTATCCGGTTATCAGATGAGATTTGCATGGACTCGTAGCTAACCAACACTGTGGATCCTCAGCATAAAAGTCTCCATAGGTTCCCTTAGCCACAGCCGGACATCCCCTGCACCATGCAAGCAGCCTGCACTTGCTGCACTTAGTGAACCTATCATAGTCACGGTATTTTTCCATCTGCTTAATCCATAAATCTTTCAGTCGGTCTTCAAATACGTTTCCTACCTTACTGTCTGCCACTCTTCTGCATGCATAGACTTCACCCGTGGGAAGTATCGTAATATGGCAGTTTCCGCAATTGCACCCGCCGTATATTATGCCTTCTTTTGCAGTTTCCGGAGTCTTAAAATCTCCGGTCTCATACTGATACAGTGTCCAAAGATGATCCTTGCGGTTAAAATACGTGACACACTCCGGATCATTCTCATATTCTTTATATTTATTATCACAGGCTTTAAGAAGCTCCCTGTATTCCATGGGACTTATACCTGTGCTCTTCTCATCACTTGTAGGGACATACCTTGCAAATGCAAAGACGTCCGCTTTTGCCTTTACAACAGTGTCTATGATGTCCGGAACCTCTTTTATATTCACGGAGGATACTGTTGTCATCACCACCGCCGTAATTCCGGCATCCCTTATCATCCCGATCTTTTCGATCGTCTCGTCGAAAGACCCCGGCTTTCTGAACCAGTCATGTGTCTGCCTCATTCCGTCAATCGAAAGCTGGTACTTATCACATCCGCATTCTTTTAATCTTTTCAGGTTTTCATCCGTTAAATGAAATGGATTCCCCAGTATGGTAAAGGGAATGGATTTTCCCTTTAACAACTCCATCAGTTTCCAGAAGTCAGGATGAAGGATCGGGTCACCACCGGTAATGTAAAAATACGGTAGCCTTCCATAGGTTCTGCAGAACTCCTCCACATTCTTCACTACCTGTTGCATTTCATCCCATGACATGCTGCCCAGCTTCTTGCATGAATTCTCCGCAAATATATAGCAGTGCTTGCAGCGCTGGTCGCATTCTTCCGTAATATGCCATTGAAATGCAAAATACTGACCCATGGATCCTTCCTCCTGTTCTGAAAAATCTTTTACTTTGAAGCTCCGCAGGCACTGCCACAGGCTGATGCAGGCTTCTCCTCAGGTGCAGATGCCCCGCATGCTGATGCAGGTGCTTCCTCGGGTGCAGATGCCCCGCATGCTGATGCAGGTGCTTCTTCGGGCTTTGCTGCTCCGCATGCCGTCCCACAAGCTGCCATAGCCTTCCGATCTTCACTCTCGTTCCATCCGGATAAATTCGTAAGTGCCATAATGTCCTTCCTTTCCGCAGTTTTCTGCTGTGTATGTTTGATTTACAAATACACTTTAACAGCAAAATCCTGTACTGTGAAATGAATATATGTTATTATTTATAAATATATGGAATAAATCAAGGAGAGTCCCTATATGAACACTTCGCAGCTTGAATGCTTCATCAGCCTGGCCGGTACCTTAAACTACATGAAGACATCCGAGCAATTAGGTCTCACACAGCCTGCTGTCACAAAACAGATCCAGTCATTGGAAACAGAACTGGGATGTAAGCTTTTCAGCAGAACTACAAGATCCGTTACTCTTACAAAGGTCGGTGCAACCTTCCTTAAGGATGCCAATACCATGATAGATACATTCTATCGCTCCAGGGAACGGATATCAAGTTTTCAGAAAAGAGAAAGACATTCTCTCAGGATCGGATATATGGATCCACATGCACTTAATCTTATAAGCAAGATCCTTAAGCCCTTGCTGATATCAAATCCCAATGTCATTCCGGAGTTTTCCAGTGATCAGACAGACGCAAACCTAAGCCGTCTTGTAAATAATCAGCTGGATGTCATCATAGGCATGAAGGATGCGAAATTTACCAATCCTGACATATCCTTTACCATGCTCCACGATGAATACTTTGTCTGTGCCATGCACAAGGATCATCCTTTAGCCGGGGCGGTCAAAAAAAGGAAGAATAAGACGATAACAACCGATGATCTCTGGGAATACCGTCAGATAATATCCATCCCGCCTTATCTTCTGGGAAACTTCTTTTCTCGCGGCAGACACATTGTACCGGTAAATGATGATCTGGATAATGCCATATGTTCCAACGCCAACGAAGCATACGGACTTCTTCTTTCCGGTTTTGGATATGCTTTCCTTCCCGAGCATGAGATCATGAAGCACCCGGATATTGTCACTTTTAAGTGGGCACAGTCCCCGCATGCGCCTTTCGGTATCTACAGCAAGACAAGCGCACTAAAAGATAAATCATCATCGGAGTACGTTTTTATTATGAATGCAAAAGAGCTTTATAAAATATAAAATGACGGGCAGACACGCCATAAACGCAGCTACCCGTCATAATGCAGTACATTTTTTAACTTTTTCACACTCTCCATAACTTCAGCCTCTGCGATGTAAGCAGTCCCCATGCCAATCTCACTGATCTTATCTCCGGTTCTTCTGTTCTCTCTGTATTTCATCCGACACCTCTTATCTGTTCCCTATGCTATTCTGCACATCAATGTTCTGCTGTATTCTCATGAAACACCTCCCTGTGCTTTCATAAAAAGCGACCGTTTTCCCGATCCCTTTTCTCTTATGCCTGAATATCAATTGATGACACCGATACCTGCGGCGATGAGATATCCACTCCTATTCCCACTCCCATCCCCTGAGGTATGCTAAAGGATGCTGCCATTGAAGTTCCTGCGCCGCCCATACCAGGTATGGAAGCGTTCTTTCCAAGTTCATGCTTTATCATGTCTTTAAGATATTCCATGTTAGCTTTCATGATAGCCTTATCTTCGGCTGCGCGGTGCTTCCTCTTAAGGTCCTCGAGATCAGCCTTACTCATGTGCGGATCAACCACTTCCATGGTTTCCATAAGCTCCATGGCTTCTTCAAGTTCTTTCAGCTCTTCCTCTCCGAATTCTGAAATCATCTCATTCAGTTCTTTCAATTCATCCTCAGAAAAAGAAGCACTTCCTTCCTGCATCTGCTCAAGGGCCGCGTTCAGCATTTCTTCCCTGGCATCAAATATTTCATCTTCTTTTTCGCTTATTTTTTCTTCTTCTAAAGAAGCCAGAGTGCTCTGCATCTGAGCCGCAACATCTTTCTGACCGTCAAGTCTTTCATCTCTTTTTTGAGTATTCTCTACAAGCTCTTCAAGCTCGAGGTGGTGTTTCTTTTTCCTGGCTACCATCTCCATGCGTTTTGCATGTGTAAGGGCGAGCTGAAGTTCTTCCGCATCACCTGATCCGGAGGCTATCTTCCTTTTGAGCTTTAAAGTTTCTCTCTTTGCAGCAAGAACAGCCTGGCCTGCGCTGATGGATGTTTTTGCCTGCTGTATCCTGGTTGCAACTGTTTTGTAATTATATTTCTCGGAAGTAACGATTTCTTCGTCCTCTGCAGCATCAGGGGAACCTGACAGTTTGGAAAAGCCGTTTTCCTGCTGCTTCGACGCAGCATTCTTATACTGCTCCTGTTTGAGATCCCTGATCATCTGCCTCATCTGCTGAGAGATGGAGGGCTTATCATCCGTAATCTTGTTAGTGAACTGTGAAAGAGGCGAGGAAGCATTATTATTTCCGGACATAGAAGGCAGAACGCCACTGGCAGATCTTCCGGACGCGCTCTGCCCCATAACAGGAGCCTTCTGATAATATGAACCATATGGATTTTGAGTATTAAAAGATATATTCATACAGCCTCACCCGGCCCGGCCATCATCCTTTAAAATCAACCTTTGTTCCAACATTTTTTTCTGTATCTGTCATCACTCTCGATGAAGCACTGTTATAAGAGTAAGTCTGAACCTTTGATAACAGATCATCCAAGGAGTTAGCCTCTATGATATCATATTCTTCTTCAGGGATGTCTCTGTCTTTCTTATCTACGGTTTTATCAGCTTTGCCTTCTTTTGCCTTTTCTATGCGCTCTTCCTGCGCCTTCTTCTCTGCCTGCTTTTTCTCCTTAATCTTCTGCTGTTTCTTCTCAGCTGCCTTTTTCTCAATTCGTTTCTTCTGGAGGTCGGAAGATTTATTCACCGTAGCAAAAAAGCTCTCTTTTCCATTGGAGTCCACACTCATTCCAAAGTTTTTGACACTTGATCCACTGCTTGAAAGACCCATTTTTGCCTGCATCATCTTACTCTGGGAGGAAGCGATTATTCCCTCATACTTTTTGCGGAAGTTCTCATCAGTTGCCATTCTCTCGAGTTTTTCTTCATCAATGAGAACGACCATCTTATTGGCATTACCATAAGAAGCTGCATTCTGCTGAACCTGAGCCTTCATATCCTTGCTCACTGTGATAAACTCCATGCCATGGAACTTGGATTGAAGCTTTGAAAGATAATCTTTTGCTTTATCAGATAACTGAACATCTCCTATAGTCATGCCGATATCCGTCTTTGATGGCACCAGTGAGCTCTTCGTATCTATTGGAGACCATCCCTTTGTCTCCACCTTTGTCTGCGAGGTCTTAGCAGCTGCAGTCTGATCACTTTTAGCTGCGCTCTGCGCTTTAGTGTCATTATTCTGCACCCTGCTTCCGCCATATGACTGTGAAGTCTGCTGATAAGCTGATATTCCATATAATTCTGCCATGTTATTCCCCTCCATTTCCGCATTCAAAAAAAACTGTAGCACCTTTTGAGTCCCCGGTGACTTGCGAAACGTCTCCGGCGACTCATTTTTGTTTTTATTTCTATGGGTGGATTTTGACGCAGAATTTACGTCTGTCTGATCTATAATAATGCCATTCTGCACATCCATGTTCTGCTGTATTCTCATGAAACACCTCCCTGTGTTTTCAAAAAAAGAGACCTTTACAGCTTTCATCTAATACATCGGCTTATCTTTATAATATCTTAACCCCTCAACTAAAAAAAGGTAACCACAAAATGAAATCCATCAAAGTTACACCTACATATATACAACATAAAAAGCGGATAGCTGTATATCAGACATCCGCTTTTTTGTTTATAACGGTTCTCCCTTATAATCTACTGCGACTCTTATTCAAAGTCCGTCATCTTATCAGACATCCTCGAGGTATTAAGATCACGGCTCATCATGGTATTATTCAGCAGATTATTCCCATTCATATTCATTATCTGCATTTGAAGCTCAGCATCTGACTGCTTCTTTCCGGATTTAGACTTTTTAAAGGCTGCTGCATATTTGGGGTCCTTAACGATCTTCTCGACGTCCCTGTTAAACCCGTTATCGTCGAGGTCTTCTTTCTCCATACTCATGATCTGATCTGCTGTGATGTCACCTTTCATGAGCTCTCTCATTTTATTTACTGCAACAAAGTATGCGGTTTTTCTGACAGGATCGCTTGGAAGTCCGGTATAATTGCCATTCTCGTCGCTGATAAATGAATCATCACCTGCCCATGCGATCATCGTCTGCTTACTTGTCTTGGAGAGTGCCAGCTTCTTTGAAAAGAGCTTTTTAATGTACTTATTTCTGAGCGTCATGACATTATTGAGTCTTTCGGTCTCATCTTCCCTGTCGCTGTCCTTGATTGTGGTTGAGTCCTTAGAGCCGTTTGCTATGTACGAAGACATCATATTCTCATATACAGAGGACTCATACATCAGCTGCATGGCTATGTTAACTCTCGCATCGCCCACTTTGGTGACGTGACTCGATACACCGACAACTCTGAGAACACTCTTGTGAGTCTTTCTGTATGTGTTCGCAGCCGCCTTAACTCTTCTGAAAGCATCCATGACCTTTTCTGACCAGTCATCACCTGCAGGTGCACCCAAAAGCTTTATGCAGTCGTTCATGGCCTTTGCCATCTCGCGGTACTCTTTTCCGCCGTCACCGGCAAAAAACTCATTATAGGCCTCGCTGTTCTTTGTAAATCCCGGTTTCTTAGCAGCCGCTTTGAGAGCGCTCTTATCCTTGAGCCCCTCTGTCATAAAGAGGGTTCTGATGTTTTCAAGCTTTCCTTTGATGTACTCAGGAGTAAAGTGAGATCCTTCCTCCTCAGCAAAGTCTTCCTGCTCCACCAAAAAGCTCTCTTCTACTATTTCTTCGGACTTCTCTTTGAGCTCTTCAACCTTTTCTTCTTTCTCTTCAGGTTCTTCGACCTTTTCTACTACTTCCTCTTTGAGCTCTTCTTTCTTTTCAGGCTCTTCGACCTTCTCTTCTTCTTTTTCTTCTTTCTCTACTACCTCGATTTTTTCTTCTTTTTCCTCTTCGTTTACTTCAGGTACTTCGAACTTCTCTTCTTCTTTGTCCTCTTCTTTGTTTTCTTCCTCTTTGGGCTCTTCCTTCTTCTCTTCTTTCTCCTTCTCAGGCTCTGCCTTCTTTTCAGGCTCTTTCTCCTCTTCGGGCTCTGCCTTCTTTTCAGGCTCTTTCTCCTCTTCGGGCTCTGCCTTCTTTTCAGGCTCTTTCTCCTCTTCGGGCTCTGCCTTCTTTTCGGGCTCTGCCTTCTTCTCAGGCTCCTTCTCCTTTTCAGGCGCTTTTTCCTTTTTGGGCTCTTTTACCTTATCCTTAGGTTTTTTAACAGCTTCAGCCTTCCTCTTTATGACCTTCTCAGGATCCTCTCCCTTTTTAACATTTTCGGGCTCGCCGTCAGGTCCCACTATGACTGTATTTTTGGGACCGGTTATAATACCGTAGACTACATTTCCTGCCTTTTTCCCGGTAATAGTCCTTCCATCCCCAAGATTTATTGTTTCTCCTCTGGCAAGTGCCTCCTTATTTTCCTTCATGATATCAAAATAATGTTTAATAAGGAGTAGTGGAGAATCAGCCTTGTCAAATCTCAACTTGGTATATTCTTTCTCAAAGGTGCTAAGTGCCTTTACTGTCTTTTTCGAGGTTGCGATTGTCCTGATGGCATCTTTTATAACAGGGTCTGTGACCTTATTTATCGCAGCTGCACTTAAAAGTTTGTATTTGGTCAAAAAACTCATAACCCCGTAGATACGCACAGCTCTGTTAGTTGTGTACGTCTCTTTTTTATTGCCGATTTCCATCTGCTGATGCGTTTCTCCAGGAATGGTTTTCAATAATTCTGAGCTATATTTTTCAGGGACCATGCCGTTTGCGCTTAAAAGGTAGTACGTAGCCTTTAAAACACCAAAAAGGGCTGTGTCTATGATTCCGGTCTTTGCAGCAGCAGAGCAAAAACTGTACCTTTTTTTCGACATCTCCGCAGTCTCTGTGGCTGATATCGCCGAATCAATATTCATAAAAGCAGCATTGATCCCAAGCATCGAATCTACATAATTTTTGTCATCCATAATCTATATAACTCCTTTGTTTTTACAAGTTTTTGATCATCTTTTCATTTATACGAAGAATCTGACTAAAGGGCAACTATATATCAGCCCCCTCCAAGACGGCACAGCATCCATCATTTACCTGTTTCCTGAATTAAGCCTTTCCCCGCATACAGGGCAAAAGTTTATACTCTTAAAGAACTCTAGCTGCTCGGAGGTCTTTAGGTTCAGCATTATAAGTCCCAGCTTTCTTTTTTCCGGGTCAATAAGCGACCATATCCTCATTTCACCCCCAAATCCCAAATCCACTTTTTCATCTATCAAACTTCCCTCATAATAATCTTCATGACTTTCACAATACTTACACATAGTATCTCCTTTTTAACGGCTGTGCCGCCTCGTAAATATTATGAGCACATTTTCGTCCAATAGGTATAAAAAATTATTGTAACAGACAAAGAGCCCTTATCCGCGTGTTAGATAAGAGCTCTCCGTCTTTCCCCTTAATTACTCACTCACCCTTGACTTTCACAACCGCATTGTACAGTGGCTGTCTGCCTCTTGGTAATTTCATTATAGGTCATTGCGGGCTCCGGAAAAACAGTGAAGGCAGCGGATTAAGCCTCACTATTTCCATTTTTTGGAAAAAAAACTGTTAACGTATCATATTCTCGTTACGCCGTCATCTGTATAGAGATCATAATCCCCGGGCTGTGCCTCGTAGCATATGAATTTTAAGTCTTTTTCGTCAACTTCAGTTGATCTCTTCTTCGGGGTTGCAATCGGAAGGACTCCTCCCCTTCTCACAAATACCGGAATTTCATTAAGCTCCGCCCTCACGTAGTGGTCACCTGCAGGAAGTATTTCTTCATCATAGTCTTTATAGCTCCTGAAGCGGATCAACTTCATGTCCTCGGGAAGATAAACATTTCTGCCCGTAGCGTTCTGTCTGTAGATGGGAGCAAGCATCAGACTCTCTCCCAAAAGCAGCTGATCCTCGATCTCAGCGCAGCGCTCATCTTCATACTCAAATGAAAGTGGCTTGAAGAGCATTTCGAAGTTCAGCGCCGCCTTCATAAATTCAGAGTACAGATACGGCAAAAGAGCATACCTCAGCTCCACTATATTCTTAAAGTCCTCCGTGTTCTTGAACCTGTACAGCTCCTGGTTCCTTGTTTTTTCTGCAGAGTGATTCCTGAAAAGAGGTGTGAAAATGCCAAACTCTGTCCATCTCATCACAAGGTCCTCTGTGGTGTCTGCGCTAAAGCCGCCAATATCGGCACCCGAGTACAAAAGTCCGCACATCGAAAGTGCAGGCATCTGCTGGATATTAAGCAAAAGGTGCGACCACCAGGACCTGTTATCCCCGCACCAGACTCCTCCGTAGCGGTGCATTCCCGCGTAGGAAGACCTTGAAAACATCAGGACCCTCTTGTCCGTCAGCTTCTCAAAAGCCTCTCCCGCGGCTCTTGTCATGTTGTAGCCAAAGATGTTGTGTACCTTGTCGTGCCTTATACGCCTGCCCTTGTACTCGTGGTAAAACCGCCTGTAGTCAGCCTCGTTGTTGTCGATAGAGCCAACCAGCTCCTTGAACGCAAAGAACAATCTGATATCCAGGTTCTTACCCTTGTAGTCCTCGATCTGCTCAAAGACCTCATTGAGATGATCCTCGGTATAAAAGATCGCGGGCTCATTCATATCGTTCCAGAAGCCTTCTATTCCCTGGTCCAAAAGAATCTTATACTTGCTTCCGAACCACTCCCTCGCCTTTTCATTCAGAAAATCGGGAAAGTGAACCTTTCCCGGCCATACTGCCGCAACGAGGTTTTCGCCGTTTTCCTTCTTACAGAAGTAATCGTTTTTTACGCCCTCCTCGTAGATATCGTACCCCTCTTCGATTTTGACGCCCGCATCGATTATTGGAACGAGCCGTATTCCCCTTTCCTTCATCTCCTTTACAAATTCGGGAAAATTCGGGAATGCCTTTTCATCGACCGTGAAGTCCTTGTACTTCTCCATGTAGTCGATGTCCAGGTATATCATGTCAAGAGGAATGCCTGCCCTGTCATATCCGTCTGCGACGCTCCTGACTTCATCAGCAGTCAAATAGCTCCATCTGCTCTGTCCAAAGCCGAAGGCCCACCTCGGCGGGATGTAGCTCCTGCCTATCATCTGCCTGAACTGCTTTACAATATCCAATAAAGAGTCGCCCTCGATGATATAGATATCCGCATCAAAATCTTCAAAGGATATTGTCATCTCATCAATATCCGTATACCCGATGTCAAAGGTAACAATCCCCGGGGTATCCACAAAGACGCCGAGTTTTCTTTTATCCGAATCAAACAGCAGAAAATTCTGAGAGGCGTACAACGACCTCTTCTCCTCGAGGTGATAGGGGTCGTCGGAGTTGTTGCTGATATAGCACCAGCCTCTCTTGTTAATGCCTCTTACGGTCTCTCCGAGGCCGTATACCCTCTCCTTTTTTTCAAGCTTAAGTGAAAGCTTTTTGCCCTCACTGTCGCAGTCAAAAAATGGAGGCTCGCCCTCGAGGGCTATTATCTCTTCTACTACCGCATCCGTTGGTATCGGATTTCCGATCCTGTATTTTCTGATCATTTCTGCACCTCCTCATTCTTGAATCTCTGACCCGGGGATAATGTGGCGCCTCGTCCTGTCCATCACATCCATCATGATCTTGAGATTTGTTATCGTGTCATCGGTCTCCAGAGAGTGATTGGCACCCACATAGACTGAAACCGGAATGACTGCATCCGCACTCCTCTTTTTAACTATCTCGTAGTCCACCCAGGCATCTGCCGTTCCTGTAAAAGCAATAGCGTTCTGCGGCTGAAAATCGAAGGTCTCGGAAAGCGGCGTATACAGAACGTTTGCCACGCTTAAGCCGCGCTCTTTGGCATATTTTGCCGCCACTATCGTGCCAATGCTCTTTGACACAAAAAGGATATCGTCATACTTTGAAAAATCGATCTCAGATAGCTGCACCTCGCTCTGTCTGTAGATTTCATCAAAGGCCAGTCTCATTTTCTCTGCATCACCCTTTATGCCCTTTTTCTCATAGCTGTACTCGACTTTGACAAGTTCCCTGTAGCCGTATTCATAGGCAATGTCCCTCGAGTAATACAGAAGCGGCTTGTCGTGGTGATATCCAAGCCCCGGAAAAAATACCGCTACTCTGTTCATGTCATCTCCTCTCTTTTCTTAAACGTCCTGTTCCGGACAATGAAGTACACTAAAATAGTTACTGCCCCCGTAAACAGCCACGAAATCGGGTAGACCCTGAAAAGTGTCGCAAAGTCGTGGTGCGCAGGCAGATATGTAAAGATGTACAAAAGTCTGAGTACACAGGTTCCGAAGACTGATATAAGAGCCGGAAAAAGAGAGAAGTTCATGCCGCGCAGGCACCCTCCGCTGATCTCGTAGGTTCCTATCAGATAGTGGAAAACAAAGGAGTTCATTATCCTGATCATGGCGAACCTGATTACCTCGCTGTCCGTGGTAAAGAGGCTTATTGCCTGATATCGGAAGGTGACAAGTAAAAGGACAACGATGGCAGATGCTCCGACGCCGCACCCCATGCAGATCCTGAACACCTTTTTGCACCTCTCAAACTTGTGGGCGCCATAATTCTGGCTTGTGAAGGTGACCGCCGACTGGGAAAAGGCGTTCATCGCGCAGTAGGATACAAAGTCAAAGTTGGCTGCCGCAGTTGCGCCTGCAATTGCATCGGATCCAAAGCTGTTTACTGCCGACTGTATAACTACGTTTGAGAGTGAGAAAACCGCGCCCTGAAGCCCCGCCGGTAGCCCTATCTGCAGCATTCGCAGAAGATATCTCTTTTTGATCGCAAGCTTCCTGAAATCAAGCTTAAAGGGTTCCTCTTCTCTTATCAGAAACAGGAGCACCAGGCCTGCTCCGAATATGTTGGAGAGAACCGTCGCCAGGGCAACGCCTATTACATGCAGATGAAAAACAATGACAAAAATCAGATTGAGAATAATATTGATCACGCCGGAGAGTATCATGGCGTAAAGAGGTCTTTTGGAATCGCCCTTGCTCCTTAGGATCGCCGATCCGTAGTTGTATATCATAATAGCCGGCATGGCAAAAAAATATATCCGCAGATATACAATGGCAAGGTCTAAAACATTTGAGGGCGCTCCCATCAGTATCAGAATGGGCTTGGATACATAAAATCCGATAGCGATCAGAGAAAAGCCGGAAATAAGCGATATCGCGATAACCGTGTGAACAGTATCGCTTATCTGATCCCGACGTCCCGCTCCTATCTCCATGGCAATGACCGCGTTTGCGCCCACAGACAGACCAATGAAGAAACTGATGATAAGATTTATCACCGAGGAATTGCTGCCAACCGCCGCCATCGCCTCAGGGGATGCAAACCTGCCGACAACAGCCAGATCCGCCGCGTTAAAGAGCTGCTGCAGGATGCTGGATATGGCAAGCGGAAGCGCAAACAACACGATTTTATCGATAAGACTGCCGTTTAGCATGTCATAAGATTTCTGTTTAGCCATCGAAGTTAATCCTCACTTTTACACATAGTAAAATTATATGATATTCTGAGGATAATATCCATATCAGAGCTGTCTGATGGCATCTTTCATGCTCTTTACATACTCTCCTACATGCTTTGGAGCATCTTTCCCGTACTTTTCAAGGATCTTAATTATGGCAGATCCGACGATCGCCCCGTCCGAGACGTCCGCCATCTTTTTTGCCTGCTCCGGGGTAGAAATGCCAAAGCCTATGGCGCATGGAAGATCTGTGTTTTCCCTTATGGCCGTTACTATAGAGGAGAGGTCAGTTGTTATCTCGCTCCTTGTCCCCGTAACGCCGAGGCTGCTGACAACATAGATAAAGCCCTCTGCCTGAGATGCTATCATCGCGATCCTGTTTTCAGAGGTCGGCGCTATGAGGGATATGAGGTCTATATCGTATTTGTGGCAGATATCCAGAAACTCGCCCTTTTCCTCGAAGGGAAGGTCCGGAAGTATGAGGCCGTCCATGCCGATGTCGCTGCAGGTTTTCATGAACTTCTCAGCCCCGTAGGAAAAGACGACGTTAGCATAGGTCATGAATACCATCGGGATCGTAACTTCTTTCCTGATTTCTTTAACCATGCCAAAAATCCTGTCGGTAGTAGTCCCCGCATTCAGTGCGCGGAGGTTTGCACCCTGTATGACCGGGCCCTCAGCTGTCGGGTCAGAAAAAGGTATTCCCAGCTCGACAAGGTCCGCACCTGCCTTTTCCATCTCCTTTACCGCTTCCATGGTGGTCTCAAGGTCCGGGTCGCCGCAGGTTATGAAGGCTATAAAGGCCTTCCCGTTTCCAAACGCTCTTTTTATGTTGCTCATCAGTTTTCCTCCTGATCATCTTCAGATTTTTGTGACATCACACCTCATCGCCAATATACTTAACGCCCCTGTACCTCGCGATCGCGGCGCAGTCCTTGTCTCCTCTTCCGGAAATGGTGATCACAATTATCTCATCTTTCCCCATGGAAGGCGCTATCTTCATTGCGTGGGCAACAGCGTGGGCGGACTCTATCGCGGGTATTATCCCCTCTGTCCTTGAGAGGTACTCAAAGGCAGCAACTGCCTCATCGTCGGTTACAGGAACATACTCCGCCCTCCCGCTGTCGTGAAGATATGCGTGCTCAGGTCCGATCCCGGGGTAGTCGAGTCCCGCAGAAATTGAGTACACAGGCGCGATCTGCCCGTACTCATCCTGGCAGAAGTACGACTTCATCCCGTGGAAGATGCCAAGCTTTCCTGTAGCAATGGTCGCTGCGGTCTCGAACGTGTTTACTCCTCTGCCTGCTGCCTCGCACCCTATCAGCCTGACATCCTTATCCTCAATGAAGTGGTAAAAGGTTCCTATCGCGTTAGATCCTCCTCCGACGCAGGCGATCACAGCTCCCGGAAGTCTCCCCTCTTTTTCAAGTATCTGCTCCTTTATCTCCTTTGATATGACCGCCTGAAAGTCCCTCACGATCGTCGGGAAGGGGTGCGGTCCCATGACTGAGCCGAGGCAGTAGTGGGTGTCGCTTATCCTGTTTGTCCACTCTCTCATAGCCTCAGATACGGCATCCTTTAAGGTTTTGGTACCTGTAGTGACTGGGACGACTCTGGCTCCCAAAAGCTCCATCTTGTAGACGTTCAGCGCCTGCCTTTTGGTGTCCTCCTCGCCCATGAACACGACGCACTCCATTCCCATAAGCGCAGCTGCGGTGGCGGTGGCAACTCCGTGCTGTCCTGCCCCGGTCTCCGCAATCAGCCTTGTCTTACCCATCTTCTTGGCGAGAAGCGCCTGACCGAGCACATTGTTTATCTTGTGGGCACCTGTGTGATTCAGGTCCTCTCTCTTTAAGTAAATCTTCGCTCCGCCGAGGTCCTTTGTCATCTTCTCTGCAAAGTAAAGACGCGAGGGCCTTCCCGCGTATTCGTCAAAAAGCTGTTTCAGCTCGCGGTTAAACTCAGGGTCATTCTTGTAGTGGTTGTAGGCCTCCTCAAGCTCGATCACTGCATTCATCAGTGTCTCGGGTATGTACTGACCGCCGTGTATTCCAAATCTTCCGTTTGCGCTCATCATCTGATCTCCTTCCTGTTGTGATTGTTTTATATTACTGTCTATCACTCTTTGGCGCATCTTACACGCTCTGCAAATAATCTCATCTTTTCTGTGTCTTTGTGGCCATTTATCTCAATACCCGAGCTCACATCAACAGCCATTGGCGTCAGCATTTCAAGTGCCTTTGTGACGTTTTGTACATCAAGCCCTCCGGCAAGAAAATAAGGTCTGTCAAGCCCTGACTCCTTTATCAGCTGCCAGTTAAACACAGATCCCGTCCCCATTCCCGAATCAAGTAAGGGAAAGTCTGCTGTGGACCTTTTTGCCCTCTCGATATCCTCGATGCTTTTTATCCTGAAAGCCTGTATGACTGGGACTTTAGGGATGAGTTTTCGTAAGTTTTCTATGTACTTCTCATCCTCATGTCCGTGGAGCTGGACGATATCTATTATGCCATCCCTGACGATTTCCTCTATCTTCTCAGGATTCTCATCGACAAAAACTCCGACTACCTGCGGTTTTTTTAACCTTGATGCGCCATCCTCAAAAGCCGGTTGAGTTTTTTCAGCCCCGTTTACTTCCATGCTCTTTCGAAGGCTCTTTGCCGTAAGAACGTCCACATAGCGCCTGCTCTTTTCCCAGAAAACAAAGCCAATATAATCAGCTCCAAGTTCTACTGCCGCTTTTATTTCATCAGGCCTTGTCAGACCGCAGAATTTGTATTTCGTCATAACTTTACTTTCTCCATATGGCAATCAGGACTTTCTGTAAACTTATCTCTCATTTTGATAAAACACTTTAGGAACTGTAGCAGATTTAATCTGATTCGCTACAGCTTTTCAGTTCGTTAAGCTTTGCCCTCTTATCCGGTGCCCTCATAAGGCTCTCTCCGACAAGGACTGCATCCGCACCAATATCTGACAGGGCCGCGACATCTTCTGCGCTCTTCACGCCGCTCTCCGACACGAAGATAACGCCATTAGGTATCAGTTTACGCAGTCTTTTTGAGTTTTCACTGTCAACGGAAAAGTCCTTAAGGTTTCTGTTGTTGACACCGATGATCCTGGCCCCGCACCTAAGCGCCGTCATAACTTCGCTCTCATCGTGCGCCTCGACTAGAGCAGATATCCCAAGCTCATCGCAGATACTGATCCCGCGCCTTACATCATCCTCACTCAGTATGGAGCAGATGAGAAGTACTGCCGCAGCTCCCAGGGCCCTCGCCTCATATATCATGTAGTCATCTACGACAAAGTCCTTTCGAAGGCAGGGGATGTTGACGCTTTCTGCGATTTCCTTCAGATAATCATTTTTTCCAAGGAACCACTTTGGCTCAGTCAGGACCGATATAGCGTCAGCCCCAGCGGCTTCGTACTCTCTTGCTATAACAAGATACGGGAAGTTCTCAGCGATGATTCCCTTTGACGGCGATGCCTTCTTGCACTCGCAGATAAAAGAAATCCCATCGCGCGACAGCGCCTTCTCAAAGTGAAAACCCATTTGGGGCATTGAAAGCGCTTTTTCCTTCATCTCATCAAAGGGTACGGTTTTCTTTGCAATCGCAACGCGCTCTCTCGCATATTCGGCTATTGTATCAAGAATTGTCACCGCTTTACTCCTCATCATCCCGATTGCTGACTTCGATAAGTTTGTTCAGTGTCTCAAGAGCTTTCCCTGAATCTATGATTTCAGCTGCAAGCTTTATGCCATCCTCAAAAGAATCAGCCTTTCCGCCAATATAGAGAGAAGCTCCTGCATTTAACAGAACCGCATCCCTCTTTGGCCCCTTGTCCCCTTTGAGAATGCCAAGCGTTATAGCTGCGTTCTCATCCGGATTTCCGCCGACAAGCTCAGACTTGTCGCACTTCTTAAAGCCGAAGTCCTCGGGATTTATCGTATATGTCTTGTACCATCCGTCCTTGATCTCGCAGATCTTGGTGTCGCAGGAAAGTGATATCTCATCCAGCTTGTCCATACCGTAAACGACCATGCCGCGCTTTACTCCGAGACTCACGAGAACCTGAGCCAGGGGCTCAACAAGATAGTCGTCGTACACTCCAAGAAGCTGCATTGATGGTGAGCCCGGGTTTGTAAGAGGTCCAAGGATATTGAATACCGTCCTGAAGCCCAGCTCTTTTCTGATAGCTCCCACGTATTTCATCGAGGTGTGGTATTTCTGCGCAAAAAAGAAGCACATCCCGGCCTCATTCAACAGCTCCACACATCTCTTTGGACTCTGGTTAATATTTACGCCGAGCGCCTCGAGACAGTCAGCTGTTCCCGATTTGGATGAAGCTGCCCTGTTCCCGTGCTTTGCAACCTTCATTCCTCCCGCTGCAGCAACAATTGCCGATGTAGTCGAGATGTTAAAGCTCCCCGCGTTGTCTCCGCCGGTTCCTACGATTTCAAAGACATCCATCCCTGTGTCGACCTTTGTTGCGTGGTCTCTCATTGCCGCTGCGCAGCCTGCGATCTCATCTGTCGTCTCAGCCCTCGCACTCTTGGTAGATAGTGCAGCAAGAAACGCCGCATTCTGAGTCTGGCTCGTCTCTCCGCTCATGATCTCATTCATCACGGTGTACGCCTCGTCGTAGGTGAGGTCCTCCTTGTTTACGATCTTTACGATTGCTTCTTTGATCATTGTGTTGTCCTTTCCGGCAAGTGCCTGAAAACTTATCCTGAAGCTCTCCGAAATTATTAAGGGAATAAAGTTGCATCCATACCGGAGCAATTTCCTAATAAAAAACGTCCCTGACGGAAAGCCTCTGCTCTCTGTCAAGGACGAATAAATATACTATCCGCGGTGCCACCTTGCATTCACGATCTCTCGTGCTCTTATCAGGATACCAACATATCCCAGGCAACTGACGTATGCCCTCACGTTGCAGGATACTCAGAGTTTCTCCTTTCGCTGCACCCTCGGCGGTCCATTTGAATAACTGTTTCCCATCCGGCTCTCACCTGCCCGGACTCTCTGTGCGGTCATGCTAATCTTTATCTCCGCTTCATCGGTTTGATGTATTAAATTAAAAGAACTATACCACTTAAGAAAAGGGTTTGTCAATGAATTTTTATACAGTATTTTACTCTTTTTTTACTCTTTAAGATAATTAGTCTTTGTGCTATCATATGATATTGCAACGCAAAACTATGTTTCTTTTTTGAGGTTTTTATATGGAATCTAAGATGACTAAGGGTAATCCCCTTTCTCTATTACTTAAGTTTGTTATCCCGATCTTTCTGGGGTTTATTTTTCAGCAGTTCTACAACATGGTGGACACCGTTATCGTGGGAAGGTTCGTATCGCCTAATGCCCTGGCTGCCGTCGGGAGCACCGGCACCATCATGTTCATGATAATGGGTCTTGCCAACGGAATGACAACAGGTTACACAGTCCTGATCAGTCAGAAGTACGGCGCAGGTGACAGCGAGGGCACGAGGAAAGCCTTCGTCAACGCGATCATGCTCGGCATTATCAGCACAGCGATTGTGACCATAGCTGCTCTCCTTGTGATGCACCCGCTCCTGAAGGTCATGAATACGCCTGAGGATATTTACAGCGACGCCTACTCCTACATATCGACCATATGCGCAGGGAGCATCGCCCTTATCGGCTACAACCTTCTGGCAGCTTCCTTAAGGGCTATCGGAAACAGCCGTACACCGCTGTATTTTCTGATATTCTCGGCTCTCCTTAACATAGTGCTGGACCTGGTTTTCATAATAGCTTTTCATATGGGAACCTTCGGTGCGGCTCTTGCAACTGACCTCTCACAGGCAGCTTCTGCCATCCTGTGCATGATATATATTGTGAAAAAAGTTAAGATCCTGTGCCCCCAAAGGAAAGACTGGCGCCTCAACAAAGACTACTCCTTAAAGCAACTCAACATCGGAATCCCCATGGCTCTGCAGTTCGGGATAACCGCATCAGGTACCATGGTGATGCAGTCTTCCATAAATATCTACGGATCAACCGCAGTGACTGGCTTTACTGCGGCAGGTAAGGTCGTAAACCTGATGACGGCGGGTATGCCCTCAATCGGTCAGACGATCGCAGCCTACGCAGGCCAGAACTACGGCTACGGTGACCTTGACAGGGTTCACAGGGGAACAATAGACGCCCTCAAGATATCGGCCGTGTACTCGGTCATAACAGGTATCTTAAGCGTAGTTCTCCTTCCCGTTATCATAGGGTTCTTTTTTGATTCGGGTGTTGACATCGGAGCCTACCTGCCCTACGCCAGAGCCTATATATACGCCTGTGTTCCCTTCTACATACCGCTTGCGATGATCTTCATCTACCGAAACACGATGCAGGCCTGCGGCTACGGCAAAACAGCCCTGACCCTTGGCATAGTAGAACTGATAGCGAGGTTTATCACGGCTTTCCTCTCAATCAGGCTCCACAGCTTCCAGCTGGCTGTCGCAGGAGATGCCACGGCGTGGTTTACTGCAGGGGTTTTTTCCATCATCCTCTACTATGCTGTGATGAAGCAGCTCCGCAGAAAAATGAAACGAGCATAAAGGAAGTCAAGGGGACGGTTCTTTTGACTTATCAAGATACTGATAAGTCAAAAGAACCGTCCCCTTGACTATCTCTACATTCTCATTGCGACCTCGTAGGCCCTCCAGATAACTGTGCGAAGGTTTCCTACACTCTTGCAGTCACCGACATAGTCCATGTTGCTGGTGCGGTCGTTCTCCTTTGTCACGGGATCCGGTATGTATCCCGCGCAGCTGATGACCAAGTCGCACTCTATCGTAATCTCATTGCCTTTAGAGTCTGTGCAGATGATTGATCCGTCCCTCACTTCCTTAAGCTTTGTCTCAAGACAGACTCTTGTCCTGTGAAGTGCAAAGTATTCGCGAAGGTACGAGCTGTTTGCAAGACAGACGCCGCTTTGGGATATCAGGTCATCTTTCTGCTCGATGATTATAGGCTGTTTCCCATTAAGTGAAAGCTCATAGGCTATCTCACACCCGGTAAGTCCGCCGCCTATTATGGCAACCCTCTCTCCGACCTCCTGCCCCCTTAGGTAGTCGCAGGCTTCTATCATCTTCTCATACCCCGGGATCCTTCTAAGGAGCCTCGGTCTTGCCCCGGTCGCGATGATGATATCGCTCTTTCTCCCGAACTTCCTCGGGTCATCTATTTTCGTTCCAAGGTGAACCTCAACTCCGAGCTCCTCCATCTGCCGCCTGTACCAGGCAAGAAGGTCACGGAGCTTCCCCTTGTAGGACTCTGCGCTCGCCGCAATAAAGGTGCCTCCGAGCTCATTTTCTTTTTCGTATATGATGGGATTGTGACCGCGCAGCTTTAGAACTCTTGCCGTCTCCATCCCTCCTATTCCGCCGCCGATTATATGTATGGTCTTGGGGCGGTGAGTCTTTTTGATAAAGTGTTTGTCCGTCTGCATGGTTTCTGCGTTGACCGCGCATCTGGCAAGGTGCAGCGAGTCCTCGAGCGGCTGGTCGTTTGGCACACCCTTGTAGTGGCACATGTTAAAGCAGCCGTTGTGGCAGAGTATGCAGGGTCTGATGTCATCAGCGCGGTCTGACAACAGCTTACTTACCCACTCCGTGTCAGCAAGGAAGGGTCTCGCAAAACCCGCTCCGTCGATGTCACCACTCTTTACAGCATCTGCAGCAGCAAAAATATCCATCCTCCCGGCGCACACAACCGGGATGTCGACATATTTCCTGATAGCTGCCACATCAGAGAGGTTACAGTTCTCAGGCATGTAAATCGGAGGATGCGACCAATACCAGGCGTCATACGTTCCGTTGTCGCAATTCAGCATATCGTAGCCGGCATCCTGCAGGTATTTTGCAGCCCGCTTTGACTCCTCAAAGTCGCGCCCTGCCTCAGTGTACTCCTCACCCGGAAGAGCGCCCTGCCTCATGCCCTTGGTCTTGGAGATAACTGAGTACCTGAGCGAAACGGGAAAAGTGCTTCCGCAAACCTTTTTTATCTCCTGCACGATCTCTACAGCAAATCTGTATCTGTTCTCAAAAGAGCCGCCGTACTCATCACTCCTCTTATTCACATAGGGAAGAGTAAACTGATCCAGCAGATATCCCTCGTGTACCGCGTGAACTTCCACTCCGTCGACGCCTGCCTCCATGAGCAGCTTTGCGCACTTTCCAAAGGCTGTGACATACTCATGAATCTCTTCCACGGTCAGCGCCCTCGACGGAACCTTGTCGGACCATCTGTTTGGCGCAGGCGATGCCGACGCAGTGATCTTATCAAGATCCATAAAGGGCCTTGAAAGCGCCCTCAGCGCCGGATTTGTATAGAGGTTCTCCATCATCCTGCTGATGGTAAAGCTCCTTCCAAAGCCGGCAGTCAGCTGGACAAAGAGCTTTGCTCCCGTCTTGTGAAACTGTGGCATCCAGTCAGCTAAGTCCCTGTACATTTTTTTGTTTGAGTAAAGCCACTGCCCGAACATCGGGTTGTAGAGAGGCTGACATCCGGGAAGTATAAGGCCTGCATTGTTCTCAGCCGCCTTTAAGATGAACTCAGCTCCCGCCTTGTCAAAGTGGTTTTTCTCCATCCACCCCAGAAGGTTCGTGCCTCCCATGGATGTCATGACTATCCTGTTCTTTATCTTGCAGCTTCCAATTTCCCATGGTGTAAAAAGAGGTTGTAATCTCTCATCCATTTTAAGCCAGATCTCCTATCCAAAGGTGCGGTCAGTTTTCATGCAAAATACTCAGAAAGCTGTGGTATGCACCTCTTTGCTGCCTCCCTGCCAAGGAGGTATACCCTCTCTATTTCCTTTTCATCTTTTTCTATAGGGCTGATGTTAAGAGGCTCCAGAGGTCTTATGACGAAAGCCTTCCCCTCTTCCTCCCTTTTTTTTACATAGCGCTTTTCCTTGTTGTACATAAGATAACGGTCTCTCATGGCCTTTATCATATTCGGGTATCTGCAAAGCAGCAAATGCACAAGAGGCATATATTTCTGCCTGCCCTTTACATAATCTGCGGGCTGGGTCTCAATGACGAGGATCCTGTCACACCCCTTTTTCTCCATGAACTTAAGAGGAATGGAATCTGATATCCCGCCGTCTAAGTAGTGTCCTCCGTCGATATTCACAATCCTTGATACAAGCGGCATTGAGGCCGAAGCCCTGATCCACTTAAGGTCTTCTTTTTTCCCTTTATGGCATTTGTGATATACGGCGCGCCCGGTATCCACATCCGTTGCGACACAGTAAAACTCCATAGGGTCCTCTTTGAACGTCTTGTGATCCCACTTATCAAGCTTTAAGGGGAGGTCTTTGTAGCAGAACTTCACATTATATATATCACCCGTAGAAAAAAGTGATGACAGGCTGTGATACCTCTTATCTGCGCAGTATTTTTTGTTGTATCTCAAGGCCCTTCCCTTCTGGTGCGACTTGATGTTGCATCCGAAGGTGGCTCCCGCCGAAACTCCGACTGCCGCATCGAAGGTAAATCCGTTCTCCATGAGGACGTCCAAAACGCCGCAGGTGAACATCCCGCGCATCGCTCCGCCCTCCATTACAAGTCCTTTTTTCATCTGTATAACCTCTCAAACCATCAACTTTTATTATAACTCAACTACCCGCATTCAGGGAAGAGGTCTGTACACTACAAAGTACCCGCCAAAATCCTCAAGCACAAATCTCTCATCCCCATCAAAAGGCCCCTTCTCAGAGCTTGCGACAACAAGGACCGTCCCGTTCTCTGCTGCCTTCTTCGTATCCTCAGGAAGGTCAAATGAAAAGTTTCCAAAGCTCTTTGCTATCCTGAACTCCGCATCCGGGTCCTTGTACTCTACGGTTGTGTAGAACTTATACGGGTCATACTCGGTGTAATATAGAGCGAGCATAAACGGCGATGAGAGTCCCTCATAGGTCGAGGCTATAGGTCTGTCATCTTTCGCTATCTCGTACGCCCTTTTAATCGCATCTCCGTAGCCCGGCATATAGATACTGATGGACCAGCTGTTGAAATTTCTGAAATAGTCCCTTGTAAATAACAGTCCGCCCAAAAGAAGAATAACCGCCAGAGCCAAAAACAGCTTTCCCGAGCATTCAAGGATAATTTCCGCGCCCCTGACAAAGAAATAGATGAAGGGGATAAATGCCATCACAAGCCTGTTGATATCAGGCAGTATCATGATATCAAGTACAAGAGTCGATATCGTGAGCATTATAAAAGCTGAATTTCCAACTCTCTCCATGACCGGTGTTTCTTTTCTCATCTTTTTTGAAAAAAGATCCCGCACGCTCCTTACAAGCCCTATCGCCGTAATAGGAAAGGTAAATTCAAAAAGGCACCCGTACCCCTCAAGGTAATGGGCAATAGTGAACTTTCCTCCTACCGACATGGCAAGTGCATAGGCCTTCAGGTTGTTAAGCGCCTTTCCCAAAAAGCCGTCATCAAGTGAAATAAAGGCTTCTCCGGTCCTTGCCGCAGTAAATTTGTTAAAGGTAATATAGTCTGTTACAATCTCCGGGAAAGACAGATAATTTATGGCATAGAATACAAGTAGTGGTGAAAACAGCAAAAGAAATACCAATACTGAGATCACTAGCTGCTTTGTATCAAGCACCTTCTCAAAAAGAGCGTATGCGGATATAAGTACCAAAAACACGGGTATTACAATAGTCGCCGCACCATAGCTGTACATACACACGGAAAAAGATGCGGCACTTAAGGCATAAAATAAAGTACTCCTTTTCTTTGCGCCAAGCAAGAACAGGTACAGTGAGAGCATGAGGTTAAAGGGCATTATGTTTGAGTCAAGGCTCCACCTCGACAAAATGACGTGCCAGGGGCAGACTGCGAGAAAAAACGCTCCGAGAAGGGAGAGCTCATTTACATATTTCTTTTCTGAAAAGATGAGCTTTAAAATGAGGTAAAAAAGAAGGACCGTGAGTATACCGCAGATCGCGGGAATAAGGCGCAGCTTCACTATACCCGTTCCAAAAAGCTTTATGCTCAGGACGTTTAAGTAAATGAGAAGGGGACTTCCACCGCCGCACCCCCAGGTGATCGGGTAGATTGGAAAGTGATAGCCGTTTCTGTCTATGCCGAAATTGGCCAGTGTGTAGGCGTCATACCCTATCGATGCCTCATCCTGCTGAAGTCCGAGCGGAACGACGCCGAGCCTGTACAGGCGAAGAAAGGTCGCAATCGCCATTATGACAACAATGATGATAGTGGATGTCCGGTCACTTAGAGGACTTTTCGAATTCTTCTTTTTCCTTTTGTAAAAATATAAGGCTGCCACACCCATAAGGATGTAGGCAGCCGTTGCTATATAGTTGTAATAGTCTGTTATACGCATCTTTTTTACCTTGCATTCATCGCCGCATTCCAGTCGGAAATCCCCATATAGGATGCAGCCCTGGCTATATAGTTTGCCGCATTTGGTCCGTCCATCTGCTGGTAGAACTCAAATGCAAGCTTTCTTGTTCCGTTCTGAGATGTGAGACCTACAGAGAGCCCCTGACTCACCTCTACAGGATAATCCGTCTGTCTGTTAAATGCAATCATCTTGATGTAACGGTTTGTGGCGCACCTCTGGTAGGCATAGACAATGGCTGCTGCCTGCGCCTCCTCTCCCTGGGTCGAGGTGTATCCGACCTCCGTTAAGAGGATCGGCCTGACATCACCTTTTGAGGTTCTCATTGAGTTCTGGCACATATAGTCCGTCAGCTGCTCGATGTTCTCCATTGAGATATACGGCGAATCTATGCTGTGTATTATCATGGAAGCATCCTTCGGTGTCCAGAAGCTCGTCCACGTCATAGGATAGTTGTAGGGGTGGGCTGCAAGCCCCCAGTCAATATTTCCCTGGGCTGTTATGCAGGTGTTCACCGCTTCGACCATACTCCTGGCCGAGTAGTAGGAACTGTTGTGTATATGGGTCCAGTTCTGGTCAATGCTCATGCAGACATAGGCGTTGGCATTTCTGCTCTTTATCGCATTGTAACAGACGCGAAGCGAGTCTGAATAGAGCTGGGCATAAGTCATCTCGTCCTCTATGCTGCAATAGTTCCAGGCATCCTTGACGTTGACCTCGTTTGCTATCACCCAGTTGTCGACCTGGCCCTGTCCGTTGTGGCCGTTGTATCTCATGGCGAGGTACGAAACTACCGCCTCAAGGTATTCAAGTCCCTGATCCTCCGAGGTGTTCATAAGGTAGTAGGCAGACCTTCCTATGCCTGACCTGGCAGACGGCGAGATCATGAACTCCTCTCCCGCTGAATACGGGTTTAAGAGGACCATTGTCACTGCCATCCCCTGGTTTGTGCAGGTCCTGACGCAGTGGTCGTACTGGCTCATATATGAGGAATCGAAGCGGTAGCTCTTGCCGTTATAGACATACTCTATCCCGCCGTTTCCTCCGATGACGTCCGAAAGATTTATGTTGTAGGCGGCCTGCTTTACTCCGAGCTCCACAGACTCCGTGTTTCCGTTTCCTATCTTGGCTCCGTCGAGTATCAGACCCTTTTTGCCGACGTTCTTCCTTGCCGGGGAGTCAGATGCGAGAGCCTCCGGGTTTGTTATGTACTTAGCCCCCGTCACAGAGACAAAGCTTCCTCCCTGCTTCACCGCAACCTGGAACTTGTCGTATAAATGGCACTGGGGTGTCTTTGATGAGAGCGGCACAGAGAACGTCACCGATGCGCCGATCTGAAGCTGTGCTATCGGAGCTCCTGCCGGCGCCCCCTGATATGGCTTTTCGGAAAAGAGATAGTAAATGCCGTCATCACTTGATGGCACATCTGAGGTAGATACATTTATGAGTACATTATCTCCCTGTATGACTACAGAGCCTATAGTGACTGCCCCCGTACCTGCTGCATAGACATCTGATCTAAGGCCAAAAAACATCCCGAAAAAAAGAATCAACGCTGTCACGGAAAGTGACAGGAACCCTGAAAATATCTTCTTCATGCAAATCCTCGCTGTAGTGATCTTTTTGCGCTATTGCGCAGTGACTATATGATAACGAAAAAACGATCAATAATCAACCTTCATCATGCACAGCCCCTGTGCGGGAGCGGTTGGTCCTGCCTTCTGCCTGTCGCACGCATCAAGTATTTCTTTTACTTCACTTACGGATATTTCTGAAAATCCCGCCTGCAAGAGCGTTCCTGTCAGGATCCTGACCATGTTCTGCAAAAAGCCGTTTCCGTGGAAGTAGAGCCTTATGTAGTTTCCGCTCCTCTCAATATTGATGGTATCAACACTTCTCACCGTTGATTTCTTCATGTGGGTGTTGCCGCAAAAGCTCTTAAAATCATGTGTTCCGACTAAAACCCCAGCCGCACTCTTCATAAGCTCTATGTCCGGTTCCCTGTCCAGTATGGTCACATACTTCCTGTCAAAGACGGGCTTATTTGCCCCGACCCAGAAAGTGTACCTGTAGGTCTTTCCAAGGGCGTTGTACCTGGCGTGGAACCTCTCAGAGCACAGCTTCACCTCATTCACCGAGATGTCTTCCGGCAGGTATTCATTCATATACCTAAGGATCTCTCCCTCAGTCATTTCGGTATCAAGAAATGCACTTGCGCACATCGCGCGTGCATGGACTCCGGCATCGGTCCTGCCCGCCCCGATAAGATTTACGGGATCATCAGAAGATGCGCCGACCATCCTGCCAAGGACGCTCTCGAGCTTACCCTGTATTGTCATGTCCTTCCCGGGCTGTCTCTCCCAGCCGTGATACCTTGTTCCGTCATAGCTTATGATAAATTTGTAGTTTCTCTTCACTCTTAGTCCCTCTTGAAAATAATGAGAATAAAAAACGTACAGCCCATATCAGTATGAGTGCTGTACGTTAATCCCTTGTAATGAGCAGAACTGTAAGCCGGGTTATGTCGTGAATGATCATCTATCTAGGACTGCCGTCACCGACAGCCTCAAGCGACCCACCTGAGAACGGGCCGGGCAAGCTCATTGTTCTCTATTCGGTCTTGCTTCGGATGGGGTTTACATGGCTACTGATGTTACCACCAGCACGGTAGTCTCTTACACTGCCTTTCCACCCTTACGCCGCCTCGGCGGACTCGGAACGCACGCGTTCCTCGTTACGCGGCATTCGCCGCATACCACTGTCAATCTGTGCGCATTTTCACGCAAGCGTGAATGTGCCCATCTTGCCGGTGGTGCCCGCCTCATTGCTAACGCGGTATATCTCTGTTGCACTATCCTGGGAGTTGCCTCCACCAGACGTTATCTGGCATCCTGCCCTGTGAAGCCCGGACTTTCCTCTCCTGTGCCCTTTCGTCTGCACAGCAGCGATCATCCATCCTGCTCATCGGAATAACAGTATATCACTTTTTTAAACTTTAAAGCAACTGCCGCCCACAAATTCTCTGCAGATGGAGTTTCTCGGCAGCATCGATGAGTCGACACTCACAAAATAGTCAAGAAACTTAAGAAGTCTCTTGGCCTCGTAGTACTCCGGTTCATCCTTGCCTATGGAGAACAAAAGCGGCTCGGCGTAGGG
This sequence comes from Butyrivibrio sp., assembly GCA_017470505.1. Lineage (GTDB taxonomy): Bacteria > Bacillota > Clostridia > Lachnospirales > Lachnospiraceae > Butyrivibrio. The sequence continues at coordinate 16,379 of JAFUYO010000026.1, read as the reverse complement.
CTTTATCACTGCGAGCTCGTAGATCTGCGCGGAGTTGAACATTGCATCCGCATCCTCCTGGAAGGGGAAGATATTCGCCTCCTCTCCCGCGCGGACAGATCCCCACATGCTGATGGTTCTCTGCGCAGAAGATCCCCTGGTCCTTGCGTCGCGGACGATCCTTCGAAGGAGACGCCCGTCCGTTGTTGCGATCCTGTTGTGATTGTCTATGCTAAGTGTCGTCAGAGCGCTGATATAGATCTTGAACTTGGATTCAGCGGGAAGCGAGTAGCTCATCTTCTCGTTGAGCCCGTGTATGCCCTCGATGACCAGCACATCGTTCTGACCGAGCTGCAAAAAGTCGCCCTTCATCTCGCGCTTACCGGTGACAAAGTTAAACTCCGGCATCTCGACTCTCTCCCCTGCGAGGAGCCTCATCATATCCCGGTTGAACCTCTCAACATCAAGCGCCTCAAGGCACTCAAAGTTGTAGCTCCCGTCGGGATTAAGCGGGGTGTTCTCCCTGTCGACAAAGTAGTTGTCAAGGCTTATCGGGTGCGGAACCATGCCGTTTGCCCTCAGCTGAATCGAGAGTCTGTTCGCAAAACTGGTCTTGCCTGAAGAGCTCGGGCCCGCTATCATGACGAACTTTACGTCGGGGCGCCTGAAAATCTCCATGGCTATCTCTCCTATCCTGCGCTCCTGCAGTGCCTCCTGCACCAGTATCATCTCATTTATCCTGCCCTCGCAGACCATGTTGTTGAGGTCGCCGACATTGTCGATCCCCATCATGCTGCCCCAGTCAGAGGACAGCATCATCGTCTTAAAGAGCTTCTCCCTCGGCTCTGAGACAACGAGCTTCTTTGGATTAGTCCTCGTTGGCAGCGTCATCAGAAGCCCGTCGTGGTACTTCTCTATCTTGAACTTGTCTATATAGGAGGTGTTCGGGAGCATATAGCCGTAGAAATAGTCGTAGAAATTCTCAAGCCTGTATATGTTTATCTCCGAGCTTCTCCTGTATTTGAGCAGGGCAATCTTGTCAGTCATACCCTGCTTCCTGAAAATCTCAATCGCCTCATCGAGAGGATAGACCTTCTTGGTGATCGGAATGGCCGCATTTACGATCTCTGAGAACCTGTCGGCTATTTTCTCTACCATCTCACCCGTCACCTGGACGCCGCGGATCGTGCAGTAGTATCCGTTTCCAATCGTAAATTCAATCTTTTCACCGGATCCTTTCTTTTCACCCAGGACATCCCTTATCGCCTTGCACAGAATCATGATTGCTGTGCGGCGCATGGTCTTGTTCCCGATATTGTCTGCATAGGTGATAAAAGAGAGCTCTCCGTCCTTTTTAATCGGTTTCATGAGCTCACGTATCTTGCCGTTAAATATGACAGCAGCGATCCTGTTGTCAAAGTCCTGCTGATATTCCTTGGCTATCACCTCATAAGTAGTTCCCTTTAAATACTCTTTCTCGACTCCGTTTATAACAACCTTAGGCATACTTTGATCTCCCTTAGTTCTTTTTCAGCTTCATCGTATCTGTCAGGGTGTTCATCCCTATTAAGTCTCATAAGTATCGACTCACTCACTTCTCTGCCGTGCTCCAGGTATCTGACAAGGAGCGGGTCGCGCCTTATAATATTGTGCGCTCCAAAGCGGTATGAGAGGTCTCTTGCAAGGCGTTCAGACGAAAAAGCCTCATCTTCATCTGATAAAAGATCCTGCAGCTTTTCTTTACTCTCCATTATCCTTGACAGCACTTTTATCTGCGGAGAAGTGCATCCTTCAAAAGCTTCCGCCGCTTTTGACCTATCGCTTACATATTTTTGGCTCCCTCTAAAATCCACAAGCATAGGAAAGTAGTATTTCCCGTCATCGAATACCACCCTCTCATCCTCTATAAAAAAATTTCTCTCATGGAGGAACTTCCTGAAATCATAGATTTCAGACTGCGGCTGCAAAACTCCCATTTTAATTCCGAGGCCATTAAGGTCAGAATCAGCAAGGATCCTCGTAATCACCCTTCCGCCCATCCCGGCGATAACTACGGAGTCTGCTTCACCAGGTGAGAGGTTCGTAAGGCCGTCTGAGAGCCTTGTGCTGATCCTGTCAGCAAGAGAAGAGCTTCTGATGTTGCCTTCCGCTGCCGAAAGCGGACCCTCCCTGACGTCCATCGCAATACCTCTGTCTGATATTCCGGCAAGGGCAAGGTACATGGATATATATCCGTGGTCGCAGCCGACGTCGGCAGTACATTCAAAGTGCCTCTCCATCCCGCCATCTTTACCAACGCAGCCGCCGAGCATATCCGCGACTGTAATGAGCCTTTCTGACATTCTGCTCTTAAGTCTTGAGAGTCCGTAGCTGTCAGACTTAAATTCCGTCCCGGTTGCGGCACCCTCATAATTTTCTGTGATCAATCTGTCTGTCATAGCAGTATCAGTCGAGGTAATCCTTGAGCTTTCGGCTGCGGCTGGGATGACGGAGCTTCCGAAGTGCCTTGGCCTCGATCTGACGTATACGCTCACGTGTTACGTTGAACTCCTTGCCGACTTCCTCGAGGGTCCTTGCTCTTCCGTCGTCAAGACCAAATCTGAGCCTTAAGACCTTCTGCTCACGCTCTGTGAGAGTATCGAGAACCTCGACGAGCTGTTCCTTTAAGAGAGTAAATGCTGCTGCATCTGCAGGTACAGGAACGTTGTCGTCCTGTATGAAGTCGCCAAGATGGCTGTCCTCCTCTTCACCTATAGGCGTCTCGAGGGAAACAGGCTCCTGCGAGATCTTCAGTATCTCGCGCACTCTCTCAACAGGAAGATTCATCTCCTTGGCAACCTCCTCGGGAAGGGGTTCACGCCCAAGTTCCTGAAGGAGCTGACGGCTGACACGGATGAGCTTGTTGATTGTTTCAACCATGTGCACAGGGATACGGATTGTTCTGGCCTGATCGGCGATGGCCCTGGTTATGGCCTGTCTGATCCACCATGTGGCGTAGGTCGAAAACTTGAATCCCTTTCTGAAATCAAACTTCTCAACGGCCTTTATAAGACCGAGGTTTCCTTCCTGTATAAGATCGAGGAAGAGCATTCCTCTTCCGACATATCTCTTTGCAATGCTGACAACCAGACGAAGGTTAGCCTCAGCGAGTCGCTTCTTGGCCTCCTCTCCCTCGTAGATGATCTGGTGCAGTTCCTTCTTTTTCTCATCGGAGAGCTTGTTCTTGCCCTCGTCCTCATCGAGGGTCTTCTGGGCATCTATCCCGGCCTCCATCGCCTTGGCAAGGTCTATCTCCTGCTCGGCTGTCAGAAGCGGAACCTTACCGATCTCTTTGAGGTACATCCTGACAGGATCCTCGATACTGATGCCATCGGGAACAGTCAGATCGAGGTTCTCCATATCAACCTCGTCCTCCTCTGAGAGCACCATATCGTCGTCATCGGGAATGTCGTCATCGGTATCAGATACCCTGAGCACATCTATCCCTGAGTTTTCAAGGACTTCCAGAACGTTGTCAAGCTGCTCCTCTCCAAGTCCCAGCTCCGAGAAAAAGTCGCTGACCTCGGCGTACTCGAGCATATTCTTCTTTTTCTTGGCGATTGCGAGGATCTCCTTGATCTTCTGCTGGAAGAGCTCCCTGGTTGCCTCGTCGAGCTCGCCCTCATTCTGCGCAGGGGTCTGTGCTTCTTCTGCCTTTGCGGCCTTTGCGGTTTTTGACACCTTACCCCTGGTCTTTTTTGCAGGAGCATCCACTTCTTCTGAAGATGCCTTCTTTGAAGGCTTTGCAGCTTTCGAGGTCTTCTTTGCGCTCTCTTTGGCCTCAGCCTCATCCTTTGCTGCTTTCCTGGGAGCGGTTTCCTTTTTCTCTGCGCTCTCCTTTTTGGAAGACTTTGCAGTTGTCTCTTTCTTTGCAGTCTCCTTCTTGTTGGCAGTCTTGGATGAAGCCTTTGTCTTCTTCTCTGTCTCTTTTGTGGTATCTTTTTTGGTTGCCATATCGTTCTTCCTTTTCTAATAATTTATCTTTCTTAGGGAAATGCTGTATTAATCAGCGTTTTCCTAGTCATCCGGTGAGATGTCCGTTTTGGCCAGTTTCTCCAGTTCCTTTTTCCCCTGGATCGTCCTGGTGAGGTACTCCGGGTCATCCGGCTTCATTTCCTTTTTTAGCCTCTCGTATCCCGAGTGTTTTACCGCGTAGATAATATCGCGAAAAGCCTTGCGTCTCTGATCGGGTGTCTCAATCTCAACGAGATTTGTGTTGAACATCTCGGCTATCTGCCGGTGCTCCTCCTCTTCTGTAAAACCGTCCAGAATACTCGCCGGCGAAAAGTTTCCGCTCTCCATGCCGGCAAAAAGCTCTTTAGCGACGCTCCTGTATAAGTCGTCTGAGAAATCCTCAGGCGATATCCATGCCCTGACCTTCGGGAAAATAGCGGGTTCATCAGCAAGCCACGTAAGAAGAAGCCGCTGATTCTTTTTGCCGGGATCCTCTGAAGAATTCCTCATCCGGCCTGATCTTGGTCTCTCCAGAGGCTTTACCGCAAGTCCCTTTGCCGCAGTATCTGAAACAAGTCTGCGCAAGTCATCCACTCTTATGTTGTACCTTACTGCGACCGCCTCTATGTAGTTCTCACGCTCAAGAGCTTCGTCAAACCGACAGAGCCTTACTGCCAGCTCTCTCTGAAATTCAGTCTTGGCGACGGGATCCGAGAAATCATATCTCGATTCCATGACCCTCACCTCAAAAAAGAAGGTGTTCTCGGCGTTTTTTATCCGCTCCTCAAAGGCCTCTCTCCCCTCGCTCTTTATGAACTCGTCAGGGTCCTTGTGGGGGCGGAGGTCAAGGACCTTTCCTTTTAGCCCTACCTCTCCAAGAATCCCTATTCCCCTGAGGGCCGCCTTGGTGCCGGCTTCGTCGCTGTCGTAGGACAAAATGACGGTGTCGGTGTATCTTTTTAAGATCATGGCCTGCCCCGTTGTAAAGGCAGTTCCAAGTGATGCGACCGCCATGTCAAAGCCGGCCTGGTGCATGGCTATGACGTCCATGTAACCCTCGCAGATTATCATGTAGCCCGCCCTCGAACTCCTGGCGAAGTTTAGACCAAACAGATTCCTGCTCTTGTCAAAAATGGGCGTCTCCGGCGAGTTTAAGTACTTGGGCTTGCCATCTCCCATGACCCTTCCGCCAAATCCGATGACCTTGCCCGTCGCATCGAGGATCGGGAACATGACCCTGTTGTAAAACTTGTCATACGTTCCGTTCCTCTCATCGAAGGAAGCCAGGCCCGCATCTATCATCTGTTTGTCTGAGTACCCCTTGCCCTTTAAGTATTTGACAAGGTTTGAATACCCGATTCCGGCAAATCCGAGCCCGAAGTGCCTGATAGTTTCATCCGACAGCTCTCTCCCCTTAAAATATTCCATGGCCCTTGTGCCCATGTCCGACTTAAGACATCTGAAGTAGTAGTTTGCCGCTTCCTTGTTGATGTCGTAAAGAGCCTGGCGCATGGAGCGCTCTTTTGCAGCCTGTGGAGAGTTGTCCTGTTCAGGGAGCGTAACTCCGGCTCTCTCTGCCAGGTGCCTCACGGCTTCGGGAAATGTCAGGTTGTCATATTTCATCAGGAAAGTGAACACGTTTCCTCCCTCTCCGCATCCGAAGCAGTGGAACATCTGCTTGGACTGGGATACCGAGAAAGAACCCGATTTCTCGTTGTGAAAAGGACACAGCCCGAAGTAGTTGGAGCCCTTTTTCTGAAGGTGGACGTACTGCCCGACCACATCGAGAATATCGTTTCGCGCGCGCACTTCCTCTATGATCTCATCTGAGTAGCGCAATTAAATCCCCCGTTTCTGTTATCGAAGTAAACTGCTATAAGGAACTATGATCATTCAGAGAACCGCCCATGAGCGCGGAACATACACCTCCTCAAAGACCGCAACCGCATACCTGTCAGTCATCGAGCTGACGTAATCGCAGACAATGCGCTCTTTGCTTGCTTTGCCCTGCTCCTGCAGATCCCTCAGATATTCCGGCAAAAGTTCTGTGTGATCAACATAGTATCTGTAGAGAATCTTGATCATCTCATCGACCTTCCCCTCCTGGCCCTTGGCCGTGGGGTTGGTGTAAACTCTCTCAAACATGAACCTGCGAAGCTTGTGAAAAGCGTCGTACACGGGCTCAGACATCAATATGTCGTCCCTGTCCATGCTGGTTGCGATTATGTCGTGGATGAAGGTATCAAGCCACTCGCCATTTGTGTGACCTATGACAGCAGCAAGCTCCTCGGGCACATCACTCTCACTTATGATACCGCCCCTTAATGCATCGTCCATATCGTGGTGCATATAGGCGATCTTGTCCGAGAGCCTTACAACCTTGCCCTCAAGAGTTGCGGGAAGCAGGTTCATCTCATGGTTCACTATCCCGTCTCTCACCTCCCAGGTGAGGTTCAGCCCCTTGCCGTAGTTCTCGAGCACCTCCACAATGCGAAGGCTCTGCTCGTTGTGCCGAAACCCCTCGGGGCAAACCGCATTAAGGGCCCTCTCTCCTGCATGTCCAAAGGGTGTGTGCCCCAGGTCGTGCCCCAAAGCTATCGCCTCCGCCAGATCCTCGTTTAAGAGAAGCGCCTTGGCTATCGTCCTGGCATTCTGTGAGACCTCTAAGGTGTGAGTCATTCTGGTCCTGTAGTGGTCCCCGTCGGGCGACAGGAAAACCTGGGTCTTGTCCTTGAGCCTGCGAAAGGACTTGGAATACAATATCCTGTCGCGGTCACGCTGAAAACAAGGCCTGATGTCGCACTGCTTTTCCTCTTTTTCACGTCCTCTGGAATTCATGCTGAGAGTTGCATGTTTACTTAAGATCTGAGTTTCTCTCTCTTCAAGTTCTTCTCGAATTTTCAATGTTTAGTCTCGCTTAATTGTTTTTGGGTTCAAAAAAAGACCCCACATCTTTTATTATTCGACGCGGAGTCTTTAAATCCTTTTTTAATTCAAAAAGATTTTTTATTTTTCCCACTCAGCCCTGCGGCTGACGTACTGCTCATTTATCCATTTGACTGCGCTCTCAAACCCATCCTCGCTGACTTCGAAGTTCTCACTTGTCATGAGCTCTTTGTCAGTCTTGCCAAAGGAGTAGGGCTCGGGCCATACCGTCGCCATAAGTGTCGCAGGCCCTCTCTTGTCCTCGGGAACGAATTTGACGTTCTCCAAAGGCTCCCTCGCAAGGCGGTAGCGCATACCCTTGTGGCTCCCAAAGAACGCCTCGCCGTACTCATAATGCATCAGGTTAAAAAAAGTGTTCTTCTCTATCTCCATGTCTTAAGTGCTCCGCTGCATTTTTATCTGAACGACTTAAAAAACGATGCCAGGGGGCCTACAGCGTCCTGAAGATCACTGATTGCCTTGTTGAGGCCATCAAAATCTATGTTGGCAAGGTTGTTAACCGCACCTGTAAGCGTCTCAGAGTTGTCTCCCACCAGATCGTTCAGGTTCTGGCTGGCTGTCTGTATATCTTTTACCATGAGATCGATCTCATCGAGGGATTCCTGAGCCTGCACCGCCACCTCATTGACGTGAGTTAAAGTGGCCTCAACTCTTGGGAGTATGAGTATGACTGATATCATGATCACAAGAAACATACCGCAGATAGCGCTTGTGGATGCTCTCTGCCAGTTGAGCTGCTTTCTCGTCATGTCGTGTATCTGTTTGAGGTACTCAATTTCAGCTGATCCTGTCATATTGTTATATGAGCTCGCTCCGGTTGTATTTGGGTTATTTCCTGTCTGCACTGCATTTTGGCTGTCCATTTAGGTTCTCTCCTTATCTCCGGTGGTATTCCTGTAGCGATCTGATATTGCCGCAGCCGTTTGCCTTGACCTCGGCTATTCCCTCAGCTGCTGCCTTTGCAGCCGCAACAGTCGTTATATAGGGAATGCGGGCCTTGATGGCAGCTCTCCTTAAGTAAGCATCGTCGTGGTCTGCGCCCCTGCCTATAGGCGTGTTGATAACAAGCTGCACTTCGCCGTTCTTTATCACATCCTCGACATTCGGCCGTCCGCCCTCGAAGTTCTTCATGATCCTCGTGGCATCAATTCCTGCCTCTGCGATAATCTCATAGGTCCTTCCTGTTGCATAGATCTTAAAGCCGCTCTCTGCAAAGCTCTTAGCTATCTCACAGGCTCTTGGCTTATCCTCGCTGTTTAAGGAAATCAGTACCGCTCCCTTAAGAGGAAGTGTCGCATTTGCTGCTTCCTCCGCCTTGAAGAAGGCTTCACCGGGCGTCCTTGCAAGTCCCAGGACCTCTCCTGTAGACCTCATCTCGGGTCCGAGAACAGGGTCAACCTCAGGGAACATATTGAAGGGGAATACCGCCTCTTTAACTCCGTAGTAGGCGGGCTCTTTCTCTTTACTCTTTGCCGCGATAAGTTCAGGCACAGGTGACTTTCTTCCTGTCAGCTTAGAAGTTATGATGTCGGTTGCTACAGGAACCATCCTGATGCCGCAAACCTTGGATACAAGAGGAACTGTCCTCGATGCCCTCGGATTTGCCTCGAGTACATAGACCGTATCGTCCTCGATAGCGTACTGCATGTTCATGAGTCCTACGACGTTCATCTCTACGGCGATCTTTCTGGTGTACTCCTCTATCGTCCTTAAGTGCTTTTCAGGTATGTGCTTACTTGGGATGATGCACGCCGAATCTCCGGAATGTATGCCCGCAAGCTCGATGTGCTCCATGACTGCGGGAACAAAAGCCTGCCTTCCGTCACTTATCGCATCAGCCTCGCACTCAAGCGCATTGTGCAAAAATCTGTCTATGAGGATGGGCCTGTCGGGAGTTACGCCTACAGCGGCTCTCATATAGCCCTCCATGCTGTCCTCGTCTCTTACTATCTCCATTCCTCTGCCGCCAAGGACAAACGAAGGACGCACCATAACGGGGTAGCCTATCCTTGCAGCTATCTGCTTGGCAGTCTCAACATCAGATGCCATTCCGGACTCTGCCATCGGGATCCCGAGTTTCTCCATCATGAGGCGGAACTGATCCCTGTCCTCTGCAAGGTCTATGACTTCAGGTGTGGTTCCCAGTATATTTACGCCCTCTTCCTTCAGCTTGGCAGCGAGGTTAAGAGGAGTCTGTCCTCCAAACTGCGCAATGACTCCGACGGGCTTCTCCTTTCTGTATATCTGAAGAACATCCTCAAGGGTCAGAGGCTCGAAGAAAAGAGTGTCCGATGTGTCGTAGTCTGTCGAGACAGTCTCGGGATTGCAGTTTACGATGATAGTCTCAAAGCCGAGCTTTTTCAGGGCCATTGCCGCATGGACGCAGCAGTAGTCAAACTCGATGCCCTGGCCTATCCTGTTGGGACCGCCGCCGAGGATCATTATCTTTTTGGCGCCGCTTCCGCTGTCAAGCCTCGGAGATTCGAGGACTTTTCCGCTCTGGTAAGTTGAGTAGTAGTAAGCAGCTCCGTCAGTTCCGTATACGTGAACGCCGTCCCACCTCTCACACAGGTTATTGTCCTCTCTCGCCTTTCTGATGTCATCCTCTGAAACAGAGAGTATCTCTGAGAGGTATCTGTCAGCAAAGCCGTCTTCCTTGGCCTTTTTCAGGGCTTCTGCGGATGGAACGCTTCCCCTGAAGGAAGATTTTAAACTCTCTTCCTCTTCGACAAGCTCTTTTATCTCATTAAGGAAATAGTGCTTAACCCTGGTTATATCAAAGATCTCATCGACTGTGACGCCCTTCTTCATCGCTTCGTAAATGAGGAAATATCTCTCTGATGAAGCATCCTTTAAGAGCCGCAGGATCTCATCTTTGGACATCTTCTCATATTTTTCGATATTGCCGAGGCCGTACCTGCCCTTCTCCAGGGATCTGATCGCCTTCTGGAAGGCCTCCTTGAAGTTCTTGCCGATCGACATGACTTCGCCCACGGCTCTCATCTGGGTTCCCAGCTTGTCCTCAACTCCGTGGAACTTCTCAAACGCCCAGCGCGCAAACTTAACTACAACATAGTCTCCGTTTGGAACGTACTTATCAAGTGTCCCGAACTTGGAGTCGGGAAGTTCTGAAAGGGTCAGTCCTGTGGCAAGCTTTGCCGAAACCAGGGCAATGGGGAAACCTGTCGCCTTACTTGCAAGTGCCGATGAGCGCGATGTCCTCGGATTTATCTCAATTACAACTATTCTTCCGGTTGCGGGGTCATGGGCAAACTGCACGTTCGTGCCGCCGATGACGCCGATATGTTCTACAATGCTGTATGCCTGTCTCTGGAGTTCTTTCTGAAGGTCCTCGGAAATTGTCAGCATGGGCGCCGTACAGAAGGAGTCACCGGTGTGAACTCCGACAGGATCAACATTCTCGATGAAGCAGACCGTTATCATGTTGCCGTCCTTGTCCCTGACAACCTCGAGCTCAAGCTCCTCCCATCCGAGTATCGACTCCTCGACGAGAACCTGGTGGATGATGGATGCCGCAAGGCCTCTTGCGCATACGGTCTGAAGCTCTTCCCTGTTGTAAACAAGGCCGCCTCCTGCTCCACCCATGGTGTAGGCAGGCCTTAGTACCACAGGGTATCCGAGCTCATCGGCCTCTGCAAGTGCCTCCTCTATGCTGTAGCAGGCCTTCGACCGGGCCATACCGATGCCGAGCTTCTCCATCGTCTTTTTGAACTCGGTCCTGTCTTCACCACGCTCAATAGCATCGACCTGGACACCTATAACCTTTACATTGTATTTGTCGAGAACGCCGGCTTTATAGAGTTCAGAACACAGATTAAGTCCGGACTGTCCGCCGAGATTTGGCAGAAGAGCATCCGGTCTTTCTTTTTCAATAACCGCAGAAACGCGGTCTACATTAAGCGGTTCAATATAGGTCTTGTCCGCCATCTCCGGGTCCGTCATAATGGTCGCCGGATTGGAGTTGACCAAAACGATCTCATAGCCCAGGCTCCGAAGTGCCTTGCAGGCCTGCGTCCCCGAGTAGTCAAACTCACAGGCCTGGCCTATGACAATAGGTCCCGAGCCAATTATTAGTACCTTGCTTATATCTGTTCTCTGTGCCATGTCGTCCTCCCATATTTTCTTTTTTCATCCCTACAATTCTATTAAACATGGCACTCAAAAACAAGTAAAAAATGTAACAAACTTTAATCAGAACGCTTTTGATATTTCGACCTTGACACTCTGGTCTACTACGCTCACAACGATATCGTCTGCGATATTGGCAACGATGGATTTCTCAAGCTCATCGATAGCATCGTCATCGGTGACGTTTGCTCTGTAGGTGCTGAGCGCCCACTTGTTTGCCTCTTTTGCATCCTTCTCAATTCCAAGTTCGCTGTACTGAAGTGATGGCACCTTGGAGTTTAAGTTGTAAGCTTCAAATCCCTTCATGAGCAGCTCAAAAATACTGCCGATCATGGACATGATGCCAGTCCTTGGTGCCTCTCCCCTTGTCGAGAGTTTCATGAGCTCGTTTTTAGAGTTCTCCGTTACCTCCACAACATCAGCCATAAGGACGATCTTGTAGTCATTGCCGAATTCTTCCGCCCAGAAGGTGGCGTCAAACTCTCCTGCTATGTCCCTGACCATCGTGAACATCTCTTCCGCAAGGAGCCTTAGTTTAAGTGCCTCCTTCTGAGAGAGCTTCTTGTCTTTGGCAAGCCTCTCTATTTTGTCCAGTGCTGTCTGAAGATATTCACCGCCACTGTTAACTGCAACTATTTCTGTTTTCATGCTATTCCCTCACTTGTGCCCTGCCATGACGGCAATCCGTTTTGATCCTGACAATAATACAAAATTTTATCTTAGGAACTGTAGCAGAATTACTAAGTTAATTCGCTACAGCTGCTTAATACAACGCCAAAGGCGTCGGCGCCTTTTCTGTGACCTCAAAAAGCACCATCGTTATGTCGTCATACTGGGGCGAATCTGCCATAAACTCTGTGACTTCTTCATAGACTGCCTCTATCAGATCTTCTCCCCTTTTGTTCCCGGAAGCCTCAAGGCATGAGATAAAGCGCTCTTCGCCGTACAGCTCTGCGTTTTCTCCCTCTCTCTGTGCCTCAACAACGCCGTCTGTATATAGAAGTACGCTCTCGCCCTCTTTCAGGTAACATGTATGCTCATTAAAAAGCATTCCGGGCACTACGCCCATTACAGGATCGGACTCTGCATCGCCAAGTTGCCATATGCCGTTTTGATAAAAAGCCGGCGGATTATGCCCTGCGCTCACATATACAAGTTTTTTCTCGGATATTGTGTAGATGCCAAACCACACGGTCACAAACATCGACTCTTTGTTGTTTTCGCAGAGTCTCTCGTTGACCTCCTCGCAGACTTCCTTTGCACTGCGGCCGTTTCTGGCACTCATATTGATCATGGTCTTTGCAACCATTGCAAATAGCGATGCCGGAACTCCCTTTCCAACGACGTCCGCTATCACAAGCGCAACGTGGTCGTCGTCGATCGTAAAGGCATCGTAAAAATCTCCGCCAACTTCCCTTGCCGTAGCCTGAAAGGCATGAACCGAATACCCTTTTGTGAGGCTTTCACTGTTCTCAAGGTCAGGAAGCATGGCCGACTGGATATTCGAAGCAACATCAAGCTCTGTCGCCATCCTCGACTTCTCTGCCGCTATTTGACTTATCGGCTTAAGAATAAATCTCTTGAGCGCCAGCTGCGACAGTAAGAGCAGCACAATGGTCACGGAAACCACGCTCATCGCAAAGCCTGCAAGAAACGATTTCCTCTCCTTGTCGATGTCGATCCAGGTCTTTTCTATGCTCACAAAACCGAGAACCTCTTTTGTGTCAGGCCTGTAAAAGGGAACAAGGGATACCATTATCGGATCTCCGTTTCCGCTCATATATCCCATGTGAATACCACCCGGAGTCTCCTCAGGGTGCATGGTATATTCCATAATAAAGTCGTAAAGCTCAGTCCAATATCCCGGAGCGCTGTAATATTCCCTGTACTGCTCTCCCGAAATACCGCTGATGACATTTACGATGCGCCCCCGCTCATGATCGGCAAACACTATGCTGATATCAACTGCTTCTATATCTTTGGCCACATTATCCAGAAGTTGCCGGTTGTACAAAAAATCCTCAGTCATGACCGACGAAAAAAGCGCCTCATACGGTCCGCGTTCCACCGAATATTTGTACTCGGCATTTTTGTCCTCCGCTTCGTCCCGGAGCACAGCCGGAGCACTCTCATATATGCGCCTGACTTCGTCAATATAATGAATGATCTCATCCTGATCGGTCAGTATTGCTGTAGCCCTGCCAAGCTGGTATCCGATCTCCTTGTTGGCCTGACTCTGCATATTTGTGTACTTTTTGTAACCAGCAAACAAAGCCGTCCCGGTGATACACAGCGAGACGGCCAGTATAATTGCGGCCATTCTAAAGCCTATCCGTATATTTATGGAAAGTGTCTTAGATTTTTCTTCATTCATATATGTTTGTCATACTTTCCCCATATTGCTCTCCCTTTATAACAGCCATCTTTATTTATTTTACTTTTTAACACAAAACTGTGCAATAAGTATCTGCGTATTTATACGAACGATCGGAGAGAATGGCAAGTTAGGGGGACGCATCTTCCGGCTTCTCAAGTCGCGGTGACGAATAAGCGAAAAAGACCGCTTTAACAAGAGGTCTTTTTTCGTAGTGTAATTATTCCGGCTTCCTTACCTCTCATACTTTTTGAAAAGATATCTCCTTTTCTTTTGCGTGATTTCTCCAAAATCAATTGCCTCAGCCGGGCAGTTCTGAATGCAGGACATACAGTGCGCACATCTACTGCCCTCCCATTTGGGTCTGCCGCCCTCCATATGTATGACATTCAGGGGACAGAGCCTTACGCACTTCTTACAGGAGATGCACTTATCACTTACAGAAAACGGTTTTACAGGCTGATTTATCCTGCACCACACCGGGTTAAACGGCATCGTAACGATAAGCTCCCACAAAAAGACGTGCCTGTTCGTGATCCTTCCTCCGCCCTTTATGGTATCTGCAATCCCGATTATCTTATCATCTGCCTCTCTGATACAGCTCCTTATCTCATCGTCAGTAAGCTCAGAATACATATCACTTGCAATATAGTTTCTTGGCATTTTCAGTTCTGTGTAACCATGAAATACCATGCCCTTTTTCTTAAAAATCTTTTCTGCCAGAATCCCGCCTATCCCGGAATACCCTCCGCTCGTAAAAATGAAATACACATTTCTGTTCCCGGAGAGCTTTACCTTTTTAAGATAATCCGCCAGGAACCTCGGCATCTCACAAACATATGTCGGAGCGCATATCACAAAAGCTTTTGACGAAGTGATCTCTGAATAGTCATGCTGCTGTATCCTCTCAAGAAGGTTTAAGCTCTCATCCTCCAAAAGGCGCGCGAGCGTTTTTGCAACATGTTCTGTATTGCCTGTAGCACTGAAATATAAAACCATAATAACCACACTCTGTCATGTAATCTTTTTATTTCCCTGTCATTATAGCACCAATGGAGGATGGTCTGATAACCTCCCGAGTTCTTACGATGATGACTATTGAAAGGTAGTATATGGAAATAATAAAAAAAGGCAGAACATTCGAATACAAGCCTTCTATCTATAACATACATGTCCCTTATCCGTATAACGGCGGTACAATCCTTTATAACGGAATCACAAATGGCATTGCACTACTTTCAGCTGAAGAATACGAATCTTTCAATAAAAATATGTTTTCTTCGGAACATATCAGACTCGGATTTGCAGTTCCGACCGGCAAGGATGAAAAACTGTATCTTGCGAATGAAAGACAACGTGCGATTAACAATCCTGCAATAAAAAGATATGCAATCCTAACGACTACAGCATGTAATGCCTCTTGTTACTATTGCTTCGAAAAAGGAACAAGGGCCATTACCATGTCGAATAAGACCAGCATACGGGTTGCAAAATTCATTCTGAATCAGCAAGCTAAAACTCCCACAAAGCGGAGCAGCATAATGTGGTTTGGAGGGGAACCACTTGTCAACACGGATGCGATTGATTGTATCATGGGCATCCTTCACGATAATGATGTCTATCCTGATTGTTCCATAACTACAAACGGAAGCCTGATCACGCCTAAAATGGTGGATAAGATGATGGATAGAGAAAGGTGGGATATCAAAAGTGTACAAATCACTTTAGACGGCTTCGAAGATGTCTATAATGCAGCAAAGAATTATAATGCTCCCGATAAGTATAGCTTCTCAGTGGTCATCAATAATATCCTTCTGCTTCTTAAAGCCGGTATCAGGGTGTCCATCAGACTAAATTATGACACCAATAACTATTTATCACTTGATGAATTGATCAGATATCTTGGTAATGTCGTTTCCGACCATGAAAAGTCCCATTTATCTGTATATATCAATACGATCCTCCCTACTGACAAATTCCCTACCACGACAATAGCAGACCAATATGTCGTGGAACTTAATAAGCGACTTATTGAAGTTAATCTATCTGATATAGAGAAAATCTGCAGGTTCGGATTTAAAGGGATAAACTGCCCGATGAGCAATAAATATGCATTCAGCATTTCACCGGATGGACACATATCAAAATGTTATGAGGTAACTGACCGGTATCCTGTAGGTGACATCAGAAGACATATTACAGATTTGAAGACAGATGCGCTATGGACATCCGGAAAAATTGGCACAGAGTGCGAAAAATGTATATACCTTCCATTATGTCAGGGTGGCTGCCCTATATATAAAGACCACGCTCATTGTACGAAATCATTTAATCAGATGGACATATTACCAGAACTTTTAGCTTATTATGTACATGAAAAAACTTCGATAAGTCAATAACTATTCAGTGGGATATACAGATCATGTCATATATATTGAGGTGTAATCTTGTCACCATTGTAATAGTTAACAAATATATACTTATCCTTGTCTTTGCCATGGGCAATGCTAGCAAAGCAAGGATATCCCTTGTCAGAAATCACTGACTCATCCTCATAGAGTTTATCATTGTAGCCAACAAGGCACTTACCATCTATTTGATCTATTCGGATATCTCCAACTCTTAGATAGTGATTAAGGCACATAGTAATCCATATCATTACCGCCCAGACGTTAAGCGCGCTTTCCTTCGTCAGAATGCCATGGGCAACCACCTTATTCCTTATAGTGCCAAAGAGGCTGACAACGCCTCTAAAGTTTGCCTTGTCTCCATCGTATCTGATATAAAGGTACTTTTGGAAGCAATGTTAACAACTTAGAATAACTCGACCACAACATATTGCGGTTATGGCCTTAGAGTGTCGTTCATGTTATTCAAATTAAATCCACCGTATTTTCAATGATCGCAGCAAGTCCTGCGGTCTTTTTTAATTTGTCAT
>JAFUYO010000025.1 GCA_017470505.1 Butyrivibrio sp. | reverse complement strand
GACAAATTAAAAAAGACCGCAGGACTTGCTGCGATCATTGAAAATACGGTGGATTTAATTTGAATAACATGAACGACACTCTAAGGCCATAACCGCAATATGTTGTGGTCGAGTTATTCTAAGTTGTTAACATTGCTTTTGGAGTACCAGAAGACATCACCTCCTGTTGCATATACTACAGCGGTGCTCAGAAATCAGGCTGCCAAGGGTATCATAAATGCCATGGTCATGGAAAGGCAGGCATACAGCAACACTTCTGAGCTTAAGAACTACGTCTATACACCTGTTGGAATAAGGCATGATCATCCGGTATATACATTTGACTGGACAACAGGGGAGGAAAAAGAAGCTGCAAAGCTATTTACAGAGTTCTGTATGACGGATGCGATGCAAAAGCTTGCTACAGAAAAAGGGTTTAATCAGGATGATGATTATGCTTCACAGGATACAGGAATGACCGGAGCCGATTATATAGCTGCACAGAAGGTCTGGAAGCAGAACAAAAATGGTGGAAGACCCATAGTTGCTGTCTTTATTGCCGATGTTTCCGGATCCATGGACGGAGAGCCCCTGAATTCTTTAAAACAGTCACTGATCAGTTCTTCAACCTATATCAGTTCCGATCATCATATTGGTCTTGTCAGCTATGATAATGATGTCACCATAAATCTTCCGATTGCCAGGTTTGACGCAACTCAGAGAGCCTATTTTTCAGGAGAGGTAAAAAAGCTGCAGGCGGGAGGGCAGACTGCAACATATGATGCCGTTCTGACCGGTATGCAGATGCTTGAGGATTATGCAAAAGACATACCGGATGCCAAACTGATGCTGTTCGTACTCACAGATGGAGATCAGAACACCGGTTATTCTCTTGACAGGATCACTGATGTGGTTGGTGGACTTAAGATTCCGGTTTATACAATCGCTTACAACTATGAGAGCGTAAATGATCTGGAAACCCTCTCAAACATAAATGAAGCTGCTCAGATCAAGGCTAGCAGTGATGATGTTGTAAACCAGCTCAGGAACCTTTTTAATGTAAATCTTTAAAATACTTGCCTTTTTATCGCGCAGGTACTGAGTTATTCCGTGTTCCTTAAATATTCTCAGGGGAGATACCATACAGCCGGAAAATCTTTTGATTGAGCTTGTGGGTCAGATTCTCTGTCACTTCGTCTTTTTTGTCAGGCGGGGTGGCAGAGATTTTTTCTGCAAGATCGGATATTTCTTCCATCTCGGAAGGAGTGCATGCTGCAATAGGCAGAGCCTCCAGAGATGAGCGCAGAACCTTAAGGGATCTGAATCTCTTTCTGTAGTAAAAGCTTAGGACATCCGAGTTTAGGAGCGCCATTATGTAGGCAGCGCTGTAGCCATCTACGTGAGGAACTATGATGTTTGCGCTGTTCAGGGAAAGCGTGCCGGCTCTGTCGAGGGCGAGAATGGGCTCTGCTGCTATAAAGCGGTAAAAGAGCTTTTCCGGTGCCCGGTAGATGTGTGTCGGGGCGCACTGCTGGAAGTTATCGGGTTCATAGCGAATATAGACTTCCGGCTCTGATATGCCGAATTTGTATATGTCCTTGCCCCTGAGGATTGGTTCCACATCTCCTTGTGAGAGTGGCAGGAGAAGGTTTTTGTTATCGCCTGTGACAATCCCGAGAGCGAAGTCTGCGCTTCCCTTAAGCGTGAAGTGATGCGCGCTTTCAATCTTTTTTAGAATTTCATTTTCTGCATCGTCTGTCAGGAGCTGGAAGGAAGCGGGGCTCAGCCTCTTACTTGCAGCAGGAAAAGACCTGATAAGGGTCAGGTCATTTTTCTTTTGCATGAACATTTCAACGCTTACTTTATGAGTGCAATGAGAGACGGTTTTGTTTGTGAGGGTCAGTATTATACTGGGGCACTGCACCTTGTCAAAGATGTCTCCTAAGTAGGAGAGTGAGCTGACTTCATATCTGTTTATGATCAGCTCTCTGACCAGTCTGTGATATTCTGTCTCGAGTACGGACTCCGGAAGGAGAAATGAGAGCGTTCCGTTATTTGACAACATTCTAAGTCCCTGCTCCAAAAAAAGCGAGAAGGACTCAGGGCGTCCCGTGACAGGAGGTGTAGAGAACCTGTCCTTTAAAAGAGCACACTGCTCCCTGTCAAAGGCAAAGCCCCAGGGGGGATTTCCGATTATGATATCAAAACAGGTATTCTCGTTTTCGTCGGTGAGCAGAAAATCACATAGGCATATGTTTCTGCATATAATGTCGAGCTCATCCCAGGTCCGAATTCTGTATTTTATGGCGATGTTGATACGCGCAATTGCGATAGCCATCGGGTCAATATCAAAGCCGTATATATTTTTTAGAGGAACAGAGTCCGGAAGGCGCAGCAGAAAGTTACCTGTGCCGCAGGCGGGATCAAGGATTGTCTTGTAAGATATAATCGCAGAAGAACTGCATCTTTCAGAAGAACTCTCAGAAACTGATCGGCCATCAGTATTCAGTGAATCACAAATGTTGCCCCGGATAAGTGGTTTCCCGGTTAGAAGATCCCTTATCATCTTGTCGACTACATAGAATGGAGTGTAGTAGGAGCCGGTTGATTTCTTGTCGCGCAGGTTTCTGAGGGCAAGATATAAAAGCCCAAGTGAATCTTCACCGGGCACAAGCTCAAACGCGGGAAGATTCTCAAAGGCATCAAAATCGCTGTTCCCGCTTGTACTCATATGTTCATTGTAATTAGCAGATGACCTGGCCTGTGCAGCAGCTAAATCATTGTTCATAGCGGCTGCGGAAGTAAACGCGCTAATGCCGGCGGAGAGCGCTGAGGATATCTGCCCAGGAATCCCTGCGGCTTCCATCAGCTTTTTTGCTTCAAATAAAAGCGCTTCATCGAGACCTGGGAGATTTTCAAGGATGGTCTTTACCATGCCAAAATTGGGCGAAGAGCTGTCAACGTACGATGCAGGAATGAAGCGCGCTGAGATGCGGCTCTTGTTCCTGCGGCTCTTTAAGACGTTTTCATTTTCAAGTGATGAGGCAAATGTCAAAAGCTTTTTTTTGTCAAAGCGGATCGGAGATATCTGCATCGGCTCTATCTTATGGAGCTTTACCCAGTTGCGGATCGTGGCCTGACTGACTCCAAGTATCCGTGCTGCCTCTGCAATGCTGACAATCTCATTTTCCATGCCTGATCTGATATCTCTCATGTGTTCTCCTGTTTCTGCATATCCTCGCGGAGCGTCTAAGGAAACGCTGAATTACTCATCGTTTCCTTAAACCAATTATTAATTGAGTTGCCCAAATTTGCAAGCAAATCATATAATAGAAAGAGGAACTAACGGGAGATAATTATGAGAAAACCCTATGGCGGTATTACCAACGTATCTAAATATTTTTTGGAGCAGTACGGGCAGAAGGGAATCCTCGTAAAGAGGGGGAGGCCCCTTCTGATGAATCAGCTGTCCATGGAGCAGATCAGCGGCCGCAGGACCAGGAACTGCTCGGTGGTAGCGGTGACAAGGGTCCTGGACTACTACCGCAAGACCATGAATCTTGAAAACATTCCCGAGGACATCCACGAGCTGTACAAATTTGTCGAGGAAGTTGCTGAGAGCTACGGTTACTCTGACAAGAGGGGGACCATCCCCTTTTTTATCGCGGGTATCACGAGGGAAGCCTTTAAGTACTACGGCTACAAGGCAAGATGCAGAGGCGTCTATGTGTGGAGCTTTGAGAAACACGTGGTAAAAGAGATATCACAGGGGCGGCCCGTCATCATGAACATCGCAAGAGGGTTCTACCGCGACCACACGGTTGTGGTGTGCGGATACAGCATCTGGAAGGTCGGGGATAAGATGTACCCGATGCTGCGCGTCATCGACGGGTGGAAGAGAGGCGTTCACTACATAGATTATGAGGCCTTTGCGATGGATATTTCCCAGTCCATATTCGGCTCCTTTAATACTACGGTGGTGTCTCCAACCCACATGAACAGACAGAAAATATAATACAACAGGGTGTGAAACAGACATGAAGAAAAAGTACATTCTGACAGCGGCGGTATGCCTTGCCATTGTGGCAGTTGTCGTAACCGTCATCGCTATCGGAAATTCAAATAAAAAAGAAGCTGCAAACACGAATATGGCCCGCAGGGACGGAGCACAGGTCTCAGAAAGTGAAGCAGATGAAGACCTCCTACTGGTTGACGGAAGTAAGAGCGTAAACATGTCGCCAAAGGAGAGGGCGGAAGGGGCTGTAGCTATCGACGCTGCAGCATCAAATCTCCTCGGAGGAACTAATATTTCCGGAAACGCAAACAAGCCGATTTCTGACGATGTGCAGGTTGTCAGGAGAGTCCTGATACCCGAGGCTGTCACGATAGGAGAGGGCGATATAGGTTCGTTTTACTCAAGGGAAGACTTTATGGATGTGATTCCCGTTGATATAGATTCTTTTTCTGCTTCTGACGTCCCTTCTAAATACGATTCCAGGGACGTGGACGGGAAAAGATACGTGACAGCGGTGGAGGATCAGGGCTACTCGTATCTCTGCTGGGCATACGCCGCCCTCGGGGCTGTTGAGAGCGACATCTTGAAAAAACACGAGGATATCAGCTACAAGGACCTGGACCTATCAGAGAAACACCTTGCCTACTACAATCTCCACAGCGCGGAAGGCTCTGTCGGGGGCCTTATTGACTCCGATTACAGAGAGCTTGTAAACGCAACTGATCAGGCAGCTGACTGGATATTTGACTACGACACAGGCTACATTGCCTGCGGAGGTGTTACGGACTACTGCATAAGCCTTCTTACGGCCTGGAAGGGACCTGTTGATGAAATAAATGAGAACGCCTTTACCAGCATGTATGGAAGCTCCTTTATCTTCACCGACAACGCCAAAAAGCCATCACCTGCCTATGGCGGGAACTACCATGTGCAGAGCGTCCTTCAGATGCCGGGAGGGTATGAGAACAACCTGCTTATCAAGCAGATGATAATGGAGCACGGCGCGGCGACTATAGGAGTGTGCGCTGAGAGCAGGTTCTGGAAGGACCACAACTCATCGCTCTACTCCTCATTTGGCAAAGAGAGCGCAAAGACCGCTGACCATGAGGTCCTCATCATCGGATGGGACGATGACTACAGCGCATCCAACTTCCGAGTTAGTCCCGGCAAGGACGGGGCCTGGCTGTGCAAGAACAGCTGGGGGAGCGGCTCCGGGGATGGTGGCTGCTTTTACCTCTCCTACTATGATGAGACAGTCGCTGTCAGCAATGCGGCGGCCTATGATGTTGCTCTGAATACGGATGATGATTTTTACGACAACAACTATCAGGCGGCTGCGTTTTTTACAAACCTTGTCAGCACCATGGAGGATACGCTGAATATGGCAAGGTCCTACTCGACATCGACCAATCCTTACGGAATGCTGTACACTGCCTCATCCGATGAGATCCTGAAGGCAGTCGGCTTCATGTCACTCGATCTATATCAGCAGTACGAACTGGACGTTTACTTAAATCCCGATATGGAGGGGGACAGAGTCATTCTCTCTGACGATGAGAGTCATGTGCTTACGCAAAAGATATCTGCGATAAGCGGAGGGTTCCACACCTTTGAACTTGACAGGGATTTAAACCTTGATGAGGGTGATAAGTTCTTCGTCCTCATAAGACCCGTAACCTCCGGAAGGCTTGTGTTCGAGGAAGCAGAGGACATGACAGGGGATGCCAACTACGATGAGTGGATGAACCTGACAGGCAACATTCACAACAATTACAGCGCAAGCGGGCTTTCCTACTACATCTCAGATGACGGAGAGTCTATGGTGCAGCAGATTGACAAGGACTTTTTTGTAAAGGCATATACTCTAAACCGGTGAGTCAGTGGGGGCGGTGGATTAAAGTGAAACGTCCCCCGGGTGACTTTTGGCAACAAAAAGACCTCTATATCAGAGATGATACAGAGGTCTTTTGTGTCTTTATCACAAGATTTTGGGAGGAGGGCTGCTTAATGGGGAGTTAAGCAGCCCGGGTATGAAAAAAGTTTTGTTGGGGAGTGAGATTTTTATTCTCAGTTAATATATCGGAGGTTGTTCCAAAAACTTAATATTATTTTGAAAAAAAAATGAAACTGTGATATATTGTGGATATCAAAAAGAAAGGCACAATATATATGGGTAAGAACGATAAGGAACTGGAACAGATCAGTACAACCGACAAGCTGAAGGCTATGAAGGCACTAAGGGATGCAGGACTCAAGGTTGAGATGAGCGGAAGCGGTGTGCCGACAGTCATCTGCGCGGCAGCTTCAGATATTGAAAAAGAGCTGAAGAACGTGCGCAGGATCCTGAAGGAGATGAGGTACAACGGAAGCTTTGGCGTGAGGGCACCGAGAAAGAACGATCAGGTTATGCCATCTGAGAGTGCTCAGGAAATTGAGAATGAGCATGAAGCAACCGGTGATGACGCAATCCCTGCATGATGACGGGGGCGACGCAGCTTCTTTATGAAACGCAAGGCTTTTCCACACCGGATATTCCTTTGCTCAACAAATGATTTGCACGAAAAAACCACCTGTCACCAGGTGGTCTTGTTTTTGGGAGGAGGGGTCGATCAGTGGGGAGCTGGTCGACCCGGTATGAAAAAAGTTTTGTTGGGGGAGTCAGAAGCTTGTCGCTTCTGATATGTTCTAATCTTAATGTCTAAATTTGGACAAAATGTGTACGATTTATAAATTAAAAATAAACTAATTCGAAATAATAAATAACTTAGTAACGATATATTGTTAATTTTGGTATTTTCATTGTCACTGTGCGGAAAATAATGTAATCTATTAATATAACGTTTTTGCATGCATAAGGAGATGATAGGCTAATGAAGAAAATACTGTTTGTTGCTTCTGAAGGAGTACCTTTTATCAAGACTGGCGGACTTGCTGATGTTGTTGGATCACTTCCCAAGAATATTGATAAGAGATACTTTGATGTCCGCGTGATACTTCCTCTGTACAAATGCATTAACCAGCAGATGAAGGACAGTATGGAGTATCTTTCCAACTTCTATATGGACTTCCATTGGAAAAATGAGTATGTTGGTATTTTCAGGGCTGTTGTTGACGGAATAACATATTATTTTATCGACAACGAGTTCTATTTCAGCGGTATGAAACCCTATGGCGATGACGTTATTTTCGAGATTGAGAAGTTTGCCTATTTCTCAAAGGCAGCTCTTTCCATGCTCCCTGTTATAGATTTCAGGCCTGACATCATTCACTGCCACGACTGGCAGACGGGACTTATACCTGTATATCTCAAGGAGAGATTCCAGGGAAGTGAGTTCTACAGAGGTATCAAGGCCATTATGACGATTCATAACCTCAAGTTCCAGGGCAAGTGGGACATCAAGAAGGTTCAGGATATCACCGGCCTTCCGGATTATTTCTTCACTCCTGACAAGCTTGGGCTCTACAAGGATGCCAACCTCCTGAAGGGCGGTATCGTATACGCCGATGCCATCACGACTGTCAGCAAGGCCTATGCTGAGGAGATCAAGACAGAGTTCTACGGTGAGCAGCTCGACGGACTTCTGAGAGCGAGGTCAGGCGACCTCAGAGGTATTGTAAACGGAATTGATTACGACGAGTTCAATCCCGAGACGGATCAGTACATTCCGTACAAGTACAACGCGATCAACTTCCGCAAGGAGAAGGTCAAGAACAAGAAAGCTCTCCAGAAGGAGCTTGGACTTCGCGAGGATGAGAAGATCATGATGATCGGTATCGTATCAAGACTTACCGACCAGAAGGGCTTTGATCTCATCAACTATGTGCTCGACGAGCTGTGCCAGGATGCAATTCAGCTGGTTGTCCTTGGAACAGGAGCGGAGCAGTACGAGAACTCCTTCAGACATTTTGACTGGAAGTACAACGACAAGGTTTCTGCGAATATCTATTACTCAGAACCCATGTCTCACAAGATATATGCGGCATCCGATGTGTTCCTCATGCCGTCGCTCTTCGAACCCTGCGGACTTTCGCAGCTCATGGCGCTCAGATATGGCACGATCCCGATCGTCAGACAGACAGGCGGTCTCATCGATACCGTTGAGCCCTACAACAAGTTTGAGTCGACCGGAACGGGCTTTGGATTCCTCAACTACAATGCTCATGAGATGCTCTCGACCATTCGCGAGGCGGAGCACGTATATTATGATCAGAAACGCGAGTGGAATAAGATGATCGACAGAGCCATGGCTGTTGACTTCTCCTGGAGAGTTTCAGCTGAAAAATATCAGGAGATGTACGATTGGCTCAGGCCTTAAATTCTATGGATAGTAGCGTAAATGGCGACAAAACCAAAAAAGGACTGTTTGTTCAGGCCGGTATTCTTGCTATTGCAGGTATAATATCAAGAATCATCGGCCTGCTTTATGGCAGTCCCCTTGCAGCCATTATCGGAGACGAGGGCAATGGCTATTACGGCGCTGCCTACGCCATCTATACGATTATTCTGCTTATTTCCTCCTACAGTATTCCATCTGCAATGAGCAAGATAATATCGGGCAAACTGGCTGTCAAGGAGTACAGAAACGCGCACAGGATATTCAGATGTGCGCTTAATTATGTTGCAGTTGTTGGCGGCATAGGATCGCTCATTCTCTTCTTTGCGGCAGATATCCTTGTTGCGGGCAGGAGCGCTACAGTTCTTCGCTTTTTTGCACCAACCATTTTCTTCTTTGGTTTTCTGGGGGTTCTGAGAGGTTATTTTCAGGCGCACAGGACCATGGTCCCGACTTCGATTTCCCAGCTTATTGAGCAGGTTTTTAACGCGATAGTCAGCATCAGCGGAGCTATAATCCTCACGAATATCGCAGGAGATGATGACCCTTCGAAAAGAGCTGTCTACGGAGCGATAGGAAGTGCTCTCGGCACAGGCTCCGGGGTTTTAATAGCTCTTCTTTTTATGTACCTTGTGTACAGATACAACAGACCCGCTGTCAAAGCAAGGCTTGATAGCGACACACATGATGTCATGCCCGACAAAGAGATCTACAGGATGATCCTCATGATCGTGACACCTTTTATCCTCAGCACCTTTATCTACAACCTGTCAACTTCCCTGAATTCGACATTCTTTTCCAGGATACTGATGCATGTCAAGAACATGGATGAGAGCACAGTGGCCTATCAGTACGGCATCTTTGCGAGGAAGGCGATGGTCATAACCAATCTTCCGATCGCACTTGCCTCAGCCGCAGCCGCGGCAATGATCCCTGAGGTGTCCACAACATTTTCGAGGGGAGAGACCCAAAATGCGGGAGAGACTGTGTCAAGGGTCACCAGAGTCATCCTCATGATATCTATTCCCTGCGCGGTCGGGCTCTTTGTGCTTGCACGCCCCGTGATGATGATCCTGTTCCCACAGAGGGCGTCGCTCGATGAGGCGTCGATGCTCCTAAGGTTCCTCGCCATAACAGTTGTGTTCTACTCTCTGTCGACAGTTACCAACGCGGTGCTGCAGGGAATCGGAAGGGTGAACGCACCTGTTGTCAATGCGCTGATAGCTCTTATCCTTCAGAGCATCGTGCTGGGGTTTCTCCTGGTACACACAGACCTCGGAGATATAGCCCTTTGTATAGTTACGATCATTTATTCCTTTGTGATGTGTATCCTGAATCACTTTGTGATGGTGCGCAACCTTCCGGTCCAAAACGACCTGAAAAAGACCTATCTGTATCCGACTGTATCCTCACTTGTGATGGGAGGCGCCGCCTTCGGGATCCACTTTCTGTTCTCGTACATTTTCTCTTTTTTTGTGAAGAGCGATTACTTTGTAAATCTCTTTTCAACACTGATTGCGGTGCTCTTTGCCGTATTTATATATTTTGTGGTGCTCATAAAATCCGGAGGGGCATCAGAGGAGGACATCCGAAGGTTCCCGAAGGGCGCAGGTATTGTTTCCATATTCAAAAAGATAAGGATACTGTGATCATGGATAAGACGAAAAAAGCATTTAAGAAAAAACTAATAGTAATACTGATTTTGCAAAGCATCATATTCTTTGTTGCAGTATATGGAATGAATGTTATAAGAGAATGCACTTCTGCCATTCGTGAGATAAAGGGAACAACAGCTGAGATCAAAGATCTGCTTCCTGTACTCGACTCCAATGAGAGTACTCTTGGATCCATGTTTGCTGATTTCGGGATCTCAAGGGTGTGGTTTGTCGCCGGGGAGTACAACAACGGGAACATCAAGAATGAAGTTGAACTTCGGGATTTTATTAAAGACTATGATGTGGAGAGTGTCTTTATCACGGACGAAGACGGCAAAGTTCTGCTTTCATCAGGCGGGGAAGCGCACACGAGCCTCCCTTTGACAGAGGGAAATTCTGAAATTGAGATAAATGGCACACTCTGGAACATATCGCTCTCTGAGGATATGGAGCACTTAATCTACGGCGCCAGAATGGCGGATGATCTGTATCTTACAGCGGAGGTTGATTCGGATAAGCTTGCTGACCTTAACGAAGAATCTCTTTCTATTTATACACAGCTCCTCCTTGTCGGATACAGCAATTCTGTAAATATTATCGTTGTGGAAGATTATATGCCCGGTGATGGCAGTGATGAGCCTTTTACCAGACTCTCAGATTTCAATATAGGTCGTGAGAGTGAGGGAGTTGCTCTTTACTGGTCTGAACGTGATATTACAAAGACTGTCATCGGATATGAAGTTGAGAATGGCGATGGATTTAGAGCTATAGTAAGCAAAGGCTTCTTTAAGATTGTCAGGAAGTGTTTTGCAGATGCAGTGCAACTCACCTTTTTTGAAGTGTTCGCCGCAATTCTGTTTGCTGTTTTTGTCTATAATTCCGTTACAAGGAAGACCTTTGAAAAGAAAGAGTTTCAGAGTAATGCGCTTCTTTTCATGATGATAAGTCTGATATGCATGTTTATGGTCACGTGGTTCTGGCAGGCTCTTGTTTCGACTACGGACAAGTATCGTAAACTGGAAGAGAATCTCTTCAACAGTGCTGTTGTTCAGAGTGAATACGCAAGAAACACGGAAGTGGTCGACAAATGGCTTGACGAGCAGTTTCTCATTCAGTGCAGGGTCGAAGGTCAGTATCTCTCCCATAATAAGGAAAGGCTGACGAGGAACGGCCTTAAGAGGCTCTCCAAGAGACTCAATGTCGAATATATTTACCTTCTTGATGAAAACGGGAAAGTGATCATCACTGATTCGCCGTTTGATCATTTCAGGCTCTCTTCATCCTCGGATTTTCAGCACCTTTTGGATGGAGCTGACAGCGTAGTCCAAAAGGTGATGCCTGATGAGATATCGGGCGAAAAGCGCCAGTATATAGGCGTCAGCATCAGGGATGAGAACGATCTTTGCGACGGGTGTGTTCTTATCTCTGTATCGCCGCGTACCAGAGACCTTCTGACAAAGCCGATGGAACCGGAAGAAACCCTCCCTTACTCAGTTATTGGCACCGACAACAGGTTTTATTATGTTGAGAGCGAAACAGGGGAAATCCTTATTTCCAATGACGAGGGATCGGTTGGGATGACGACAGAAAGTATGGGCTTTCCCACGGTGCTTCTTACGAAAGATACAGTTTTGCCAACGAGGGATGACAGGCAGAAAAACATCATGGGAAGTATCTATATAGATGATAACAGATCGCTTATTATCTCAACTGCAGCTGCACCGGTGATAAATCTGTCAGTCAACTCTTTTGTCATGGTGCTGTATGCTGCCGCATATATGGTGATATGCTTTTTGGCAGGACTTAAGGCACGCGGTAGCATGTCTTTTGAAACTGACAAAGATCCGGGCGCAGATAATGAGCCTTCAGAGACCGAAAAAACCCCTGAAAATGAAGGGGAATTCATCGAGGACGACCGCGGATTTGCAGGGTTTTCAAGTATAATAAAAACAAATGAAAAATTCCTGTTTGACTACAGATGGAGCGAAAAGGAAAAGAAGACTGAGGACATGACTCCGATCGAGATGACCATGAAGCATGTGAATGTTCTGGGCTGGATCTTCTGCCTCGTATTCATCCTTCCTGTGATAATGGAGAATTTTGGAATCTATACGGAGCTTAGTCAGACGCTTTCATATGCCGTCAACGGAGATTGGAATTACGGTATAAATATCTTTTCCATCACTCTGAGTCTTTTTGCCGTTGTGATAGTGATACTGTTCAACAAACTGGCGAGGAGAGTTTTGTACCACATAGCAAGGGTCTCCGACTACAGAGGGGAGACTGTGTGCCTTCTGATAAGAGGGTCGCTTAAATATATCGGAGCAGTGGCGGTTGTCTTTTTCGCACTCTCAAGGTTCGGAATCAACGCCTCGACCCTCCTTGCATCGGCAGGTATCCTCACGGTGGTTGTAGGTTTCGGTGCCAAGGATATCACTGCGGATATTTTATCGGGCTTCTTCCTCTTGTTTGAGAGGGTGTTTGATGTTGGCGATTTTGTAAATATCGGCGGGAAAATGGGGATAGTTACGGAGATTGGACTTAGAACAACAAAGCTTGTGAAGTTCGCGGACACAACCATTATCAACAATTCAGATATCAGGGGTGTCATCAACCAGTCCGGTGAGATACACAGGACTACAGTGGATATCAACATCCCGATCGATACCGATATTGTAGAATTTGAGAAAAAGCTCGACGAGAGACTCCCGGAGATGCTCGAAAAAGTTGAGGGGCTCGTAAGAGTGCCGAGGTACAGGGGAGTTGAAAACCTGTCACCTTTTGCGATAACGATCAGATTTAATCTCTATTCCATCGGTTACATGAGGTCGAGAACGAAGAGAGCTTTCCTGCGGGAATTCAAGGTTTTTCTGGATGAGAATAATATAACCATTCCCCGTGACTATAGTATGCCTCCTGCGCGCAAGGACTAAAGAAAAATGAATGCTGAAAACAGGCTTTTCTACCGGAATTTAATCAGGATAGCGCTTCCGATAGCACTTCAGTCACTGATGCTTGCGCTTGTAGCTGCGGCAGATGCTCTGATGCTGGGGCGAGTTTCCCAGGAGCAGATGACGGCGGTATCACTTGCCACACAGATCCAGTTTGTCCAGAATATGTTCCTCTCATCTGCGACGGCTGCCGGGGCGATACTGGGAGCCCAGTACTGGGGGAAGGGCGACAGAAGGACGCTTGAGAATATTTTTAATCTGATGCTGTGGTTCTGCGGCCTTGTATCGCTCCTTTTCTTTTTGCTGTGCGAGTTATATCCCGGGCTTCTCATGAACATTTTCGCAGGAGACCGCCAGCTGATAGAGATAGGAAGCAGGTACCTCAGGATAGCAGGCTGGTCGTATCTCATAACCGGGGTATCGCAGTGCTACCTCACAATCATGAAGGTCACAGAACAGGTGAGGGCAGGGGCATTTATCAGCTCTGCGGCTGTTGTGATCAATATTGTGCTGAACCTTGTTTTTATCTTTGGATTTATGGGAATTCCCAAAATGGAGGCAGCAGGCGCTGCAACGGCAACGACAATTGCAAGAGTGTGCGAGCTTTTTCTCTGCCTTTTCATATCGATGAAGACGGGCTTTATTAGACCTTCACTTACGAGATTTTTCACTGTCCCTGCTGTTCTCATAAAAGACTTTGCCGGGCAGTGTCTGCCTCTTATGGGCGGAGCGCTCTGCTGGGGAGTCGGCTTTACATCCTACACCGCGATTATGGGACACATGGGAGTGGATGCCGCAGCTGCCAATTCGGTTGCAGCGGTTGTCAGGGACCTTGTATGCTGCATGTGCAACGGTATAGGAAGCGCAGCGGGTATCATTGTCGGTAATGAACTCGGAGCGGGAAGACTTGATAACGGGAAGAAATATGGTCTCAGGCTCAGGAACATCTCTTTTGTAATAGGCTTTATCTCAACCGGAATTGTCCTTGCTGTCACACCGCTTGTGGTAAACGGCGTGCTCTTAAGTGACAGGGCAAGGGGGTATCTCATCGGCATGATGGTTATCATGTCCGTGTACATGATCGGAAGATGCGTAAACACTGTGTGCATCAACGGAATACTGGACGGGGGCGGAGATACGATCTTTGACTTTTACAGTCTCATCGTTGCGATGTGGTTGATTGCAATCCCGCTGGCACTTCTGGGAGCTTTTGTGTTCCACTGGCCGGTGCTCGTCGTGTACTCCTGCACCTGCGTGGACGAAGTCGGCAAGATCCCATGGGTTATGGCGAGGATCAACAAATATAAATGGGTAAAAGACCTGACGAGATAGAGAAAATAGAGGAAGTGAACGGGCTGTTATGTTATACTTGTCATTAAGTATGAAAACAGCCTTTTTTGTGTGTGGGGCTGAAATAAAAAACTAATGGGAGGGACTATGAAGATTAGAAAAATGGCATCACTTTTGCTTGCGGTTACGATTAGCGTGAGCAGCGCGCCTATGGGAAACCTGACGGCGTATGCAGCAGAAAGTCAGTCAGAACTTTCAGAAGAAAGCGGAAACGTGACACCGGAAACAGAAGGCAGCGGTGAAGATACAGGTGACGATTCCGGCAGGAACAACCTGGAAAACATCGCTGATATAAGTTCTGAGGGCGACAAAAACAAGAATGCCGGTGAAAGCGCGGATACTGCTTCAGAAAATGATAGTGGCAGCACGCAGGTTGATAATACAGAAAATACCGGGGAAGACGCTGACAAAGCAGCAGGAGATAATAGTGGCAGCGCACAGGATGGTAATCCGGAAAATACAGGTGATGACGCTGACAAAGCAGCAGAAGATAACAGTGGCAGCGATGATGGCAAAACGGAAAATGCCGGGACCGATGCAGACATAGAAAATGAGGATGTGACTTCTGAAATAATTGCGGATGAAGAGATGATTGTCGAGGAGACAGAGGAGAATGCGACTCTGTCAGTTGAAGATGAGGCTTTGCCTGAAGTTACCCTTACAGAGGAAAGCGTCACCGTGATGTACGGGGAGAGCGGGGATAACATAGGCGGAGCTCTCGATAAGATTTTTAAGCCCGTATATGTTGTTGACGGGGGGAAGTTTGTTCCCGACAGCGACGGGAAAGTCACGGAGTCTGGGAACGAGTTTACAACGTCGTATAAGTTTGTCACGGGCGATGAAGATATCGATATTTCAGCTGAAGCTTTTGATGCTATAAAGAGCGAGGACCTCTCTGAAATCCCCGCGGGGACAGAGGTGACAGCCATCGTAAAGGCTTCGGCACCGGGGCATAAGGATGCATTTGCCACATCAGACTTTGTGATGGAAAAGCGAAAGGTGCTCGTTACGTTTGAAGTTCCGGAGGAGTCAGCCATCAACGAAAAGAGCGTAATAGAGGACGACAAGCTTGTCTTTGACAGGGAAGAAGCTATTTCGTTTATGAGCGTCGAGGTGGTTGAAAACGGGACAAACGCAGAGGGCGTATCCTCATTTGTAAGGGAGAGCGACGACGAGATTGCTCCAGGAGCGCTGCTTGATGGCGATGTAACCATCGATGTGTCCGACATCGATTTTGAGGAGATAGGCTATCAGGAGGTTCCGGTTCTCTTTGACGAGGCAGAGGAGATGTCCGGTAACTACGAGGTATCTTTTGCCCTCCTTGGCTCTGTCTATGTCGGTGAGACCATCTACACGATAACTTTTGCAGCCAAGAATGACGGCCTTACAAAAGAGCTCGTCTACGAAATAGACCAGACGAAGATAACGGACAATTACACAATTCCGAACCTTCTTGCCACTCTTGGCAAGACTTCAGAGGTCTCATCAATGGGCGGAATTCTCAACACCGATAGAGGCGATGTGATAACCGGTTGGCTCGCCGCAAAGGATGCAATCTCCGATATCGGAAGCGCAATTTACCTTGATGCTGATTTTTGCCGGGTGGATTATGACGAACCTGAAGTCTATAATATCCTGAAAAAGTCTGATTATTACCTGACTGCCAGGCTCAGCAGAAAGGCCTCTGAAAATGTCTATATTGAGGCGGTGCCTGCAGTAGTTTACGACGGAAGAAATCACGTAGCTGCAGATGCGTCGGAATCCCAGAGTCAGAACCCGGATCTTGATTTTGTCGTAAAGTATGTTGCAGATGACGATGAAGTTACATATCTGCGCTACGGAACAGACTACAAGGTCACATACAAGAACAACAAAAACGCATCTCTTTATATGACGAATGAGGGGAAGTACGAGCCTGTATATACTGCGGGAGCAGATGATGCAAAGAGACCTTACGCCGTCATAACGGGAACAGGTGCCTATAATGGTTTTTCTGCAACGGTTTACTTCGACATTCTGCCTGATGACTTAGGAGATTCTCCCGTTGCACAGATTTCAGGTCTGAAAAACAGCTATGTTCTGAAATCAAACGGCAAAATAAGCGGCTCTTTTTCTCCAAAAGTAATCTGGAATAAATGGTATTACACAGGAAAAAAATATGTGCAGAAGACGTATACACTTAAAGCCGGAACTGACTACGAGCCAAAGCTTTATATCTACAAAAACGATATGTGGAATGAATGTGCCGATTCCAATCCGAACAATATAAGTGAGGAAGGAAAGTATCTCTACACCGTAAGGGGAAAAGGAAACTTCTGCGGAACAGCCTTTGGACAGACCTACACACAGGTGTTCAACGACGGAAGCGACGGAACGCCAAACCCTGCAGTGTGCTCCTACGTCGGAACGGACATCAGAGCCTGCCAGTTCATAGTCATAGGCGATGCATCCCAGGACCTTGCAAATGCCAGCATCACTGTAAAAAAGACCCAGCTGAATTACAAATATGGCAAGTTCTATACAGCTGATGATTTTGGCATAAAGGTCACTGTAGGATCAGGGAGCGACAAGAGGGTTCTCACTGAGGGAGTTGACTACTATGTGACATTTGACGGAGCTGACTTCAGGTACATCTCCGGCAAAAATAAAAGCACCGGAATGTACTACTCATCAACTGCCTATGAAGTTTACTCGGGAAGTGCAGGAAACAATGCGAAGATCAATCTCGCAAATAAATACGATGTGACAATAACTGCAATAAACGGTAACAGCAACGGCATTTTTGGAAGCAAGAAGGCAAAGAGCGTCAGGATAAAGGGCGTGACAATAAGCTCCGGATGGTTTAAATTTAAAACTTCTTCCCTTAAATACACGGGAGATAACAGCAGCAGCTACAAATACACGTTGAGTCGCAGCGCAAAGGTATCGGTTAAGAGTCCGGATTCAGTACTGAGTTTTAAATCAGAAAGCGGTACATATTACTCGTCAAATTATACCGATATTAAGGAATCAATGCTGCCTGCTGATACAGTGTTTGTAATGCGCGACGGTGAAAATAAAAACCCGGGGACATATGAGATGGAAGTTCTCCCGATTGGGCCGGGAGTTGATCACGACTATGTCGCAAAAGTAAACTTCAAGAGAACAGGTATCACAACCAAGGAAGCGATGAAAGCAGGAATCCTCAGTGTGACCTGTGACGCCGCTGATTATAATGCAGGAGGGGCTCTGCCCAAAAACATAAAAGTGACTCTTAACGGCGTTACCAATAATCTCGGGGATCTTGAATATAATGGACAGTCATTTTACATAGATGACTATTATTACGGGATGACAGCGGATCCTACATATGTCAAAATCACGATAACGGTCTCCAATAATACCAAGACCGGCAACAGCGCAGGGCTCTATATAACAGGAGACGGGAAGGTATTCACGGGAAAATCCGATAAGATCACTTACGCTGTAGAAGGCATAGATGTAAAAGACATAACAATACCTGTCCTTAGTAAAGACAGCTACAGCTACGAATACGGCAAGTTGACGCCTTATATAAAGCAGTCCGACACGAACAGCTTTTTTGCCACATACGAGCCTGTATCAAAGCCTGCAAAAGGATCCGTAAGTCCGAAGATCGAGCTGTATCAGGTCTATTGCGACAAGAACGGCAATAAGGCTCTTGCAAAAATAAATAAGAGCCAGTACAAGCTGACTCTTACTGAGAACGGAAGTAACAGATATTCAGTTGTCGTATCCAACACCAAGCCAAAGATGATAACAGGGTATGACTTCAGCAATGTTAAGATTGCCGAGGACTACACTGTTTATGACAGCACGGCATCAATTGTCGGCGCCAGGGTAAAGGTGAACGGGCAGGAGTACAGCTTCCCTATGGACAACAGCACGTCCTTTACCTTCACCGGCAGCCAGATCAGATTTGACAAAAAAGCCGGCGACGGAGTTGTGAGCGTTACGCTCAAGGACGGAACAGAGCTTACGCCTGATGATTTCACCGTGGAGTACGGCGATAATACCGCAATCGGCACAGGAAAGAAGGGCGGCTCGTTTACAATCACGCTAAAGCGCAATGATAAGACCGCAACTTACAAATACGGAGGAAAGGCCACCTTCTATTTCTCAATCTCCAAATCAGGAACGATTGTGATGTAAAGGTCAGTCACTGATCAGTTTAATAGAAGAGATATCCGGCGCAATTGCCATGGAGTAGTTGGTGTAATACACGACGAATCCGGGCTTTGCGCCGCTTGGTTTTTTGACGTCCTTGCGCCTTAGATAGTCGATCTCGACCTTCTCCTGGTTCTTTCCCTTGGAGTAGAAGGCGGCGAGGGCAGCGGCCTCCTCAAAGGCGCGGTCCGGGACGTCCCTGCCACCTGTTAACAGAACTACGTGTGAGCCCGGGATCTTCTTGGCGTGGAACCACCAGTCGCCGCCGTTTGCCATCTTAAAGGTCAGCTCGTCGTTCTGGAAATTGTTTTTACCGACAAAGATGTCAAAGCCGTCGCTTGAGAGGTAGTGGAAGGGCTGGCTCTTTATCTTTTCCCTGCGACCCTTTCCCTGGGGGTGGGATTTGATGTATCCGCTCTCCGAGAGTTCCTGCCGTATCTGAATGAGGTCCTCCTCCTTCTTGGCGATGTCGAGGGCAGTGGCAATCGACTCGAGCTGCTCAATTGACTCTGAGACCTCCTTCATCTGCTCCTCAAGTGCCATCGCTGTTCTCTTTAGCTTCGTGTA
Organism: Butyrivibrio sp.; assembly: GCA_017470505.1. Classification (GTDB taxonomy): domain Bacteria; phylum Bacillota; class Clostridia; order Lachnospirales; family Lachnospiraceae; genus Butyrivibrio. Next base: position 9,464 of record JAFUYO010000025.1, on the reverse strand, counting down.
TCTGTCAAAGTACTTTTTGGCATTCTGGCTGGCTGAGAGGGTAGGATCCAGGGGAATCGAAATGTCTTTTCCCGTGTAGTAATCGTTGACGGTTATGGACTTGTCGCCCTCAGCTGCACTGTAGCCGTAGGTGTTTAAAAGCTCTCCCCACACCCGGTACTTGTCCTTTTTCTCCGAGTCTGCCATCTGCTTCATCTGCATGTCGTACTTGCGGACATTGCGCTCAAGGGCAGTCTGGACTATCCTTCTAAGGTCAGATGACTTCTGGCGTATCCTTGTCACGACATTTTTCTCTGAGTAGTAGGCTTCGATAAGGGATGAGATGTCGGGCATGTTGCGTATGTTTTCAGGATTATTCCCGTAGATGGTAAGTGGTATGGAGGAGTACTCCTTTGGTGCACCGTCCTCATAATATATGGCGGGGCTGAAATTGCCGCTTTTTACATCGCTTATCACCTCGTCAAAGGCTCTGTAGAGCGATATCGACTCCTTGGTGTCGAGTGAGGATGCTCCCTTGTCGGCATCGATCCCTGCACGAGCGCACATCTCCTGGGCGATGATGGGGGAGAGCCCTGTGTAGCTTGAATAGATTGCCTTATACGAGGGCATGGGTTTTGAGAGCACGAGAGATGAGAACTCGTCGGCGCTTGTGCTAAGTGGGCTTACCTTATCCTGCCCGGGAATGAAGTAGGTGCGGCCCGGGAGTACCTCCCTGACTGAGCTGACAGATGCCGGGATGTGTTTGATGGCATCTATTATCACATCATTTTCATCGGTAAAGATGATGTTGCTGTACTTGCCCATGAGCTCTATGATGAGGACCTTGTGGCGCAGATCGCCCATCTCGTCGAGGTGCTCAACTTCAAAGCGGATTATCCTCTCGAGGCCTCCGGGCTGAGTAACAGATACTATGCGCCCGTTCTGGATGTGCTTTCGTAGCAGCATACAGAAGTTCGGGGCTGTCATGGGCGATGCCTTGGACTCATCCGTAAGATATGCGAGCGGGAGAGTCGCATCGGACGACAGGACGAGCCTTGTCTGTTTGATGCCATATTCGTCAGCCGTCTCATAAGATAGCTTCACGGTTATAAAGAGCTCATCGCTCTCAGTCTGGGCAATCTTATATATCCTTCCGCCTGTTAAGAGACGCTCAAAGTCTCTTTTCAAATTTGCAACGGTTATTCCATCAAATGCCATTCTTCAAATCTCTTTTCTTGTTGTTATATGTTCTGTTTACAATGATAATCGGGTCAAAAGTCCGAGTCGGACTTTTGACCCTGACATCTTTACAATTCTGCCTTGGCTGATAACTGAATTTTAAGTTACAATTCAGTTGTCAGCAAGCGGGCGTAAACGTACATCTGCCCTGCATAGGCTGGCAACGGAATTGTAACATTTTCTCTATATGAGGATTTCGTTTAAAATTTGACCCTTTTGGCTCGTTTTTTCAGGCTTTTTTAGGCCCGATTTTCACTATATGAGTTTTGATTTTTATTTTGATCCTTGAAATGGCGTTTTAGGGGTCAAATTTTATTTGGTAACACAATATAGAGAAAACTGTCATTGCTGCACCGAGTTACAATTCAAACGTCAGCCAATGCATAGCAAGTGCATACCGTGCAGATGTACGTTTACGTCCGCCTGGCTGACATCTGAATTGTAACAATTTTAACCAGTATAACACAGGCACGTCAATTTGTTTCTTGCTGATGCAGTTATTTATTGATATATTAAATACATATGATGACAGGGGCAAGAGTCCGACTCGGTGGGCAAGCAAGGCAAAGGTGCACAAGTTTTTGCGATTTTTAAACCACGGAGTCGAGACCAATCAATCTCAAGTGCCTATGCACGCAGAGATTGATGCTATGGGCTCGATGGAGTGCTTGGTTTAACATGAGCAAAAATTGTGCAGTTTGCCGTGCTGGCCCACCGAGTCGGACTCTTGCCCCGTTCTAATTGTGGAGGATACATGTAATGGCTGATGAAGAAAAGAAAATAATGCTCTCCGGCATACAGCCGAGCGGAGATTTACATCTGGGTAATTACCTGGGCGCCATCAAGAACTGGGCCGACAGGGTAAATGAATTTGAGTGCTACTACTTTATGGCTGATATGCACACCATAACGGTCAGACAGGAGCCGAAGGAACTGCGGCGCCGCTCGCTCGAGATGCTGGCTCTCTATATCGCATGCGGACTTGACCCTGAGAAGAACACTCTTTTTCTGCAGTCCCATGTCCCGGCACATGCGCAGCTCGGTTGGGTTCTCGACTGCTACACCATGTTTGGCGAGCTCTCGAGGATGACCCAGTTCAAGGACAAGTCCGAGAAGCACAAGGACAATATAAACGCGGGACTCTTCACATATCCTTCCCTGATGGCTGCGGATATTCTGCTGTACCAGCCACACTTCGTTCCGGTCGGGGAGGATCAGAAGCAGCACGTTGAGCTCACAAGGAATATCGCCGAGAGATTCAATAACATCTACGGCGAGGTGTTCAGGATCCCAGAGCCCTACATCGCCAAGACGGGCGCAAGGATCTACGGCCTCACAACTCCCGGCTCCAAGATGAGTAAGTCCGACCCCAACGGCTGCGTATTCCTCATGGATGAGCCCGATGTTATCAGAAAGAAGTTCAAGAGGGCAGTGACAGACTCAGACACCGAGAGATGCGTTCATTACGACAAAGAGAACAAGCCGGGCGTTGCTAATCTCATGAACATCTACTCGACGATCACAGGCAAGACCTTCGATGAGATTGAGAAGGAGTTCGAGGGCCAGGGCTACGGCGCATTCAAGCCGGCAGTGGGAGAGGCTGTCGTAGAGGCACTTAATCCCATCCGCGAGGAGGCAAAACGTCTGATTGCCGACAAGACTTATCTCGAGGGCATCTACAAAGAGGGCGCAGAGAAGGCATCTTACATCGCAAACAAGACCCTTCGCAAGGTCTACAAGAAGATAGGCTTTTATCAGCTTTAATCTTTTTTGCAGTAGACAAAAAAATGCTATTGTAAACGCTTACATTTCATGTTATAACTGATTACATAAGATATTTCTTCAAAAAAATTTTGTAAGCATTTACATGATTTCAGGAGGCGAACGGGAATGGATTTATTAAACTATGATGTACTGGAAAAATCGGGTTACAAGGGTTACGTACTTAAGGATGCACCTGTAAGGGTGCTTCAGTTTGGCGAGGGCAACTTCATGAGAGCCTTCGTTGACTACTTCTTTGATATCGCGAATGAGAAGGCAGGATTTAACGGCAAGGTTGCACTTGTTCAGCCTATCTCACAGGGACTCACAGAACTTGTTAACAAGCAGGAGGGTCTCTACACACTCTACCTTCGCGGAAGTGAGAACGGAGAGAAGGTTGATGCCAAGAGAGTTATCTCTTCATGTGCATGCTGCCTCAATCCCTATGACAAGGCAGATTTCGACAAGATGATGGCAATTGCTGAGAGCGACGACCTCGACATCATCGCATCCAACACAACAGAGGCAGGTATCGCTTATGATCCTTCCTGCAATTTTGACGATCAGCCTGCAAGCAGTTTCCCCGGAAAGCTCACACAGGTTCTCTACAGAAGATACAAGGCAGGCAAGAAGGGCGTAGTTGTTCTTTCCTGCGAGCTCATAGACAACAACGGAAAAGAGCTTTTAAAGTGCGTCAACCAGTACATTGACCAGTGGAAGCTTGAGGATGGCTTCAAGGATTATGTAAATAACGACAATATTTTCTGCTCAACACTCGTTGACAGGATCGTTCCCGGAAGAATCCGTGATCCCAAGGAAGTTGAGAAGCTTGAGGCTGAGAACGGATATCACGATGAGCTCATCGATGTCGGAGAGATCTTCGGCGTATGGATCATCGAGGGACCTGACGGACTTGAGGACAGACTTCCTTTCAAGAAGGCAGGTGTCAACGTTCACGTTGTTCCCGATGTTATGCCTTACAAGCACCGCAAGGTTCGTATCCTCAACGGAGCACACACAGGATTTGTGCTCGGCGCTTACCTCTCGGGACAGGACATCGTTCGCGACTGCATGCAGAACGCTACAATTGCAGGCTTCATGAACAAGATGCTGAATGAGGAGGTTATCCCCACACTTGTTGACCACCTCGATGAGAACGATCTCAATCAGTTCGCAGCAGCAGTTAAGGACAGATTCAACAATCCTTTCGTTAACCACGAGCTCATGAGCATTTCACTCAACTCAACAAGTAAGTGGAAGGCGAGGAATATGCCTTCATTCCTTCAGTACATCGACAAGAACGGCAAGCTCCCTGTATGCCTGACAATGTCACTTGCAGCTTACATCGCTTTCTATTCAAATGACATCCAGGAGCTTAACGACAAGGGGCTCATCTGCAAGAGACCTAAGGGCAACACCTACACTGTGAGTGATGACAGATGGGCACTTGAGTTCTTCTATGATCACAAGGGCGCTTCCGAGGAGGAGCTTGTAAAGGCTGTTCTTGGAAACGAGAAGATGTGGGATCAGGACCTTAACAAGATCGACGGTCTCACAGATGCAGTTACAGCTGACCTCAAGAAGATCCACACAGACGGGGCAGAGGCTGCATACGCAAGCTGCCTTTGATACGGGTAATCTCAGAATTCTTAAAGAATTCTAAAATCATCTGGAACGGGTAGACAACAGGGCAAAACCGGTTTATTATTTATCTTATCACATAGTTATAAACGCACATATATATGCATACGCGACCGTATACATACGCGAACGAACGCACGAATACGCACTCGTACACGAATAGACGCGCAAACGTTTATACGCACGAATCGTCTCGTACACGAACGCACGTACAGTCACCCGCATATACGCGTTTAATTAAGGGAACCATCGGATTACTCCGATGGTTGTCTTTTTTTCCAAAGAAATTAGTTTGACGGAGAAATTCATGAAGCAGGCGAAGAACAATTTTCACAACTATATCCGAAACAAAGAACAGGCTTGATGTGGGCTACTACATGTGCGAGACGCCAAACGGGGCGTCTTCCTGTACGACGGGGATATCAATTGCAGAGGCCGGAATCAAGTACATGCTCTCACAGCATGATATCGACGAGATTGTGATGATCGGAACGAGCAATACTGTTCCGACGGGAGAAGAGCGCGTCTTTTCGATAACAGATCTTGAAGTGACAGGAATAAGCAATATCGACACCACCGACGAGTATAATTTTGTCAATTACAGGATCGTGGAGTTTATAGAGCAGCTGGATTTTGAAATCATCGACATAGGTGAGGCTGTTCCTTTGGGCCGGCAAAAAGAGCTGACAGATGAGATTTCTGATTTTAAAGCCGGATACGCAAGTGGACTTAATGCGCTGGAATTCTTTTCAAGACTCACCTCTGACCCCGTATTTGAGAACACATTTGTGAACGTTCTCTTAAACAAACTCTCCCCGGATGAAAAGAGATGGGTCAAGCACCAGGTTTATCATCAGATGGATTCTTATTACAAGATGCACATGATTGACAGGGAGAAGGACGTACTCATGCGGTTTGTCTCAATACCTTCGGAATCGACACTGTCAATAGACACTATTAATCTGATTGTCAGCCGGACGGTAGGAGATGGCAGGAATGATATCAATCTCTACATGGATGTTCAGGGAATGGGCACAATTGACGGAAACACTCTTATATCCACGTTCCTTCTCATGAATAACAAGTCTGATTACAAGTGCAATGTACGCGGACTCATCAGTTCCAATATGCCTTTTGGAAAGTTTTTTGGCAAGGTATCCAACGTCATCAGAAATTATGAGATCCACAAACTGATCACCGGTCTTGACATGTTCCTTAATTACGGCAAAGTGGACATCTTAAAGACCTTCTGGAACTCCTTTGACCTCGATGATCCGGATGCCGACAGGCTCTTTTACGGGATGGACTGCGTTGATGAGGGCATCACGCTCTGCAATGTCGATTTGATAGCCTGCGGGATAAACGTTATTCGCAATACCATTCGCAATCCCCGCACAAAGCCTGAAGACCGCAGCATCTACATGCAGATCACTGTTAATGCGATCATTTCCGATTACGGTGCGCTTCTTTTAGCGGACGATCAGTTCATCCCGGAACTTTTGAAATGGAGCCTTCGAAAAGAGCTGCTGCAGCAGACCCTTACTATCATTGAGTCCAAGGTCCCGGGCGATATGGTAAAGCGCGGAATATATTATTATGCCCGTTCCGAAGATGATATCTGCGCTCTCATGAAGGAGTGGAACTATCTGTACTGGAATGAGTCGTCCAAGATGCGCTGGGCTTTTGAGGATACTGAGCACTACTTCATCAAATCCTACGGAAGGTCATTTCTTGATTTCAGGCAGAAGCCCGACTCAATAGCCCGCGACTTTGCAAGGCTCAAGATCGACGCCCTGCACGGCAAGGCTGACGGAGTTCTTCCCGCCTACTCCGACCTTGGCAATGATGATATGCTCTTTGAGCTGTTACTTGGCTATTACAGGATAGGGAACCTCAGAAATCAGATCAACCACGCTGTGGTTGAGGAGCCGAACATGGACTCTGACGAGCTCTCAGAAAGAAAGGACAGCAGGGACGATCTGCGAATCGAACTTAAGAAGTTCATCAATCTCTACAGCTCAGTCAGCAAAAAGACAAATCAGACATGTAAGCCCGTACTGATCTCACCCGGCAGGATGAAGTCCTACGCAAGAAGGCACCAGATCCAGCCCCTTGAGGAGGGCACTGATAATGTTGCCCAAAACACGTACACCTGCTCCTTCAACGGCAAAGAAGTCCACATCTGCCTCTCGCTCTTTAAGCCGGAGCCCGACCCGGATGAGGAGAATGGTGGAGGTGAGGTATGATGAGCTGACGTTACTATTCAGTCAGTAACGAGCTGACAAAAATACAAGGTGTTTTCGAACTCAGAATTGTGGTATACTATAGTTTGCGTAAATATGTACCAGGGAACAGGGAGGCTTTCTTATGGTCTGCAGTATGACAGGGTTTGGCAGGAGTGAGGTCACGGAGGGTGAGCGCAAGTACACCGTGGAACTTAAGTCTGTCAACAACCGATATCTTGACATCAACATCAAGATGCCCAAGAAGTTTAATGCTTTTGAGTCGGACATCAGGTCACAGCTCAAGAGATACATGAAGCGCGGCAAGGTTGATGTGTTTATCAGCTACGAGGATTTTTCCGAATCCGAGACGAAGGTTAAGTACAACAAGGCAATTGCCGGGGAGTACCTTAAGTATCTGCAGGAGATGTCAGAGGATTTCGGGCTGGACAACGACGTGAGGGTATCTCTTTTGTCCAGATTCCCGGAGGTGTTCACCATGGAGGAAGAGGAGCTTGACGAGGAAGTAGTCTTTAGCGGCCTCAAAAAAGCCGTGGACGAAGCCGGAAGGCAGTTCCTGTTATCGAGGCAGAGGGAGGGAGAGTTCCTCTCATCCGACCTCACAGAGAAGCTTGACGGCATGCTCACAAATGTGGAGTACATTGAACAGCGCTCTCCTGAGATCATAAACGAGTACAAGACAAGGCTCCGCGAGAAGATCCAAGACCTTTTGGAGGACAAGCAGGTGGATGAGAACCGCCTTGCCATGGAGGTTACCCTCTACGCAGACAAGATCTGCGTGGATGAGGAGCTCACAAGGCTGCGCAGTCACATCCTCGCAACAAGGCAGGCTCTTTTGACGGGAGATGACAAGGACGGCATCGGGAGAAAGCTGGACTTCCTCGCCCAGGAGATGAACAGGGAAGCCAACACGATCCTCTCAAAGTCCACAGACCTCAAGGTCTCCGACAGAGGCATCGCCCTCAAGACAGATATAGAAAAGGTAAGAGAACAGATACAGAACATAGAGTGATATAGGGACTCAAAGTCATAAGTTCGCATGCTTGCATAAGCGAACTTATGACCTTGAGGACCGAACAGGTATGAGGAAGTAGCACGGTAGTGCGGATTCCGAATACCTGTAGGATTGCGGGAGCGAAGCGGAGCAATCCGTATATCACTCGTAATTTAATCATTCATCAGGTGGAAGTGCGGATGACATCTAACAAAGGAATCATAATAGTTGTATCGGGCTTTTCCGGTGCAGGCAAAGGTACTATAATGAAGGAGCTCACCGGAAGGTACGACAGGTATGCCCTCTCGGTTTCGGCGACCACGAGGGACCCCAGGCCTGGTGAGGTCAACGGAAGAGAGTACTTTTTTGTCAGCAACGAGGAGTTTGAAAAGCTAATAGCCGAGGACGGCCTTATAGAGCACGCAGGGTACGTGGACCACTACTACGGAACCCCCAGGAAGTTTGTCGAGGACAAGCTTAAGGAGGGCAAGGATGTCATTTTGGAGATCGAGATCCAGGGAGCACTTCAGATAAAGAAGCAGTACGGGGATGCGGTTCTTTTATTCGTGATGCCGCCATCAGCCAAAGAGCTGAAAAAGAGGCTCACAGGCAGGGGAACGGAGTCTTCTCAGGTGATTGATGAGAGATTAAAAAGAGCCCGTGAGGAAGCTGTCGGGATAGAGAACTACGATTACATCGTCATCAATGATGATCTGGATGAGTGTGTGATCAGGGTCCATGAGATAATAGACGCAGCGCACAACGCACCGTCCAGAAATCTTGATTTTATAAACACTATCAGAAAAGAGCTTAATGAGTTATAATGTTACTGTTTAGCTTGTAATTGCGGCAATGCCGCAGGAAAGGAATAAAATTAATGATACATCCTTCTTATGTAGATCTTATGAACGTAGTAAACAAGGAAGTTGAGGAGGGCGAGCAGCCTGTCATCAACTCCAGATATTCAGTGGTTATGGCTACTGCGAAGAGAGCAAGGCAGATAATCGCAGGCGACGAGCCTCTTGTCAGGGTCAAGGACAAGCAGAAACCCCTCTCTATTGCAGTTGATGAGATGAATCAGGCTCAGCTTCGTATCCTTACCGATGAGGAGAAAGAGGCGCTTCTTGCAGAGGCCGAGGCAGAAGAAGATGCTGAGGATGAAGAGGCAGAGGATTCAGAGCCTTCAGACGAGTAATTTATGAATATTCTATTTGTTTCACTGGGGTGTGATAAAAACAGAGTTGATACTGAGGTTATGCTTGGTATGCTGCATAGCCGGGGTCACAGCTTTACAGATGATGAAGAAGAGGCCGGGGCAGCAGTGGTTAACACCTGCTGCTTTATTGGTGATGCCAAAGAAGAGAGCATAAATACCATTCTGGAGCTCGCAGAGAGGCGAAAGAGCGGCCGGCTGAAGGCCCTGATCGTCACAGGGTGCCTTGCTGAGCGCTACAGGGAGGAAATCCAGAAAGAGATCCCTGAGGTTGACGAGGTCCTTGGAGTCACTGCGACCGAAAAGATCGTCGATGCGCTGGATGAGACAATCGCAAGGAATGAGCTCTTTTCCCACAAAAACTATTTCGACGATGTGGACAAGGCGCCTGTCG
>JAFUYO010000024.1 GCA_017470505.1 Butyrivibrio sp. | reverse complement strand
AAGGCGCCTGTCGGAGGGCAAAAGAGAATCCTGACGACAGGAGGGCTCTACAATTACCTCAAGATTGCCGAGGGGTGCGACAAGCACTGTACCTACTGCATCATCCCCAGGGTCCGCGGAAGATACCGCAGCATCCCGATGGAGGATCTTTTAAGGGAGGCCGGTGACCTTGCAGAAAACGGGGTCACTGAGCTTCTGGTTGTCGCACAGGAGACTACGCTCTACGGCGTCGATCTCTATGGAAAGAAGCGCCTGCCTGAGCTCCTTCACAGATTATGTGAGATTGAGAAGCTGCGGTGGATAAGAGTCCTCTACTGTTATCCCGAGGAGATAACGGATGAACTCATAGACTGCATCAGGAGCGAGCCGAAGATATGCCACTATCTCGATATCCCTATCCAGTCAGGTTCGGATGAAGTACTAAGGCGCATGGGGAGAAAGACAAGCAACAAAGAGATAAGGCAGCTCGTACAAAAGCTAAGGGAGAATATCCCCGATGTCTGCATCAGGACGACGCTGATAAGCGGTTTTCCGGGTGAGAGCGCCAAAGATCACAGACAGACCTATGAGCTCGTAAGGGATCTTAAGTTTGACAGGCTCGGAGTATTTACCTACTCTCAGGAGGAGGATACTCCTGCTGCGACAATGCCGGACCAGGTAAGTGAGAGGACCAAGAAGGCAAGGCGCAACAAGCTCATGCGTCTTCAGCAGGAAATTGCATTTGAAGCTGCCGGCAGGATGGTAGGAAGAGAGCTTTTGGCTGTCATAGAGGGACGGATTGACGATAATGAGTCCGACACACTGACCTACGTGGGCAGGACTTACAAGGATGCTCCTGATATCGACGGATATCTTTTTATAACAGGAGTAAAGAGAGAGCTCATGACAGGCGACTATGTAAAGGTGCTTGTCACAGGTTCAAACGAATACGATTTGATAGGAGAGCTGAGAGATGAATTTACCGAATAAGCTTACTGTATGCAGAGTAGTACTGATACCTTTCTTTGTTTTCTTTCTTTTAAATGATGCGATGAACCCCGCATTTAAGTGGGTGGCACTAGCAATTTTCATCGTTGCATCGCTGACAGACCTGCTTGACGGCAAGATTGCAAGGAAGTACAACCTCGTTACGGACTTTGGGAAATTCATGGATCCTCTGGCTGACAAGCTCCTTGTCTGCAGCGCAATGATAGGGTTAATTGAGCTGGACAGGATAGAGGCGTGGATAGTAATTGTCATCATTGCCAGAGAGTTTATCATCAGCGGCTTCAGGCTCATCGCTGCGGACAACGGAAGAGTTATCGCCGCAAGCTACTGGGGCAAGTTCAAGACAACCTTCCAGATGATCATGGTGATCCTCATGATCGCCAATCCGGAGATCGCACCGCTTCCTCTCATCACGCAGGTGATCAAGTGGATAGCGCTTGTTCTCACCATTGTGTCACTTGCAGACTACCTTATCAAGAACAAGGATGTCATGAGCGGACCGTTCTGAAAAAGATTTAGAGGGATATGTTTTTAGGAGTTTTATGAAGAAAGATACAGATTTTGGAAAGATAAGCGACGGAGAGGGAAAGGTAAGCTACCCGGACTCCGGACTTGATGAGAGAATCATAAGAGCAGTTACAGAGATGGGATTTGAGTATATGTCGCCCATCCAGGAGGCTGCGATCCCTGTGATGATGGAGGGAAGAGACATCATCGGACAGGCCCAGACAGGAACCGGCAAGACGGCGGCATTCGGGATCCCAATCCTGCAGAAGATCGACCCGTCAAACAGGCACCTTCAGGCGGTTATCCTGTGCCCTACAAGGGAGCTTGCAATGCAGGCTGCTGAAGACATCAGGGATTTTGCCAAGTATATGTCGGGAATCAGGGTCCTTGCAGTTTACGGCGGACAGGACATATCGAGGCAGATACGGGCTCTTTCATCGGGCGTTCAGATAGTTGTCGGTACGCCCGGAAGAGTTATGGACCACATGAGAAGGCACACCATGAAGCTCTCTGATGTGAAAATCCTGATCCTCGATGAGGCAGATGAGATGCTGGACATGGGCTTTCGCGATGACATTGAGACGATCCTTCAGGGGATGCCTGAAAACAGGCAGACAGCTCTTTTCTCGGCAACAATGCCCGAGCCTATTTTGCAGATAACCAGAAAATACCAGAATGACGCCGAGTTTATCAGGATGACTCCGAGAGAAATCACTGTTGCGTCAATCGAGCAGGCGTATTACAGAGTACCACAGAAGATGAAGGAAGAGGTGCTCACAAGGCTCATGGATTATTACGATCCCGCAAGGAGCCTCATTTTCTGCAACACCAAGAGAATGGTCGACAAGCTCACAGAGAGCCTGAAGGCCAAGGGGTATCTCTGCGACGGACTACACGGGGACCTCTCGCAGAATCAGAGAGATACTGTGATGAACCTCTTTAGAAGCGGCAGGATCAACATCCTGATCGCGACCGATGTCGCCGCACGAGGAATCGATGTGAGCGGCGTTGAGGCTGTTTTTAACTATGATATTCCCGAGGATATCGAGTACTACGTTCACAGGATCGGCAGGACCGGCAGAGCCGGTAGGAGCGGCAAATCCTTTACCCTCGTAGGGGGCAAGGAGATGTACAAGCTCCGCGAGATCGAGAAGGTGTGCCACACCAGGATTGAGGAGAGAAAGGTTCCCGGAGCCAGGGAGATCACAAGAGCCAAGTCCCAGAAGGTTTTCGCCGAGGTCATAGACATCATAGAGAGCGGAGACATCTCGCATACACTTGAGTTCGTAAGCCGCAAGGTGGAAGAGGGCGAGTACACTGCAGAGCAGCTCGCTGCAGGTTTTATGAAGCTCAAGATGGGCGATGATATCAAGGATCTTGACCTCTTTGAAAAGAAGGAGTCCAAGAGAGAGCGCTACAGAAAGAGCGGCGAGAGACTTAAAAAACGCGGAGATGTCGACTCTAAGGACAAAGCGGGCAAGGATAAGAAGAAAAAGGGCAAAAAGAAAAACCGCCTCGAAGATGAGTTTATCAGGGCGGAGATCAAAAAGTTCAGGGACGATGATAAGCCAGGGGAAGATGGAACTCTTAAGTCTGACAAGAAGGTAAAATCAGATAAAAAGCGCAGATCAGACAAGGAGCCTGTTAAGAAAAAGAGCTTTGATACCGGGATAGGAAACCTTGATGAGCTCAAGGCAATCTATAAGAAAACATCTTCAAAGAAAGATGACGCATCAAAAAGTGAGCCCCAAAAGCCCAAAAAGAGCTTCAGATCAAGGCCTGCGGATGCCTTTGAAAATGTCGGGCGCATCAATATAAAGGGCGAGGGCTCAACCAGGGCGTGGTATGTCGGCGAGGAGATGAGAGATTCGGACACTCAGAATCTTTCAAAATCCGAGAGAAAGAGTCTCAAAGCGCAGAACAAAAAGAGGAGTCTTGATTATCTCCAGGACATGAGTGACCTTGTTATGGAGAGCTTTGGAAAGCGCAAAAACAGGGAGAAGAAATGACAACATCGAAGGACGGCAAGAAGGGGAGCAGTTTTGAGATTGATGTTAACAGGTTGAGGGCAAAGGTCTTCAACATGGTTTCGACAGGAGTCGTTGATGAGCCTGTCAACAGATTCTATGACATCTTAAGCATTATCGCGCTCTTCTTAAACCTCTTTGCTGCCTTCGCAATTACTTTTGATTACATGGAGGAGCACTACAGGTCGCTCCTCCTTACTATTGAGGCGGTCACTGTATTTTTCTTTGCAGTGGACTATTTTCTCCGCCTGTTTGCATCGCCTTTTCAGTATCCCAAGCTGCCGACCTGGAAGGCTATGCTCAAGTATATATTCTCATTTTCGGGGATTGTAGACCTGTTATCGTTTCTGCCATACTATCTGCCTGTGTTTTTCCCCATGGGAAGCGCGGTGTTCAGACTGTTCCGGGTGGCAAGGATCCTGAGACTCTTCAGGATCAACTCCTACTATGACCAACTGAATGTAATAACCGAGATCATCGTATCCAAGTCCCAGCAGCTCCTTGCGTCAGTATTCATCATCCTGATACTGATGATGGCATCGAGTTTGTGCATGTACTCGGTTGAGCATGAGGCGCAGCCCGAGGTTTTCCAAAACGCCTTCTCAGGTATCTGGTGGTCCGCATCGACGCTGCTTACTGTCGGGTACGGCGATATCTACCCGGTCACCATAATGGGCAAGATACTGGGGATTGTCATAAGCTTTCTGGGAGTCGGCATGGTCGCGATTCCGACGGGTATTATTTCCGCAGGCTTCGTTGAGCAGTACCAGAAGCTCAAGACTATCGGAGACTACGCCGAGGAGGAGAACATCCACTTCATCAGGGTAAGGCTCTCTGAGAACGATAAGTGGACCGCCAAAAAGATAACGGAGATAGGCCTTCCCAAGGACGTCATGATCGTTGCCATCCAGAGAAACAAGGACACCATTATTCCGAGGGGCGACGCGGTTCTGAAGCAGGGTGACATCGTAGTAATGTGCTCGGAGAAAGTCAAGGACATACAGCCGATTGATCTCAAGGAGATAACCATAGGCGAGGGCCACTCCTGGAACGGAGTTGCGATAAAGGACCTCGACATATCCCGCCAGAGCTTTATCTTCATGATAAGGCGCCGCGGAAAAGCAATCATCCCGCGGGGGAACCTGATACTGAGGGCTGGCGATACAGTGCTATTGTACGGCAAGCACTTAAAGAACGAAAACCTGAAGCTGTCACAGGAGGAAAGGTCGTTCTTATAAAAAACATTTGGAGATAAGTTTATGGATGAACTTATGAGCAGGCAGAAAAAAGAGCATATCCTTAAGAACACGGATCTCTTTGTCCTTGATATGGACGGGACCTTTTATCTGGGGGATACTGTTCTTGACGGGGCGCCTGACTTTCTCTCTGCTGCCAAAAGAGCCGGTAAAAGATATATCTTTTTTACCAACAACTCATCCGTATCATCTGATAACTACATTGAAAAGCTCGCAAAGATGAACTGCCACATCACAAGGGACATGATAATGACAAGCGGCGATGTTATGATCCGCTACCTTAAGAGCATGTACCCGCAAAAAACGGTCTACCTGTTGGGAACTCCTGAGCTGACAGAGAGCTTTGAGAGGGCTGGGATAGATCTTTTTGTATCTGACAGGGACATAGAGATGGCCAAAAAAAGCGCCTTCTGCGAAAAAGTTCCTGACATTGTGGTTGTGGCATTTGATAAGACGATAGACTACACCAAGCTCTCAAACGCCTGCGTCTACATCATGAAGGGGGCAGAGTTTCTCGCGACCCACCTCGACATTAACTGCCCGGTTCCCGGGGGCTTTATTCCGGACTGCGGCGCGATGTGCGCTTTTATAGAACGGTCTACAGGCGTAAAACCAACATTTGTCGGAAAGCCCTTTAAGGAGACCGTGGACATGGTAGTGGATGCAACGAAAGCAGACAGGAGCAGGATTGCATTCGTGGGTGACAGGATATACACGGATGTTGCGACAGGCGTAAAGAACGGAGCGATGGGGATCCTGGTCCTGACCGGCGAGTGCAGGATCTCGGATGTGCCCGCATCTGAGGTTAAGCCGGATGTGATATTTGACTCGGTAAAGGAGATGGGGGAGATCCTCTCTGCTATGACAGAGTTTGCTGATAAAAGCAGATTATGAAAACTTAAGATTCTCCTAAGGATCATGGATAGAGGTAAGAGCAATGATAGCATATGTTAACGGGATTTTAGAGACAATTGAAGAGGGGCTTGCGGTTGTCGATGTCGGCGGAGTCGGGATGAATGTGTTTATCTCAGGCTCTACCATGGACAGGATGCCAGGGATCGGCGAGGCGGTAAAACTCTACACTTACACATCCGTCAAGGAGGACTCTTTTACTCTTTACGGGTTCCTCTCAAAGGATGAGCTGACGCTCTTTAAGATGCTGATAACCGTAAACGGAATAGGACCTAAGGGGGGGCTGTCCATCCTCTCTGTAATGACGCCGGATGATCTGAGATTCGCGATCATGAGCGGTGACTCTGCTTCCATCAGCAAAGCCCCCGGCGTCGGCAAAAAGACAGCCGAGAGGATAACGCTTGAGCTGCGCGACAAGCTCAAAGTCACTGAGGATGACATGCTTGGGCGCTCGGCTTTAGTCTCAGCAGACGATCTGTCCGGTAATATGGCATCTGCCAGGGATGAGGCGGTGGCTGCACTTGTTGCACTCGGCTACAACTCGACAGACTCGATGAAGGCAGTCAGAAAGATAATAAAGAGCAATGAGGAGGCAGCAGGCGATACGGAGATGCTGCTGAAGCTCGCACTCAAAGAGATGCTGCGATAGATGGAAACGAAGCAGAGTCATGCGTATCGGATGATGTGTGAAAGGGTTAGTACATGGAAAAAAGAAAGATCGCGACTTCGGCAAGGGGGATTGACGCAGAGCTTAATGCGGAGGACGTAAAGATAGAAGGCTCCCTTCGCCCAAAGTCGCTGGATAAATATATCGGTCAGAAAAAGATAAAGGAGAGCCTCAAAATCTACATCGAGGCCGCAAAGCAGAGGGGAGACAGCCTGGATCACCTCCTGTTTTACGGTCCTCCCGGACTTGGAAAGACGACGCTCTCATCGATCATAGCTTCTGAGATGGGCGTCAACATCAAGATAACATCGGGACCTGCGATCGAAAAGCCGGGAGATATGGCGGCAATCCTCAATAACCTGCAGGAGGGGGATGTTCTTTTTGTGGATGAGATACACCGCCTCAACAGACAGGTTGAGGAGGTCTTGTACCCCGCAATGGAGGATTATGCGATCGACATCATGATCGGCAAGGGCCCGACAGCCAGGTCCATAAGGCTTGACCTTCCGCACTTTACGCTTATAGGCGCGACCACAAGGGCAGGAATGTTATCAGCACCTCTCCGCGACAGGTTCGGAATGATACACAGGATGGAGTTTTACGAGATTGACGAGCTCTGCAGCATAATCATGCAGTCCGCAGGAGTCCTCGGAGTTGAGGTTGACAAAAAGGGCGCTGTTGAGATGGCCAGAAGGAGCCGCGGAACGCCGAGACTTGCGAACAGGATACTAAAGAGAGTGAGAGACTTTGCCCAGGTCAGATTTGACGGCAGGATAACCGAGGAAGTGGCCAACACCGCCCTTGACCTCATGGATGTCGACAAGATGGGGCTTGATCACACCGACAGGAACCTCCTTGTGACAATGATCGAGAAGTTCGGAGGAGGCCCTGTGGGACTTGATACACTCGCAGCTGCAATAGGCGAAGATGCCGGGACGATAGAGGACGTCTATGAGCCCTATCTTATCAAGAACGGGTTCATAAACAGGACGCCGCGGGGCAGGGTTGTAACGGATAGCGCATATCATCATTTAGGGCTTGAAATGCCCGATAGTGGGAGTATATAATACTACATATAGTGTTTTGATTATTTATAATGCCTAGAGCGTGGGGAGATTTATTATGGCATCCAAGACAGATACCGAAGTTATAATTGGAGGGAAGGTTTTTACCCTCAGCGGATATGAGAGTGAGGAATATCTGCAGAAGGTAGCATCATATATCAACAACAAGATCTCTGAATACAACAAGATCGACGGCTTCAGGAGACAGCCCATAGATACTCAGAATGTTCTGATGCAGCTCAATATTGCTGACGACTACTTCAAGGCCAGGAAGCAGATTGAACTCATGGAAGAGCAGCTCTCCGACAAGGAAAAAGAGCTCTACGACCTCAAGCACGAGCTTATCGCAACCCAGATCAAGCTTGAGAACATGGAAAAGAATGGCAAGAGCCTTCAGTCCAAGCTGGATGAGTCTTCCAAGAAGATAATACAGCTTGAGACGCAGATGAAGGGAAACGGTAACAGAAAGTGATCTTAAAGGCTGTCATCAGACAGCCTTTTTACATATACAGACATGAAAAAAGTTGAATTGCTATCGCCGGCAGGCGGATATGAAACAATGGTGGGCGCATTCAATGCGGGAGCGGACGCCGTTTATCTCGGGGGTTCCAAATTTGGCGCGAGGGCCTATGCTGACAATTTTGATCAGCAGCAGCTCCTTGACGCTATTGTCTATGCCCATCTCCACCGGAAAAAGATCTATATGACGGTCAACACCCTCATCAAAGAGAAAGAGTTTAGCGAGGTCTATGACTTTATGCTCCCCTTTGCGGAGAAAAAGCTCGACGGAGTGATAGTTCAGGACCTGGGAGTAGCAAGGCTCATAAGGGATGAATTTCCCGGGATAGAGCTCCATGCCAGCACGCAGATGACTGTGACCGGCGTGTACGGGGCCGGGCTCTTAAAGGAGAGGGGCTTTTGCAGGGTTGTGCCCGCAAGGGAGTTATCTCTAATGGAGATGAGCGCTATCAGGAGAGAGGCGGACATAGAGGTTGAGGCCTTTATCCATGGCGCGATGTGCTACTGCTATTCGGGGGCGTGCCTCTTTTCGAGTGTCGTTGGCGGAAGGAGCGGAAACCGCGGAAGGTGCGCCCAGCCGTGCAGGCTTGCCTACAGAGCGGGGAAGGGGGCTCCTGATCAGTACATCCTGAGCCTCAGGGATATGAACACACTTAGTATCATTCCAGAGCTCATAAGGGGCGGAATCGATTCCTTTAAGATAGAGGGCAGGATGAAAAAAGCTGAGTACTCAGCAGGAGTCACTGCTCTTTACAGGAAGTATATAGACAGGTTCTACGCTGATCCAAACGCCGAATACTCTGTGTCAAAAGAAGACATGGAGATATTAAAGAGCCTCTATCAGAGGACTGATATCAGCGAGGGGTATTATCACAGACACAACGACAGAACGATGGTTACGATATCTTCACCTGCCTACAATCCGACATCTGAGAAGGTCCTGTCAGATGTAAGGCAGAAGTATCTGACTTCAAAGCTGAAGGAAAAGTGCGACGTATACTGCAGCCTCACAGCAGGAGAAAGAGCGAAACTAACCATGACCGTCACAATAGACGGAGATGTCTTTTACGCTGAGGAGTACGGAGGTGTTGTACAGGAGGCGTCAAAGCGCCCGATGGATGAGGATGCAGTTAAAAAGCAGCTTGGTAAGCTCGGAGATACAGCCTACGAAGCTGAAAAGATAGATATAGAAATAGATGACAAGGGCTCGGGAAAGGGCATATTTATTGCGGTAAGTGAGCTCAATGACCTAAGGAGAAGGCTTGTTAGCAGGATGGACAGCTCTGTCCTTGGGGAAGGCTCAGAAGAAACAGTTGGGAAAAAAGTCGTGTCAGAAGAAAAATCTGATACTTATTACAAAGAACAAATAGGCTGGAAGGAAGACGCCGGCAGGCACGGAAAAGCTGTCCCCCTTCACGTCCTCGCTACAACTGTCGCGCAGTTCGAAGCTGTACTTAACAAGGCGGGCGAAGGCACTGCCATAAAAAGGGTCTACCTGGACAGCGACGCGTTTTTATCGCTCCTAAAGTCTGAAAAAGGGAAAGAGACCTTTGACAGGGTTAAAGGCTCAGGCGCAGAGTTTTTTGTTGCGCTCCCGTATGTGACAAGAGAGGAAATAAAGGGAGGGCCTGAGAAGGCTCTCAGAGCTGCAGAGAGCGTCAAAGAGGATGTGACATCCGGTGCGGACGAAATTCGTGAGATTAAGGATAATCTCGAAGGCACAGGCTTTTGCGGCGTACTTGTACGGAATCTCGAGCAGCTTGGAATCCTTAAGAACATAGGGCGCGCCTGCAGGACAGCGCTTGACTACGGCATTTACACCTGGAACAGCGAGGCGCTTTTTGAACTTCTTGACATGAGTGAACCCGGAAAAAGCTTTTTGATCGATTCTGTGAACATCCCTTACGAGCTGAGCCTTCAGGAGGCTGCCAAAATGGCAGGAGCCGTAAAAGAGAAAGTCAGGATCCCTCTTACCTACAATGTTTACGGACATCTTCCGATGATGATAAGCGCAGGCTGCATCAAAAAGACGACGGACAGATGCAGTGGAAAGACAGGGCAGATTCATACCGAACAGCTGCAGATAACAGACAGGATGAACAATAACCTTCCTGTCACGATAAACTGCAGAGAATGTTACAATATCATCTGGAATGCGCATGCTACATCGCTTCACAAGAGGTTTGACAAGGTGGAACGGCTTTTTGAAGATGGCGTTTTTGACAGTGTAAGAGCTGATTTTACCATAGAGGACAGAATTCTATGTGAAGCTATCCTTGATTATTATGTCAGGAGGGCTTATAGAGAGCCTTCAGATGCATCAGGGATTTTTAAGGACAAAGAGTATACAACTGCTTACTTTAAGCGCGGAGTAGAGTAGAATAAATGGAATTATACGTAACAGAAATATCCAAATATGTTATAGACTTTTTCATGCTCTGTTATGTGGGGCTCTCTTTTCTTGCCTTTAAGTACAGCACCGAAAAGAAGCGAAAGGGCATCTATATGGGGCAGATACTCTGCATGTTTGCGGTCCAGATATCGTGCTTTATCCAGATAATAGCTCGGAGTGGAGAGGCGGTATATCTGTTCTTCTTTGCCTTCCAGATAATTATCTTTGTCTTTGTACTTCTCCTTTTTTCGTCAATCTATCCCGAGGGCAACAGACTCATCATCAACAATACCTGTATGCTCCTCATGATCGGGATGGTGATGCTCACAAGACTCTCCTATGACAGGGCAGTAAAGCAGTTCTTTATAGTCACCGCATCCTTTGTGATTGGTTTCTTTGTCCCGGAGATCATTTTCAGGTTTGAGTTCCTCAAAAAGTTTACCTGGATCTATGCTGCAGTAGGAGTTGTCTCTATTGGTGCGGTACTTATTTACGGCGCTGCGACCAACGGCTCCAAGATAACCTACACGCTTGCGGGGATAACCTTCCAGCCCTCGGAGGCGGTAAAGATACTGTTCCTCTTTTTTATGGCGGGGGCGATGACTAAGGCCCGAAATATATGGCAGCTTTTCTTTGCATCCCTTGCGGCAGCAGTCCACGTCATAATACTTGTTTTGTCCAAGGACCTTGGAAGTGCGCTGATATTTTTTGTAATATACCTGGCGCTCATCTACATATCGACAGAGAACATAGGCTATCTTGCACTTGGCCTGTTTTTTGGGGTGCTGGCGTCTGTCATATCCTACAGGCTTTTTTCCCATGTCAGGGTCAGGGTACAGGCGTGGCTCGACCCTTTTGGCGACATTGCGTCATCCGGCTATCAGCTTTCGCAGTCGCTCTTCGGGATAAGCTCGGGTGGCTGGTTCGGCCTCGGACTCTACGGGGGCTCGCCAAGGTCAATTCCCTATGTTGAGCGGGACTTCATCTTTTCTGCGATTGCGGAGGAGATGGGTGTTATATTCGCAGTGCTGATGGCGCTCATCTGTGTGAGCACCTTTTTGATGATAATGTACGAGGGCTATTTTATTAAGGACAGGTACTACAGGCTCCTGAGCTGCGGAGTTGGAGTCAGCTTCATCTTCCAGACGTTTCTGACGATCGGAGGAGGCTCCAAGTTCATACCTCTTACAGGCGTGACCCTCCCTCTTGTCAGCTACGGAGGGACGTCTGTACTTGTGACCATTGTCATGATGATGATAGTCGAGGGCGTGTGCATGATAAGGACCGATGAGAGGTTTGAGGCGATGGAGAGGCGCAAGAAGAGGAAAGGATAAATGCAGAGGGAAGGAAATAAGAAGAAAAGAATACGTTCATATCCGATAGTCATTCTGTCAGTGTTTTACGCTGCTCTTTTCTGCTTGATGCTTGGCTACATCGCCTGTTACTCATATACCAACAGGCAGGTTTTGATGGATAACAGCTACAACACGAGGCAGCAGATCCTGCTAAAGCAGAACAGGAGGGGCAGCATTTTATCAAGAGATGGAGAGGTGCTTGCATACTCCGAGGCTGGCGATGACGGCAAGGATGTCAGAAGATACCCCTACGGCAAGGAGTTTGCCCACGTGGTCGGGTACTCGGTAAACGGCAAGGCGGGGATCGAGTCACTTGCCTACTACTATCTGATAAACACGAGTATCGACTTAAGCGACAAGGTTGCACTGGATACAAAAGGCGATAAATACCCCGGAGACAACTGCGTGACAACTCTCGATGTAAACTTGCAGGAGGTTTCATACAATGCGCTCTCCGCAAGGAAGGGAGCTATTGTTGTGACAAATCCAAGGACCGGGGAGATACTTGCCATGGTGTCAAAGCCGGACTTTGAGCCCGCAAACATCGAGGCGGAGTGGGACAGCCTTCTGGCCGATAAGTCGACGGATGCCAAGCTTCTCAACAGGGCGACGCAGGGGCTTTATCCTCCGGGGTCGACCTTCAAGATAGTCACATCCCTCGCCTATATCAAGGAGCACCCGCAGGACTTTGAGAACTACCGCTTTACCTGCTCGGGAAATTTTTCGGTGGACGATGAGAGGATTTCCTGCTATCACGGTGAGACCCATGGTAGCCTTGATTTTACCAAGTCCTTTGCAAAGAGCTGCAACTCCTCTTTTGCAAATATAGGAGTGGGACTAAGCAGAAAGGTCTTTTCCCGGACTCTTGACCAGCTCCTCTTCGGAAAAGAGCTGCCTGTTGACCTTCTCTACTCAAAGAGCTCTGCGTCTGTCGATGAGAGCACTTCTGTAGGCGATGTCATGCAGCTCTCAATCGGGCAGGGCGCAACGAGCATAACGCCGATGCATCTGAACATGATAACGAGCGCCGTCGCAAACGGCGGAATGCTCATGAAGCCCTACGTCATAAGCGGGATCGTCAGCGCGGACGGAAAGAGCGTAAAGAGCTATTCACCCGGCAGCTACAAGAGACTTATGAGCGCTCAGCAGGCAGACATACTGACAGGGATGATGGTAGACGTTGTTGAATCGGGAACTGCGAGCAGATTAAAGGGCCTGTCCTACACGGCGGCAGGAAAGACAGGATCCGCTGAGTTTAACACCTCATCAAGCGACTCGCACGCCTGGTTTACGGGCTTTGCTCCGGCGGATGACCCTCAGATCTGTGTGACGATAATAGTTGAGAATGCCGGAAGCGGCGGAAGCTTTGCCGTGCCGATTGCCAAGAGGATCTTTGATGCGTATTTCGGCGCAGAATGAGAACAGAGGTATCAGAATACCGCGACTATGCCGAGCTGCTTGTTCGCTGAGAGGTCGATCAGGGAGTTGTCGTTCATCTTGACAAGGGGGCGGGAGAGAGCCTTTTCGTTGATGAGAATGACTTCACCTATTGCGCCGCTGTTGAGCTGGACGTTGAAGCCGAGCTGGGAGTTTGCAATATGTGAGAGGATTGATTTGATGGCGTTGTAGTCGTATTTTACAAAGCCCTCGTGCTCGTAGTTTGCGATGATCTGGAAGGGATTGAGCTTCTGCCTGTAGCTCCTGGGAGATGTCATGGCCTCGTACGTGTCGATGATCGCGATGTACTTGGCGAACTGATCAATCTCGTTTGCTATGAGGGCCTTGGGGTAGCCTGAGCCGTCACACCTCTCGTGGTGTTGGAGAGTTGCGTTTAGAATGTGCTGGTCAAAGGAGCCGTAGCTCTTTAAAAAGTCGTGACCTATGGTTGTGTGCCTCATGACGAGCCTGTACTCCTCAGAAGTCAGGCGCTCAGGCTTCCACAGGATCTGGTAGGGGATGCTGAGCTTGCCGATATCGTAGAGAAAGGCGCACTCTATGAGAAGAGTGATATCCGAGTTGGAAAGCCCGAGCCATGTCCCGAAAACTCCGGCGATAAGGGCAGAGTTCAGGCAGTGGGCATGCGTCATGTCGTCCTCGCCGGGGAGCATATTGTAGAGGTAATCAAGGAGGAGCTCACCGCTCTTTGCGCAGACGATTATATTGTTATATACCTGCATGAGCTGTTCCATTTTGATAGGAGTCCTGTTGGTTACTGCGCTCATGACAAGGTTTTTGTAAACGGGGAAATAGATCTTATAGGTATTTTCAAACTGCTTGAAGCCCTCGCTTAAGCGGACTTTTTCAAAATGAGTTGTGGCGAAGTCAATGTCCTCCTTGATAGGGACGACCATGATGGACTGCCTGGCGAGCTTCTCGATTATGGTATCGGTTATCTTGGTATTGGCATTTACGATGATCTCGTTCTTGTAGTTGAGGACATCTTCAGCCGTGATCATACCGGGCTTTAATTCCATTCTTGCGACAACCTTCATTTGTTTTCAAATCCTCCGATGATTCATGTATTCACAGACATATTGTACATTATAACATGGATATCGGGTACATACTAATCTCTTTGACTTGAATGATTAAATGATTTTGGATATCATAAAAAATAGTATAGTGTGGAAAACTGTTTCAGGGTTTTTGTGTTAAAGATAAGGCGGGAATTGTATGGTGGAAGGATATAATGAAATTACCGGTTACCTGAAAGACCTTATTGACAATCACAAGGTGGATGCCTGTATGGCAGCCATTGTGGAGATTGATGGCTTTGACAGTATACGAAGGCAGCACGGAGACGAAATTGCAGAGAAGATCATGGACGATGCCGATAATCTTCTTGGCAGGGTCCTGGGCCCCGGAATCAGGCGCGGCAGAATTTCAGATGATAAGTTTCTCTTTGCGATAGAGAATCTTGAATACAAGGATCAGATGAGAAGCTTTGTCAGGCCTGTGAAATTTGGAATAAAGAGAATTTCAGAGGAAAGCCCTGTCCTTAGTCAGAAAGGCATAAAGCTTTCATGTTCCATCGGGATAGCTTCATATCCTCTGGATGTTGAGAACTATGACGATCTCTACGACCTGGTCGTTAAGATGACAGATCTTGCCAGGGACAAGGGCGGAGACAGATACATAATATATTATCCCGACCTTCATTACCAGTACATTTACGGTAATGGCAGCATCATCACCGATTCAAAGGCTTTTTTGAAATACAAAAAGCTCATGGTCGTAAACCATTTTCTGTCCAGATATGAAGCTGCCAATAAGAATGAGAGGATGGATCTTTTGGAGTCTGTCATGCATGCTTTTCAGCTTCAGGCAGTGTTTTTTGATGACGGAAAAAACCATGTGATATACCTGATTTACGGGAAATGCAAAGACCTAAGGAACAGATCCGATTACTATATAAACAGGGATTACTATTACGAGAGCTTCCATGAAGACGGCCTGTTTATCATCAATGATGTAGAGAGAATGCAGCTCTATGCTCCGGCAATGTATTCCTTTTTTAAGAAAAACGGCTTTGAGCAGGCACTGGAGTACACTGATGACGGGCTTAAGGTAAATGAGAATATGTCTGTGGTCTCTTTCTGCCGCGGAAGATTTGTGAGCAAATGGTCGGAGACAGATGGTGTATTTCTGGGGCTTATCGCCGATCTGATACTTCGCTGCTTTAACCGAAGCGATGCGGCAATGGCCGTTCAGGCTGAGAGCATCAGGGATCAGGCACGCTTTAACTATGAGAATACCGAGGGACTGAGCCTTGCATACATGGGCGTTTTCTCCTGCTTTTTGTCCAAAAACCTTATCGAGGTGATCCGTGCTGATGGCTTTGCGAGACAGTTCAGGGCTTTTATAGAGCGAGAGAAGGACATGGACAGAATTTTCAAAGAGCTGGGCGAAAGATATGTCCTTCCGGATGATAAGAATACTTTTTTTGATGGAATATCGCCTGAAAACATAAAGAGACGTCTGTCCGATCATAATTATTTCGAGCTCAATATATGTATGTGCTCATCTCCTGAAAAAGTGCATTACTTCAGACTCTATTTTGCCAGGATCGGCGATAGAAGTGCTGTAGACAGATTTATTTTGGGCGTTACCAATACGGATGAAGCGGTTCTTGAAGAAAAGCACAAAAACGAACTCTTGCAGTCCCTTCTGAAAGAGGCTGAACAGGCAAGTGATGCCAAGAACAGGTTTTTGTCCAATATGTCCCATGACTTAAGGACACCGCTCAATGCGATTCTGGGCTATCAGGCGCTTGTTGGAGCACATCTTGATGAGCCCGGCAAGGTCTCGGATTACCTTGATAAGATAAGCAGATCTGCCAAGGTGATGCTTGATCTATGCAACAATGCCCTGAATCTGGTCCGGCTTGAAAACAGTCAGGAGTACCTCGATGAAAAAGAGGAAGAGTTCAATAGTCTTCTGGAGAGCCTTAAATCATTCGCTTATCCCATGGCTGAAAACAAGAACCAGAGCCTTACCTTTGACACTGATATAAAGCATAAGAGCGCAGTATTTGATATTGCCAAAATGGAGGAGATACTGATCAATATCCTCAAGAATGCTCTCATGTACACTCCCGAGGGCGGGCATATACAGTTTTCCTTAAAAGAGGGAAAGGTGGCCCCGAATAAGGGCTACTCCTCTTTTGAGATAGTGGTAAGGGACGACGGGGTAGGTATGTCGTCCGAGTTTCAGAAAAATCTGTTTGATGCGTTTGAGAGGGAGAGAAATACCACAGAGGCAGGATTTTATGGATCGGGACTGGGTCTTTCCATTGTCAAGAACCTGGTCGACCTTATGAATGGCACCATAGAGTGTAAGAGCGCACCGAATGAGGGAACTGAGATAACGCTTTATTTTCAGTTTAAAGTTACTGAAGAGCCTGAAAATGAAAAGAGCGACGAAGAGTCTAAGATAAGTGAAAATATTGACCCCTTCAAAGGAAAGCGGTTTCTCGTGGTTGATGATAATGAGCTGAATTCCGAGCTTGCCACAGAGCTTCTGGAAGCTGTGGGAGCAGAGACTGATACTGCATATGACGGCGCTGAAGCCGTTGACAAGATCAGACATATGGCCAAGGGACAGATAGATGTTGTTCTTATGGATGCTCAGATGCCTGTGATGAATGGCTATGAGGCTACCATGGCCATTCGTAATCTTGAATGCGGATATCAGAAGGAAATAACCATTTTGGGACTTTCGGCCAATGCTTTTGCGGAAGACTGTGACAGGGGGATCAAGTCCGGCATGGATGCCTACCTTGTAAAGCCGCTCAATATGTCGGTTTTGAAAGAGGAGCTTATAAGGCTTTCGTCGTGATATTACCCTTTTTGTGTGGCAGAGCATTGATGACGAAATTTTTTGGGGGGAGCAGCAGTCTGGCATGAGAAGAAAGGGAACTGTTAAGTTTAATAAAGATCTGTACTGGGGAGATTCCATAAAGCACCGGACACTTGTAAAGTGGCGGCTCTTCCATGGGAAAAGGCAGCCCGCGATTTACTGCATAATGCGCGCAATGGCCAAGTCAGACCAGCTTGACATCATGAACAGTCAGCTGCTGCAGCAGCCCTACTATGAAGACAATCCTGCATATATATACGGAATCGCATCCGGTCACGAGGAGGCGCTAAAGCTTGTCGTGCGCATGACGGAGGATGCGAGCAGGGCCGGCTTTGACGGGAGAATCCTGGACTTTTTAAACTCCGGGATTGCAGGGAGCAATGCATAATCATATGTACTTCATTTTTTTACATAGGTGGTTTTAGATTCTGATGGTGACATATGTCCTCACAATTTTGAAAATAACAGGGATAGTGCTGCTTGTCATCCTGGCGGTGGTGCTTGTTCTTTTGCTACTTGTTTTATTCGTCCCGATAAGGTACAGAGCAGACGCCCTTGTCCCTGAGACTGACCTCGACAAGGGCTTTGATGTGAACAGCCTTGATCTGTCGGCAGGTTTTTCGTGGCTGTGGTTTGTGGTAAGGGGGAAGATCTCTTTTCCCCGGGATAAGCAGTTTACGCTGAAGGTGTTCGGGATAAAGATTCTTCCACGCAAGGAAAAGCCGGGGGAGGATGAAACTGCAGATAAGCCTGATAGGAAGAAAAGGAAAACTGGCGGTAAAGTAGAAAAAGACGATAAAGAAGATAAGGCAGAAAAAAATGACAAAAAAGAAAATTCAGACAGCAAAGATGAGATAGATGATAAAGATAAGTCAGGCACCGAGAGTGCAGATGGTGTAGAGGAAAAAAAGGACAGAGAAGGTAGTGCGGGCGAAGAGAAAGGGCAGCAGGAGGACGAAAACAAGGCAGATATAAAGGAATGCGCAGAAAAAGCTTCTGAGAATGAGTCTGAGGATGAGTCTGAGGTTCGGGTAGGATCCGTCCCGGAAGAAAAAAAAGAAGACAAAGCCACGGAAGATGACGATGAATACACGTCTTTCCTCGATTATCTCTGGAAGATAATCGACAGCTTCAGAATGATTATAGAGACACCAATAAATGTGTTTGAAAAAATCTCATATACAATATCTAGAGTTTGTGGTAAAATAGATATGGTTAAATCAACTCTGGAGAATGATATTTTCAAAAGGGCTTTTGACCTGGTTAAAAAGAAGCTCATTGTGATCCTGAATATGATCCTGCCCGACAGAATAAAGGCTGTAATAAGGCTTGGAACGGGCGATCCGGCGGTCACAGCGCAGATTCTTGGTGCCTACGGAGCAGTACTTCCTTTCATCAGGAGAAAATGGAAGATAGCGTTTTCGCCGGACTTTGAGAATAAGAGTGTTTACGCGGATGTTCACATAAAGGGACATATAACGGTATTTACGATACTGTACTGCGCAGCAATCGTTTACTTCAACAAAGATGTGAAAAAGACTATTCGAAGATTCAAAAAGATAATGAAAAAGTGACTTTCGTCACCGGGAGGATATTATGGCAGAAGGCAATTTTAGCGGGGTTGTCAGTTCTTTACTAAATGGAATGAATTCAATACTTTCAACCAAGACGGTGGTCGGTGAGCCTACACAGATAGGAGATACGATCATACTTCCGCTTGTTGATGTTTCATTCGGAGTTGGTGCCGGCTCCTCAAGTGCCGACAAAAAGACAGGAGGATGCGGGGGCTTTGGTGCCAAGATGTCACCGAGCGCTGTCCTTATAATCAAGAACGGTTCCACCAAGCTTGTAAATATCAAGAACCAGGATGCGGTTACCAAGATCCTTGATCTTGTTCCCGATGTAATGGACCGTTTCAAAAATAAGGACGAGGAGATCATGGAGGATGATGCAGCAGTAGATATCGCTTTTCCCGATAAAGAAGCCAAGGAAGAAACGACTGAAAAAGACGAAAAAGACGGGGAGAAGTGACGGTTTATCCAGAAGGTGGGGGACCCTTATGGAAGAAAAAAGAAATTTGGAACAGATAATTTTGAGCGGGACTGAGGATGAGCTCTCGCAGCTCAGAATCTGGCTCTTCAAGGAGAGTGTAAGGCTTGAGAACCAGGAGAGTGCACTTTCCGAGAAGTACTCGAAGCTCGAGAGGGACGAGAGGGCTTTTAAGGACCGCTGTGACCAGACTGAGAGGCGGCTTGAGACAGCCACCAAGAAACTCAACAATGACAAGGCTCTTTTTGATCAGAGACTGAGAATCCTCAACAACGGATTTGAGCAGCTCAACGCTGACAAAAAGAAGCTTGAGAGCGAATTTATAAGGCTCGAGAGGGAGAAAGCATATCAGAGAGAGGACGAGTATGACGCCCTGGATCTTTTGTTCAGGGGAGTCAATTCGCCTCTGACACTTAAGAAGAGATACAAGGATCTGATGAAGATGTTCCATCCCGACAATATCAGCGGAGACTCATATATGGTTCAACTGATCAACCAGGAGTACAGCGTGCTCTGCAGACGGTACGACATCAGTATGAAAGCATGATTTTTGCAGACATCCGGACATCTTGAATGCTTCATTCGGGATGTCATTGTTTTTGACATGTAGGTGAATATGTGGTACTATATCCAAGTCACCGCTTTTGGGGCGGTGACTTGTGTATGTTTTTTGGGGATCTGCAAGTTACTTGCATCTGGCGTTTCTGCCGGAAATTCATTTTTTTGGAAAAAGTAAAAATATAAGTTGACACGGTCGAACATTCGTTTTATATTATACTTATAAGAACGAACGGATGTTCACAAATAGAAATTATGTGAATTAAGGAGAAAATGTATGGAAAGAGAAGATAAACAGAAGGCACTTGAGGCAGCACTTGGACAGATCGAGAAGGCGTTCGGCAAGGGTGCTGTCATGAAGCTCGGTGATTCGGCAGACACGATGAATATAGAGACTATACCTACAGGATCACTCAGTCTTGACATTGCGCTTGGACTCGGAGGAATTCCCAAGGGCAGGATTGTCGAGATCTATGGTCCTGAGTCGAGTGGTAAGACAACGGTCACACTTCACATGATCGCTGAGGTTCAGAAGAGAGGCGGAATTGCAGGCTTTATCGATGCTGAGCACGCTCTCGACCCTGTTTATGCCAAGAATATAGGTGTTGATATAGACAATCTCTACATCTCGCAGCCCGACAGCGGTGAGCAGGCTCTTGAGATCACAGAGACCATGGTCAGATCCGGGGCTATCGATATCGTAGTTGTAGACTCGGTTGCTGCTCTCGTGCCCAAGGCCGAGATCGACGGAGATATGGGCGACTCTCATGTGGGACTTCAGGCCAGGCTCATGTCGCAGGCACTTCGTAAGCTCACAGCTGTTATCAGCAAGTCCAACTGCACTGTTGTATTCATCAACCAGCTTCGTGAGAAGGTCGGCATCATGTTCGGCAATCCTGAGACCACCACAGGCGGACGTGCGCTCAAATTCTACTCATCAGTTCGCATGGATGTGCGCAGGATCGAGGCTATCAAGCAGAACGGTGAGAACATCGGTAACAGGACCAGGGTCAAGGTTGTCAAGAACAAGATTGCTCCTCCTTTCAAGGAGGCAGAGTTTGATATCATGTTCGGCAAGGGAATCTCTATGACCGGAGATGTGCTTGACCTTGCTGCAGGTGTTGACATCGTCAACAAGTCAGGCGCCTGGTATCAGTACAACGGTGAGAAGATAGGACAGGGCCGTGAGAATGCCAAGTTGTATCTTGAGAACAACCCTCAGGTCTTTGCTGAGATCAACAACAAGGTGAGGGCACACTATAATCTTCCTGTTGACGGGGAGATTCCTGCTGTCAATACTCCGGATGCAGCAGAGGTATCCGATGCAGCAGCCACGGCCAAAAAGAGCAAGGCCGCTAAGACTGAGTAAGGAAGCTTGTATGCTTCAAGTAGCGGCGATTGCCTGCATTATTAGAACGTCTGGCGTTTTGCAATCGCATCCGTCATTTTTATAACCTATCCCCCGGTGGCAGATAATACTGCCGGGGGATTTTTGGCTTTATCCGGCAGTTTGATCATGTGACAGGGGGAGTAAATGGTAGTAACAGATATAACTGAATTTGATAAGAAGAGAGCGAAGATATACCTTGACGGAGAGTTTTCTTTTCTTCTGTACAAGGGTGAAATAAAGGATTACTGTATAAGAGTGGGGGAAGAGCTCAGCGATATGATATATGCTGACATCACGACAGTACTGCTCCCTAAGAGAGCGAAATTGCGCGCGATGAACCTTCTGCAAAAGAAGGACTACACGGAGAGGCAGTTGCGCGACAAGCTCTCAGAAGGAATGTACCCGGGTGAGTGCATTAATGAAGCAATTGAATATGTCAAATCCTACAGATACCTTGACGATGAGAGGTATGCAAGGGATTACATAACCTATCATATGTCGATGAGGTCCAAAAACCGCATCATTCAGGACCTCACAGGGAAGGGGATTGATAGGGATATACTGCTTCCGATTGTCGAGGAGCTTTATTCTGACGATGACGGTGATGCAGAGTATGATCAGGTCAGAGCTCTCCTTTTAAAAAAGCACTACGACCCACAGACGTGTGATTTTAAAGAAAAGCAGAAGTTAATTGCTTTTCTTATGAGGAGGGGCTTTGGTATGTCCCTCATAAAAAGAGCCATGGATGATAATTATAGTTAATCTGAACGATTTGATGGTTCGGGTGATGCTGCAATATCAAAGAGGTTGTCATGAGTATAATTTTGAATGTTCCCTATGCGGAGAAGGACAGGGCGAAGGCTGCGGGAGCCAGATGGAATCCGAATATCAAAAAGTGGTACTGCACGGAATTGAACGACGCACTCAGAAGATGGTATGAGGACGGCGATGATGGCAGCGGCGGTGCAGGAGCACGCGCCGGTGCAAAAAGGACGGCAAAAAAGAACAGTGAGTTATCAATTTCCGATGGGTTTTGGGATGACGGTTTACCTTTTGGGGGCGGAGAAAGTATCCCCGCTTCTTCCTCTGAAGATTTGGCGGAGGATCCCAGATACAGGGCTTACAAGACCGTAACGGAGGTCAATGCCCTTATTTCCGATACGGTTCAGAGTCTTCCCGAATTTAAGAATATATGCGTCAAGGGTGAGATAACGAATTTCAGTGGCAGGAATAACGGCAACTATTATTTTCATATCAAGGATGAAAATGCGCTTTTACCGTGTGTGCTGTGGGCGTCTGTTGCGGACTATGCCCTTCACTTTGAATTTGAATCCGGCAAGAAGGTTGCAATTGCAGGCAGGCTCAGGATTTTTGAGAAGCAGGGCAAGTATAACCTCGAAGTCAGAGAGATTGAGGAGATGGGTGCAGGCGAGGCCCGCCTTAAATATCTGCAGCTCAAAAGGAAGCTTGAAGAGGAGGGACTATTTGACATTGCTCACAAAAAGCCCATCCCTAAATTTCCCAAAAGGGTTGGGATAGTTACTTCCAAAAATGGTCAGGCAAGAAAGGATATCGAGAAGGTATCGAGGAAGCGTAACCCCTTTGTTGAGCTGATACTCTACCATGTCAACGTCCAGGGGCAGAACGCTGTCAGGACAATCGTGGAAGGTATCAGGGCACTCGATACCATGGGACTTGACACCATCATCGTAGGAAGGGGCGGAGGCTCGGACGAGGAACTTATTGCCTACAACGACGAGGCGATTGCAAGGGCTGTATTTGCAGCAGCAACTCCGATAGTTTCGGCGGTCGGACATGAGGGCAACTGGTCACTCATAGACTATGTCTCGGACAAACGCGTGGCAACGCCCACCGAGGCAGCTGAGGAGACTATTCCCGATATCATGACGACCATTCAGAGGATTGACCAACTGAAGAAGTCCATCGATGACAACATGAAGAACAACCTCAGACAGAAAGAGCTGCTGCTTCAGACCAAAAAGGCAAGGCTTGACAGCTTTGATCCGGTGCGGCTTTTGAAGGAGAGAAGAGAGAGGTTATCCGTTCTTTTGGAGAGAATGAGGCCCCAGATGGACCTTGTCTTTGATGACAGGATGAACAGGTTTAAGATACTTGTCACAAGGCTTCACGGCCTGTCCCCGACAGCCAAGCTGGTCAGCGGATTCGGATATATAACAAAGGACGAGCGCCCGGTTGTAAGCGTGCAGGATGTGAATGCCGGCGACAGGGTTGACATACGTATCCACGACGGACTTCTCAGGACGAGAGTCGAGGATACTGCAGAGGACAGCCAGGTGTAACTATTATTGGAGCTAGACGCTTCCGGCTGTATTTAGAGTAACAACAAATGAGAAGGAGTTAAAAAGTGAGCGAAAACAAGATAAAAGCAAAAACTGAAAATAATGAATTCAATGTAGATGAAGCGCTAGCAAAGCTTGATGAGATAAACTCAAAGCTCTCAGATAAGGTTATCACGCTCGAAGAATCAATTGCCCTTTACAAGGAAGGGTGTGAGCTTGCTGCAAAGTGCAAAGAGCATCTTCAGGGTGTTGAGAAACAGCTTCAAATCATAAACGGAGAGGCTGACTAAGGAACTAAAAGTAGAACTACCACTCCGGGGGAGACTCTTAGGTTTTTTCGAATTTAGAATTGTGGTACAATTTATTTACGTTATTATGAATATTTATTATTGGGAGAAGATGTATGTTCTTTAAGAAAAAGAAGACCGAAAATAATAAAAATAATGTAAAAGTATTGCCAAATGCGCTTGCTGTATGTTCGAATGGACATACATTTTCACTTGAGAAGTATTATGAGTGCCCTTTTTGTAATCCCTCAGCCTTAAAAAAAGAAACAACAGATGATGATACGAAAAAAACGGGACCACACGGTACGCGTATTATAACTCTTTCAGCTGATAAAACGCCAGGCAGCGATGGGGAGGGTATCACCAGGATTAGCATAATAGGAGAACCGCTTAAGAGCTTTACTTCCGAAGGACTTGAAAGGCTGGGAGGAGGAGCTGAAGGTACGGTTTATGCTCTTGATGATGACAGAATCCTGAAAATATACAGAAATGCTGATGAGCTTCAGATTCGGAAATGGTATCGCAATATACGTACCGTGAGCAACTGCGGTATAAGATGTGCAAAGGCTTATGAAATGGTCAAGGCCGATGAGGGCTATGGAATCATTTTTGAAAGACTTGATGGGAAGAATCTCGGGTGGACCATTAACGATAATCCTGACAAGCTTGATGATTATGCTCTGAAGATGGGACTTCTGCTTAAAAAACTTCATAGTTCCAAAGATGACTCAAATACGTTTGAGAGGATCACGGAGAGAATGCTTGGTGATCTTAAAATCGTTGAAGAGAGGCAACTTGCTTCCGGGGCTGATGTAGAAATGATAAAAGACTTTTTCCGTTCCATAGTGGATCGCAACACTCTTGTTCACAGTGACTATCATGAAGGCAATATCATTGTTGATCAGGAAGGTGAGCTTGTACTGATAGACCTTGACAGGATGGGAGTAGGACATCCTATATATGATCTTATAGGGAATTATCTGAATCATGATGTACTTCTTGCCAAAAACCCGCAATTTGCCATAAAGTCCTGGGGACTTGATGGCGAACGTATTTCCAGAATTAAGAGGATTATGCTGGAATCATATTTTGGAACCGGTGACGAGAGCAGACTAAATGAATATCTGGATGTTGTGAGGAATGCTTTTTATGTACGGGCGACTCTTTTGTCTGTCAGCCCGTTGCTTGGTAAGGATGATGATGAGGCAAAAAAGGCTTATATCAAGGACAGACTCAGTGCTCTTTCGTGCAGCGTTAAAGAGCTTTCCGGCAGAATAAATAATCTGCCGATTTAAAACGGGAGAGGGGCCTTATGCAGGAATTTTTAGACAGTATATTTTCTTCGGGAGCAGCCAAATGGACATGGGCTGTTCTAGTTGCCATAGCCACTGTTGTTGCTCCGATTTTTTCTTCGTTTATTGTTCCGGCTGCAGAGGCACTTAAGAAAAGGAAAAACAAAGAGAAGACAGATGATGGCGGGACGAATGAGCTAAAGAGAGGCGATGTTATTGTTACACTTATCCCCCTGAATAATCCCAAAAAGGTCTATCAGGGATTTGGACACGATGATAATGTGGACATTGGAACAGGTTCTACGTGCGAACTCGTACTTGACTGTGATGATGCTATCTCCATGAGACATTGCTGTATAAGTGTTAAAGAGGAACGGTTTTTCCTGAAAGATTACAATTCAACAAACGGCACCTACTTAAATGGCAAACTCATTGATAAAGTGATGGAGCTCTTCCCGGAGGATGAAATAGTATTAAGGCTCGGCGAAACAGATTTTAAAGTTGATATTCTTGCATACAAAGAGGCTCATGGTAAAGACAACTCAGGAAATTAACAGTATAGATTCACTGTATCCGCTCGGCGAATTGCTCGGTCGGGGCGGAGGTGGAATAGTCTACAAGTCATATGATGATTCCCGCAGACAAAATGTTGTTGTCAAAGAGATACTGGGTGACAGCATCGGACTTGATAACGCGCGCAGGGAAATAGATCTTTTAAAAAATGTAAAGTCTACATATCTTCCACAAGTCTATAGTTTCATACAGATACGTGATAAGGCCTATACAATCATGGAATTTGTGGATGGTGAGTCGCTTGGAAAAATGTTATCGGGCGGCAGAGGAATGCTGGAAAATGGATTTTCACAGGATGAGTGCCTGAGGCTGTTCAAAGAACTTGCAGAGGCCTTAAGAATACTACATTCCGCAGATCCGCCTATATGCCACAGGGATATCAAGCCTGACAATGTGATGCTTACGCAAAAGCGCAAGGGACCTGATGGCAATTATATAAAAGACGTATGTCTTATAGATTTCAATGTGTCTTCGCTAATTGATGGTCGCGAGGAATCTCTCATCGGCTATACTGAGCCGTATGCCTCTCCCGAACAGGTTATGGAAGCGATGATGCTTCGTGAAAAATGGCAGAGGAGCAGCACATATGATGAGAATACGGATTTTTTTGTCCCAAGTGTCGACTCCAGGTCCGATATTTACAGCCTTGGCGCCACTATGTATCACGCCATAACGGGAGTGAAACCCGTAGGACCGCTTGACGGAATCCAGAGAGACGTAGGGGAGCTAAGTGGAAACAGGCTCCTTTTGCCTTTTTCACGCATTATCATGAAGTGCATGGCAAACAGGCCTGAAGACAGGTTTCAGGATGCCGAAGAGCTCATCAAAGCACTTGATAATGTCTATCGCGACACGGATGAAATAAAAAGACTTCGCCGCAGGCAGGGGATGATTCGTATTTCCCTTATTGCGTTTGCTTTGCTCGGAGTCGGAATGATTTTTGCAGGCATTTTGAGGATTGGACAGGAGAAAGACAGTGCGTATCTTACTGCAGTGGAAGAGGCGGCTGATTTTCGGAGAGCAGGTGATGAAAATGGTGTTAATACGGCAGTGAACACAGCTGTAAAAATATACCAGACAAGACCTGAAGCGTACATCCAAAAGGCAGAGTTTTTGTATGAACAGGGAAAATATGAAGAAGCCCTGCAATACCTCAATGAAATAGCACTTCCTTATGTGGAAAATGATGCAGATACAGGTAATCTGTATCTGATAGCAGCAAGGAGCTACCGTGAGATCGGAGAGACTGACGAGGCCTGTCGTACAATTGAGAAGGGAGAGCTTCTCTGGCCGGATAATCCTGTGATAATAGAAGAAAAGGCGGTAATTCTGGCCTCTCTTGGAAGAACCGGTGAGGCGCAGGCGCTTCTTGATGAGACTGCAGGGAAGGACTATGTCAGTGAGTCAATCGAATACACAAGGGGAGAGGTGGCTCTTTTATCCGGCGATACTGATACAGCTTATAAATCTTTCGAAAAAGCGGTTTCTTTAGCTGATGACGACTACATGAAGTACAGAGCGTATTCCTATATGATAAAGATACTCTCTGACGGGCCTCTGTCATCCGATTCGATTGAAAAGCGCATTGAACTGACAGACAGTGCACTTGGCGAGCTGTCTCATACATCTTATAAAGAACAGATATATCAGTACCGTTTTCAGGCACTTATTGATAAAGCGGGCTTTTCCGGAGAAGTTTCGGATGCCTCGACTGCTTTGGAGGAGATGAAACAATATGCAAATGACGGAAACGCCATGTTCGACACCTGGGAAAACATGGTCAGTATCTGTCGTGAGTTTGGAATGTATGATGAGGGAAAGAAGCTCCTTGATGAAATGCAGAAAAGATACGGTGAAGATTATCGTATTTATGCTGACAGGGCATATTTGGAGCTCTCAGTTCAGAGCGGTGTGGATAATTCCGAAAGGGATTATCGCGCTTTTGAAGAAAGCTATCTCAAAGCAAAAGAGCTCTATGACGCTCTTTCTGGGAATGGTCACGTCGATCCGGGAATGGAAAATCTTTCGGGATTGTATGCTGAGCTTTTAAAAGCCGGATGGCTGGGAGGGTGACATGATAATAACTGTTTCGCTTGGAACAATACTGGTGGCAGTGGGTGCTTTTTTTGTCCTGGCATCCCTTGTACTGCAGGTAACGCTACATCTTTATTTTAAAAAACAGGAAGAAAAACTGATCAAAGAGCTGGAAAAACTCTGATAACGAGAGCAGATTATGAATAACAGAAAAAGATGGATCATCACTACAATTGTTATAGTTGTAATAACGCTTATCATCAGCATTGTGGGAGTAATTGCAATACGCGGAAGGGCAGGCAGATTTAACAGGCTGCTCGATCTCGGGCAGACATATCTCGATGATGGCGATTATGAGAGGGCGCTTGCTGCCTTTGAGGATGCATGGAAAATAGATCCCAAAAATCCTGGGCTGTATGAACTTATCGGAGAAGCTTATGCGCGTAAAAATGCTCCACTGGAGGCTATCGACATGTTTGTATACTTTGATGCCGCCTTTGGTGAGCCAAGTCACGATCTTTTAATTGAGGAGATCAGAAACAGAATCAGTGATGGAACATATCGGGAAGAGACAAACGGATTACCGCAGCCTGATGATTTTTATAACGAAATCATGGATTACCTTAAAAAGGTAATAGAGGATAAAGGCGATGAAGTTCCCGATCTGCAGAAAAAGGATGCAGATGACAAGAAAGCTGATGACGAATCTGAAAACTCTTTTACAGACGAAGAAAGAAAGTCAGATGAAGAGGATAATAAGCAAAACAATATGCAAGATGATGTGAACGCGTATGATGGTCTTACCCTTAATAACTTTGAAGAGGTCAGGGGAAGCCATGCCGGGGCAATGAAACTATATGAAACAGTTCGAAGTGCCTATGGATACAAGGTTTTTGGGAAAAGCATAGCGGATTGGGACAGGGAGAGCATGATATCCTATGGAAGAGCAAACGGCACCGATGTAAGAGGCGACGGGAATCTTCTTGATATGGGGGACAGGCTTGTTAACTATACTCCTGCCAATGGCGGGATGACGGTTGTGTTTTATCCTGCAGATCAGGTGGATTATTCATGCTCGGCAGCATATTTTGACGGATACTCTGTACTTGGGACTAACGTAAAACCATCCCGGACGGACGAATATCCGCTTCTGGGGATTACATATGAATCTCTCTTTGAAGAGTGCGGTGCACGTGATGTGATGGAGCTTGCCCTGGAATATCCCAATGAATTAACAGGCTCTGATCCGAGTATCCTTTTCTACGACCTTGGAGATGGCATGAAGATGCTTATCACGTACTATGTGGATAATGACAGCTATCACATCATGACAACAGATTCAACCGGGAGAGAAATTGAAGTCTTTTCCAGTTCGGGCAATAAAGGCGTTATCAGCTATGTAATGTATGACAATTCGAGTATTAAAACCTACATGTCGGCGAGCGGTATACACTTTATAAAAGTAGTTCCTTGATTGTAATGGCCCTTAATGGCTGAACCGATGAATTTTGGGTGTCTGATTGGATAATAAATTAATAGTTGACTAATTTTAATGACACTGCTATAGTATACATTGATATGTATAAATATGCATAATTATGCATAAAAGGAGGATATTATGAAAAAGAAAATTATGGCTTTAGTTTTGTCAGCAGTTATGACAGGTGCACTTATCACAGGATGCGGAAGCGCTGCTTCTGAGTCAGGTGCGGGCGAGGCCGCCGATGAGAGCGCAGCAGGCGAAAACGCCGCAGAAAACAACGGCGAGAGCGCTGATGAGAGCGCAGATGATAGTGAGGGCGGCACGCTCAGAGTTGGGACAAATGCTGCATTCCC
Source organism: Butyrivibrio sp. (assembly GCA_017470505.1). GTDB lineage: Bacteria > Bacillota > Clostridia > Lachnospirales > Lachnospiraceae > Butyrivibrio. The sequence continues at coordinate 93,030 of JAFUYO010000024.1, read as the reverse complement.
GCCTTTTGAATTCGTAGGTGATGACGGAAACCCTGACGGCTTCGACATGGCACTTATCAAGGCTGTCGGAGAGAAGATCGGATACGATGTTGAGATTCAGGACATGGAGTTTGATTCTCTTGTATCTTCCATAGGGAGCAAAATTGATGTTGCTATCGCCGGCATGACAGTTACTGAGGAGAGACAGAAGATGGTTGATTTCTCTGATTCATACTATGAGGCTGTACAGGCCGTTATCGTTCCCAAGGACTCTGCAATTGCAACAGCTGCTGACCTCGAGAACAAAAAGATCGGTGTTCAGCTCGGAACCACAGGCGAATTTATCGCAGACGAGATTGCCGGAGTTGAGGTTTCAGCATACAACAAGGCTGTTGATGCCGTTAACGATCTGAACAACGGAAGAGTTGACTGTGTAATAGTTGACAAGAACCCCGCAGAAGTATTTGGCGCTCAGTTCCCTGACAAGGTTACGGTTCTTCCCGGAACTGACTTTGATTTTGAGCCTGAGTTCTATGCCATTGCACTTCCTAAAGGCAATACGGATCTTGCAGACAAGATCAACAGCGCATTAAAAGAACTCAAAGAGGACGGAACATACGACAGTCTCGTCGCAGAATATATTGAGGAGTAATTCAAAGTAAATGACTTTAAGTGAACGTTTTGAAGCGGCTTTTATAACAGGCGACAGGTGGAAGCTGTACCTGTCCGGTGTCGGAATAACACTTGAGATTGCGCTTTTTGCGGGAATCCTTGGTATCATCATAGGAACCGTTATCGCACTTATGAAGCTCTCGACAACTGAAGAGGGAAAGCCAACAGTATTTACCTACATAGCAACAGCCTATATCGATGTGATAAGGGGAACACCCAGTGTGCTGCAGCTCCTTATCATGTGGTTTATCATAATGGCTTCATCCAACAACGGAGTCCTTGTCGCATCGCTCTCGTTCGGTATCAATTCGGGGGCGTACGTCTCGGAGATTGTCCGCGGAGGAATACTTGCTGTCGATAAAGGCCAGCGCGAGGCGGGGAGGAGTCTTGGACTCTCTACATTCCAGACCTACCGCTATATCATTCTGCCCCAGGCAGTAAAGAATGTGATACCGCCTCTTGGCAATGAGTTTATAACTCTTATCAAGGAGACTGCAATCGTGGGATATGTGTCTTTATCAGACTTAACCCGTGTTGCTAACCAGGTCGCTTCAAGGACCTACGATGCCTTCATGCCCCTTATCGGCGCGGCAGTCATTTATTTTGTGATAATAAAAGTGCTCTCCATGCTCCTTGGAAAGCTTGAAAGGAGAATGCGTAAGAGTGATAACCGTTAAGAATCTGTGCAAAGAATTTATCGATCCGGACGGATCAGTAAACAAGGTTTTAACAGGAATTGACTACGAGATCAACAAGGGCGAGAAGATAGTTATAGTCGGCCCCTCTGGCTCGGGGAAGAGCACCTTCCTTAGGTGCCTCAACCTCCTTGAGAGACCCACATCCGGGAATATCATTTTTGACGGAGAGGATATAACCGCAAAGGGCATTGACATCAACAAAGTCAGGCAGCGCATGGGCATGGTGTTCCAGAACTTCAATCTCTTCAACAACCTGACGGTCATGAAGAACATTACTCTTGCACCTGTCAAGCTTGGGATAATGAATGAAAAAGAAGCTGAAAATGCAGCATACGGTCTTCTTAAGAGGGTCAATCTTGTTGATAAGGCTGACGTCTACCCGGCATCTTTATCCGGCGGACAGAAGCAGAGGATAGCGATTGTAAGGAGCCTTTGCATGAACCCGGAGGTAATGCTGTTTGATGAGCCCACATCCGCCCTTGACCCGGAGATGGTCGGGGAAGTTCTGGATGTCATGAAAAAGCTTGCAAACGCAGGGATGACAATGGTTGTTGTCACCCACGAGATGGGGTTTGCGAGAGAGGTCGCAACGAAGGTTCTGTTTTTTGATGAAGGTCAGATCCTCGAGGAGAACACCCCTGAAGAATTCTTCGAAAACCCGCAGAGCAAGCGCCTTCAGGAATTTTTGTCCAAGGTCCTGTAATAAACAATGGATATCTCTTTTTAAAATGAGTTGACTCGAATTCACTTTAGTGCTACAATTTGCTAAACCAATGAGAAAGAAGAGTACTTCATTTGAGAAGCTCACAGAGAGTATCCGGTGGTGAGAGGATGCAGTGGATGGATGAAGGAATGGACTTTTGAGGGCGAAGCGAAAGGGCGATAACCCAAGTAGTATTCGACGGGAACTCCCGTTACAGAGTAGAGAAAGTGTTGGCTTTCTCATGAGAGATCGGATCTTCCGATAAGCAAGGTGGCACCGCAGGATAACAGTCCTGTCCTTGTATGAAACTTCATACAGGGACAGTTTTTTTATTTCAAAAAAGCGCTCCCTGTACTGCAACATTTTATTGGCCGCTATGACGGCAAGGAGGATTAAAAATGGACGTACAGAGCACAACAAAAAGAGAAGTATTGGTTGAGGAAAAGAAGGGACTTGCTGACACGAGAAACCTCATCCTGGTTGGAGTTATGATGGCAGTAGGCATCGTACTTCGTATGTTTGCGGGAGTTATCGCACTTGGTAACATGCACCCTAACTTCCTGATTGCAACATACTGCCTGGCTATTTTCATCATAAGGCCTAACCTTAAAGAGGCAGCAGCAATCGGTCTTATTTCAGGCGCAATCTCACAGATTGGAACATCGATGCCATGGCTTGGACTTGTATCTGAGACAGTTGGAGCAATCGCTATGTGCCTGCTTATCAGGCTTGCGCTTCCCAAGTATGTTAAGCCTGTTGTCTGCACATTCTTGGCAACACTCATTTCAGGATTTGCATTTGTTGGTCTTGCAGCACTTACTTATGCTAAGCCAATGCCGGCCGCACAGTTCGTGAGCATGGCTATTGTAACCATTGTGACAGCACTTCTTAACATGGTTATCGTTACAGTACTCAGCATTCCGGTTAATAAAGTTATGGGAAATAAGGAAGAAGAATGATTTCAGTTAAGAATTTAGGTTTTGTCTATAAGGATAGTAAGGTTGCAGCTCTTGATGACATTAACATCGAGATTGCAGACGGAGATTTCGTAGGAATTACCGGCGCTTCAGGTGCCGGTAAAACTACGTTTACCTTTGCGCTGAACGGAATTATTCCCCAGAAGATCAAGGGGGATTTTTATGGCGCAGTAACAATTGACGGAGTTGATACTGCAGAGCACCCGGCAGAGGAATTTGCGAGAAAGGTCGGAGAGGTCTTTCAGGATATTGATTCACAGATGGTGGCTTCGGTTGTGGAGGATGAGATACTCTTTGGCTTGGAGAACTTCGGCGTTCCTCACGAAGAGGTTGGGGTGCGCATAGACAGAGTCCTGCGCGAACTTGGAATTGAGGACCTTCGTGACCGCGAGATAGAGGGCCTTTCCGGCGGCCAGAAACAGAAGGTTGCCATAGCATCAATGCTTGCTCTTGAGCCGGAAGTAATAGTTCTTGATGAGCCTACGGGTGAGCTGGATCCTGAGAGCAGCAGAGAGATCTTTAAGATACTTACAGCCCTTAACAAAGAGAAGGGTATCACTGTAATCATTGTTGAGCAAAAGATCATGCTCCTTTGCGAGTATGTTAAACATATGATGGTTCTGGACAAAGGCAAGATCGCCTTTTACGGAACTCCGAGAGATATGGCAGCATCCATTGATACCTTCAAGGACCTTGGCATAAATGTGCCCAGAGTAACCGAGCTCTCAGCAGACCTTATCAGGGAAAAGATATATGACGGTGAGGTTACACTTACTGTGGATGATGCAGAAAAGATGGTCAGGAGGATCCTTAAATGATACGTTTTGAAAATGTCAGTTTTGGATACTCCGAGAAAAGACCTATTTTAAAAGATATAAGCTTCCACATCGCGAAGGGAGATTTTGTGGCGCTGATCGGTGCCAACGGTGCAGGTAAGAGCACTATCAGCCGCCTTACCAACGGACTTTTGCATCCCACTGGTGGCCGCGTTTATCTGGGTGGAAAAGACACTTTAAAGACCCCTTCGAGTACGCTTGCCAGGGGCTGTGGATTTCTTTTCCAGAATCCCGACAGACAGATCTGCGAAAACACCGTAAAGGATGAGGTAGCCTTTTCAATGAAGGCGCAGGGGTGGACTGAGGATAGGATCAAGGAGCGCACAGAGCAGGTCCTTGAGACCTTTAAACTTGATCCAGAGTGGTTCCCGTTTTCAAGAAGCCGTGGAGAGAGGCAGAGAATTGCTCTTGCAGGTGTTATAGCCTGTGAACCGGAGCTGCTTATTCTTGATGAGCCCACAACGGGACTTGACTACCTTGAGTGCATCCGCATCATGGACTATGTGACAAGGCTCAATGAGGAAAAGGGCGTTACCGCCCTCATGGTCAGCCATGATATGGAACTGGTTCAGTCCTACGCAAAGAGTGTCATTGTGCTCAATCACGGCGAGATTCTGGGACAGGGCCATACAAAAGAAATGATGAAAAACGTCGATGTCCTTAAAAAGGCCAGAGTACTTCCGGCCCAGATTCCTGAGCTGGCGCTTCGCTTTGGCGATGAGTTTAAGGATGTGTTTACTATTGAAGAGATGCTCGATGCCCTTCGAGGAAGAGTAGGGAAGGGAGGGGCGCTATGAATCTGCTTAATTATGTACCGGGAGACAGCTTCCTTCACAGGCTCAATCCCGTGACCAAGCTTGCTGCGGCTTTTATGTATGGAATAGCTGCTATACTTTGTGAGAATGTTTTTGCGGAAGCTTTGTTTATCGTGGTGATGATCCTGATATCTGCCACAGCGGGTCTTTTTAAAAGAGCTGTTTTGCTCACCGGAAACCTGATGATCCTGGGACTTATTATGTTCGTGATACAGCTCCTTTTCGTAAGAGACGGAAGTCCCCTTCTGGTTATTGGTGGCGTGGTGCTGTTTACGACAGGCGGCCTTAAGAGCGCGCTTCTACTGTCGCTCAGGGTTATTGCAGCTATGCTTCCACTGATGCTGCTCTTTGCGATTACACGAATGAACGACCTGTGCAATGCGCTGGTTAAGAGGCTCCATCTGCCTTACAGATATGCGTTTATTGTGACCACGGCTTTTAGGTTTGTGCCAATATTTGCGACTGAATTTCATGATATTCAGGATGCGCAGAAGGCCAGGGGTGTGGATTTTGATACCAGGAATATATTCAGGAAGCTTGGGCTGATTGCGCCGTTGTGCGTACCTCTCCTGGTTTCGAGTCTCAAGAAGGTAGACGTATCTGCGATGTCTGCTGAGATGAGAGGATTTGAGCTAAGAGGATATAAGAGCGGCTACAAAGAGTATCCGTTTGCCGCAAGGGATATGGTCACCGTGCTGGTGCTGGTGGTGCTGATTGTGGCAACAGTTGTATTAAAAACAATTCCTAAGTGAGAGTAAATTATGGATCAGATCGTTAAGATGAAATATGGAACTGAAATGGTGAATATTGAAATCAAAGGGGCAAGATCGATTGAATTTTTGAACCCGGCTCCGATGCCTGAGATTGAGAATGTCAGCGAGGCTTTCAGGACTTGCGTAGAGGATGGAGCGATTGCTTCTGCGCCGCTTCGAAAGAAGATTTCAGCAGCGGATGAAATCACTATAGTTGTATCAGATATCACCAGGAGCTGGATGCATCAGGGAGATATCATAACTCTGCTTGGGCACTATCTTCATGAGACCTGCCAGGTTCCTTTTGAGAATATCTGCGTGCTTATTGCGCTCGGAACGCACAGGAAGTCTACGGAGCAGGAGAAAGAGATCATCTCCGGTTCATATATGTACCGGAATGTTAAGGTTGTGGATCATGACTGTGATGGTGAAAACGTGCTTGTCGGTAAGACTTCAAGAGGCACTGATGTCCGCGTCAATCCCTTGATTGTTGGCAGGAAAGTTATCGTGGTTGGCGGAACCGTGCACCACATGATGGCAGGCTTTGGCGGCGGAAGAAAAAACATCCTGCCCGGAGTTGCTTCAAGAGAGACTATCAGACAGAATCATCAGAGGGCGCTTGATCCGGGAATTGCTCATTCTGACCCCAGGGTTGGATGTGCTCTTTTGGAAAACAATCCTATCAATGAGGATATGAATGAAGCGGCGGCTTTGGTGGATGTTACTTTTGGAATCAATATCGTTGTTGCAACAAGTGGGAAGTTCAGCGGACTCTTTGGCGGAGATCTGTACGAAGCTTGGAAGGAGAGCTGTCTTTTCCAAAAGAAATGTTACGAGAAGTGGATCGATGAGGAAGCTGACATTGTTCTTGCCAGCAGTGGCGGAGCGCCAAAGGATATGAACCTGTACCAGGGCTGCAAGGGCATGCTCAACGGAATGAGAGCCATGAAGGAAGGCGGACAGATGCTCTGGCTCTGCAAGTGCCCCGAGGGGTGCGGAGCTCCCGACTACACAGCCTGGCTTACGCCCCTCAAGGAAGGCAGACTTGATGAGGCTCTTCGAGCAGACTTCACCATCGGCGGATTTATCTTTTACCTGACTGTCGAGAACCTGAGGAAGGGTGAGTGCAGAATCCTCACCACCATTGACGGGGATACAACAGGGCCAATGGGAATGGAGGCTTATACGGATGTATCTGAGTTCGTGAAGGGTGTAAATTTTACGGATAAGAAGGTTTATGTTATTCCCTACGGCGGATCTGTGGTACCCATGGTCAGGGGGAAGGACTGAGAATAAAGAAATTAACAGTATGTGCGGAAGATCCTGCTTTCAGATGAGGCTAATGAAAAACATTAAAAGGGCCTTTGATGACAGATGTATATTAAATCCCGGAATGTCGTATGACGGGTAAATAGTGGGTAAAATAGTGGTGACTTTTCAGCGTCATAAGAAAAATTAATATTTTGCTATAAGATTAGTGTGTTTTACAGACTCCCCTTATCGTATTAGCATTTAAACAATACAGAAACGAGACATATAAGGAGGAGCGTAAAATGAGTAATAGTTGCACAGTTAATTATTCGAACCAGCCGAAGCAGGAAGATAACGGATATACAGATGAGCTGGCTGAAGAGTTTGCAAGGAAGGCCGGTGGCCTTGCACCAAGACCAAATGAGCAGCGCGATGAAACTAATGAGAGAGGTGTATTTGTCAGACAGCCCAATTCCTTTATTGTTCCATTTGGAGATAAAGAAGGAGAGTTTAAGGCCGAGGATGGAAGATATGCAATCTACTGGGCACATGGCTGCAACTGGTCAAACAGACCTGTTATTGCAAGAGATCTTTTAGGCCTTCAGGATGTGATCAAAGATCAGACTACAAGCCATTCCGGACAGACTAATGTCTATGGTCATGGCTTTGCTGACCAGAAAGATTATAAGGATCCTATAACAGGTGTACACTTCCTGTCAGAGTTTTATAAAAATGCTAATCCTGACTATAAGGGCAGAGCAACTACTCCGACTTTTGTAGATATCAAAGAGAAAAAGGCTGTAAACAACGATTACCACAGACTTTCCAACTACATTGAGGTTCAGTTCAGAAAGTTCCAGCCTGTAGATGCACCTGATCTCTATCCGAAGAAGTATAGAAAAGAAATTGATGAATTTAATGACTGGCTTTTCCCGCATATTAACAACGGTCATTACCGCATGGCATTTGGTGTATCATGGGAAGCTTATAACGAAGGATATGAAGATTTCTTCGATTCATTGGAAAAGCTTGATAAGAGACTTGAGACGAACCGATTTATCTTTGGCGATTATATCACTGACTCAGATATCAGAGCATACGTATCTCTTGTAAGATGGGAGACCGGATACTTTAGATCAATCGGACCAATGAAAAAGAGAATCACCGAATACAAAAATATCTGGGGCTATATCAGAGAGCTGTACTCTGTTCCTACATTTGCCAAGTACACATTCTTTAGAGAAGGACGTGGCATTGGAGGTGACAGAGGATTTTTCAAGGGATATGAAGCCAGAATTGTTCCGCTCATTCCTTTTGAAGAGATCTGGAAGACAGATCATGAAAGAGCTAAGCTTTCAGCAGATCCCGACAATCTTTTCTTAAAGCACCCTGAAGGAGAAACTCCTGAGGACTATCAGTCAGAGATTTCTGAAACTATTTGGAATTCACCATCCTGGGATGACAGAGAACCTACTAACTACAGGCCTGAATTTGATGTGACAGTCAATCCTATAAAGGGAAAATTAAAGAACGCTTGATAAAATGCCTTCTTGAATATTCTGTTCAAGAAGGCATAATATTGGTATTGGGGTGCAAGATGAAACTGATATTCAGGTATATGAAAAAGTACAGAGTGGCTGTTTTTGCGGCTGTTTTTATAAAGCTCATCGGAACAATGTCTGAGCTTTCACTTCCATATATTCTTGAGTATATGATAGATTATGTGGTTCCATCAAAAGATCTTTTACAGGTGGTCATTTGGGGAATGTTTATGTTTGCTGCTTCTGTTTTTTGCAGACAGTTTAATGTAATGGCCAACAGAAAAGCAATCTATAATGCTCACAAGGTGAGCTATGATGTAAGGGGAGATCTCTTTAAAAAGACCGCGAATCTTTCAGGTGACAGTTTTGATGAATTTACCCTTCCGAGCCTTATCAGCCGAATGACATCAGACAGCTATAATGTTCAGTCTGCGGTTCAGCAGTTGCAAAGTCTGTGCGTAAGGGCTCCTATGATGCTTTTTGGAGGAGTTATCATGACGCTTTTCATGGATTTCAATCTTGCCATGATCCTTATCGTGATGCTCCCTTTTCTTATTGGAATTGTTCTTATTGTTTCTTTAAAAGGAATTCCCATATACACCAAAGTTCAGCAAAGGCTTGATACGGTAGTTCGTATCATGAGAGAAAACATAACAGGAATCCGCGTCGTAAAGGCTCTAAGTAAAACTGATTATGAGAAGCGAAGATTTTCGAAAGCCAACGAACAGATGGCCAAAAGTGACATAACGGCGGGAACTGTTATGGCAATCCCGGGACCGTTTATGCAGCTTTGCCTTAACGTTGGTCTTACCCTGGTTGTAATATTAGGTGCAAAAAGAGTTGATGACGGCCTCATGCAGCCGGGGATCATCCTCGCTTTTCTGACATATTTCAATATGATAACCATGGGAGTGATGGGGCTTAACCGAATATTCATGAGCCTCTCAAAAGCAAGTGCCAGCGGAGACAGAATTGACGAAGTTCTACATGGAAGTGATGAATGGATAATGACAGAGGATGAGCCTGCAGAGAGTGATGATTTCATCAGCTTTAAAAATGTGAGCTTTTCTTATGGAAAGGAATTTAAGACTGATGATGGGTTTGCAGGAGGCAAAAGAGAAAAGGCACTCGATAATGTGAGTTTTTCACTTAAAAAGGGAGAGAGTCTTGGAATAATAGGCCCGACCGGTTGTGGCAAGACTACCGTAATAAACCTGCTCATGAGATTCTATGATCCTGATGAAGGGAGCATAAGAATTGATGGAAAGAATGTTGCCTCTTTTGAAAAAGATGAACTTAGATCTAAATTCGGTGCTGTGTTCCAGAATGACATGATATTCAAGGACTCCCTTTATAACAATATCGATTTTGGAAGAAAAGTCTCAAAAGAACAGATAGACAGGGCCATAAAGGATGCTCTGGCGGATGAATATATAAATGCTCCTGATAAGGGGCTTGAATATCAGGCCGATATAAAGGGCGCCAATTTATCAGGCGGACAAAAGCAAAGACTGCTGGTGGCAAGAGCTCTGGCAGGAAGTCCGCAGATAATTATCCTTGACGACAGCTCAAGCGCTCTTGACTATAAGACGGATGCGGCCATGCGAAGGGCGATAAAAGAAAATCACAAAGAAAGCACTTTGATACTGATAGCGCAGAGAGTCAGCAGCGTTATGGGAATGGACAAGATAATGGTGATGGATAACGGAAGATGCATTGGACTTGGAACTCATAAGCAGCTTATGGAGAGCTGCAGCGCGTATAGAGAGACTTATGAGATGCAGACTACATAAAGGAGTTTATGATGCCCGGACCCGGAGATAGAGGTAGAGAAAAACAAAAACCTAAGAATACCAAAAAGACCTTAATACGACTGTTAAGGTACATGTTTCGATATATCTTTATTGTACTTATTTTGCTCCTTAGCGCTTTTGCCAGCAATATAGGAAATCTTTTAGGACCTGATTTTGCAGGGAAAGCCATAACTGAAGCCGGCAGAGGTGCCGGGAATGTCGACCTTGGTCTTGTGATCCACTATGGGATTTTAATGCTTCTTGTATATGTCGGAAGCAATATCCTTAGCTTTTTTGTAAATATTGGAATGATGCGTGTCAGCAGATATGTAGCGCGGAACATGAGACAGGATGTCTTTAATAAGCTCATGGAACTTCCGGTAAGCTATTTTGATAAGCACTTTGCAGGAGACATTATAAGCCGCGTTTCCTACGATATTGATGTGGTGAGCACCAGTTTATCATCCGATGTGGTACAGATCCTTACAAGTATTGTGACGGTGGCCGGAAGTTTCGCCATGATGTGTTACATATCGGCGCCACTTGTTTTGTGCATGGCATTTACAATTCCTGTGTCAGTTCTTTTTACAAGATATATGAGTAAAAAGACCAGACCACTTTACAGAGTCAGAAGCCTTGCTTACGGTGAGATGAACGGCTTTGCGGAAGAGATGTTCACCGGGCAGAAGACAATTTTGTCCTATGCCCACGAGGATTATGTCTGTGAGAGGTTTGAGGAAATCAATAGGAATGCTGCCGAAGCATATCGTGACGCTGATGGTCTTGGTATGACCATGGGACCAACGGTTGGACTGATCAACAACATTGGTCTTTCAGCCATTGGACTTGGAGGCGCGCTGCTTTATATGAATGGCATTGTTGGGCTGGGGCAGATATCCAGCTTTATCCTCTATAGCAGGAAGTTTAGCGGACCGATTAATGAAATTTCCAACATAGTAAATGAAATCTTCAGTGCTCTTGCAGCAGCAGAGCGAGTCTTCCAGCTTCTTGATGAAGCAGAAGAGGTAAAAGACAAAGAGGATGCCATTACTTTGAAAGAAGCAGAGGGGCTTGTTGAAGTCAGGGATGTGGAGTTTGGCTATCTGAAGAATAAAACCATCATAAATGACTTTAACATGAAGGCAAGCCCCGGTGAAACGGTAGCTATAGTCGGACACACAGGGGCAGGTAAGACCACTATAATCAACCTGCTCATGCGCTTTTACGATCCGCAAAAAGGCAGTATCCTGGTGGATGGGAAGGATTCAAAGCAATATACAATGGAGAGCCTTCGAAAGAACTATTCAATGGTTCTGCAGGATACCTGGGTATTTAGCGGAACTATTTTTGACAATATAGCCTACGGAAAAGAAAATGCCACAATGGATGAGGTCACAGAAGCGGCAAAGGCAGCTCATATCCACAACTATATTATGAGACTGCCAAAGGGCTACAACACAGTGATAGGAGAGGATGGCGGCAATATCAGTAAGGGTCAGAAGCAGCTGATCACTATTGCGAGGGCGATGCTGTATGACACCAGCATGCTGATACTTGATGAGGCCACAAGTAATGTAGATACAGCTACTGAGAGGAAAGTGCAGGCAGCCATGAGAAATCTTATGATTGGAAAAACCTGCTTTATCATAGCTCACAGACTTTCGACCATAAGAAATGCCGATAATATCCTTGTTATGGAGCATGGAGATGTGGTAGAGCAGGGAAATCACGATTCTCTTATGGAAAGAAAAGGTGTTTATTACAGGCTTTACGCAAGTCAGTTCGAATAGAATACGGCGCTGCATTGCCCCCGGAGACAGGGAATCAACCTGTATCCGGAGGCTTTTTTGTCCACGAAAAAATGATTGATAAAAAAAGCTTATATCCTACTATAAGATATGTGTGTTTTACAACATATTGTGCTAAAGGCATAATAGCAATCAGTAAAAGGCAAGGGGGAAAACAGAATGTCGCTGAAAATATATGAACGTCTTTCTTCAATCAGCTTTTCCAGACCCAGTGGAACAGATAAAGAAAAAGAGGTGGCTTCTTATCTTGAAAAAGAAATAAAGCAGATAGGATTTGAGCCTTTGATTGAAAGCTTTGAATATACCAGAAAGGTGCCAAAGAAAGCTTCCCTTACAGCTATATATGAAAATGGAGAAGAGAGGTCTTTTCCCGTTACCGGGGGACTTCTGTCGGCTATCCCGGTGGCGGATCCCATTGTAGAGAATTCAAGGGAAAGATCACTTCTTGAGGGTGATATTCCAAGCCCTGTTGATATCCCTGCAGGCTGCAAATTTGCAAGCCGCTGCCCATATGCTACGGCGGACAAAAAAGAAGGTGTGCCGCCTCTTCATGATTTTGGCGGAGGACATTATGTGCAAAACCCGATAAGGAAAGTAAAAAGGCAGACCTTGATCTTTTCTATACATCCGACAGATCAGGAATAGATTATGAGAGAGTCACAGAGGTACTCTCAGGTGCTTTCGGAAGAAAGAGAAATGAGGTAATTGAGATCACTAAGGAAAAGGTGGATAGAACCAAATTCCTTTTTGATTTAAGTGACTATGTATCATTTGCCTATGATGGGAAAAAACTGATCGGGGTCGCAAGAGCTATAACAGATGGCGTTGAGGAAGCATATATCCAGAATGTGGCCGTGGATCCTGACTATCAGGGTCTTGGAATTGGCTGGGAGGTAGTTAAGAATCTTGGGGAAGACATCCAAAAAGATGGCCTTAATCCATTTTTGCACACCCATCCCGGGGCAGTAGGTTTTTATAACCACAAGGGGTTCCTCAGGAATAAGACTGCGCTGGATTACAGAAATGACGAGGAGTTATCTCATCCAATGCCGGAGGAAATGGAGAAAGGTTTTTATCTTCCAAAGGGATACCGGTTTATTGATGAGTTGAGACAATGATCAAATATAGCAATACGGAACGGAAGGTCCTGTAATAAACAATTGACACCACCTTATTTAAAAGGTAAAATTAACATGTTGTAGTTTTGTATATTAGTGCGCTTTTTTTTAGCTAACTATACACAATATTGTACAATGAAAATTGAATAAGGAGGTGCTCCTGTAATGATCACTGTTATTGCAGTAGTAGCAACTCTTGTCATCACAGCTGCTGTTACCTGGGCTTTGGCATCCAACTATCACAAGAAGGTTTCGGATGGGAAGATAGGCAGCGCAGAGGAGAGGGCAAGAAAGATTATCGACGAAGCACTCAAGACCGCTGAAGAGACCAAGCGCGAGAAGCTCCTTGAGGTCAAGGAGGAATCCTTAAAGACCAGGAATGACCTTGAGAAAGAGGTCAAGGACCGCAGGAATGAGCTGCAGCGCGCTGAGAGACGCATCCAGCAGAAAGAGGAAAATGTCGAGAAACGATCAGAAACGATCGAGAGAAGAGAGCAGAGTTTAAGTGCCCGTGAAGAGAACTTAAACAGGAAGAGTGAAGAGGTTGCGAAACTAAACGAACAGAGACTACAGGAACTTGAAAAAATCTCTGGCTTAACCTCCGAGCAGGCAAAAGAGTATCTTTTAAAGATCGTAGAAGATGATGTGAAACATGAATCAGCCATCATGATCAAGAACATGGAGGCTGAGGCAAAGGAAGAAGCAGACAAGAGAGCTAAGGAGATCGTCGTAGGCGCCATTCAGAGATGCGCAGCAGACCACGTATCCGAGACTACAATCTCTGTAGTACAGCTCCCCAATGACGAGATGAAGGGACGTATCATCGGAAGAGAGGGCCGCAACATCAGGACTCTCGAGACCATGACGGGCGTTGATCTCATCATTGATGACACACCGGAGGCAGTAGTTATCTCCGGATTTGATCCTATCAGGAGAGAGGTTGCACGTATAGCACTCGAGAAACTGATAGTGGATGGACGTATCCATCCGGCCAGGATCGAAGAGATGGTCGAGAAGGCACAGAAGGAAGTTGCCGCCAAGATCAAGGAAGAGGGTGAGAACGCTGCCATTGAGGCAGGTGTTCACGGACTTCATCCCGAGGTTGTCAAGATCCTTGGACGCATGATGTTCAGAACCAGCTACGGACAGAACTGTCTGAAGCACTCCGTAGAAGTTGCACAGCTCTGCGGACTTATGGCATCAGAGCTTGGACTTGATGTGCGTGTTGCAAAGAGAGCAGGTCTTCTTCATGATATCGGCAAGGCTGTAGACCATGAGCTTGAGGGCTCACACATTCAGCTCGGCGTAGATATCTGCAGGAAGTACAAGGAATCTCAGGTAGTTATAAACGCAGTTGAGGCTCATCACGGCGACGTAGAGCCGCAGTCTCTCATAGCAGTTCTGGTACAGGCTGCCGATACTATCTCATCGGCAAGACCAGGTGCGAGAAGAGAGACACTTGAAACTTACACATCACGATTAAAAGAACTCGAAGATATCACCAACAGCTTTAAGGGCGTTGATCACTCCTTTGCTATTCAGGCCGGCAGAGAAGTCAGAGTAATGGTTGTTCCTGAGCAGGTTTCAGACGAAGATATGGTCATTATGGCTCGAGACATTGCCCGCAAGATCGAGGACGAGATGGAATATCCCGGACAGATCAAGGTCAATATCATAAGAGAGTCCAGAGCTACAGATATAGCAAAGTAATTGCCATATTTAAGAAGAAGTTATCCCACATAAAGGGATAACTTCTTTTTTTGCACTTTTTCAGTGCCGGGTGGGGAACGATTATTCGTATAAAGAATATAGGGGGCAGAATTAGAATTGTGGTATACTGAATCTATATGCATTTGCTAAGAAACTATAGCAAATAGCAAGTAATTTACTGCAGTTTCTAAACCTGACTTGGGAGGATAAGACTTTTAAATGAAAATTGTACAGCTCACCAGAGAAAATGAGAGAATGTTCTTGGAGACGATCCCAAGAGACGTCCTTAAGTACAACGATCTGTTTCTCGGTGCGATAGATGAGGATACCGATACAGCCTGTGGAGTTCTTGCCGCTCTCATTGATGAGGAGGCGAGCCTTGTCATAACCTACATATATGTGGCAGAGGGCTACAGGATGAAGGGAGCAGGGAGCGAACTTATAAAAGCTCTCAAGGAATATGCCGCTGCAGGGCAGGCAGAAATGATTTCCTGCGTCCATGCCAGGGAACCGCTGGGAGACGGAGTGTATGAGCTTTTGGACAGCTGCGGCTTTGTCACTTTTGAAGAAGCGACGACCAAGGTCTACAGCATCAGTTTATCTGATATCGATATTCCGCAAAAAGAGGCAGTCTCTGACATAGTTCCCTTAAAAGACATCTCGCACACTCAGTGGAACTTATACGAAAAAAAGATGAAAGAGCTGGATGCAGATGATGAAGAGGGTTATTACCTTCCTTTGGCTCCGAGGGACTACTACGATGAAGACTTAAGCTTTGTGTATTTATCCGATATGGGCAAGGTGAAGGGAGCTCTGCTGGCAGACACAGACAAAAACGGAATAAATTTGGATCATCTGCGGGTGTTTGGTGAAGAAGCCTACCCGGTGATGCTGGACCTTATCATCACTGCGGCGGAAGCTGTCAGGGAGAAAATCTTCGAAGATGTTCAGATTCTTTTTTCTCCGCTGTCTGACGAACACAAAAAACTTATGGATGAGCTTACGGGCGATAGGGCAAATATACACTCAGAGGCAGTAGTTCAGTTCTTTATGCCATAATATATTTTGAACTGCAATCATTTATAAGACGAGGAGGGTACGCTATGCTGCAAAAAGAAAAGCTTGACGAGTTGAATCAGAATAAACAGGTATTTGAGCAGCCGCAGATACTGAAAGAAAAAGAGGACCTGTTAAGGCCGCAGTTTGCGCTTAAGGAGAACCCGCTTGAGGAAATCAAAGAGGGAGATAAACAAAATGACGATCTCCTTGAAAACAAGGAAGCCGTTAAACAGCTGGACCTGAGCGCCTATCTGAACAAGAGCGAGCAGAGGGCGGAGGAATTTAAACAGTATGTAGGTGTATCCAAATCGATCAAAAAGTTTAAGGTATCAACCCTCCCTTCAAAGAGCGCTCTCCTTGGCGAGTACAAAGGTCGCAGCAAAAACCTTGACCTCAATCAGAGGGCAGCCAAGATCAAGAACAAGAGGTCACGCCTGTTTAAGAAGGCACAGTATTATTCTGCTCTGGGTAAAGCGGCAGAGACTGCAACCAAAAAGTATTATGACAGGGCCGCTGAGGCTGCCTCTGATAATAAAAGGCTCTCCCTGGAAAATGCAAGAGATCTGTCTTACTTTATGGAAACTGATGATGAAGAAGTTAATGCTGAGCTTGTAACACTTTATTCCGGCACAAATGAAATTGAAGCTACAGCGCAGGACAGAGTGGCAGCACTTGATAAGATAACGGCCACCCTCCTTAAGGCTGACGTATCAAAGATATCTCTTGAAAATGACAAGGACATCGCAAAGAACAGCGAGAAGCTGGAAAAGATCACGGGAATGGTCGGCGCCTATGACAGGTTACTTAGCGAAAACCCCGATTATGCGGAGAGCCTTAAAAGTAAGGAAGAAGGGGAAAACTCTGTTTTTGCCGAGGTCACAAAGAGATTAGAGATGCTCCGCGCTGTGGCCTGCTATTATGTTGCAAGGAAAGAGCTGATTAACAATAAGTACTACCGGGAGCACTATAACGATGAACTTTCCATTGATGTGGATGAGAATGCAACAGAAGACCGGAAGGAAGTTGCAAAGCTCTTATTGAATTCGTACTATGCCGGAGTGCACCTTATGAAGGTGGGAGGTGCCACGCAGAAAGCTCTAGACAAAATGGCAGTTCCTGAGCTGAAAGGCTCTCTAAGCAGAGAATATGAGAAAAATGCCAAAGAGATAGAGGAAAGCGAAGAAAAGAGGAAAAAACTTCTTTCTGACTATCATAAGAAAACTGATGAGACTGCCACTGATCTCTATGACCAGATTCCGAAGGGGAGAGAGCTGCTTGTCAAAAAGGGCAAGGAGATTATTTCCAACAGCACGTACACCCTCGAGGAACTGGATAAATCATACAAGGAACCGGATCTTAAGGACCTGGATAAGGAAATAAGTGATTTTAAGAGTATCGATATAAATCTGTTCAAATTTGGAAGCTACAGGGAAATATTGGAAAACTATGACCACAACATGAATCTGGCAAGAAAAGCTGACAAAGTGCAGACTCTTATTGCCAAGGCACTGATTAGTGGAAAGAAGTTTAAGGATAGTGAGCTTATTAAGCTGCGGGCTAAGATTGTAGCTTTCAATGAGATCCGTAATGTGTTATACACATTTACTGAATTTTTCAAAGTTGATTCAAAAAGAGATGGTGTACAAAATTACGAAAAGAGTTTTGATAAATGGGATAGTTTCTTTATTAATGAAAGATTAAAGTTCGGCAGAGAAGATTATACCGCGCTTCCGTGTAAGAATATGAATGATTTCTACAAGAAGTGCCTTAAGCAGATAACAAAAGAACATAATGACAGAGAGGAGACTATTGGAAATACCCGGAAATTGCTGGGAGGCGTCGACAACGAACTGCCGAAGGGGCTTGTCAGGCAAAAAATGGCAGAGTATCAGACAAATGCATTTATTGCAGACTACCTGGCAGCACAAAACGACAAGATTCTTGCAGCTAAAGCCGCTGGAGACAATATAGCAACGAAGTACATAAAAGAACACCCCGAGGAATTCAGTAAAGGGTTTTCCTATGGCAGTCTCCCAAGAGAAGGAGGGGACTTTCTGGCCGGCAGAAGCGAAAAGGATACGATCAGGCTCTTAAAGCTTTACGCAGGGCATAAATCGGATAAGCCCGGTTCAAAAGAGGACCCAAAAGCTGCTAAAAAGGATCATATTAAGTTCTGGCTGGAATTCTATAGGGAATACATGGATGTAAAGCCTGAGGACTATGAGATGAAGGATTTGAATAAATTCTTCACCGGTTTTACCAGGAAAGCCGTTAAGGCAGTCTGGCTGGCTAACTGCGAAAAAATCGGCAATAATATAAGAATGCTTGCAACAGAATTGGGAGATGATGCATTTGAGATTCTGTTTCCGAATGAGCAGGAACTAAGCAAAGAGGAAAGGCTTAGAAGAGTAGGCAGTAAAGCTGATGAGATCTACAGAAATACTCATATTTTAAAAAGCTTTGCACAGGCATATATATCGGGACGTGTTCAGGGATTGACACAGGGGAACAGCACTAAATACAGGCATACGGTTTCACTTGAAGATATGTGTGGTGGAATAAACAAAGAAGCCGCTACTGATGTTTCTGATCTTACATATGAATCACAGCAAGAACTGGGGCTTTTGAATGAGGAACAGGAAAATTATTTAAATGTGAGGAATCGTCTTGCATTTACTCAGATTGATATTACTACAAGAGTTATTGATAAGGAAAACCTTGTGTATGAGTCTGTAAATATGGACACTGACTTCACACGTCTTTACAAGGAAGAGGCGGCTGCCTACGATTTTAAAGTATTTACGGAAAAGTATGGAAATGAAGATGAACTGAAGGAGAAGGTAAACAAGTACGACGAGGATTATAAAGAATACCTCAAGGAAAACGAAGCTGCAAAAGAGCTTGACGCACTTTTCAAAGTAGATACAAAAGATGATAAGAAAGAAGACATGAAAAAGACTGTAAGCCGGATAGAGTCGGTCTTTGAAAAGATTCTTTCATTTAACCCGGGTGACTTTAATTTTGACAGCTATGAGAAACTGTTTGACAAAAAATCATTTGAACTTCGGCAGCTCTCTGACCTTGGGAGCGGCGCGGATGAAATGCTCTCGTTCTATGAGACGAAGGTTCAGGACAGGGTACTTACTGATACAGACCTTGCAACCATAAAGGCAAGGATCGAATTCTTAAAGACTGCCAAAAATTACTACGGCGGAAACAGCCGGGAGTTTCTTGATAATGCGCAAAAACCTGACTTTACTCCAAACACTGATCTTAAGAGTGTACTTGATGAAAAGAGAAAACTCATTGATAAAAACAGGGGTGAATCAGATGAAGCCGTAAGGATGAGGGCGATTGATAAGATCCAGCAAAACAGGTACAGGGAGAGCTTTACGCTCGGAAGCGAATTCTTTGAAGAACTGAGCAAGTCGGATACGCTCACCAAAAACTTAAAGGGAGCTCTTAAGAATAAGACAGGCAGCCTTCAGGAGTCCATCAATAAGCTTCAGGCGGTTATGCTCTATACTACCGTGCCTGCGCCCGGAACAAAGAACGCAAGGCAAATAATAGATGGGACCTGCAATCTGGTCACAATATGCTATACAGAAATTGAAAACAACTTAAACAGTATTAAGGAAGCAATAGAGAATAAAACAAAAGCTTTTCCCGCCGAGTTTAAAGCGCTTAAGGACAGCCTTGATGCCACCATTGCAAGGTGCAGGGCTGACAGGGAGATGTTTCCCCAGAAGGCAGCTGATTATTTTGAACTCATGTCACAGAAAAAGGAAGCCGGCGGCGAAGAACCAAAGTGGATGGAGGTTCTTAAATTCACAAGGGCTGAATTCTATGATACAAATAAGGAGGGAGTAACACTTAAAAAGACCGGAGCAAACCTCTCTGATATTTCAATGATCAAAAGTAAGGAAACCTGAAAGACCATCTTTTTCAGAAAAGAGGACTTTGCACCAAAGGAAAAAGTTGAGGATTCAATTAATGATACTGCAAAGCAGGTTTTTGGAGAAGTAAAGGATAAATCCCTGGCACTTAGCCTTGAAGAGGTGGGAAAGCGCTTTTTAAAGTCCCCTGATACCGATTATGACAGTTACAGAGAACTCTCGGAGAAAATAGCGGAAATCAGGGAGAAAATCGGAAAAGAAGACAAAAAGAGCGGCAAAACTTACAGCAGTATCGATGCTGCCGATGAAATAATGTCTCTTGTTGCAAAGAACGCATTATTTTCAGCACGTGTATATCAGGACAGTATCAATGAAATATTCAAAAAAGATACCTTAAAGGCCGGACAATACTTTATCTCACTAAATATGCTGCTGTACAAGAGGGATAACTGCTTTGGTGATGATCCGGGCTCCAGGTACTATAACAGGAGCGCCAAGATAAGACCCGGAAGAAACCTAAGCAACAGACATGTTGCCACCAGCAGGTTTGCACAGCTCATGGGGATCGGTCACATGGTATCAGCATCAAGGACAGCGACGGTCAAAATCGGAGATGAGCTGGTAAAGGGCAATCTCATGGAAGACAGCGGCGGAGAGGAAATATTCGATATTGTGGAAAAACAAAAAGATAACGTGCCCTCGTATTCTACAGAAGCAATAAAACAGAGCCTCGTACTACAGGTTTTCGACTATCTGATAGGCCATACAGATCGTCACTTTGGCAATTTCCATGTGCTCAAAGACGAAAAGACGAATACCATAACCGCCCTGCGTGCAATTGACAATGATATGTGTTGGGGACTTTTAAAACCTGAGGATATGGCCGAAGGCTTCAGACATTTAAGGCCGCTTGACAATGAGGTGCTAAAGGGTCTTCCTTCCTCTTTTATCAACATGATTTTTTCCATAACACGTGAAAACGCTGCTGTCATGCTCGGTGATATCGTTGAGAGCGATGAACTGTCTGCATTTATGGAGCGGGTAAAGTATATACAGGAGAATATAAGAGCGCTTCAGAATAATGATAATGATGATGACGATGATATCGTTGATGATGATGGCGAGCAGCGCGTTGATATGGAAGTTGTGACAAACGAGCTTAAGGTTAATTCGGGAACCGTAATTACCTCTGAGACAGTCCGTTTTAAACAGAGCGATGATCTGAGAGCTCTCCGTGCAGTTAAAGCACTGATGGAAAAGGTCAATAATCAGAATATGAACAGCCGGAGAAGACAGCAAACTAAGGATCTTGAAAATGTCAGTTACCTCTATTCCGGGTTATTTCAAGATGGCGAGCTCGATAAGAGAATAGAAGAAGAGAAGAAAAAGGTAAGCTGATAAAATATGTATTTTGAAGAGATAAGTGACAATCTGTTAATGAATTTCTCCCACCTTGCTCCGGGATATGTAATCTCCCGGGGCAGGGAGAAAAACATCAGAAATATCGGCGGCTATTTAGCTGATACGAGGGAAAGTGGTAAGGAAAAAGCTTTTCTTCAGGTTAAGGTTTCGGAGGATGCATTTGAACTTCTCTGGATATATGTCGCAGATGAGAGACGAAACAGCTTATTTGGCAGCAATATGCTGAAAATCCTGTTTGAACTTGCGGCAAGGGAAGGCAAAAGAAAAGTCACGGCACTTGTCTATAACGATCTGATTTCCCCGGCAGATTCAGACAGGGCGAGGATGTCAGAATTTCTTTTGTCCCACGGATTTGATGAAAAGAGATCAGATACCGCCCCGCTTATCATAAGAGGGAAGCAGATAGCGTCGGGGTTTCTGCTTCAGGATGAGATGGAAGTTGCTACGGCGAGGCCCTTTGTAGGCGCTCTCAAAGGCTTTACCGGCAGCGACCTTGAAAATGCCGCGAAGAGCCTTGGACTTGGAAGCATACATGCGTTTGACATGGCAGACAAAAATTTCTCTGTCCTCTATGAGTCCAAGGGGGACTTTTGCGGCGCTATCATAATTTTGAGGGAAGGCAGAAGGCTTGTAGTCAGTAAGACTATCGCTCCGAATGAAAACATTCTGGAAAAAATGGCAGTTTTTGTATGTGATCTGTTGTCAAAGAATATGGTATATTCGTATAAATATGTGATTGAAAATAATAACCCTCTAAAGAGGTGGATACTCATGAAATATCCATATCCGGGAGCAGAAGGAGCCACGCTTCTTGTCAAATACTTAAATATTTAATGATTATTCTGCCGAAGCTTCGTTTGGCGGAAAGGGCGGCATATGTTTGATCACAATCTGAAAAATGTAAATAAGAAAAGCAGTAATCTTTTGGACGGCGTTATTGACACCGCCGTGATTCAGCACTCTAAAAGTACAGAGTTTATATCAGTTAACAAATTCAATGAGGGCAATGCTAACAGCTCATTTGATTCTCAAGATGAGCTGAATTCCTTTGACCTTAAGAAAAATAAGAAAGAGCGTCAGAGTCTTGTAAATCTCTCAATCGATTCTGAAGATAATAAGATTATATTGTCTGAGTCTGACCTTCAGAAGTCTGACCTTCAGAACAAGTCCAAAAAAAATTATAAATTCCGTTTTGCAAACCTCAATGACTCTTTTGAAGTGTTTACTGACTTTAATATCAATACCCGTAAGCAGTCCGAGTCATTTAACTATCTGAGAAAGACGATAAATCAGTCCGATGAGCTTATCGAAAAATTAGAGAGTGGTGAAGGGTTTGAACTTTCCGATGAGAACTATACTCAGTTTTTAAGGCTGTATGAGGCCTGCGATCAGTATGTAACCCACAACAAGAGCTCCGGGAATACGCTTGATATGCAAAGGCTTAATGCCGCCAGGGATATCAGGCACCGGCTCGACCAGGTTGCAGGGTACATTGTTGCCTCTGACGGAGCTGTGGTATATGATGATGAGAACATGTTGCCGAGCAGGCAGGAGACAGCTTTTGCCAGGGATAATGTGAGGCGTTTTTCCAAGTATTTCAGGGAGTTCTGCAAGAGAATCGACGATGACTTTGTGGCAGACGATGAGGAGAAGATCAGGAAGAAGTGGAATGTTATTAAGACATGTGAGAGGGATATAAAGATCTTTGCCGAAAGCACTGATAACCCCACAGGTGAGGACTACTTTATAATTGAGCAGTACAAATCATTAAGGCTCCAGATGATGCTCAGGGACAAGGCTAAAAATGAAGGACTGACAGAGGCTTTTGAAAACGAGACGACAGGGCTTATAGAGCGCCACGCCGAGGAAATTGCCCAGATAGGAGAGGGGCAGGCTCAGAGGGCGCGGGTAAGAGAAGACTCTATGACAGAGAAAGACAATCTGACTGACAGACAGGTCAGAGCTCTATCCCGCATAGATACCTGGATTACCAGGAACTTCAGAAACGGTGGCTGGTTCCGCGTAATGGCAGACAGGACCGACATTATTAACAGGCTCTTTTCCATGAGCAGGAGAAAGCGTCTGTTTGCGTACTATCTTGTTCAGACTGATCAGAGAAAAGAACCTACTATTGACAGCTTTATAAACTCACAGAACTTCACTTTGGATGTCGATGAGTTCAAGAAAAAGATGATCCCCACAAAGCTGAAGTTCTACAAACGTTTTTCGGGCGAATATATATACTGGAGTAAGCTCACGGATTCCATGAACATCGTGAATCAGGTGGACCACATCAGAGTTCCGCAGCCGCTCGAGGACGACGATGCCGTGCCTCTTAATAAAGACGGAAGCGAGGTTCAGGATGAAGACCTTCTTGAGAAGACGAGCAAGTCATACGCTGAAACAAAGGCTACTGTCAAGGCATTTGCTGGGACGACACCCACTAATCTGAGCAGCCTGACCACTATAGTAAAGAACGGAATGACCGATGAACACACTGTTTCGCTCTTTAAAATGAATGATGCAGATGTTAAATCATTAGGGCTTATCACTGGCGGAGCAGGCGCAGGACTGGCAACTATCGGAACGGTAGTAAACGGAGTGGTCACTGCCATGAACCTTTATAACAGCGGAAAGAGCATGTCGGGACTTGAAATTACTGCTTCAACAGGCGGTATTCTTGTAGGAGCCGGGGCGACCGCACAGAAGCTCACCAACTTTATCAGCGGCGTAGGCGATTTTACAAATTCCGCAGTTAAAATAGTAACGGGTCAGGCAGCGGTAGTAGGAGTTGTTGGCGCGAGCGCAGCGATAACAGGGCTTCAGATCGGAACGAATATCAGAAACGGATATCATCGCTTAAACGCAGTTGCAATTGCAAAAATGAAGAGACGTGGCGGAGCGCAGCTTGACAAGTTCGAAAAGGGAATACTTGAAATGAATGTGGAGCTTGGAAACAAAGAGCTCACGACGTCAGTTACATCAGGCATGAGTACAGCACTCACCGCCACTGCGGGGATATTGTTTGCAGCTTCCGTTGTGACATGTGGTATTTCCGCCCTGGCCGGAGTAGCTGCACTTGCATTATCTGTGGGGTCAATGGCCATAGAACAGTCGTTTTCAGGCAAGATGAAGGATGCTCTTTTCGACAGTTACTATGAGGTTGACAGGGCGTTCGATACGGCCAAACAGAGAGTTGAGCAAAAATCCGGGAGACTTTTGACAGATAAGGAGCAGGTAAAGCTCAGGCAGGAGGTCAGAAACCGTATAGCATCAAGGCTCGGCTTCTATTCACCGCATCATGCGGCCAGGGCAGCGGCAGTAAAGTACGCTGAGTACCTCCTCGATAAAGCAAATCAGGTAGGGCCGGAAGGCATACTTGGCATAGAGATGATAAAGGGACTTGGCCTTTCATACAACGCGGCAAAGAATGTACCCACGGCTTCAGACATTGTAAGGAAGCTTTGCGGATAAAGGAGGCAGAGATGAAATCCGAAAAACTATTAAAAGACAGAGAGAGCGTGCTCAAGGCGATTGAAGGGGAGTTTAACGCTGAGCTTTTCCCGGCAGTTCTCACAGAGGAAGGCGGCGCCAAGGTCCTTTCGATCATCATGAAGGACCTCGCCCAGGATGGCGAAGATGCAAGAGGAGAGTTCTTTTTCATGCCGGGCAGCGATGATGATGAGATGCAGTTCTTTGTAAATCTCGTTACGATTAGCAGCGATCTCGTAGCCGAAAATCTTGCGGAACTCATGGGAGCTGTCTCCATAATTAATACCTTCATCATTGCGGGCTGCTTTGCAATCGACCCGGCAGGCGGGAGCCTTATTTACAGGCACACTACCGAGATGACACTCGATGTTGACAAGGATGCCATGAAGGAGAGGATCGACCTGTCTATGGGCACAGCCATCCAGGTAGTCAGCCAGTACGCCTATGTGCTCCTGGAAGTGAACGAAGGGAAGAGAAAAGCGGAAACTATTCCATCACTGTTTTTGCAGGAGTGATTCTATGGAGAACGATATTAAAAAAGAAGCCGGGACAGAGGCAGATAGAATAAGGAGCGAAAACGAAGCTCTGAGGGACAGGATTAAGGCCCTTGAAGAAGAGAACGAGCACCTGAAAAGCGAAGTTGGTATGGCGACGAGGATGAAGTTTCACCTCATGCCAAATGTTTATCCCGCTTTCCCCGATATCCCGAATTTTGACATCTATGCCGATATGGTTGC
This sequence comes from Butyrivibrio sp., assembly GCA_017470505.1. Lineage (GTDB taxonomy): Bacteria > Bacillota > Clostridia > Lachnospirales > Lachnospiraceae > Butyrivibrio. The sequence goes on along the minus strand of JAFUYO010000024.1, from coordinate 67,771 downwards.
GATAAGGCAGCTCGGAGGGGATTACTACGATTTCTACAGACTCGATAACGACCACATCGGGATCGTCGTCGCTGATATCTTTGACGGAGGCACTGCTGCAGCTCTTTTCATGGTGGCGTTCAAGCTCTATATGACTTCGCAGCAGTGGATAGACGATGACATTGCTGACAAGATCAGGAACGTGAATGAGAGTCTGTGCTTTGAGAACACCGATAACCTCTCGCTCTCAGCCTGGTACGGCGAGTATGAGATATCGACAGGGACACTCGTTGCGGTAAACGCAGGACACGAGCCGCCGCTTCTTTTGCATGACGGCAAAGTGGTCCCGATCCCTGAGGAAAAGATATCCTACCTCATCGGCGTAATAGGCGGAGTTAAGTACACAAGCTATGAGGTTAAGCTCTCCGATGGCGATAAGCTTCTTTTGTACACGGACGGGGTTACGCTTGCAAGGTCCGATAAGGGTGAGATGTTTGGCAGGGAGCATCTCGTCAGCACTTTTGAAAATAGCAGAAACTCAGACTCAGAAGAGACTGTAGGTCTTTTGGAAAGAGAACTCTCCACATTTATTAAGGGGTGCGAGCTTTCTGAAGACGCTACTTTTCTGTGCATCAGCAAAAAGGGGAGGGTCAGGTCATGAGCTATAAAAGATCACTTATCTCAGACGGAAACTACCTGATTTCTGATGATGATGGAAATGAGCTTGTTCTTTCAACCGGTGAAAAAGGCGTAAGGATCCTGTACTCGGATTACGAAAGGGGGCTTTTTGAAGCTGCCGGGAGCGTGGCTGCTTCTTTGGGGTATGAAGATATTTCCTTCTTTTTCCCGGGGATGGACTCAAAGCTTATGGAAATAACGGGCTTTGCCGGCTATGAGATACAGGACTCCCACAGCATTATCGGCGTAAACTTAAAGGAGCTCTTTTTGTCAAAGGCAGTCAAAAAGTCCCTTGGGATGAAGTTCGAGGGTATCAGCTACTATCCTCTGCGCGATCTGATGATGTATCAGCTCTCGGAGCTTGCGGACTTTTGGGAGGAGGAGAACATCCCTCTTAAGGCGGCGGATATAGGAAGGTTCGATGAGGACCTGAGCGGAATTGCCTACGATGAAAACATGAAGATAAGGTCTGTAATACTCGTGTGCGCAAGCGGCGAGGATATTCTGATAGAGTGCCTCTACGGCCTTGGCAAAAACGACCCCAAATACATAATGGCGGCTGTCCAGGGATTTGCAGAGGAACTGATCGGGATTGACCTTGTTGATGTGTACAGGCAGATCGTGATGATAGAGGCGAACAGGACGATTTCGCCGCTACTACGGCGCCTCCTGGATAAGCAGTACAGCTTAAGCAACCTTGGAAAGGTGTGCGCTGCAAGAAAGCATATAATTGGCGATTCTAAAGCTACCGTTTCGGAAGATGGGGCGATGCTTTCGATAAGCCGGAAAGAGGAAATTGAGGAGAAACTGTCAAAGCGAAAATATCAGAACAACATCAACTGGAAGATGACATGGGAACGCAAGTAAAGGAAAAACCGAGGATTTCCATTACGGTACAGATTGCGCTGATACAGCTTGGAGCACTTCTTTTAGCAATGATCGTCGCGGTCCTCGTTAATGGAAGACTCATAATAAAGAATACGATTCAGGAGAGCAGTGATATGGCTATGACTGCTCTTCTTGGCGCGTCTGAACTCGTCGAGGACATGATTGAAGAAGACGGCTGTGACATTAAAGATATGCAGGGGCAATGGGAAGACCTGCACAAGAGGTTCAGGGAATTGTGCAAGAGGTCGGGGCTGAGATACATGTACCTGTACACCTTTGAGGATGAGAAAACTACGCGCTACATTGTGGCATCAGCTCTTTCTGATGAGGATGATGAGATGCTTCAGAAAAACTTCAGCTACGGCACGGAGACGTCGAGAAAGATGTACGACTGCGAAAAGAAGGTCCTTGCCGGAAAAGGAGACAGCGATTTTCAGATCGTGAACAACCAATACGGCTTTGTGTGCATGTGGGTTACGGGGGTCAGAGACGGAAGCGGCAATGTAGTGGCGCTGATTGGAGCTGACTACGATGTCAATTTCATCATTTCGGTCCTTAAGTACAACTATCTGACTATCGTAATAATGGGAGCCATAGTTGCTATCATCACATTTTTTATCAGCGTCACTCTTATCAGGGTACACATTGCAAGACCGATAATACTTCTCTCAGGCAAGATGAATCATTTCATCGAGGGAAAAGAGAACAGGATAGTGATACCAAAAAGCAGCTTCAGGGACGAGATCAGCGATATCGAGGACTCTTTTAACAAGATGGAAACCGACATCCACCAGTATGTCTACGACATCGAAAACCTGACGGCTGACCGGGTATCGGTTCAGACACAGCTCGACATTGCAAGGAGGATACAGTCGGGGATCGTTCCGGAGGGCAGGACCTTTTCGGGCAAGGGGTACGACATAGAGGGATACTCGAGACCTGCCAAGGAGGTTGGAGGCGATTTCTACGACTTTTTTGGGCTCGATGAAAACAGGGTAATGTTTGCGATTGGAGACATCTCAGGCAAAGGTGTTTCGGCAGCGCTTTTCATGATGATGGTAAGGAGCTGTCTCAGGGAAAAGATAAGATCGGGAGAAACTCTTTCAGGTGCGGTCAATGCCGTAAACGATGAGATATACGCATCAAATCCCGAGTGCATGTTTGCCACGGTTTTTGTGGGGATTCTGGACACGCAAAGCGGAGTTGTCAGATATGTAAATGCAGGTCACAACCCGCCTGTTTTGTTTGGGAGCGATGTCCGTGAGATAAGTGTTGACCCCGGGATTGCGATCGGTATATTTGAATGCGCAGATATGGCAGAGTACGAGATAAGGCTGAAAGACGGAGAGGGTCTTTTCATATATACGGACGGTATCACCGAGGCCATCGATGCCGCTGACGAACAGTTCAGGGAAAAGAGGCTGATGGATGCGCTTTTGAGGTTCGTCAAAGGCGGGGGTGATGGAGAACATGGCGCTGCCGGAGGCGCAATCCGTGAAGTGATAAAGGATCTGGACAGCTTTGTGGGTGAGGCCGAGCAGTTTGATGACATAACAGGTGTCGCAGTCATTTATCACAGAGAAAAGAAGGCCGGGGCATTGGAGCTTTATCCCGACATGAATGAGTTTGGCAGGATAAAGGAGAAGGTCTATGAGCTTAACAGCGACGAAGAAAGAGCTAAGACCATGATCATGTGCCTTGAAGAAGCGTTCAGTAATATAGTATCATATTCAGAGGCGAAACATATTTTATTTGACTGCGGCGAGGATGCCGGGAAGGTGAGCTTTACACTCTCAGATGACGGTGTGGCCTTTGATCCGGTGTTCTACAACAGGGAGATTCCTGAGTTTAACAATCTTGACAAGGGCGGCATGGGTATCGCGCTCATGAGAAAATACTCGGATTCGATAGGCTATAAGAGAGAAGACGGAATGAACATTCTCACTGTCACTTTTAACAGGTGATGAAAGGAAAGAAGGGGCGGGACAATGAAAATCATTAAGAAGATAACAGGTAACTGCGCCGAGCTGAGGCTCGATGGATGGCTTGACACTCAGGCGGCATCCGAGCTTGATGAGGTCATAAAGAATATCGGGAAGGATATTGAGAACATTGAGTTTGACTTAAAAGAACTTGAGTACATCTCTTCAGCCGGTGTCAGGCAGGTGGTTGCCACCTTTAAAAAGATGGACGGGCACCTCAAGATAAAGAACACACCCGAAAAAATCCTCTCAGTTTTCAGGTCACTTGGTATTGATAAAAAAATTCACTTTGAATAAATAGAATTTTGCATTATACTAATTGTATAAAATCAAATTTGGGAGGTTGATATGCACGAGTCCGGAGAAGACTATATCGAGACCATCTATCTGCTGAAAAAGAAGAATGGAACAGTGCGCTCCATCGACGTTGCCAATGAGCTTGGCTTTTCAAGACCCAGTGTCTCAAGAGCTGTGGGGATACTCAGGGACAACGGGCTCATAACAATGGAGGATGACGGGGAGCTGATGCTGACCGAGGAGGGCCTTAAGACCGCCAAAACGGTCTACGAGAAGCACACGAACCTGACGAAGTTCCTCATGATGACAGCAGGAGTAAACGAGGACATCGCTGAGACCGATGCCTGCAGGATAGAGCACATCATAAGTCCTGAGACCTTCAAGGGAATCAAGAAGTACATCAGGGATCACAAAAATGACTGACCGAAAGGCCGGTCATTTTTGCGTTGCGGATTGGATATAGGACGGGCTGAGCAAATGTATATCTGAATCGGCATGCCGCTTCAGATATGCATTTGCTCAGCCCTGTACGATAATCAAATTGCAATGAATAAAAATGAACCGGCTTGTGATGGTTTGCCAAGATTTCCGACTGTTCGTATAATAGTACATGACAGTGTTAAAGAGAAAAAGTTTATGAGAGGATTTATATTATGAAAAAAATATCACTTGTAGTTACGGCAGCACTTATTGTCGGGGCGATGGCGGGGTGCTCCTCGGAGTCGACTTCTACGTCGGAGTTTACGTTTACGACAACGACAGATGAGGGGACGACAGAGTATAAGAAGACTACGGAGAATATCAACGGGGATGTAACAACCACAGAGACTGTGAGGGAGCTTCCTGCTGAGGAGGTCACAGAAGAGGTTGTTGAGGAAGAGCCTGTTGATGAGGAGATTGATGACAAGATCAGCTACGAGGTCAGGGACGGGCTTCTGAATGTTCAGGCAATTTCAAGGGATGACTACTTTTGGGAGGTTTATCAGTTCGAGAACTCAACAAAGCTCGTCGACTGGGCGACTGAGGACGATATGTATTATGCATCTGTCGAGGCCAATATATATAACGGAAAGGGCTTTGTCATCATGGCAAATTACGACGATCCCAACGGCACTCCCCTTCAGTTTGCGGTTATCCCGTGCACCATCAAAGAGAATGAGATCGTATCGGTACAGGATGGAGAGTATGTGGATGACCTCGACAACTACTTCCCGCTCTTTGACTACGCTTTTTATGCGGAGGACGACAACGGCAACGGAATTATCCTTGCTGCCTTCTACAGATCCTATGAAAAGGACTATGTGTTCCTTGCCGACAAAAAGAATCACGCTTATGCCGACTACGAAGCACACGAAGTCACAATCACCGACATAAACGGCAAGGAGGTAGTAGGAACCCAGATCATATCGGGAGACCTCGAGGTGTATTACTACTATGAGAACGGCCAGCTCTACATCTTCGATAACAACGGAACCTACAAGGGAACAGAGCTAAGCGAGGAAGAGGTGAACGCATATCGCGCTGATATCGGAGCCTGAGTGAACCGGAGAGGACAAAGGAATGCTTCCGGAAAAATTCAAAGAAAAAATGAAGGGCCTCTTAGATGAGGCCGAATATGAAGAATTCATAAGAGCATTTGATGAGGATGACAAAAGAGTCCCGGCACTGAGAATAAACGAGCTGAAGACCGGGAAAGCTTTTAAGGTATCAGATATTATTCTGAAAAAGTCAGAGAAAGAAAAGAACTTTGATGAAGCTGCGCGCGAAGATAGCTCTTCTTCTCAGGATCCCGAGATTCATTTCGGGCTGTCGGAGTCACGGGTGCCCTGGGAGAAGAGAGGTTTTTACTATGATGAAAAACTTTCTCCCGGAAAGCATCCGTATCACGAGGCAGGGGTGTATTATATTCAGGAGCCAAGCGCAATGGCTCCTGTTTCTTTCCTTGACCCGAAGCCTGGGGAGAGAGTCCTTGATCTGTGCGCATCTCCCGGTGGGAAGACCACTCAGATTGCTGACAGGATGAAGGGTAAGGGAATCCTTGTGACCAATGAGATTAACAGGGACAGGTGCCGTATACTCTCCTTAAATGTTGAAAGAATGGGAATCAGAAATGCGCTGGTCCTCAATGAGGACTCAGGGCATCTTTCTGATGTCTTTGAGGGGTACTTTGACAAGATCCTCGTGGACGCTCCCTGCTCGGGCGAGGGTATGTTCCGGAAAAACGAGCAGGCTTTTTCTGAGTGGAGCCCGGGAAACGTTCAGATATGCGCAGAGAGGCAGAGTGAGATCCTGGAAAACGCCGCCGGGATGCTCCTTCCCGGTGGAAGGCTCGTCTACTCAACCTGCACCTTTTCACCTGAGGAGAATGAGATAAATATACTTAAATTCTTAAAGCGTCACAGCGATTTCCACACGGAAGAGACAAGGCTCGTCGGCGGCATGGAGCACGGGAGAAGGGCGTTTATCACAGACGGCGCATCTGATACCTGTGATATGAAGGCGGATGATGAAGAACCGGCTGAGATAAAGAAAGATGCCGCAGAAGGTGATGAACACCTCCGTAAAATATGCGAGGTGGAGAACAGCGTGAGGCTCTGGCCGCACAGGGTTCGCGGAGAGGGGCATTTCCTCTGCGTCCTTCGGCGCGATGGCGAAACAGACAGAGAGGGGCTAAAGAGCTATGTGCCCGGAGGAAGGTTTAAGAGGGCGCCTAAGGATGTTGTAAAACTCTTTAGAGAATTCGCAGAGAAAACGTTTTCTGAAAGAGTTTTGGATGACGGAGATTCTGAAAAGAGCGCTGCACATGAGGATCAGGGAAAACTTAATGATAAACTCAGAGGCGAGTTCCTGACCTTTGGAGATCAGCTCTACCTTGCACCCTCCGATATGCCAAATATACAGGGACTTAAAGTCCTGCGTCCGGGACTTCACCTCGGAACTGTCAAAAAGGACCGATTTGAGCCGGGACACGCGCTTGCACTTACACTATCCAAAGACGCATGCAAGGTAGCCGTAGACATCGAGAGCACATCCCCATATATCAGACAGTATCTGAACGGACAGAGCATAAGGCTCTCCGGTGATATGAGCGATACAGCTCTGCATGTGACAGGCATGCAGAAGGGCGAGCCTAAGGGGTGGTGCCTTGTGTGTGTTGACGGCTACAGCATCGGCTGGGGGAAGCTCTCATCCGGTATGCTCAAAAACCATTACCCGAAAGGACTTAGAATCAATTATTAAGGGACATGAGAAAACTACTTATATTTTTAAAGGATTATAAAAAGGAAACGATACTGGGGCCTCTATTTAAGCTGCTCGAGGCCTCCTTTGAGCTCTTTGTACCTCTCGTCATCGCATCGATGATCGACAGGGGAATAGCAATGCAGGACAGCGGGTACATCGTAAAGATGTGCCTCTTGCTGGTACTTCTGTGTTTTGTGGGCTTTGGCTGTGCGGTCACGGCTCAGTTTTTTGCGGCAAAGGCTGCGGCCGGGTTTGCTGCAAGGGTTAAGAGAGCTCTTTTTGACAACATACAGAAGCTCTCGTACACGGACATCGACAGGGTTGGCACTTCAGCCATGATAACCCGTATGAGCAGCGACATAAACCAGGTCCAGCAGGGCGTCAACCTGACAATACGCCTCCTTCTGCGCTCGCCCTTTGTGGTGTTCGGCGCGATGGTCATGGCTTTTACAATAAGTGCCAGGCAGGCACTTGTTTTTCTTGTGACGATAATACTTCTTTTCCTGGTGGTCTACCTCATAATGAGATGGAGCATTCCAAGGTACGGCGAGATACAGCGCGGGCTCGATAAGCTCCTTGCCCTGACAAGGGAGAATCACTCAGGCGTCAGAGTCATAAGAGCTTTCGGCCTTGAAAGTGAGGAAAAAGAGAGATTCGGATCAGAAAACGAGCGGCAGATGAAGCTGCAGAGCTTTGTGGGAAGTGTCACCGCGCTGATGAACCCGGTGACCTACGGGATACTCAATCTCTCTGTCGCATTTCTCATTTACCGCGGCGCAGTTCTGGTAAATTCAGGAGACCTCACACAGGGGCAGGTTGTAGCTCTCTACAACTACATGTCGCAGATACTCGTTGAACTCATCAAGTTCGCGAACCTGATCCTGACCGTCACCAAGGCAATCGCCTCGGGGAACAGGGTGGAGGAGCTATTAGAGATGAAGTCCTCGATGAAGGACGGGAGCGTCACCACGTTTAAAAAGACACCTGACCACATCGTCTTTGACAATGTTTCAATGCGATATGAGGGAAGCAGCGCCGACTCTTTGGAGGGCCTCTCGATCAGGATAAAGAGGGGCGAGAGGATCGGCGTTATAGGCGGCACCGGAAGCGGAAAGTCAACTCTCATAAACCTTATCCCTAGGTTTTACGATGTGAGGGAGGGTTCTCTTTTAATTGACGGCGTGGACGTCAGAGAGTACCGCCTTGAAGATCTGAGGGAGAGGATAGGGATTGTTCCGCAGAAGGCAGTTCTTTTCCACGGGACCATCAGGGATAATCTGAAGTGGGGAAGGAAAGAGGCAACTGACGATGAGTTAAATGAGGCGCTCAGGATAGCCCAGGCCAAAGAAATCGTTGATGGCAAGCAGAAGGGCCTTGATGAGATGGTTGCCCAGGGAGGCACGAATTTCTCGGGCGGGCAGAAGCAGCGCCTTACTATCGCGCGTGCACTTGTCAAAAAGCCTGAGATACTGATCCTTGATGACAGCGCATCGGCCCTCGACTACCTCACTGACAAAAAGCTGAGGGAAGCCATTTCCGAAATGGACAACCCTCCGACCACGTTCATAGTTTCGCAGCGGCCATCATCTGTACTTAACTGCGACAGGATAATTGTTTTAGATGACGGCAGGGTCGAGGGAATAGGCACAAGTGATGAGCTCCTTGACAGCTGCGAGACCTACAGGGAAATTTACGATTCCCAGTACAAAAAGGAGGGCGCGGTATGAAAAAGAATACTCTGAAAAAAGTCCTCCGATACGCCGGGAAGTACAATTATCTTATCGCCATCTCGATGATACTCGCTGTGGTGACAGCTCTTTTGTCACTCTATGTCCCGATCCTTGCAGGTAATGCGATCGACTGCATCATAGGGCCTTTGGACGTCGATTTTACAAAGGTTATGTCAATCCTTTTTGAGATAGTCGTGATCGTCCTTGTCATAGCTCTTTGCCAGTGGATCATGAACACGGTAAACAACCGCATAACCTTCAGGGTTGTGAGGGATGTAAGGCGCGACGCATTTGAAAGGCTCCAGATCCTGCCTTTTGAGTATCTCGACTCAAAGCAGACGGGAGATATTGTAAACAGGATAATCTCTGATGTCGACCTCTTTGCCGACGGGCTCCTCATGGGCTTTACACAGCTCTTTACAGGGATAGTCACGATTATCGGAACACTTATTTTCATGTTCTACTTAAACTTCAGGATTGCCCTGGTTGTTGTTGTGCTGACGCCTCTGTCCCTCTTTCTTGCAAAGTTTATCGCGACGAAGAGCTTTTCACTCTTCAAGGATCAGAGCTCTGCGAGGTCGGATCAGACAGCTTTTGTCGATGAGATGATAGGCAATCTCTCTGTAGTCAAGGCCTTTGCCCACGAGGATGAGAACATGGAGGCGTTTGATGAGATCAACTTCCGCCTTGAAAAGACAAGTGTCCTTGCGACATTTATCTCATCCCTGACAAATCCGGGTACGAGATTTATCAACAATATTGTCTACGCTGCGGTAGCTCTTTTCGGGGCGCTTGCGTGCATAGACGGGAGGATGACTGTCGGCGGGCTCACGATTTTCCTTAGCTATGCCAATCAGTACACCAAGCCATTTAACGAGATATCGGGCGTTGTCACGGAGCTTCAGAACGCTCTTGCCTGCGCAGAGAGAGTCTTTGACCTCATTGAAGAGGAGGGTGAGAGGGTTGATGATAAAAATGCACCGGAATCTTTCAGGGCAGAGGGCGTTGTAGATATAAGAGATGTATCTTTTTCCTATGACAAGAAGAGAAGCCTTATCGAAGATTTGTCACTGAATATCAAAAAGGGACAGAGAGTTGCAATCGTCGGCCCGACGGGAAGCGGAAAGACCACTTTGATCAACCTTCTGATGAGGTTCTACGATGTGGACAGTGGCTCGATTGAGGTTGACGGAATCGATATACGTAATCTGAAGAGGAAGGACCTTCGCGACAACTTCGGGATGGTTTTGCAGGAGACGTGGCTGCGCGGCGGAAGTATCAGGGACAACATAACCCTGGGGAGAGAGGGCTTTACGGATGAAGATATAATGAGGGCAGCCAGGGCGGCGCACTCACACAGCTTCATCAAGAGACTCCCGGATGGGTATGACACGATCATCTCGGAAAACGGCGGGAATCTCTCGCAGGGGCAGAAGCAGCTTTTGTGCATAACCAGGGTGATGCTGCACATTCCGCCGATGCTGATTCTCGACGAGGCGACATCGTCTATCGATACCAGAACCGAGATCAGGATACAGAAGGCCTTTTCGAAGATGATGGAGGGCAGGAGCAGCTTTATCGTCGCCCACAGGCTCTCGACCATAAGGGAGGCTGACGTCATCCTCGTCATGAAGGACGGTCATATCTTAGAGCAGGGAAGCCATGCAGAGCTTCTTGGCAAAAAGGGCTTCTACTACGAGCTCTACAACAGCCAGTTCGCTTGATAAAATATTTTTAAAAGTGTGGAAAATGGCTACCAAAATGCGCTAATATAATTGTGTTACAGGGATGTAATCGGAAAATGATATTATGAGGAAGATTGATGGATAATAAAGTGAACAGACCGGTTTTCGTTATCGGTCACAAGAACCCGGACACGGATTCCATATGTGCAGCCATAACCTACGCAAATCTCAAGAACAAGGTTTTTGGCGGCAATTACATAGCATGCAGGGCAGGACACCTCAACGAGGAGACACAGTTTGTGCTCTCGTATTATGACGTGCCGGTTCCCGCATATATCAAGGACGTCAGAACGCAGGTCAGGGATATGGAGATCAGAACCCTCGACGGCACCAGCGGTAAGCTCTCTTTAAAGAACGCGTGGAAGAAGATGAGGGATGCTGATGTTGTGACGCTCTGTGCCACCGAGGACGGCAAGCTCTCGGGCATTGTCACGACCAATGATATTGTTGAGACTTACATGGACGTCATCGATCCGCACATACTCTCACAGGCCGGGACCTCCTACAGGAACATCGTGGAGACGCTCGACGGAGAGCTGATTGTCGGAGATATAGAGGACAATCTAAAGACCGGCAAGGTAGTAATAGCTGCTGCAAGCCCCGAGATGATGGAGAACGTCATCGAGAAGGGGGATATCGTCATCCTCGGAAACAGGTACGAGACACAGCTCTGTGCGATTGAACTGGACGCTTCGTGCATCATAGTCTGCGAGGGCGCGGAGGTCGCAAGGACCATCAAGGCCCAGGCCGCTGACCACGGGACCAGGATCATAACGACGCCTCACGACACCTTTGTTGTCGCAAGGCTCATCAACCAGTCGATGCCCATCGACCACATCATGAAGAAGTCGAATCTCGTCACCTTCTACATGGATGAGTACATCGAGGATATCCAGGAGGTAATGGCCTCCATGAGACACAGGTATTTCCCTGTGCTCGACAGGAACGACAACTACATCGGAATGATCAGCCGAAGGAATTTCCTCGGCGCACAGAAAAAGCAGCTGATCCTCGTCGACCACAACGAAAAGAACCAGGCGGTCAACGGCGCAGATGCAGCCGATATCCTGGAGATAATAGACCACCACAGGCTCAGGACCATTGAGACGGCGGGACCTGTCTTTTTCAGAAACCAGCCTCTTGGCTCGACCTGCACGATCATATACCTGATGTACAAGGAGTACGGGATAGAGATAGACAAGACCACTGCGGGACTTCTTTTATCTGCGATTTTGTCGGATACACTTATGTTCCGCTCACCGACCTGCACAAATGTTGACAGAAAAGCGGGAGAGGAGCTATCGAATCTCGCGGGAGTCAACTACGAGGAATTTGCAAAGGAGATGTTCCACGCAGGCTCGAACTTAAGCGGCAAGACCGCCGATGAGATACTCCATCAGGATTTCAAGAAATTCACCGTCGACGATATGACGATCGGCATCGGCCAGATCAATTCCATGAGCGCTGAGGAGCTTATGGAGATCAAGGACAAGGTGATGCCGGAGCTCAAAAAGTCCGCGGAGAAGGACGGTCTCGATATGCTCTTCTTCATGCTGACCAACATCCTCGAGGAGTCCTCGGATGTTATTTATGCGGGCGGCAAGGCGCTCCACACGCTCAACAGCGCATTTGGACTGAGTGTAGAGTCAGACACAGTCAGGCTCCAGGGCGTTGTATCGAGAAAGAAGCAGCTCCTTCCTGCGATCGTTGAGACGATACAGCAGTAATAATGCGCACGGCCGCAAGAGGAAGATGGCTGCTTTGCAGCGTGCGGTCGGCGCAGCTCATTAACGAAGCGGGAAAGATTTTCGTTAATGAGTATAAGGTATAAGGGGGAATTGGGGAAATGGAAGAACTTAGAAGGCTTCTCCTTCATGAAATTGTGGGAGTTTACGGCCCCTTACAGGGACAGAGCATAGGAGCGATAATAATTCCGGCATTTATCGGGGACTTCAAGAAGGTTCTCGAGAAGTCCGAAGTCTCAGACGAGATTGAAGAGGAGTACATGACTGAGGACAAGAAGATACACCTCGTTTTGGAAGGCCGCAAGAGCCTTGCAAGAAAGGGGTACAAGCTCGAGATCACGGGAGCCCTTGTAAACGATAAAAGGCTCCACCTGACAGAGGAGCACTGCTATATGTGAGAATTTGTTTTCTGACATAATAATGTCGCTCGCGGCAGCAATTTTATGTTGAACAAAAAAAAGCGCCTGACACTCTGTAAATACACAGGTGACACGCGCTTTTAAGCTGCCGGCAGTGGGACTTGAACCCACACGTGGTTACCCACAACAGATTTTGAGTCTGCATCGTCTGCCATTCCGACATGCCGGCTTTTGCTGCAACAAACTCACAGCTTTATTAGTTTAACACAGGTAAATTTCTTCTTCAAGTGTTTTAATCATTAACGGGAGCAATGATATGTCAGATTCACTCAGATGGGAATTAATTAAAGAGACACACCTGGTTCAGGATGCGTGGATTGATTTCAGGACCAATATTTACAGGCTGCCGAACGGCGCTGAGATAGGGCCGGTTTATAACTATTCAAAGCACAGCTTTGTCATCATCGTCGCAACTGACACTCAGGGACGCTTTATCTGCGTCAGGCAGTACCGCCACGGAATAGATGAGATCACAACGGAGTTCCCGGCAGGCGGGATAGAATACAGGCAAAAGAGTGATGTTCCATACATAACCGCACAGAACACCATTGCATCCGAAGAGGACGCTCTTCACGCAGCAAAGCGTGAGCTCGAGGAGGAGACCGGGTACGTCTCCGACAATTTCATTCACCTTTTGACCATCCCCGCAAATGCAACTCTCGCAAGCAACAACGTCCATATTTACGCCGCAACGGGTTGCGAAAAAAAGACCTCCCAGCATCTGGATGACACCGAATTTTTGGGGGTGCTCCTCCTTTCCGAGGAGGAACTTAAGGAGCATATCTTTGGCGGCGACTTCAAACAGGCGCACCATGTACTCGCATGGTATATGTATAGAGACATGAAATAATGATGAGCGGGGCAAAAGTCCGACTCGGAGGGCGGCATCGGCAAAATGCACAATGAGTGTCTGATTTCACAGATGATGCGTCAGAGAGCCTTTTCAATGTCCAAGATTGCCTGTCTCATTATGCCTTCTGTGTCGGCACCGTTTATGTCAAGGCCGGAAGCTTTTATGAGTTTCACATTCTCGATTCCGTAAAAGCTCCGCGCAAGTTCTTCAATGTATCCGAATCCATAGGCTTCGGGAATATAGTTTCCTCCGGCTGTCATCACATAGTAGAGTCTGTCAGCTTTGCATAGTCCCCTTGGGAATCCTTCTTTCGTGTACTCAAAGGTGATTCCGACGACATTTATCTGCTCGATATAGTGCTTGAGAGCAGCAGGAAAAGAGAGGTCCCAGTATGGAGCTGCGATGACGATACAGTCTGCCGCAGCAAAGTCACGAGCAAGCAAAAACATCTCACTGTCAAATTCACCTTTTGCTAAATGTTCATCGCGTGCTCTCAGATAGTCCTGGTCGGTAACAGCAAAATCAATATCCTTAAGAACAACTCTCTTTACGTCTTCAGGCTTTTCACCTGTGATTTTTTTCAGAACCTCTTCTGAGAGCCTTCTTGTCCTGGAATCATCCCTCACGCACGCATCAATAAAAAGAATCATTTTAAAATCCCTCCAAATTGTTACATCTATGTAGAACAGCTAAGCTATTCCCCTGCAATTTCAATTATACCAAAAAACGTAGCTAACTGTGTTAAAAAGTGACTAAATTATGCTATGATAAACATAAGGATAGGTGATTTTATGAAGCTGATATCTGTAGATAAACTTGAACCCGGACTCGTCGTTTCCGAGAATATATACACTCTGGATGACCGGCTTGTTCTTCCCAAGGGAACAGTGCTCGATGAAAAGGATATCGAGAGGATAAGGGGCTTTTCTCTCTACAACATTTTTGTTGAGGACAAGAAAAAGTCCGTATCGGAGAAGAGGGATCACAATCGCGACAATCCCTCGTACTCAGAGCGCCTGAAGAGCACCGAGCAGTTTATTAAATTCAAGCAGCACCTGGAGGAGCACGCTGAGAAGCTCGAGGAGACCTTCAGACTCCTTGCAAGCGACAAGGTTCCTCTTGATGTGGACCAGCTGACTGAGCCTGTGTATCACCTCTTCGTGGAGGCGGGGGGAACAGCCGGCGTATTTGATATGCTTCATAATCTGCGCGACAATTCAGATGCGGTCTTCGTCCACAGTCTGAACGTATCGCTTATCAGCAACACGATAGCCACCTGGATGCGCCTTCCGCAGGAAAAGATACAGCTGGCTACGGCGGGTGGTCTTTTACACGACATCGGCAAGATGTTCATGCCGACGGATCTTCTGAACAAGACCGGGCGCCTTTCTGATTATGAGCAGAAGCTGATGCGGGATCATGTCATCAAGGGGTATGCCCTTGTCAGAAACAAACCCATCGATGAGCATATAAAGAACTGCGTGCTGATGCACCATGAGCGCAGGGACAGAAGCGGCTACCCGTTCCACATCCCCGGCGAAAAGATGGACGAGATCGCATCAATCGTTGCAATCGCCAATGTCTATGATGAGCTGACCTCTAAGAGAGCAGGAAGAGATGCAATCTGTCCTTTTACTGTCATTGAACAGTTTGAAAAGGACGGGATTGACAAGTATGATCCCGCAGCAATAATGCCTTTCCTCAGCAATATCGTGAGCACCTTTATCTCCAACAGGGTCATGCTGAACGACGGAAGGACGGGAGAAGTCATCTTCATAAATCCCGTGCACCTCTCAAAGCCGGTGGTAAAGTGCGGAGAGGAGTTCATCGACCTCTCTAAGAAGCGGAATCTGTCCATAGTTGCGGTAGTATAGAGCTTCTTTCGGGAAAGCACATATTGTTATAATGCACAAAAAATGGAAACGAAAATTGTAGAAAGCGTTTCTTGTCCCTTACATACGGATTTGCTATCATTTAGCTATGGAAACTAAAATTATAAATTTGGTTTCCGAATGATAAATGATTATGGTTACCGCCGGGAAATGAGCAGCAACGAATAGTGCTCATACAGGAAGGTGAGCCTGTGGCAGAAGGGGAAGAAACGATGACAAACAGATCCAGGGTTATTTTCGGAAACAAAATAGACAGTAAGGCATATTTAAATGCCGTTAATTCCAAAAAGAAATTTATAAGAAAGTACGGAGATGACAGCAACAAAAACTACAATGTCAGGATAACAGACAACGAAGTCATAGGACCTGTACTTGGTGTTAAGAATATAGATGTGTCTGAAAATTACCCCGACGGGGCTGGACAGATGGACACAGAGAAGGGAATAATCGTAGGCAATATCAGGATGGGCTTTGGCCACTACCGTATTTCAATGGCTATGGCATCCTACGCTAACCACCTTGGCTACACGCCCTACTGGATGGATTTAAACTCTTTTAAGGAGACCACCTGCACCAAGGTGATAGGAGCGCAGAACGATCTTTATTCACTGGGATCAAGGCTCTCCAAAAACCCCTTATTTAACAGGCTCATCTGGGAGCCCACCAACTACGAGGGCTTCAGGGCACTTGCATACAACTCAGCCGATCAGAAGAACGCCGAGCTCATGGCTCCCGTTTACAGAAACATTCCAAGGGACATCCCCGTTATCGCAACGCATGTGTGGCCCGCGCAGGCAGCAATCCATGCCGGGATGAAGTACGTCGTAAACGCCATCCCCGACAACTGGCCGATGGCGCTCCACTTGGCAGAAGGTTCTGTTCACACCATTCAGTGCAAAAACGCCTACATGGGCTACCGCATCTTAAACGGCATGAACGGACAGCAGGTGTGCAGCCCCATGCCACAGGATTCGCTTATCTACACAGGTCACTACGTAGATTATGAGCTTGTGAGCAACATCGAGGCTGACTGCAATGCCCGAATCCAGCGGAAAAAAGATGGAAAGCCGGAGAGATTCCTTTTGACAATCGGCGGAGCCGGGGCGCAGAAGGAGATATTTGCTGCGATAATAAGGCACCTTCTTCCTCTCATAAAAGAGGAAAAGGCTGCTCTGTATGTGAATGTCGGCGACTACAAAAATGTATGGAACGAGCTTTTAAAAGAAATCCCCGACATGAAGGAGGTTTCCAAAGAGCATATGGACAACTGGGAGGATACTCTTTCCTTTGCAGAGTCTGCTCTCGATGAAAATACAGAAGTGACAGGTATCCACGGGTTCTACCACGCTGATATCTTCAAGGCGGTTTACACAACAAACCTGCTGATGAGGAGCTGCGACGTACTTGTGACAAAGCCGAGCGAGCTTTCTTTTTATCCGGTTCCGAAGCTCTTTATCAGGAGAGTCGGCAAGCACGAGATGTGGGGAGCCATCCATTCAGCCGAGATCGGCGACGGAACACTTGAGTGCAGGGATATTCCCCACACGATCCAGATGCTGGACCAGTTTCTAAAGACCCGCCTTCTTGATGAGATGTGCGACAGCATCATGGAGAACAAAAAGGCCGGAATATATGACGGAGCCAAAAAGGCAGTTGAGCTTGCAGTTAAGCTCAGGGAGGCATCAAAATAATGCAGGACAATATGAAATTATCGGGAAGAGCTAAAGCGTCCTACGGTCTTGGCGCCGTGGGAAAAGACATGGTCTACATGCTTTCTGCGTCCTATGTTTTGTACTACTTTCAGGATATTCTAGGGGTCAGCGCCGCAGCGATGGGCGTGATCCTCATGGTCGCCAGAGTATTTGACGCATTCAACGACCCGATAATGGGCGCGGTAGTTGCAAGGACCAAGACCAGGTGGGGGAAGTTCCGCCCCTGGCTTCTCATCGGAACCATATCCAACGCTGTAGTACTTGTACTCATGTTCACTGCACCGCCGACTCTTACGCCGGGAGGACTCATCGCCTACGCGGCTGTCACCTATATTGTCTGGGGCATCACCTACACCATGATGGACATTCCCTACTGGTCAATGATACCTGCCTTCACCTCAGGAGGAAAAGAGAGGGAGAACCTGACAACTCTTGCCCGCTCCTGCGCAGGCGTCGGGTCTGCTATCATAACCATCATCACGGTCATGTCGGTATCAGCTCTGGGACGCCTTTTTGGCGGAAATGAGATTTCGGACAGGGCGGTTGAGAGGCTCGGCTTTTCATACTTCGCGCTCATAATCGCAGCATTCTTTGTCCTCTTTACAGTTATCTGCTGCATCAATGTAAAAGAGAAATCATCGGTCGACATGAAGAGCGCGTCGGTGAGAGAGATGTTCAGAGCGCTCCTTGAGAACGACCAGGCGATGGCTGTCGTTGTCGCAATCGTCATCGTCAACTGCTCGATATACATCACATCAAACCTTGTCATCTATTTCTTTAAATACGACTTCGGAGGAATCGGCTGGAAGGGCGATTACACGCTGTTCTCGACCTTCGGGGGCGCTGTGCAGATCCTTGCCATGATGATCCTGTATCCCCTTTTGAGAAGATTTTTCACTTCGATCAGGATCTACTACATCAGCATGGGAATGGCTATCTGCGGATATATTTCGCTCCTCATTCTGGCATCGACAGCAATGAACAACGTCTTTCTCCTGTTCATCCCCGGTTTCTTCATCTTTGCCGCAAACGGAATGCTGGCTGTCATCACAACGGTATTCCTTGCAAATACCGTCGACTACGGAGAACTCAAGAACTACAGAAGAGATGAGTCGGTCATCTTCTCGATGCAGACCTTTGTGGTAAAGCTGGCATCAGGCATATCGGCGCTGATCGCAGCATTATCGCTCCAGGTACTCTCACTTAACAGCGACACCGAGGTCGTCTCCTCACTCATCGACTACTCAGAGGGCGTAAGCAGCGCCCAGAAGATGGGTCTTCGCATGACCATGACCCTTGTCCCCATTTTCGGCCTTTTCTTCGCAATCTTCTGGTTCCGCAAAAAATATATCCTAAACGATGAAAAACTAAGAGAAATCTCGTCAGAACTTAAAGAGAGAAAGTCACAGGAAAACCAGTAACCCCAAAAAAGATAAAAGCTTTCGTATGTGTTATTACAACATTCGGAGGCTTTTCTTATGTTATGGAACCAGGCTGACGCAAAAGAATAACGCAGCTCTGCGGAAAATGTTTGATAAACAATGCGTTTTGTAGTATTCTATATGTTGTAGAATTGGATGTAAAAGCACCCTTTTTATACACAACATGTTGATGGTTGGTAGCCGTGATGAAGTGCAGCGATATACAGAAGCTCATTCCGGCCTTTCTGGACGATGACCTTGACAATCAGGATCTGTCATTGTTTCTGTCCCATGTGGAGAGTTGCTCTGAATGCAGGGAGGAACTCACTATTCAGTTCCTCGTCAGCGTGGGACTGAAAAGGCTCGAGGATGGCAAAACATTCAACCTGAATAAGGAGCTTGACAATCTCTTGAGTGACTCCAGGAGAAAGCTGGGAGCCAGAAAGTATCTGGTCTTTATCAGCTACGTCCTCGAGATAGCGGTCGCTGCGCTTTTCGCACTATGTCTTTTGCTGCTCATTGCTCTATGAACCCGGAGGGAATATGTCTGACAACACACTTTCAATAAACGCTCGCAAACTTGTTCGCGATGCCTTCTATGCAATTCCCGATTTTACGGATGCAGAGGGCAATCACATAGGCGGCATATACGGAGCTCTTTTCAGGTTAAAAGAGCTGATATCTTCAGGTGAGTATACAAGCCTTTCTGTAGAGTTTGGTGATTCTGAAAACTCTCTGACGCCTGTTCTTAATTACCAGGCAGTAAGATTTGAAGAAATTCTGAAGACAGCTGCAGGCTTAGTAGTTTCACGTGATTTAGAAGAAGAGGGTACGGCCCCTTCCATAACCGGGCCGATAGACGATGATCTGAAGGCAGCCATAGAGAAGGCGCTTCTTGACATCTCACCGACAGGAAAGGCAATCGAGCTTCCGAAGTTTAAATTTACAACAAAAATCACATCTGATTTAAACGAAGTAGAAGGGCTTTTTAAAGAGGCTGAAAAGCTTGCAGGTGCAGATAAGTTTGTGGGCTTCTACCTTCTCACCGAGAGATTAAACGATAAATTCAAGGACAGGACCCTCTCTGGGATGGCAATATGTTTTTCAGAGGATCTCGTCTCATACATACCGGTCGAGAATTTCATAACCGCTGAGTACCTCGGAGGGAAGCTTGAAGAGCTCAGCAGCAAAGTGAACCTTTCGACCTTTGATATCAAGGAGAGCTACAGGTTTTTTACCCCGGTTGAGATTTCAAACAGAACCCGGGGGTACGTACACGGGGACGATTCTTCCGGAGACCAATTTCCAAGGTGCTTTGATACGCTGCTTGCGGCGTATCTGAATAACCCGTTAAAGAGCGACTACGAGCCGCATGACATCAGCTCGGAGGTCCTCGGGATCCCGATGGAAAAAAGGAGTGATGTCTTCGGGAAAAAGAAGCTCTCGGAGATTGAGATAAAGGTACTTGCAGACTATGCATGCAAGGCAGCTTACACCTGTTTTGCAGCTGCGCCGCTCCTCAAAAAGAAGATGATAAAGAGCGGTATGGCAGATCTGTTTTACGATATTGAGATGCCCCTTTCCTACATACTGTACTCGATGGAAAAGGAGGGGATAATCGCCAGAAAGGATGCGCTGTCAGAGTACGGGGCGCGCCTTTTAGAGCGTATAACTGAGCTTGAGAGCGCAATCTACGAGGCTGCGGGTGAGACCTTCAATATCAATTCGCCCAAGCAGCTCGGTGAGATCCTCTTTGAGAAGCTCCATCTGCCTGCGGAGAAGAAGACCAGGTCGGGATATTCGACGGCGGCTGACGTACTTGAAAAGCTTGCTCCCGACCACAGGATCGTCGCAGATATTCTGGAGTACAGGGGACTTGCGAAACTGAAGTCGACCTATGCCGACGGACTTGCAGCTTATATTGAGAGCGATAACAGGATACACACATCCTTTAACCAGACCATAACGGCGACGGGGCGCATCAGCTCGACGGAGCCGAACCTTCAGAACATACCCATGAGGACCGAGCTCGGAAGGCTCATCCGCAAGGTCTTCGTGCCGAAGGAGGGGTATCTTTTTGCAGATGCTGACTACTCGCAGATAGAGCTCAGGATCCTCGCCCACATGTCGGAGGATGAGGGGCTTATAAACGCCTACCACGAGGGCAGCGACATCCACAGGATAACGGCATCAAAGGTGTTCCACGTGCCTTTTGATGAGGTTACGCCCCTGCAGAGGCGAAACGCCAAAGCTGTCAACTTCGGCATCGTCTACGGCATGAGCTCTTTTGGCCTGTCTCAGGATCTGTCGATCTCTGTTTCCGAGGCCAGGGACTACATGGAGAAGTACTTTGACACCTACCCCGGGGTTCGCGATTATCAGAACAGGGCTATTCTATCTGCCAAGGAAAACGGTTTCAGCAAAACTCTCTACGGGAGGAGACGCCCGATTCCTGAGCTGAAAGGGGCGACCTTTATGCTGAGGCAGTTTGGCGAGAGGGTTGCGATGAACGCGCCGATCCAGGGAACTGCGGCGGACATCATGAAGATCGCGATGATAAACGTCTTTTTCAGGATAAAGAGAGAGAACTTAAAGTCAAGGCTCATCCTGCAGATCCATGACGAGCTGGTAATCGAGACGGCACCGGATGAGAAGGATATTGTGACCAATATCCTTGTTGAGGAGATGGGAAAAAGCGCAGACCTCTCGGTTCCATTGGAGGTTGACTGCCACACCGGATCAGACTGGTACGAGGCGAAATGACCTATAGGCTTGGAAAATACAGTCGATAATGTGACTTACTATGAAAGAAAACTGCTTAAGGCACGGAAAGTGCAACATAATAGGGATAACCGGCGGAGTCGGGGCGGGCAAGAGCACGCTCCTTGAGTACATAAAGGGAAGCTACAACGCACTTGTCATCTACTCCGACAACGTCGCCAACGACATCAAGAAAAAGGGGCTCCCCGCATACGATAGCATCGTCGCCCTCCTGGGAAAAGAGATCCTGGGCTGTGACTACGAGATAGACAAAAAGAAGATGGCGCAGGCAATCTTCGGCAATGAAGAGCTCCTTGATGAAGTCAATAAAATTTTACATCCGGCTGTAAATGACTATATTATTAATATTATAGAGTCAGAGAGGGCGCGTTTTAAGTACGACTTTGTATTTGTCGAGGCGGCGCTTCTGATTGAGAACGGGTACAGAGATATTGTAGATGAGATGTGGTATGTCTACGCAGACGAGGAGATACGGCGGGACAGACTTAAGCGCTCGAGGGGCTATTCAGATGACCGGATAAGAGAGATCTTTTTATCGCAGCTAAGCGATGATGAGTTCAGAAAGAGCTGTGATTTTGTGATAGATAACAGCGGCGAAGAAGGCGCCGCATTTGAGCAGATAGACAATAAACTTGGGGAGTGGAAAAATAATGGCGAGTTTGGAACAGCATGATCAAAAGGTAGTATACGGACTGGACATCGGAACCAGGAGCGTAGTGGGAACCGTTGGCTACATGAACGAGGGGCAGTTCATAGTTATCGCGCAGGCTGTGGAGAAGCATGAGACCAGAGCCATGCTCGACGGACAGATCCACGACATCGGCAAGGTCGGCGCGACTATCAGAAAGGTCACGGACAAACTGGAGCAGGATACCGACATACATATGACAGATGTCTGTATCGCAGCTGCGGGACGTGTGCTGCGCACGGTGAGGACAACCTACAACTATGAATATCCCGACAACCACACGATAACGGATGAGGACATCTACAACCTCGACTCCGGTGCGGTCGAGCAGGCGTATCAGGAGTTCCTTGCACAGAACACCTCGGACCTCAAGTTCTATCTGGTCGGATATTCTGTGATGCACTATTATCTCGATGGCTACCAGATTGCGAACCTCGAGGGGCACAACGCAGGGAAAGTAAGCGTCGAGCTCATCGCCACCTTCCTTCCGGATGACTGTGTAGACGGACTTTACAAGGCCTGTGAGAGAGCGCAGCTCAAGGTTGCAAACCTCACTCTCGAGCCTATAGCTGCAATGATGGTTGCAATCCCCGACAGGTTCAGGATGCTGAATCTGGCACTCGTCGACGTTGGCGCAGGTACAAGCGATATCTGTGTCACCGATGACGGCTCCATAACAGCCTACGGCATGCTCCCCATAGCAGGCGACGACATAACTGAGATAATTGCCCAGCACTGCCTCGTTGATTTCAACGCGGCTGACGAGATCAAGATAAAGGCGAGTCACGATGAAAAGATAGATTACGTCGACATCATGGGTCTTAACAAGACAATTACCGCCAAAGAGATAGCGAGGATAATAAAGCCCAAGGTCGATGAGATGGCACAGAAGGTTGTCGACGAGATCATGAGACTGAACGGCGACAAGCCGGTCAGCGCCATATTCGTAGTGGGCGGAGGCGGATGCGTTCCGGGATACACCAAGGCGATCGCCAAGGATATGGATATCCCCGAGGAGAGAGTTGCCTTAAGGGGCGAGGAAGTTATGAAGAACATCACCTTCCTCAACAACGGCGGCATAGAGAGGGATTCACTTTTAGTCACTCCCCTTGGTATCTGCATCAGCTTCTATGAGGAAGCCAACAACTTTATCTTTGTTTCCTTCAATGGGACACAGACCAAGATATACGACAACGGCAAGCTCCAGATCGTTGATGCCGCAATGCAGTCGTCCTTCCCCAATGAGGATCTCTTCCCCAAGAGGGGCGCTGAGCTTCGCTACACGGTAAACGGCAAGGAGAGGGCATCAAGGGGCGAGCCCGGAGAAGCTGCAATAATCCAGCTCAACGGGAAGCCTGCCGATATCCACTCCAAGATCCATGCCAACGACATCATTGAGGTCACACCCTCAACCGCAGGAGCTCCGGGCAAGGCTTCGATCGACAACATCCCCGAGTTCAAGCAGCACTTCAACGTAAATGTAAACGGCAAAAACGTTCAGGCATCCAAGTACGCAACCGTAAACGGCGAGCCTCAGAGCGGCTTCTACAGCCTGAAGGCAGGTGATGATGTCAAAATCCTCGACTACAACACTGCAGCCCAGATTGCTGAGCTCATGGATATCGAGCTCACCGAGGACACGGTCATCATCGTCAATAACGAGAGAGGTGACGCCGACACTCCTGTGTATGAGAACTTCAAGGTTGAGTTCAAGTCCCAGGAAGAGGTACTCATGGACTACTACAGGGATTTCCCAAGTGCCGACGAGGAGGCAGTCCGCATGGCGAATGAGGACTCCTACGAGAACATGGCCTACGAGAAGAGGCTTCGCGCGGGCAAGAACGGGCAGCTCTCCTTTGACGACCTGCCCGATGACGACGGGACATACGAGAGATCTGAGGGCGCCCAGGCGGCATTTGCAGGGGAGCAGGTAGTCAGAAACGTCCTCGCACACGACCTGCACATCACCGTCAACGGCGATGCCGTTACACTTCACGGCAAGGCAGATTACATCTTTGTTGACATCTTTGATGCCATAGATTTTGACCTCTCAAAGCCAAACGGCAGGAGCATAGTGACGGCTTTAAACGGCTCGACACCTGACTACATGCAGCCGATACACGAGGGCGACAAGATAGAGGTCTACTGGAGATAAAAGAGTATTTTGTGGGACCGCATCAGATTTGGTGCGGTCCTTGTTGGAGGGGAAATTGAGATTTACAAGTTTAGCCAGCGGTAGCAGCGGCAACTGCACCTACATCGGATCGGACAACACACATATCCTTGTCGACGCGGGGAGCAGCAAAAAGAAAATCGAGGAGGGACTGTGCGCGCTTGACCTTAGCTTTGACGACATCAGCGCTATTTTTGTGACCCATGAGCACACGGATCACATTTCGGCCATTCACACTATCCTCAAAAAGTACGACATCCCGATCTACGCAACTGCCGGGACCATATCGGGGATCAGGATGAGTGATAAGAAAAACGAGATGGCAGAGTCGGAGTTCATCCCCGTCACCGTCGATCAGGCGGTTGTTGTAGGCGACATGATAATTGACCCGATGGCTATCTCACACGATGCGCTTGAGCCCTGCGGCTACCGGATTTACTGCGGTGACAAAAAGATAGGGGTTGCGACAGACCTCGGGTGTTACGACGAGTACACTGTAAATGCGCTCTCTGCGTGTGACGCTCTGCTTCTCGAGGCAAACCACGACGTCAGGATGCTGCAGACGGGACCATACCCCTACAGGCTCAAGACCAGGATTCTCGGGAACAAGGGGCACCTTTCTAACGACAAGTCAGGGGAGCTCCTCTGCAGGCTCTTAAACGATAAGATGAAGGGAATCTTTTTGGGGCATCTATCCAAGGAGAACAACATGCCTGAGCTGGCCTTTGAGACAGTGCGCGTTGAGATTGAGATGGGGAATAACCCCTACCACGGCGATGACTTTAAGATCATGGTAGCTGAGAGGAGCGGCCTCTCGCCGGTACTTGAGTTCTGATATTGAAAGGCTGCAATCGCTGCCATAAATGACATTGCATTCGTATAAAAAAATGTGCAGTAAAAGCCTTTTTTGAACGAGAACACACAAAAAAACCGGAGGTATGGCTATGGCAGATTTTGATCCAAAACAGTATCAGTTTAAAGAAAAGAACAAGACCACCGAGATCGATACCCAAAAGCAGAGTGAACTTCTGAAAAATCACATAAATGCTGATAAAAACATTGCAGGTGAAGAGCCTCTCATTGAATTTGATCAGAATGAAGAAGATGCCCTCCTTACAATGAAGCACAAAGAGGTGGAGGAAAATATCTCCGCGTCCTTTGAGACCTTCAGTCAGAAGCAGGACCTTGTCAGGACTGCGAGCTACACCTATATTGACAAAAAGGGCAGGACCATACAGGGCAAAAGGGATGTTCCTTCATCCAAGTATATGAAGCCCGTGCTTGACTCGTTAAAAAAGCTTGACGATTTGTTTGATAAAAAAATAGACTTAAAGGACTCGGCAGCTATCGAGAAGGCCTTTCTCGATGCCAGCTCTGCCTGCTGGAATTACCTTGAAAACCGCAAGAACCCCTACACCGATGAGGGCAAGGTCAGAAAGCAGATGGTTCAGGACTTCCACAAGCAGCTGACCTGGGAGTCAATGCGCTTTGCCGAGACAATTGAGAAGATTAAGATCGGTGAGTATGAGACTAATGAAGAAACCAGGTGGAGCGATGTACTTAGAAAAGTCAGGACAACCGTCTATGACGATAAGAACGGCGACTTCAAGCTCACCAAGGGCGGCGCGGCGACCTCGGAGCTTTTCATAATTGAGGATACCAAGACCAAAGAGAAGAAGTTCTTTAAGAAGCATGAGTCTGTCCCTGAGGGAACATATTCTTCAAGTATTGACGCTGAGAAAAAGCGACTTGAGAAGGAAATACCGGATCTGACTGCTACCGGGGAATCTCAGGAAGAAATTGAGAGAATCAAAACAAGAAACTTGAGAAGAGCTGAACTTTTGGATCTTCTTAAAGAAGAACTGGACTCAAAATATACCGACAAAGACTCGTCTTATATTCATCATACAATCGATAAACTGTTAAGGGATAATCCGGATATCGCTCAGGCGAGTTCTGATCTTAGCAAGGTTTTTTACGCTCTTGAACTGTCAGGTGACGGGTCAGCAATTGAGGCATCTCTTAACAAGTGGCTTAAAGAGGGGTTGAACCTGCTTAAAGAAAGTGCAAAAGATCCTTCAAAAATGAAGGAATTTAAAGAGTGTGAGTTATTCTACCTGCATGATACGCTTAAGACCATTTCCAAGAACTATCTCTCAAATGCAATTGCAGTAAAGAACGTTAAGGTTGAAGAAAAGAGTGAGCTCTCCAAGAGAAATGTTGCGTCCAGCAGACTCGCCTCCATCCTCGGGGTGAAAGACCTCGTGACTCAGAGCAGGATGACGGAAATACAGATAAACGGCACTAAGATGTCAGGCGTTATCATGGATGAAGCCAAGGGAATAAGCTGCGCACAGCTCTTTTCCAAGGCAGAAAAAGAAAACGTAAAGGTGATGTATTCTCCTGAGGCAATAAGGAGCCTTGCAAACCTACAGATCTTTGATATCCTTGCAGGGCAGGTAGACAGGCACAGGAACAATTATCATGTCACATATGAATTCGATCAAAAGAAAAATATGTATGTGATAAACACAATTTGCGGAATAGATAACGATATGTGCTTTGGAAAGCTCAGGTACAATGAAATCACCGCTACAGGACAGCAGGGTTACAACAGGATAAAAAACTTTGAATCACACGGGGATGTCAAGCTCCCCTTTATTGACTATGATATGGCACAGCATATCATGCAGCTGGATGCTGAACAGCTAAGCTATCAGATGGCGGATATTCTATCGAACGAGGAGAGAGAGGCTCTTTCCGACAGACTTAAGGGGGTTAAGAGAGCTATCAAAAAGCTCTGGGAGCAGAAGGATGATGCGAAGCAGAAAAAGAGGTTCCTTAAGGGCGACGAATGGAACGGTGCAGAAAAGGCGATAATTGATGATACCAGAACCTATAAACGCAGTTATATGGAGGCATATTCCTACTACCATCCGGATGCAATTTTTGCTAATCGGAGGTAGTTGTGATAGTGTAGTATCCACGCTCTAATTCGTAGGGAACTATCTCGGGGCAGAGCTTTTTGATGATCTTCTTGTTCCTCGAATCGTCTGTGACAATGCGGATTACCGTATTACCCGGATAGTTCTCCCTCATCTTTTGTGCGCAGACGAGGATGAGGTCAAGGCGCATCTGGTTGTCGGCAGTTTCTGTCGCTGCATAGAAAACCGGTTCAAGGGTGAAGTCGGACACTTTCCTGACAAGGAGCATCCCGCAGGACCCACCGGTGGTAAAATAAGTGCTCACATTTTTTTCGTAGAGATCAATATTTCTGACAGTGGGGGATAAATTCGGCATAAGAGCATCCAGCATCAGCTCGAAATCCCTGTCAGAGAGGGAGTCAATGGTGTGGATGTCGGTATCCTTTACGTCGGAGAAGACTGAAGAGTGCGTAAAGCGGTTAAGAGCCCCCATATACAGACGATACCCGTCATAAAAAGCAAAGCGCTCTTTTGAAAAAAAGCTCTTGAGCGCATTCTGTTCGGGAATTTCAGGAAGAAGATCAATCTCGACCCTGTAAATCTCCGATTTTTGCGCTATATCAACGAGCTCATCGATGAGATTGCTTCCGATGATATGGTTCCTGAATACGTCCTGAACAAATATGTGGGTTATCACGGCTGCAATTTCTGAGCGCACCAAGCTGTGACCTATATAAAACTGAAGAACCCCTGTCAAAAAGCCCTCGTCATCTGATGATACGAGGGTGAAGTAGCCGGGACGGCCTGCGTTTGAGATCACATTGTCAGGGCAGTGGCTCCCAAGCTGCGAAGCTGCTTCGCCTGTTATATTGTAGATTGCCATGTTGGAGTACCTTCCTATATCTCATAAATCCCGCGGCTTAAACTGTGAGGAGTAACCCCGGGGCAGAGCTTTTCTATTATATTCTTGTTTCTCTTATCAGCGGTGACGATGCGGATAACAGTGTTATCCGGATAATCATCGCGTATTTTTCTGGCACTGAGCAGGATCAGATCAAGCATAGATGCTCTGTCTGCTGACTCAGTCGACGCATAGAAGACGACCTCTAAGGCTGATGCGCCTCTTTTTCTCAAAAGGAGCATGCCGCAGGAGCTGCCTGACCTGAAGTAGGTGCTGACCTTCTTCTCGTAGAGGTTAATGTCCCTGACAGCGGGAGATAAGTTCTCTTTAAGGCTCCCCAGAATCTAGTTGAAGTCCCTGAGAGATAGTATCTCAATAGTTGAGACAGCTGTCTTCACGCTCTGCGTAAGCGAAGGGGCCCTCAGCATATCGGCGGCTGAGCCGGTGTACAGGCAGTATTCGTCGTTAAATGTAAAATGTCTTTTTAAAAAGAAATCCTTAAGCTCCATCTGCCCCTGAGCTTCAGGTAAAAGCTCAACTTCTATCCGGGGGACGTCAGAAGCCCTTGCAATATCTATAACTTCACCAAGCAGGGAGATAGCGGTTCCGCGCTCTCTGAATATGTCCTGAACGAAGATGTAGGTGATGATCGCGGCAAATTCCGAGCGCACAGTGCTGTTGCCTAAGCGAAACTGTATAACCCCCGTCAGAAAATCCTCATCATCGAATGATGCAAGTGTATAAAAGCCCTGCTGCCCGACATTGGATAGCACAGCGTCCGGGCAGTGGTTTTTGAGCGTCGGTGCAAGTTCTTTTGTAATGGTGTAAATATCCATATCACTATGCCTTTCTGATTTCTACTTATTATAGTATATGTTAATTCAAATTTTTTTTTCAAGAGTATTGGAAAAATTATCTGCCACAGAATACAATATATCGTATAAACAACTGTAAACAAAATAATGATATCTGCCGGGGCCTGATCCTGACAGATATTAAACGAATAATGGAGGCTTTGGTTATGCCGGAAAATGCAGATGGTAGAGAATACAAGTGGAAAAAGAAACAGGATAAGACTGTAATAGACACTACGAAAAAAAGTGAGATGATAAAGGAGCCCGAGGTCAACGTGGTGAATATCCCCGTTGAGGAGCCACCGATTTTTGCAAATGAGGAGCAGAAGCTCTCATACCTTGAGCAGAAGAACAAAAATGTCGAGGGCAATCTTCCCCGGCGCGCTGTTTCACTGTTCCAGGGCAAGGAATCGATCATAAGAAACAAGGGCTACAGCTTTGTTGACAAGAAGGGCAGAGAGCAGAACGCAAGCTACAACCCGTCACGCTCTTACATGAAACCTGTTCTTGATTCCATGAAAAAGCTTGATGATTTCTTTAAGGAGCCTGTAGACGTCAATAAGGCAGAGACCATACAGACAGCTTTCCTCGATGCTATCGACAAGTGCGATAAGTACCTCAAAAGCCGTACCAATCCCAAGTCTGATGAGGGTAAAGTAAGAAGGGCAATGGTACTTGGCTTTTACGAGCAGCTCAAGGAGGAGTCCGCGCGCTTCTCAGGAGTTGTCGCTGAGATTGAGGCGGGTTACAGGCAGGATTTTGCAGGCAAGACATGGCTCGATGTGCTCGCTGATGTGAGAACTGATAAGTTTGTAGATGGCCAGGACGGCGTTTCAATTAAAAAAGTTGAGGGCGGTAATACATCTGAGCTCTATGTGATTGAGAAGAACGGCGAGAAGAAGTACTTCAAGAAGGAAGAGGATGATGCTGAACATCTATTCGCTAATTACTTTAATAGCGAACAGAATTCAGTTGCCGAAGAACGTGCCAAAGCAAAGACTGATGAAGAGGAAGAACATGCGTTTTTTAAAGACGAAGTTCTACGTTCTATCAGATTTGAGGTGTTTACAAATGATCTCTTAACTGATTCAATTATCGCAAATTCCAAGCAGGAGGACCTGGTCGGATGGCTTCAGGAGAATATGCTTATAAGTCCCGGCGCACCTCTTATGGAAGTAAAATCCGAGGAAGATAAGGCATATTTCAACAGGATATTAAAAGAAGGTGCTCGTCTGTATCTTAAGAGAAAAGCTGTCGAGACCGCAAAATTACCGGAAGATGCAAGTTTGTCAAAGAGGAATGTGGCAGCTTACAGGATTGCCAAGCTTCTTGGAGTTGAAAGCCTTATCGTCGGCGCACATATGAGTGAGATTGAGGTTAATGGCAAAAAGGTTAAGGGTATCATCATGGATGATGCCGGCGGCGGAAATATTAAGCAGCTGATGAATAAGAACAATCTCCGTAAAGTCAATTATTCAGGAAGCACAATAAAAGGTCTTTTAAGTCTTCAGATACTGGATGTTATTCTGGGACAGGTTGACAGACATGATGAAAACTTCAACACCTCCATTCTGGATGGAAACCTCCTTGGAAGCGTAAAGGGAATTGACAACGATTTATGCCTTGGAAACCTGACTTATGAGGAGATACTCGAAAAGGGCAATCAGACACAGTCAAGCGCCAAGAGCATTGAAAAAGACGGCGAGCTTATGCTTCCGTATGTCGACTATCAGTTTGCCCAGAAGATCTCAGAGTTTGACGTACAGCTCTTTACATATAATCTCGCTGACGTCATGACAGAGAGTGAGATAAGCTTCCTTGCAAACAGATTTAAGGGAGTGCAGAAGGTACTCAGCAACAGATTAAACTATGAGAAGAAGCAGGCCGGTTCAGGCAAGAAGTACCAGAAGAAGATCTTAAGAAGCGATGCAGATTGGGATGTAGCTGTCAGGGATCTGAGAGCAAACAAGAATAACGAAGATGTCAGCGAGTCGCTTAAGTGGACAAGACTTGACAAAATGTGTCTGTAATAAAGGTAAAATTAAACTTGTGCAGGGACCATTGTGCTCCTGCACTTTTTTATGTATAAGAGAGATTTACACGGTATATGCCTAAGATAAAGCTGCCCTGACCGTGGGTTACAATTCAGTTAAAGTGTGTTCTTTTCATATCCGTTTTATGTGCTAAAATGATTCATAGGGAATTTTAGAGGGTGAGTGTCATTACTCATATTGTTGTGGAACGGAGAGAAATATGGCGTACGAGGTTGCTGTAGTTGATGATGACAGTCTGGAGCTGACGGCTGTCAGAGGGATACTTAAGGAGAGCAATATAAGTGTTGTGCCTCTTAATTCGGGCAGGGCGCTTTTGACTTATCTTCGGGTGAGAGAGCCTGACCTGATACTTCTCGATATCATGATGCCGGAGATGGACGGGCTTCAGACCATGAAGGAGCTGCGAAAGCTGGAGTCTGAGCTTGGAAGAGAAGCTTCTCCTGTCATTTTCCTGACCGGCAAGGACAGCGGTGAGGGCGAGACTGAGTCTGTCGGGCTTAAGATGGGTGCCATGGACTTCATCAGGAAGCCCTTCAATCCTGAGGCGCTGACGCTTCGCGTCCGCAACACGATTGAGCTTGTTAAGCTCCAGAGGCAGCTCGAGAGCGCAGTCGAGGAGAAGGTCGAGGAGAATCAGCGCCTGGCACTGAGCGTAGTCAGCACTCTTGCGGAGACCATAGAAGCCAAGGACGAGTACACGAGAGGCCACTCAAGAAGGGTTGCCGAGTACTCGAGGGAGATAGCAAGGCGCTACGGCTACAACAAAAAGCAGCAGGAGAACATCTACATGATGGGGATTCTGCACGATGTCGGCAAGATCGGCGTCCCCGATACCATCATAACCAAGAACGGGAAACTGACCGATGAGGAGTACGCCCAGATGAAGCAGCACCCCGCGATTGGGCACAGGATTCTCTCAACTATTAAAGAGAGGCCGGACCTCGCGACGGGCGCCAGGTGGCATCATGAGAGATATGACGGCAAGGGATATCCCGACGGGATTTCGGGCACGGACATACCTGAGCAGGCGAGGATAATCGCAGTTGCCGACGCATATGACGCCATGACCAGCAAGAGGAGCTACCGAAATGCGCTTCCGCAGGAGGTAGTGAGGGGCGAAATAGAAAAGGGCAGGGGAACACAGTTTGATCCCGAGTTTGCGGATATAATGCTAAGCATGATAGATGATGACAAAGAATACAGGATGAGGGAAATCAAGAAGCCTGCGGAGGAAAAATAAAGAGGATCTGCTCCTGTAAAGGGGAGGCAGCCAGGCAGGTGACTTGTAGCGAGAAAAAGGAGGAGACATGAAAAAGACAATTATCACGGTAGTAGGTAAGGACACGGTCGGCATCATCGCCAGGGTATGCACATACCTTGCGGATTCCGGTATAAATATACTTGATATATCCCAGACTATAGTCAGCGGCTTTTTTAACATGATGATGATCGTTGACATGTCAGGCACAGACAAGGACTTCAACACCGTCGCAGATGAGCTCGAGAAGCTCGGAGGAGATATCGGCGTTGTGATCAAGTGCCAGAAGGAAGAAATATTCGACTCCATGCACAGGATTTGAGGGAAAAACTAATGATTAATATACATGAAGTGGTTGAGACAAATGAGATGATAGAGAAGGAGAATCTCGATGTGAGGACCATCACACTCGGGATAAGCCTTCTTGACTGTATAGATTCAGATCTAAATAAGCTCTGCGACAATATTTACAACAAGATTTACGAGACAGCCAAAGACCTCGTCAAGACCGGAGATCAGATATCGAGGGAGTTTGGAATACCGATTGTAAATAAGAGAATATCGGTTACTCCGATCGCTCTTGTCGGCGGCGCTGCATGCAAGAGCGCAGAGGATTTTGCGAGGATTGCGAAGACACTCGATAAAGTCGCGAAAGCGGTCGGCGTCAATTTCATCGGAGGATACTCGGCGCTGGTAAGCAAGGGGATGACTCCTGCAGACAGGCTCCTCATTGAATCGATACCCGAGGCGCTATCTTCGACAGACGTAGTTTGTTCTTCAATTAATGTCGGCTCCACCAAGACAGGTATCAACATGGACGCCGTGAGACTCATGGGAACGATAGTGAAGAAGACGGCAGAGGCGACAAAAGATGCGGATTCTCTTGGCTGTGCCAAGCTAGTCATATTCTGCAATGCCCCGGATGACAACCCGTTTATGGCGGGGGCTTTTCACGGAGTAACAGAGGCTGACAAGATAATCAATGTCGGAGTAAGCGGCCCGGGAGTTGTCAAGACAGCCCTCGAGAAGGTCAGGGGCGAGAACTTCGAGGTACTGTGCGAGACCATCAAGAAGACAGCATTCAAGATAACGAGAGTAGGTCAGCTGGTCGCTCAGGAGGCCTCGAAGAGATTAGGGGTTCCGTTTGGGATAATAGACCTCTCCCTTGCACCGACCCCTGCCATCGGGGACAGCGTTGCCGATATACTCTGCGAAATAGGGCTTGAATCTGCGGGTGCCCCGGGAACTACCGCAGCACTGGCTCTTTTGAACGACCAGGTCAAGAAGGGCGGAGTCATGGCATCCTCCTATGTCGGAGGACTATCCGGAGCGTTCATCCCCGTCAGCGAGGACCAGGGCATGATAAACGCCGTCGAGGCGGGTGCCCTCACCCTCGAGAAATTAGAGGCCATGACCTGCGTCTGCTCCGTGGGACTTGATATGATCGCGATCCCGGGAGATACTCCCGATACGACGATTGCCGGGATCATCGCAGACGAGATGGCGATCGGTATGATAAACCAGAAGACGACAGCCGTCCGTCTCATCCCCGTAATCGGCAAGGGCGTCGGAGAAACAGTTGAATTCGGCGGCCTCCTTGGCTATGCTCCGATCATGCCCGTTAACAGCTTCTCCTGCGATGCCTTCGTAAACCGCGGCGGCCGCATCCCCGCACCGGTCCACAGCTTCAAGAACTGACCCGCCGCTGCACCGCTGTGTAGAAAGCGGTGTACTTACGAGGAAGGCTAGAGCAGAAAAAACAAACAAGAAAAACTGATAAATAAAACCTGTTTAACTCCAAGGTTTTATCACCCTTACACACAGGAAACACTCCGGTAAATTCACGGAGTGTTTTCTTTTGATAAAAAATGGGCATTTCAGCGTAGGTTAGTCACTATAACCCCCGCTGAACTTCCCGGCTGAAACGTTCCCCACTGACGCACACTTTCTGATGAGATGTCCCGCAATGACTCACAATGACTCACAACAATGTGACTCACAACATCTTGTGTGACGGGTGTGACTCACAACATCTTGTGTGACGGTGGTCAAAAATCAAAATATGTTATATAATGGGCGGTAATGATTGAAAATGCGGGGATACTATGCCCTGCGATCGGTCTTTACTTTATTTATGAGGAAGATGGAAAAATGGAAAACAAAGAAAATGCCGGAAACAGTTTCATGTTGAAAATCTGCGCATTTATTGTCGACAAGCGGAATCTGTTCTTTCTGATCTACGCGATACTTGCGATATTCTCAGCTATTTCCAGGAACTGGGTCAGTGTTGAGAACAACCTCTCGGAGTATCTTCCGGAGACGTCGGAGACCTGGCAGGGACTCGACCTTATGAAGAAGGAGTTTATAACCTACGGCTCTGTCAAGGTCATGGTGGCGAATATATCCTACGACCAGGCGCTTGAGATACAGGAGTATCTCGAGGATGTAGATGGCATTTTTTCTGCGGAGGTGGATGATACAGAGGAGCATTACAACAACGGCTCGGCTCTTTTTAACATCACTTTCGACTACGATGAAAATGACGACCAGTGTCTTGTGATGTTGGACTTTGTGAGAAACTACTTTGAGCCCTACGACGCTTATATATCTACAACACTCGGAGATACGCAGTCAGAACTTATCAATCAGGAGATGAGTGTAATTTCCGTTCTTGTTGTCATCATCGTTGTAGCAGTCCTGTTATTGACATCCCAGGCATATGCAGAGGTTCCTGTGCTGCTCATCACCTTCGGCAGTGCAGCTCTTGTACAGATGGGAACGAATTTCCTGCTCGGGACAATCTCTTTTGTGTCAGACTCGGTTACGATCGTGCTGCAGCTGGCGCTGTCCGTTGACTACGCGGTCATATTCTTGAACCGATACAAGGAGGAGCACGCAGATCTTCCACCACGTGAAGCCTGTATCGTTGCCCTCTCGAAGTCAATCCCGGAGATCTCGGGGAGCTCGCTCACCACAATGGGCGGTCTTATTGCCATGCTCTTCATGCAGTTCGGCATCGGGTCAGATATGGGTATTGTCCTGATAAAGGCCATTCTCCTGAGCCTTTTGTCGGTGTTCCTGCTGATGCCGGGCGTTATCATGCTCTTTGCATCTCTCATGGAGAAGACCCAGCACAAAAACTTCATCCCGCAGATCCCGTTTGTCGGCAAATTTGCCTTTGCGTCCAGATATATCATAGCGCCTGTCTTTGTCGTGGTCATTATAATCGCGAACAGACTCTCAGCAAACACGCCCTACGTGTACGGCTATTCCAAGATCACGCCGCCTCTTACCAATGCAGTCCAGGAGGCGCAGAATATGCAGGATGAGAATTTTAAGTCCGACAACATGGTCGCTCTTGTTTTCCCTTCGGGCGACTACGATATGGAAAAGAGGCTTATCGACGACCTTCTGACGCACGATGAGGTTTCATCCATAACCGGTCTTGCCAACACCGAGGCATTAAACGGCTACACCCTCACAGAAAAGTTAACGCCCAGGCAGTTCTCTGAACTTATCAACATCGACTACGAGATAGCAGAGCTCATATATGCCGCCTACGCTGTTGACGATGAGGACTACGCCAAGGCGATAAACGGCCTTGCCAATTACAGGGTGCCTCTGATCGATATGTTCATGTTCGTCTACCAGGAGGTGGAAGAGGGATACGTTACGCTCGACGATGAGCTGATGGAGAAGTTAGAGGATGCCAACAGGATGATGACTTTTGCCAAAAACCAGCTTCAGGGCGAGAACTTCTCGAGGATCCTTGTGTACCTGACTCTCCCCGAGGAGTCCGATGAGACCTTTGCTTTTATCGACGAGCTTCACACAATAACAGAGAAGTACTACGATGCTGACAAGATCTACGTTGTCGGGGAGTCCGTCAGCCAGTATGACCTGAAGAAGTGTTTTGCAAGAGATAACACCATGACCGGCGTCATCTCGATACTGGCAGTCCTTGTCGTGCTTCTTTTCACCTTTAAATCAGCAGGCATGCCGGTGCTCCTCATCGCAGTCATTCAGGGATGTATCTGGATCAACTTCTCTTTCCCTGCAATTGAGCACGACAATCTGTTCTTCCTCGGCTACCTTATCGTCAGCTCCATTCAGATGGGTGCCAATATCGACTACGCGATCGTCATCGCAGGGCGCTACACTGAGCTGAGAGAGACCATGGGCAAAAGAGATGCCATTATTGATACCATGAACCTCTCATTCCCGACTATCATCACCTCGGGAACCATGCTTGCCGTCGCAGGAACCCTCATCGGCAAGATGACATCCGACTGCGCTATCTACGGCATCGGAAAATGTCTTGGACGAGGAACAATCATCTCCATTTTTGTCACGATGTTCGTACTTCCACAGATTCTGCTCGTGGGAGACAAGGTGATCGAGCTGACCGCCTTTGTCATGAATATGCCGGTGCGCACCAAACAGAAAACAGGTCTTATGCGTATTGACGGCTTTGTGAGAGGACATATCGACGGAAACGTGGACGGCACTGTGCATGCCATTGTGCGTGGAAACCTGAGCGCCTATGTTGAGAGCGGCGATGTTCAGATGCTGGAGGGGAACGATACTCCCGCAGCAGGAGAAAATATTTTGGCAGAAGGGGAGGTAAACTGATTATGAAAAAAAGAATATGTGCAATCCTCTTAGCGCTTTTGGTAATTTCGGCAAACAGCAGTATATCGGCGGCAGCGCCCGATGAACTCTCCGGCATCTCAACCGGAACCCAGACTGATGCACAGGAGGACGTCGAGAACGTCGACGCCGACATCGAGGATGAGGTTGCAGCCACAATCCCCGAGCAGCTCGAGGAGATCAGGATAGCAAGCGCTGATGACCTCATAGCTTTTGCCAAAAACTGTTCACTTGACACCTGGTCCGTGAACAAGAAGGTCATCCTCACAGAAGATATTTCTCTTCTTGGAAAGGATTTTGACGGAATCCCCACTTTTGGCGGTATATTTGACGGGCAGGACCACACAATAACAGAGTTCAACATATCGGACGGCATCTCCTATGTGGGATTTTTTTCGCACCTGCAGCAGACTGCGACTGTCAGCAATCTAAGTGTCAGCGGAACGATCATCCCCGCAGGCAGCCAGATCATGGTCGGAGGAATTGTCGGCGACAATGAGGGAACGCTTAGAAACTGCAGCTTTAAGGGTGTTATCTCAGGAAACGACTATGTCGGCGGAATCGCAGGGAGGAATCAGCTAACGGGTCTCATCGAGAACTGCACAAGCTACGGTTATATAAAGGGTGTTCATTTTGTCGGCGGAGCTGTCGGGCACAACGAGGGCAACATAGACAGGTGCACCAATGAGGCCTTTGTAAACACAACCAATACGGATACGAAGATAACGATTGATGCCATGAGCAGTCTGGCAAATGTCATCAGCCTCATAAAGAGCTCACAGGGGAGCTCGGAGGAAGCCAGTTCCCAAGTGACTGCTACGGATATCGGAGGGATTGCCGGGCATTCCATAGGTATTGTAGCGCGCTGTATCAACAAGGGCGACGTGGGCTATGAGCATGTAGGCTACAACATAGGCGGAATAGTCGGGAGGCAGTCAGGCTATGTCTTTAACTGCACCAACAACGGCAAGATCCTCGGGCGTAAGGACGTAGGCGGTATTGCCGGACAGGCAGAGCCCTATATCACTGTCGACCTCTCATCTGACATCGCTTATCAGCTTTCAGAAGCAATCGGAAAGCTCCACGACATCGTCGGAGACACCTTAAATGATGCCAAGAATCAGTCGAACATCATCTCCAACAGGCTCTCTGTAATGCAGCAGTACACGGCGGGAGCGATCGAGGATGTCAGATTCATTGCGGACGGGACAATAGATTTCACTAACGATGTGACAGCAGCGGCCAATGAAACTATTTCAAGGGTTGAGTATGTGCTGGATGAGTCAACCAAAAATGACGGACTTATCGATCAGACAACTTCTGCTGCGGACAACACCAAAAAGTCGGTAAAAGATATAAAGAAAGCTATTAAAGACCTCGATGTAGAGAAGTACATGGACGAAGGAGAATTAGAGGACTACAACAATGCCAAAGACAGGCTCGACAGTATCTCGTCTCAGCACGATGAGCTGTACGACAGGTCCTATGAAGCTTATTACAACGAGTATATCGCAACTCACTTAAATGGAAACGAATACACCAGTGATCTGCGCTACAAGACCGGAGATTCCGTATACCAATCAAACTCGGATCTGACTGATGCAGACGCAGATCTTGAAAAACTTGATCAGGACGGAGGAAGATGGGGGACCTGCCTTGAAGGAACCTGGGTACACACAGCTGATGACGATTCATCCTTCCCTGACACAGATACTGAGAGCGACAGAGGATCGGCTGACGCTGCTCTCAGATCCGGGGCAGAATCCTATGCATCAGCTGCAGCTTCCAATTACGCACAGACGCATTATCAGAGTCCGACAGGAGAAACCGGAAGGGCGGCTTATCTTCTGGATATTGAGACGGCCACCAGTACAATGACAGAGCTTACGACAAGGCATCTCGATGAGATGTCCGACACGGCAAGATCCGATGCACTCAGCAGCGTAAGCCATCTTGAGAGCGCAGCTGGTAACCTCTCAAATGCGGGGAAGGATTTAAAGTCAATAGCCAAGAACCTCGCCGGCAGGGATGATATATATATGCCGTCCCTCAGCGCCGAATACAGGGCGCACGCCAGCAGTCTGGTGAATAACATGGCAGGTATGAACGACAACTTCGGCCTTTTGAATTCAGAGGCCAACAATGCAACAGGGGTTCTTGTTGACGACCTCTCCGCAATATCAGATCAGTTCAACACTATCATGATGCTCTACACTGATGCAATAGACGGCGTCCTTGATATGGATTACACCAAGGTCTTTGAGGATGTTTCCCTTGAGGAGGCTTCAATCTGCACGGATGCCACAATTGCAGGGTGCTCGAATTACGGTCGCATTGAGGGGGATATCGACTCTTCCGGTATCGCCGGCACCATGGCAATAGAGTACGATTTTGACAGAGAGAGTGATATAACAGGCATATCGGATTCAAGGCTAAACACCTCCTACATTACAAAGTGCGTCCTGCGCTCGGACAACAACTACGGAGAAATCATAGGTGAGAAGAACTACGCAGGAGGGGTATGCGGACTGCAGGAGATGGGAACCATTATAGGGTGCGGCAACTACGCAGGCGTGCAGTCATCT
The DNA here is from genome assembly GCA_017470505.1 of Butyrivibrio sp. GTDB lineage: Bacteria > Bacillota > Clostridia > Lachnospirales > Lachnospiraceae > Butyrivibrio. Next base: position 28,319 of record JAFUYO010000024.1, on the reverse strand, counting down.
TCCGGAGAGTATGTAGGTGGAATTGCGGCTGCGTCCTACTCGTACATCGTCAGCTCTTTTTCCAGGGGAATACTGAAGGGGCTGTCCTATGTCGGAGGTATCGTAGGGGACGGAACGCATCTCAGGAACTGCTTCTCAATGGTCAAAATTGAGGACGCCGACAGCTGGTTTGGCGCGATTGCAGGCCATGTGTCGGAGAGCGGGGAAGTGCGGAACAACTTCTTTGTAAGCGATGAACTTGCGGGAATAGACAGGGTGAGCTACACCAAAAAGGCTGAGCCTGTGCCCTACAAAAAGGCGCTCGCAGGAAATCTTTTCATCGATGAGAAGATCACAGAGACTGCTGAAACAGATGGCAGTGAGGAGACAGACAATGAGTCCAAGGCCCTCACAAAGGTCAACAGCGTTGTCTACTCGGATGTTCCCGGGGAGTTTAAGAAGCTCACGATAACCTTCATGCTTGAGGACGATGATATAGACGGAGGGTCAGAGGTTGTCGGCAAGATCAAAAAGGAATACGGAACATCTCTTTCTGAGTCGGAGTATCCGGGATTAAAGCACAAAGAGGGGTACTACGAGTCCTGGGATATCTCGGATGTTGATTCTGTCACGACCGATATGACGATTACGGCAACCTACAAGCGCTACAGGACGACTCTCTCTGAGGAGAACGCATCTGAGAACCTTATCCAGTCAGAGCTCCTTGTGGATGGTAAGTTCAAGGAGAATGACAGGCTCATTGTCGAGAAGACGTTCAATACGGGTGATGGCGACGATGCTTTTGAAAACTTTGAGACCATAAAGGTAACTGTGCCGGATGACGGTGAGAAGACCCATATGGTCAGGTTTAAATCCCAAAATGAGGTTACAGAGGCGCTTAACTTTTTGGGACAATACTTAGGAGGTGCTTACCATCTCAAATTATTGAAGGATGGAAATTATGTTGACTTAAAGCCATCAGGGACGATGGGGAAATACCAGGTTTATGAGATAGAGGGAAATGAGTTCACACTCTCTGTGGACGTATCAGATGCCAAAAAGACAGGTCTTCGTATGATTGGCATCGCAGTTGTGGTACTGATCATTCTGATAGCTGCCCTTGTGTTCATGTTCATTTTCATCAGAAAGCACAGAGCTAAGGGCGCAAAGGTAATAAACCGCGTTGTTAAGAAGGTATCCGACAGGATTGAGAGCAAGGAACAGATCTTCTACGACGATTCCAGGGATAATAAGAAGGCAGATAAGAAAGCCGGTAAGAAAGCTGATAAGAAAGCTGATAAGAAAGAGTCTGATACCGAAGAGAATGAGGCTGAAGAGCCCGAAAGAGGAGAGTCTGATACAGAAGAAGCTCAGCAGGATGATGCGGATACCGGCGAGAAAAATGATGACAAAGGGTGAGTATCAAGTATAATTATAATATATTTACCCGGAGGAAATGCTTATGAAAGAAATGCTCAATGAGCTTCTAATGGAAGATAAGACCCTGATCCATATGCCGTTTGGCGGAGGCTATTTTGATATTTATGCATCAGTGGTGGTCTCCTGGATCATACTCGCTGTAGTCATAGTGCTTGTACTGATTCTCACGAAGGACCTCAAGGTGCACAATATCTCAAAGAGGCAGGCAGCTCTTGAATCAGTCGTCATGTTTCTGAGAAACCTCATCTCTACCATAATCGGAGAGGAGGCGGGGGGCTATACCGACTATATCGTGACGGTACTTGTCTTTATCGGTCTCTGCAACATGGTAGGACTATTTGGCTTTACGCCGCCGACGATGGATTTAAACGTCACGATAGCTCTCTCTGTTATGAGTATAGTTCTGGTGGAGGCGGCCGGCATCATGAAAAAGGGCGCAGGCGGCTGGCTTAAGAGCTTTGCGCATCCCATGGCGGTCATTGCGCCGATGAACGTCCTTGAGCTCGTGATAAGACCCCTGTCGCTGTGCATGCGACTCTTTGGAAATATCCTTGGAGCGACAGTCATAATGGAACTCATAAAGCACGTTGTGCCGGTCATACTTCCGGCAGCTTTATCGCTTTATTTCGATCTTTTTGACGGGGCTATTCAGGCATATGTATTTTGCTTTCTGACATCTCTTTACATAAAAGAAGCAGTTGAATAAAAGGAGGACAAAGATATGAGTTTAACAGCAATCGGAGCAGGACTTGCGGCTTTCACGGGAATAGGCGCGGGAATCGGCATCAGTATCGCAACCGGCAAGGCGACAGATGCAGTTGCCAGACAGCCTGAAGCAGACGGCAAGATCATGAGACTGCTTCTTTTAGGCTGCGCGCTCGCAGAGGCGACCGCCATCTACGGATTCGTTGTAGCCATCATGATAATTCTTTTTGCGTAAAACAAGAGTAAAAGAGGTAGACCGTGTTAAATATCAGTATAGTTAACATTGTATGTACAATAATCAATCTCCTGATACTGTACTTCGTATTCAAGAAGTTCCTCTTCGGGCGTGTCGACGAGATACTCGCAAAGCGCCAGGAGGAAGTTGACAGCGCAACTGCTACTGCGGACAAGGCAATTGCAGAGGCTATGGCCCAGAAGAGCATGTACGAGGAAAAGATATCCCTTGCCGACGAGGAGAAGGAGACGATACTCGCCGACATCAAAAAGCAGGGATATGATGAGTACGACCGCATCGTTACGGATGCCAGGAAGAAGGGTGACCAGATCGTCAAAGAGGCCAGGCACAAGGCTATGGCTGAGGCTGAGAGGGCCAAGGAAGAGTATGCCGGACAGATGAGAGACATGGTCATCGACGCTGCGTCCAAGATTGCTGCTACCGACAGGGACAAGGCAGATGACTACAAGCTGTATGACAAGTTTATAAATGAAGCGAAAGCGGTGAAGAATGAATAATATTATGAAGGCACAACTTCGCTATGCAAATACTCCTCCCACCAAAGAGCAGCTGACGGGCATCTGTGAAAGGCTTCAAAAAGAGCTTGGGACAGACTCTGTCGAAATCACCTGCCTGCAGGATGAGTCAATTACCGGTGGCTTTATTGTCAGCTGCGGCAATTTTGAGTACGACTGGAGTGACAGGGGGAGAGCCGAGCAGCTAAGAGAAGAGCTCTCAGGCTTCAAGGCAGGTGACGTTACCCAGGACCCCGGCAAAATAATCTCGATGCTGAAAGAGAAGATTGACAACTTTGACCTTCACATCGAGGGAAAAGAAGTTGGAGTCGTCACATGGGTCGGCGACGGCATAGCGAATGTCGAGGGCATTGAGCACACCTTTTATGGTGAGATAATTGAATTTGAAGACGGTACAAAGGGAATGGCCCAGGATATCAGAGATGATCATATCGGGTGCATTCTTTTTGGTGAAGATACAGGCATAAGGCAGGGCAGCAGAGCTGTCAGAACCTACAAAGAGGCGGGCATCCCTGTCGGCGATAACTTTGTGGGAAGAGTCATCGACGCTCTGGGCGCTCCGATTGACGGGCTTGGAAATATCAAGGAGTCCGGCTTTTTCGAGGTGGAAAGAAGAGCTCCCGGAATCATAGAGAGACAGCCGGTGTGTGAGCCCATGGAGACAGGTATTCTCTCAATCGACACCATGTTCCCCATAGGGCGTGGTCAGCGTGAGCTCATAATAGGCGACAGGCAGACCGGCAAGACCTCCATTGCGATTGACGCCATAATCAATCAGAAGGGAAAGGGTGTCATCTGCATCTATGTCGCAATAGGGCAGAAGGCATCGACAGTTGCGAGCATCATACAGACGCTGCAAAAGACAGGTGCGATGAAGTACACGATCGTGGTCTCATCCACAGCGTCTGACACAGCACCTCTCCAGTACATAGCCCCCTATTCGGGAACCGCAATGGGCGAGTACTTCATGAGACAGGGCAGGGACGTCCTTATAGTTTACGACGATCTGTCCAAGCACGCAGTTGCCTACAGGGCATTGTCTCTTCTTTTGGAGAGATCGCCGGGACGTGAGGCTTATCCGGGAGACGTATTCTACCTCCACTCAAGGCTGCTTGAGAGGTCGTCCAAGCTCTCGTCTGAACTTGGCGGAGGCTCAATGACAGCCCTTCCGATTATAGAGACACTTGCGGGAGATGTTTCTGCATACATCCCCACAAACGTCATTTCCATCACGGATGGTCAGATCTTCCTTGAGAGCGATCTGTTTTTTGCGGGCATGAGGCCTGCCGTAAACGTGGGACTGTCCGTCTCCCGTGTAGGCTCAGCGGCACAGACCAGGGCCATGAAGAAGGCTGCGGGCAGCATAAGGGTTGACCTTGCGCAGTACAGGGAGATGGCGGTGTTCACGCAGTTCTCATCAGACCTCGACGAGGTCACCAAGAAGCAGTTAAATCACGGCAATATCCTGATGGAGCTCTTAAAGCAGCCCCTTGCAAAGCCCCTCGCAATGCACGAGCAGGTGATCATCCTTGTCGCTGTAGGCGGAGGCAGGATCGACTGGGTCGACACCAGAATGATCCAGGAGTACAAGGAAAAGCTCCTTGCATTTTTTAACTTCAGGCACACGGACATATGCGATGAGATCAAAAAGACCGGGGATCTGACGGATGTCATGAGAAGCAATATACTGCAGCTCACAGACAGGTTCAATGAGGAATTAAAGGAAGGCATTTAATTGGCTACTATCAAGGAAATCAGAGAGAGGATAAACTCTGTCAGCGATACCAAAAAAATAACGAATGCCATGTACCTCATATCATCGACGAAGCTTCGAAAAGCGAGGCAGATGTTATCTGACACAGAGCCGTTTTTCTATGCCACCAGGGCGATGATAGACAGGATTGTCACCAATCTCCCCGAGGGGACAAAGAACATCTTCTTAGAGACCAGGGAGGAGATTCCCGAGGACAGAAAGAAAAAGGGCTACGTTGTCTTTACTGACGACAAGGGACTTGCGGGCTCCTACAATCACAACGTCATCAGGATAATGGATGAGCATCTTCAGAGTGATAAGGGGATAAAAAAGCTCTTCGTCATAGGTGAGGTCGGGAGATTTCACTTTGCATCGCGAAATATTGACGTTGAGCAGTCATTTCTTTTCACGTCGCAGAACCCCACTCTCCACAGAGCCAGAAAGATAGCGGCTGAGATAATCGACTACTATTTTGAGCGAAGGATTGACGAGTTCTACATCGTGTACACAACGCTTCGGGGCGCAACGTGTGAGACCAGGTTTGAGAAGCTCCTTCCGCTCGATTTCGTGACGGATGCGCACAAAAAGGCTCTGACTGAGAACCAGGGACTCATTAGGGACGAGTTTTTGATGGAGCCGAGTCCGTCGGCAATCCTTGATAACATCGTTCCGAATTACATCACGGGATTCATCTATGGCGCACTTGTTGAGTCCTTCTGCAGCGTACAGAATTCCAGGATGATGGCGATGGACACGGCGGGCAAGAACGCCGAGAAGATGCTTGATAACTTGAGGCTTAGGTACAACAGGCAGAGGCAGGCCATGATAACCCAGGAGATAACTGAGGTTGTGGGCGGAGCCAAGGCACTTAAGAGAAGCAAAAACGGAAAGAGGGCCGCAAGAGCGGCTGCAGGTAAAAAAGCTTGAATAACGGTAAGATTTTGCAGGTCATGGGACCTGTTGTGGACGTAATATATGAAGATAACGATCTTCCCTATATAAATGATGCCCTGAGCGTGCATGTTGGCGGCGAAAAGCGCATAATGGAGGTTTCGCAGCACATAGGGGGCGACGTGGTCAGGTGCATCATGTTATCGCCCTCCGAGGGACTATCCAAGGACATGGAGGTAATCTATGAGGGCGGACCGATCTCGGTTCCTGTCGGCGACAAGGTGCTCGGAAGGCTCTTTAACGTGTTTGGTGATACGATAGATGAGAAGGGCGAAGTGGGGGAGGACACAAAGTGGCAGATCCACAGAAAGCCGCCGAAACTCTCAGATCAGAGCCCCGTTGTTGAGGTCCTTGAGACCGGGATAAAGGTAATCGACCTTCTTGCGCCGTATTCCAAGGGAGGAAAGGTCGGGCTCTTTGGCGGAGCCGGTGTCGGCAAGACTGTACTCATACAGGAACTCATTCAGAATGTCGCGACTGAGCACGGCGGATACTCGATTTTCACCGGTGTTGGAGAGAGGTCGAGAGAGGGAAATGATCTGTGGCTTGAGATGACCGAGTCAGGCGTATTGGAAAAGACAGCCCTGGTATTTGGTCAGATGAACGAGCCCCCCGGAGCCAGAATGAGAGTTGCCGAGACGGGACTTACAATGGCTGAGTATTTCAGGGATGTTGAGAACAAGGATGTACTTCTTTTCATAGACAATATATTCAGGTTCGTACAGGCAGGATCTGAGGTTTCATCACTCCTTGGGAGAATGCCGTCGGCGGTCGGATATCAGCCGACTCTCTCGACAGATTTAGGTGCTCTTCAGGAGAGGATAACATCGACGAGAAACGGGTCGATAACATCGGTTCAGGCAGTCTACGTGCCTGCGGATGATCTGACGGACCCTGCGCCTGCGACAACCTTTGCACATCTCGATGCGACGACGGTTCTGTCGCGTAAGATAGTCGAGCAGGGAATCTATCCGGCTGTTGACCCCCTTGAGTCATCCAGCCGTATCCTCGAGGAGGCAATCGTCGGCAAGGCTCACTACTGGACCGCGATGAAGGTGCAGGAGATACTCCAGAAGTACAAGGAGCTTCAGGACATCATAGCCATCCTCGGAATGGAGGAGCTCTCTGAGGAGGACAGGGCGACTGTCTACAGAGCGCGCAAAATACAGAGATTTTTGTCGCAGCCCTTCCACGTGGCTGAGCAGTTTACAGGCATAAAGGGCAAATACGTGCCCCTGAGCGAGACCATAAAGGGGTTCATGGCAATAATAAACGGAGATATGGACAGATACCCGGAGTCGGCATTTTTCAATGTCGGCACCATCGACGAGGTTATCGAGAAGGCAAAGCAGATAGAGGCTTAAAGGATGAGCGAGGAACAAGTTGTCAAAACCTTCCATCTACAGATCATTTCCGTGAACGGATGCTTCTACGACGATGAGGCGGCAGAAGTCATCCTGCCCTGCGAGGACGGCGAGCTTGCTGTCCTGTCTGGACACGAGGAGATGATACTGGCTATTTACGAAGGTATCCTGAAGATAAAAAAGCCCAATGGGGAATGGGTCATAGGTGTCGTCTCGATAGGCTCCGTGCAGATGACCACCGACAACAGGTGCACTGTCATAGTAAACACGGTCGAGAAACCTGAGGACATCGACAAGAGAAGGGCGCAGGAAGCGTATGAATTTGCAATGGAGCACCTGGCCCAGAAGCAGTCGATCAAGGAGTACAAGAAGTCGCAGGCGGGGCTTGCAAGGGCGCTCACAAGGCTCAAGGCTGCCTCAAAGTATCAGGAATAATCAAGGCTGGGGGAGCATAATTTGAAAAAAAGAAATTCTGTTTTAAAAACGCTTACGCTTACATGTGTCATGTGTCTTTGCATGGTGCTATACGGGTGCGGTCAGAAAACTGACCCCGAGCTCGAGGCATACAAGGAGAGCATGACCTCTTTTTATGCGGATTTATCTTCCTATAACAACTCCATCAACACGATAGACCCGGACTCGGAGACTGCCAAGGATGAGCTCCTTGACAATATCGACAGGATGACTGAGACTTACAAAGAGATGGCGCTTGTTGAAGTTCCCGAGGAGTTTTCGGGGATAGCGGACCTTGCGGACGAAGCCGCCGAGTATATGGAGAAGGCGCAGGAGTTCTACCATGAGGCCTACGACAATGAGTTTGACGAGGACAGCGAGATGCTCGCCTCCGAGTACTACGAGAGGGCCAATAACAGGGCTATGGTAATGCTGCAGGTCCTCCACGGAGAGGTTCCCGAGGGTGAGGGCATAACGGTTGAGACCGAGAGCACCTATGAGATTTCGACGATACCGACGGATGACGAAGGCGAATGAACAAGAACAGGTTCCTATACCTTGTAAAGTTAATAGCATCTCTCATGGTCATAACGCTGCACGCCCCATTTGGAGGGTGGTTCGGGGATATAGTATACAGTATCGCGAGATTTACGGTCCCCTTCTTTTTTGTGGTATCGGGGCGGTTCCTGTTGACCCGGAGAAAGAGGAGCGCGCAGGTTGTTAAGGACGAGGCTGTTGGAGACAGGATTTCAGTGAGCATTAATGGTGCGGCACCAGGTGGTGAGAGTCGTATCAGGACCGTTAAGGGTACGGCGCCTGTCAGGAAGGAAACTCTTCGGGCGCTTAAAAAAATCTGCCGCGTTACGGGCATAGTTTATCTTGTGTATCTCATCTACTCCCTGTTCTTTTACTTAAGCGGAGGGATGAGCATTTCCGAGTGGTTTACGATGAAGTTTAACGCCTGCGAGGCGTCGATTTTCTTTCTCTTTAACTCGGGGCGATTCATATATGACGGCTCATTTGTGTTTGACCACATGTGGTATCTGTTTGCCACTATTTATGTGTATGCACTTATTTTCATCTTTGCACCTGTTCTAAGGAAATGGTACAGGGCGCTTGTGGTCATGCTGATGGGGCTCTTGTTTTTTGGGGAGGTGCTGCAGAGTGTGTACCCGATACGACCCTTTGATATCAGCATAAACACCTGGTACATCCTGAGGAACTGGCTCCTTGTGGGGATGCCCTTTATCCTTTTGGGAATACTTTTTTCGGATCATTGCGAGAAGCTCTGCAGTGAGCTTTCGGATGATGAGTATGCCTATAAGTTTTCGAGGCTTAAACTTCCTGCAATACTGATGACTTTATTTGGCGCAGCTGAGTCGGTCTTTGAGCAGTTCACGGTCGGCGATAAGTTCGTGCACCTCGGGTCACTTCTTATAGTGATAGGAATCATGATTCTCTCCGAGTGCGATATTCCTGTCGGAAACGTCCTCTGGAAGGTCGGAGAGAGCGCGCCTAACAATATATATTTTTACCATGTTCTCGTCATCGCGATACTTGATTTCCTATCGCAAAGAGGCGTGATACCGGAGTATCCGATGTGGATGAAACCACTGATCGTGATGGCGATATGCATCTGTCTGTTTGTAACTGCGCCTTTAGTTAAGGCGGTCAGGGAGAAGCGGAGCATGGCAGCTGGAAAATAGCAGTGATCATATACGGTAAAATGGATGAATAAAAAAGAATTTCTTGAATTTTGTAAGAACAGAATAGTGTTTCTGGACGGGGCTACGGGAAGTAACCTCATGAAGGCAGGCATGCCGTCAGGCGTCTGCCCCGAAGCGTGGATATTGGAGCACCCCGATGTGATAAGAAAGCTCCAGAGCGCCTATGTCGATTCTGGCTCAAACATCATCTATGCCCCGACCTTTACAGGAAACAGGATAAAGCTATCTGACTACGCTCTTGAGAGCGAGATAGAGAGGATCAATTCAGAGCTTGTCGCCCTGTCCAAAGAAGCTGCCGGTGGAAGGGCTCTTGTTGCAGGTGATATCACGATGACGGGAAGGCAGCTTAGGCCCGTCGGTGACCTTGACTTTGAAGAGCTCGTCGATGTCTACAGGCAGCAGATACAGATTCTGACAGGTGCAGGGTGCGACATTTTAGTTGTAGAGACCATGATGAGCCTTCAGGAGTGCAGGGCTGCGCTTATTGCGGCAAAAGAGTTATCAGATATCGCGGTCATTGTAACTCTTACGTTCGAGGGCGACGGGCGGACTCTCTTTGGCTCTGACCCGGAGGCAGGGGCGATAACACTTGAGGCGCTCGGTGCAGCGGCAGTGGGTGCAAACTGCTCAACGGGCCCAGATAAGATGACTGATATTATCAGCAGGATGGCTGCTGTAACAAATATACCGATAATTGCAAAGCCAAACGCAGGACTTCCCAGGATGGGGAGTGACGGAAACACTGAGTACGACATGGACGCAGATACGTTTGTGCGCGAGATGAGAAGGATACTTTTATCGGGCGCGTCGATCATAGGCGGCTGCTGCGGAACTACGCCGGAGTTCATAGCTCTTTTGCATGAAAGATATGGTGATGTCAGGCTCGATGACCTTCTGAGAGAAGCGGGTGCGACATTTCACAGGAAGATATCGGGAAGAAGGTTCCTCTCATCAGAGAGGCGCGCGGTGAGTTTTACGCTCGACGATCCCTTCATGGTGGTCGGCGAGAGGATAAATCCAACCGGCAAGAAAAAGCTGCAGGCAGAGCTCGTTGAGGGGAGCCTTGAGCTTGTCTGTGAGTATGCCAGAAACCAGGAGGAGGATGGCGCATCTATTCTTGATGTCAACGTGGGTATGGGCGGGATCGATGAGAAACAGACCATGCTCTCAGTCATCGAGGAGGTCACGACGATAACGGACCTTCCTCTTTGCATAGACACATCAAGTGCTGACGTCATGGAGGCGGCCTTAAGGCTCTACCCGGGAAGGGCGCTTATCAACTCGATTTCTCTTGAGAAGGGAAAGGCGGAGAGTTTTCTCCCCCTTGCACGTAAGTACGGCGCGATGTTTGTTCTTCTCCCGTTAAGCCCTGAGGGGATTCCCAAGGATGCCAGGGAGAAGAAGGAAAACATAGAAAAGCTCTCGGCTATGGCTTTGGAGTTTGGACTGACGAAAGAGGACATCGTAGTAGACGGGCTTGTTGCAACTGTAGGAGCTGACCCGGAGGCTGCGAGGAACACGCTCGATACGATTGAGTACTGCTACCAAAACGGCTTTGCAACAATCTGCGGGCTGTCAAATATCTCCTTCGGGCTGCCTCAGAGAATGAATGTGAACACGGCTTTTCTGACGATGGCAATACAGAGGGGACTTACTATGGCGATAGCAAACCCCTCGCAGGATATGCTGATAAATGCAGCCTTTGCATCAGACCTTCTGATGAACAAGGAAGGCGCTGACATAAACTATATTGAGAGGATGAATCTCGTATCTGAGAGGATGGAGACTGCGGCTGCAGGCGCGGCGGCTATGAGCGGGCATGGTGTCTCTTCAGCAGGTCAGGTGTCTGTTACGGGTTCTGCGGCAGCTGCAGGTCAGAGCCTTGCGGCAGGTGGCTCCGGGCATGACAGAACTGCTGCGCCCGGTAGTTCCGTAAGCGGGCAGGCAGGCGCAGCTGACTGCATCAGCATCATCAAAAAGGATGTCTTAAACGGCTCCAGGAAAATAATTGAGCGCGACACAAGGAATGCCCTTGAGAGCGGCATCCCTGCCAGAAAGATTCTGGATGATGCCCTTATGCCCGCAATCAACGAAGTGGGGGAGCTCTTTGACAAGGGAAAATATTTTTTGCCGCAGCTGATTTCCGGAGCTGAAGCGATGAAGCTCTCAATCGGGATACTGGAGCCTCTTCTGCTCGAAGATAAGAATGGATCAGAGGCACTTCCTACGATCGTCATTGCGACGGTGAAGGGCGATATCCACGACATCGGCAAGAACCTTGTAGCGCTGATGCTCAAAAATTACGGCTTTGATGTGATTGACCTTGGCAAAGATGTACCAAAAGAGGATATAATCAAAAGTGCGGCTGCAAATAACGCAAGCATAATCGCCCTGTCCGCTCTTATGACGACTACCATGAAGGAGATGAAAAACGTCATCGACTACGCCAAAGAGCAGAACATAGGAGCAAAGATAATAGTCGGAGGCGCCGTTGTGACCCCTGAGTACGCAAAAGAGATAGGTGCTGACGGATACTCTGCCGATGCAGCAGACACGGTCAGAGTTGTGAAAAAGCTTTTGAATATAGAATGATTTTTTTGACGGGAGGAAGCTACATGATTGGAGCAGAGGCCATTGTAAAATGCCTTGAAAAGGAGAACACCGAGGTGATCTTCGGATATTCCGGAGTTGCCATCGACCCTTTCTGGAACTCGATACTTGATACCAACATAAAGAGAATACTCATAAGGACTGAGCAGAATGCTGCACACTGCGCCAGCGGATACGCGAGGATAAGCGGCAAGGTCGGAGTGTGTGCAGTGACTTCGGGCCCCGGCGCGACCAACCTCATAACAGGGATTGCAACTGCCTACGCCGACAGCATACCGCTTGTCGCGATAACAGGACAGGTAAACAGCGACATGATAGGGAGCGACGTCTTTCAGGAGGCAGATATAACGGGGGCTGTTGAGTCTTTTGTAAAATACAGCTATCTGGTCAGGAATGTCGAGGATATCCCCAGGATCTTCAAGGAGGCCTTCTACATTGCGGGCTCGGGAAGAAGAGGACCCGTACTGATTGATATACCTTACGATGTGCAGATGGCGGAGCTTCCCGGTGATTTCGTCTATCCCGAGACTATTTCGATGAGGTCCTACAAACCGACGGTCAAGGGAAACATGGTCCAGATAAAGAAGGTAATAAAGGAGGTTGAGCACGCCAAAAGGCCCATAATCTGTGTGGGCGGCGGCGTACACCTAAGCCAGGCGACCAAAGAGATAAGGGAGTTTGCAGAGCTAAACCACGTTCCTGTCGTGTCGACCATGATGGGAATCGGCGTTATGCCATCTGAACATCCCCTTTATTTCGGAATGGTCGGAAACAATGGGCAGCCCTACGCGAATCGTGCAATGAATGAATCTGACCTTCTTTTGATGGTTGGAGCGAGGGTTGCGGACAGAGCTGTCAACAGGCCTGACCTCATAACAGAGAACAAGGTCATGGTCCACATCGACGTAGACCCTGCTGAGATCGGCAAAAACGTAGGTCCCACAATTCCCCTCGTAGGAGATATCAAGCATATTTTCAGGGATTTCCTCGAGCAGGACGACCACCCCGACGATCACAGCGATTGGCTGAGAACACTTGAAGAATACAGGGACAAGATGGAGTCGGACCGCGTGCCCGACTATGCGCTTGAAGCTTACGCAGAGCCAAGGGACTTCATAAGAAGGCTGTCAAATGCCATGAAGGACGATGCCGTCTATGTGGCCGACGTCGGACAGAACCAGATTTGGTCCTGCGCATATCATATCGTCAAGAACGGAAGGTTTTTGACCTCTGGCGGAATGGGGACCATGGGGTACTCAATCCCGGCCGGGATAGGAGCCAAGCTCGCAGACCCTTCAAGGCAGGTGGTCGCAGTCATAGGCGATGGAGCCTTCCAGATGAGCATGATGGAGCTTGCGACCATGCGCCAGTACAAGGTGCCTGTAAAAATAGTTGTTCTAAAGAACGGGTTCCTCGGTATGGTCAGGGAGCATCAGCACTATGCGTACAACGACAACTACTCCATGGTTGAGCTTAAAGGCGACCCGGATCTTTCGATGATTGCGGCGGCCTACGGCATGGAATACCGCAAGGTCGACGGAAACAGCGACATAGATGGCGAGCTGGAGGAATTCCTTGCAAATGATACGTCCGGACTTATGGAGGTCCGTATCAATCCAATGGAACTTACAAAGTATTGATTTTACAGGTGAATTAGCATGAAGAGAATTTATTCGGTACTGGTTGAAAACAGGGCAGGTGTGCTCTCGAAGGTCGCAGGTCTTTTCTCCAGGAGAAATTTCAATATCGATTCCCTCGTGGTCGGCGAGACGGCAGACAGGGCCGTCTCCTGCATGACTATCGTCTCGACGGGCGACGAGAGGACAATCGAGCAGATAGAGAAACAGCTCAACAAAAAGATTGATGTCATAAAGGTCAAGACCTTCAAGGAGAGCATGAGTATCAACAGGGAGCTGATGCTGATAAAGGTCAAGTACAACCGCGACAACAGGCGGGACATCATGGAGAATTGCCAGATAATGAACGCGCAGATAGTGGATATGTCCAAGAATATGATGGTGATCCAGATCTGCGACACCTCCGAGCGCATAGAGCTCTTTATAGAGATGTTGAAAAGCGTGAGCATTGTGGAGATTGCACGCACCGGGACAGTGGCGCTCACGAAGTGCAAGGAGCAATGAAGACAGTGCCTGTACTCATCCAATAGGAAAGTAGCACATGTACTTCATTGACATGACGCGTTGAAGTGGTATACTTTTTAATAACTGTTCATTTTGGTGTGAATAGTTACTTAATTTCAAAGGACAAGATAAGATGCAGAAGATTCAGAAGAAGGTTTTTCAGATACTTGTAGATAATACCCCGGGTGTATTGTCCAGAATTTCAGGACTTTTTTCCAGGCGGGGGTATAATATCGAGAGTATTTCGGCCGGTGTTACGGCAGATCCCAGGTTTACAAGAATTACAATAGTTGCGTCGGGGGACGATGTCATCCTCGAGCAGATTGAGAAGCAGGTTTCGAAGCTCGTCGATGTACGAGACATACATGAGCTTCTTCCGGACGACTCGGTGTACAGAGAGCTTGCGATGGTCAAGGTCAGGGCTGAGGCCGAGAAGAGGCAGAGCATTTTAGCTACCGCCAATATTTTCAGATGCAACATCGTGGACGTAAGTCCCGACTCTCTTATTATCGAGATCACGGGCAGTCAGTCCAAGGTGGACGCATTTCTAAAGCTCCTCGAGGGGTACGAGATATTAGAGCTTGCAAGGACAGGAATCGCAGGCCTCGGAAGAGGAACAGAAAAGGTTATTTATCTGTAACAGTGTTATTACTGGGCGCGATACGCCCTCAAATAAAAGTATATTAACGGAGGAAAAACAAATGTCACAGGAAGCACGTATTTTTTATCAGGAAGATTGTAATCTCTCTCTCTTAGAGGGCAAGACAATCGCAATCATCGGATATGGATCTCAGGGACATGCACATGCCCTCAACCTCAAGGAGTCAGGATGCAACGTTATCATCGGTCTCTATGAGGGCTCCAAGAGTAAGGCCAAGGCAGAGGCCCAGGGACTTAAGGTTTACAACACAGCTGAGGCTGCCAAGATGGCTGACATCATCATGATCCTTATCAACGATGAGAAGCAGGCCAAGATGTACAAAGAGGACATCGAGCCCAACCTTCAGCCCGGCAACATGCTGATGTTTGCACACGGTTTCAACGTACACTTCGGGCTTATCAAGGCTCCCAAGGATGTCGATGTAACAATGATCGCACCCAAGGCTCCCGGACACACAGTTCGCTCAGAGTACCAGGCAGGAAAGGGAACTCCGTGTCTTGTAGCTGTTGAGCAGGACGCAACAGGAAAGGCACTTGACCTTGCACTTGCATACGGCGCAGGAATCGGCGGAGCAAGAGCAGGACTTCTTGAGACAACCTTCAGGACCGAGACAGAGACAGACCTCTTCGGTGAGCAGGCAGTTCTCTGCGGCGGCGTATGTGCCCTTATGCAGGCTGGTTTCGATACACTTGTTGAGGCAGGCTATGATCCCAGAAACGCATACTTCGAGTGCGTACATGAGATGAAGCTCATCGTTGACCTCATCTATCAGTCAGGCTTTGCAGGAATGAGATATTCAATCTCCAACACTGCTGAGTACGGCGACTACGTAACAGGTCCCAAGCTCATCACAGATGAGACCAAAAAGACCATGAAGAAGATCCTCTCAGACATCCAGGACGGTACTTTTGCAAAAGAGTTCCTGCTTGACATGTCAGATGCAGGCGGACAGGTACACTTCCAGGCTATGAGAAAGCTTCACGCTGAGCATCCTTCAGAGAAGATCGGCGCAGAGATCAGAAAGCTCTACAGCTGGAACAATGAGTCCGACAAGCTCATCAACAACTGATCGAGGTAGAAACTCCGGCCCGCAGCAACTGTTTTCTTCTGCTGCGGGCTTTACTGATTAATCAATATATTCAATGTGTGTAAGGATTTTGATTCATGACTGGAATTATGGGGGAGGATAGGAAAAAGAGAATACTGTATCCGGCGGTGGTGATGTTTGCCAGCGGTTTTCTTATGTATGTTCTGGCTATCCTGCCTATTCTGATAAAGAGGGGATTGCCGTTTTTTTATTACGGCGACTACAATGTGCAGCAGATCCCGTTCTATATACTCGCTCACAGGGCGGTGAGGAGCGGGCAGATACTGTGGAACTGGAACGTGGACCTTGGAGGCTCCATGGCAGGGGACTTTTCGTTTTACCTCTGGGGGAGTCCGTTTTTCTGGATCACGACTCTTTTCCCGGAGAAGGCTATCCCGTATCTGATGCCCTTTCTGATGGCACTTAAGTACGCAATCGCGGCCTTATGCGGCTATCTCTATATCAGGCGCTACGTTCACAAGTACGAGTATGCCATGATCGGCGGATATCTGTACGCCTTTTCCGGATTCAATGCCTGCAACATTGTTTTCAATCACTTCACGGACTCCGTGTGCTTTTTTCCGCTGTACCTTTTGTTATTTGAAAAGCTCATGTCTGTAAAGACGCGTAAGGACGGAAGGCTTATTCTATCAGGCACCCACTTTGTTAGATTCTCCCTCATGACGGCCTTTATGTCCATCGTTAATTACTACTTTTTCTTTGGGCAGGTTTTGTTCTTTGTGATCTATTTTGTCGTTAGATACCTTAAAAAGGGCGGTCCTGCTGACAAACTCATCAGGTTTCTCCGGGCGTTTTTTTCGGGGGGCCTTGGAGTACTTCTTGCAGGATTGTTTCTCGCACAGGCTTTTGCCGGAGTGTCAGGTAACACAAGACTGTCAAACGTCCTCATGGGCTACGATATGCTTGTCTACCCGAGCGGTAAGCTCATCTGGGACATTTTAAAGAGCCTTGCGATGCTCCCTGACATTATCGGCAAGGGGACGCTCTTTTACACGGGTACTGTCAAGAACGCCTCGCTTGCAGCCTACATCCCGATGTTCGGAATCTCCGGAGTCGTTGCGTTTTTCCTTACGTTTAAAAAGAGCTGCTGGCAGAAAAAGCTGACTCTGCTGTTCCTTATCATGGCGGTGATACCGGTTTTTAACTCGGCTTTTTCACTTTTTAACAAGTCCTATTACGCGAGGTGGTTCTATATTCCCGTTCTTATTATGGCGCTTGAGACAGCCATGGTGATGCAGAGGGGAAAGAGCCTTCAGATGAAAAAGGGGATAGCCGCTGCCTGCATTTTCTTTCTGTTCTTCGTCGGAGTCTACCTTCTGCCGACTACCGATGAGAATGGCAACATCACCTTTATGAGCATGTCGGACAACTCCACAATCTTTGTCAGGGACATGGTCTTTACGGCAGTGCTTTTACTGATGCTCGTCTTTATCGGATTCATCCTCCCCAAAAACAGGGATTTTAGCAGGGTGATAAATAGCAGCTCCCCCTTTCACAGAAATGCGAGGGATATGATAATTCTTCTGATGGTTGTGGTATCCTGCATCATTTCGACCGGCGTTCCCATTGTAAACGGAAGCTCCATCATAAGCGACAGGGGAAAGGCGAAGTGGCAGGAGCAGATGCTCGACAACAGGGTTGAGGTGGATACAGACTTTTTTGCAAGGGGTGAAGTCGACTCGACGAGCACCAACTACGACATGGTCTGGGGGATTCCCTCGATCCACTGCTTTTTGAGCACCGTCCCGTCGGAGATCTTTGACTTTCTGTCGGGTGCCTGCGGCATCACGAGGACGGTTGAAACCAATATCCCCGTGGAGAGAGCGGGCGTCAGGGCTATTGTCTCTGCGAGGTACTACTTTGAAAATGCCGAGATAACCAAGAACAGGGTCTTCTACAACGAAGAGGGGACTGAGGGGTACGCCTTTTTGGAGAACACAAACGGCTTTGACGTCTTTGAGAACCTGAACTTCATTCCCATGGGCTTTGCCTTTGACAACTATATCCTTGAGTCCGAGTGGGATGAACTCGACAGGAAGGATCACGACTACGATCTTGTAAGGGTCCTGATCCTGCCTGACGATATTGGCAAGGGGCTCGGCAGTGTGCTGAATATGAGGAAGCTCGATGTTGATTACTTAAGAGAGCATGAGATGAGCTATCTTGAGTTTACGAGGGAGTGCACTAAGAGGGCTGAGACATCCTGCACGAGGTTCGATACAAGCACGCACGGATTTGAGGCAACGACGGCTCCGCTTAAAAAAGATTCACTTCTTTTTTTCTCTGTTCCATGCAGAGAGGGCTTTAGCTGCACCGTCGATAATGCGAAGACCCCCGTCTTTAAGGCAGACTACGGACTTATGGCTATCCCGGTATCCAAGGGAATACACGAAATTAAAGTCACATATTCACCAGAGGGCAGGACAGAAGGTCTTGTCATGACGTTTGCCGGAGGAGCAGTTCTTTTGGCGTATGCACTTCTGATAAAAAGAATCAGAAAAAGTGATTAAATTTGTAGCTTTAAGTGAACGCTCACTTATGTTATATTTAGTATTATTATTTTGATTTTTATTAAGTAAAATATAAAAGGAGATTTTGAAGGTATGAGTGGAATGACCATGAGCCAGAAGATTCTGGCGGCACACGCGCATCTTGACAGGGTTTCAGCGGGCGATCTGATCGAGGCGGATCTGGACCTTGTTCTTGGCAACGACATCACAAGCCCGGTGGCGATCGGCGAGATGAAAAAGTTCACAAAGGAAGGGGTTTTCGACAAAGACAAGATTGCCCTTGTTCCCGATCACTTTGTTCCCAACAAGGATATCAAGTCAGCTGAGAACTGCAAGTGTGTCCGCGAGTTTGCAAAGAGGAACAACATAACAAACTACTTTGAAGTCGGACAGATGGGAATTGAGCATGCACTTCTTCCCGAGCAGGGACTCACCCTTCCGGGAAATCTTATTATCGGTGCTGACTCACACACCTGTACCTACGGAGCGCTCGGAGCTTTTTCGACGGGCATCGGCTCGACGGATATGGCAGCCGGAATGGCGACAGGAAAGGGCTGGTTTAAGGTTCCTTCCGCAATCAGATTCAACATTGTGGGAAAGCCTTCTAAGTGGGTCAGCGGCAAGGATGTCATCCTGCACATCATCGGAATGATAGGTGTTGACGGAGCTCTTTACAAATCAATGGAATTCGTCGGTGAGGGGATTAAGAATCTGTCTATGGACGACAGGTTTACAATCGCCAACATGGCTATCGAGGCGGGTGGAAAGAACGGTATCTTCCCCGTTGACGACATCGCGATAAAGTACCTTGAGGAGCACGCTCCCGGAAAGCAGTACACAAAGTTCGAGGCTGATGAGGATGCAGAGTACGATGAGGAGTACACGATTGACTTAAGCACTCTCAAATCCACCGTGGCATTTCCTCACCTTCCCGAGAATGCGCACACCTTTGACGACATGGGAGATATTAAGATCGACCAGGTTGTTATCGGCTCCTGCACAAACGGAAGACTTGATGATCTTCGCTGCGCAGCTGATATCTTAAAGGGCAGGCACATTGCAGAGGGCATGAGGTGCATCATAATCCCCGCGACCCAGAAGATTTACCTTACCGCAATGGAAGAGGGGCTCCTTAAGACCTTCATTGAGGCAGGCGCCATAGTTTCTACTCCTACCTGCGGACCGTGCCTTGGCGGATATATGGGCGTTCTCGCGTCGGGCGAGAGGTGCGTATCTACCACCAACAGGAACTTTGTCGGCAGAATGGGTGCGATCGACTCGGAGATATATCTCGCATCACCCGCAGTTGCCGCTGCAAGCGCCATAACAGGGAAGGTATCAGAGCCTTCTGAACTTGGCCTGTGACAGTGGAGAGCGTGAAGAACGCAGCAATTGTAGAAAGCGGAGAAAACGAAGAAAGTGTAGAAACCAAAGACCGGCCTGAGGGGTGAGGAAAAGTGGAAATGAGCCCTTGACTCCGTCCCCAGGGCCCACACCCAGGGTCCAGCCCACACCACCAGGCACGAAAAAAGGAGAACAGACATGAAAGCTGCAAAGGGAACAGTTTTTAGATATGGAGATAACGTGGATACGGATGTCATCATCCCTGCAAGGTACTTAAACAGCACGGATCACAAGGACCTGGCTGCGCACTGCATGGAGGACATCGACAAGGATTTTGTAAAGAACGTCAAGGAAGGAGACATCATCGTCGCTGACAAGAACTTCGGTTGCGGCTCGTCGAGAGAGCACGCACCGATTGCCATCAAGGCATCGGGGGTCAGCTGCGTGATAGCCAAGAGCTTTGCGAGGATCTTTTACCGCAACAGCATCAATATAGGACTTCCCATCATCGAGTGCGAGGATGCACCTGACAGGATAAAAGCAGGGGACACAGTCAGCATCGACTTCGACTCAGGACTTATCACCGATGAGACGACAGGTGAGACCTTTAAGGGTCAGGCCTTCCCTCCGTTCATGCAGAAGATCATTGACTCAGAGGGCCTTATTAATTACATAAACGCGAAATAATTTTTTACATTCAGGTAGCAGTATCGTATAAATATTTGTTGGAAATAATACCTTTTGTCCAAAAAATATAGAAGGACTGAGAGAATATGAGTGACAACGAGAATAAATTTATAACCAAAGATAAATTAAACGGGTTCGGAAAACTTGATTATTCCGATGTTATCAATCAGAATCAGAGATCTGATGTCAGAGCCATGGCCTGGGGAAAGACAGGAAATGTCGTAGATGAGGAGGCCGCTGCATTTCAGAGCTCATACAAGAATGCCTTTGCAGAGCATATGGCTAAAACAGATGAGTTCATGAACGACAAGTTTGGCAGAGGTGACTCTACGCTCATGGCAGAGGTGAAGGTCGCTCTCAATGAGGTGAACAAGCAGCTCTGCATCTCTGTGGATACTCAGAACAAAGAGCATTTAGAGGAGGCTATGCAGTATCTTGCAGCCTGCTATAATGATCTGATCTCGGCCTGCCAGAACTATATCAGGGAAAAAGACCGCTTTTACCGCAAGACAAGAGGTAAGGAAAGACTCGGACTCGTTCGCAGCATTCTCTATATGGCGGTGAAAGAGAGAGGCGAATTTACTGACTCATCAGTGATAAATTTCTTTGCCGGAGTCAGGTGTGAAGGAATCGTCCTTGGCAATCTCCTCGGGTACAGGACAACTGTCGAGGAGTCAAAGACCAGGGAAGAAGTGCTTGAAAATAATGGTGAGATAGGCGAGAGCGCTATCTACGACCTCGAAGATGAACCCGCACTTCTTGAAGAGAGGTCCAAGACGAGGGTTGCGGCAAGCAGGCTCTTTTCAGCGCTTGGATGCTCCAATCTGTGTACAAATACCAGAATTGCAGGTGTCAGGGATAAGGACGGAAAGATATATCTTGGGACTCGCTCTGAGAAGTTTAAGGGCGGCGCTTTTGAGAGCGGCTATAGCTTCTCATCTTACAGAGATCTGAAGGGTAAGACCATGCACTTTTCTGCTGAGGCCATGAGTGATCTCTCTTCGATAAAGCTGATGAACTTCCTTCTCGGAGGGAGCGAAGCAGATCTGAAGGATAGCATAGTTCTGAGGTACCGCTGTGAGAATCTTGACGGTCAGGACACATATATCGTCACGGGGCGCACCTTTTGCAGACAGCAAAGCTTTTGGACGAAGAAACGCTCATAAGAAATATTGAGGCAGGCAAGCTCTTTAAAGACAGGGATTTTGAACGTATCCCGAAGAAGATACGAAAGGCGCTGACAGACTTTGCCGACAGTGCGTTTAATGATGCTGCCGTTGCAGGAGGGTTTATCAACTTCTACTTTTCAGACCTTCTTGATTCGGACAAGAGAGACAGACTTTCGTCAGTCATCAGGACAGTTGCAAATGCACTGAAAGAGTATGAAAACAAAAAGGATCATGATCTCTCTGCAAAAGAAGCGTTTGAGAATGACGGTGAGAAGTCATTTCTTTCCGAGATTTTTGACGATGATAACTGCATAGCTGAGTGGGATGTCAGAGTTGATGGACATGATATACCCGATGAGAAGAAGGACTATTTTTCCACTTACAGGACATATAAAAATGAGCTGAGTGGTATAAACGAAGATCAGGAAGATAATTATATCAGAAAGCTTTCAGTCATTGCTTCAAGTTACATGCAAAGCAAGGAGACAGATGATCAGAACATGATAAATGAGCATGCTGAGAGCGCCAGGATAAGAGCCATGAGGAGGCTGTTATCCGAGGAGCTGAATAAGGATGTTCTGACAGGGGCTCTGTCTAAGTACACAGATCTGTCATCTGAAGTTGCTATAGCTTACAGGGAAAACCAGGAAAAGGTCAAGGACGCTGAGATTAGTGCTGATTTCAATTTGGCCATGGTCGATGCCGACATATACGATGATGCCAAGGTACTGGAGAATCTGGCTCTGTGTCTTACTCTTAAGTCAGTTTCTGAAAAAATTTCTGAGATCAAAAAACTCAAGGCACTTTTGGTTTTTGCTCAGAATCAAAAAAATCAGCGCTTTACCAAAATCCGCGACGAATATATGAAAGGCGTTGATCAGGCGTCCAATAAGCTCAATGCATACGCCAGATTTGAAGAGAAGTATGATGAGCTTAGCCGCAACAGAAAGCTGAATATAGGGAATATTCTTAATGATGAGAATATTTTGAAGTTTGAACAGAAGAAGAAACCTGTAAATGCAGCAGCTCATCCTGAAAATGAAATCAGGCAAAAGACAGAGCGCAAAAAGGTGACAACAAGGCTCCTTAAAGAAAACATGAAGAAACCGCTTGAAATCATGGAGCCGGACGAGCTGCAGTACGATGAAAAGGTTAACACTGATACAAATCTGTCTATTGCGGAGGTACTTAATAGCTGTCATAAGACTGCAGAAGCGCGTGTTGACTATTACATGGGGCTTTTCGACGGACAGATACAGTCAAAAAAGAATGAAAAGCTTGACGAAAAAGAGCCTGATTACGTGATTGAAGTACCGGATAAGAAATTTACGAAGGACTACGGAGAGCCTACATATGAACCGCTCTTTGGAGAAAACGGAAACATTAATCTGAAGGATGTGCGTGAAAACAGGAGCAGCTTTAACTGCTATATCATTGCGGCTATACAGTCACTTGCAAGATATAATCCGGATTATATTACAAAGCATCTTATAAAAGAAGACCCCAGGGATCCGAAATGGGCGATTGTAACATTATTTGACGAGGCAGGGCGTAAACAGAAGATTCGTGTCCAGAAAACCAAACTGGGAGGAAAGTATACCAGCGGAGATGAACGTCCTGTGTGGATACAGTGCGTAGAAAAGGCATGCCTTGTTTTAATCGGTAAAAAGAGAAACGAGCCTGCTCCCAGATATCGCTTCTGGGATGATAAGGAAAAGGGAGGACACGACTACTCCAAATATGAAATAGCGGATGAATCCTTAAACGCCGATGAAATGGCGTGGGGATCTGAGCAGCTTGCAAGCTGGCTGTTGTTCGGAGAAGGGCGCTTTGAAACCATCTCAACGAGAAATAAAGATCCCGAGAACTATACGGAGAGAAGCGTTGCATCATCAAACAGGGTTGAAACAAAAACTCTCTCCAAAACTCTGATCGACAATCAGGGTGACATTGCGCTTGCAAAGGCACTTACATATTTTAAAATGGGCTATGCGGTTATATGCAATACTGCAGAAGAAGGTGGCAGTACAGGCTTCTATGACAAGTTGAATGATACTGTAAAGTTCCCTGTACATCTCTTAAAGCGCCATGAGTTTGTTTTCTGCGGCGAAGGTACGCCCAAAAACGGCCAGCGCACAGTTAAGGTTCAGAGCGCGTACGAGGACAGAATTGACGAATATACCTTTGGAGAGTTCAAGCACTGCTTTACAAGCATCCATGTGATGCCAAACAAGATTGTTGGGAGGTAGTTATATGTTTTCAGTACGTGGACCTAAGCTTAAGTATTTTGCCGCTGTGTTAGCTTTAATCTGCCTGTGTGGAGGCGTGTATGTCACGTTCTTTCAGGCAAGGGGCTTTGAAAAGACTTCGGCGACGATCGTTGATTTTGAGGCGGAGCATACCGGTGAGGATGTCACCTATTATCCCATCGTGGATTACACAGTAGGAGGCGTATCCTATACCGGAAGGCTTGATCAGGGAAGTGGCTCATATTCTGTCGGGGATACGATCACAATTTATTATGACCCGGATAATCCCGGGATAATCCATGGCGGCAAGGGAATTGGCATCTATATGATGATTGTAAGTGCGATTATTCTGGCCATCGTGATTGTTTCAAGCGTAAGAGAGCATAAGGCCTTAAAGGAAATCAAAGGAAATACCGGGGAAAACGATATGCCCAAATATGCTCCCCATGTGGAGGGAGAGGAGAGAGAGCTGTATTTCCTGACAGACCTTGGAACATTGAAGGCCGGACACCGCATCGAGGATGCCAACAGGAAGGTGCTCTATGAGGCGAAAATGACTGAACTTACCATGGTCGGCGCCTATAAGTTTGATTTTATAGACCATGAGCATGGCACTACCACACCGCATCTTGTGGGGCATGCGGAGGAGAGCCAGTGGGGAACAATTCTTTTAGATGACCATCTTACCTTTGATTTTGATGGCGTAGACGTATGGAAGCATTTGAAGGAAAACGGAATCAGTGTTGAAACAAGTTATACGGCCGGTGAGTCCACTCTTCTTGGCATGAAGTATCACATATTCAGGGATGGAGCAGAGATTGCACTTGCTGAGACTACAAGTCAGTATCCCCACGAAGATGATGCGGCAGAGCACAAGGTTGCAAGTGCAATTCCTGTTGAAGGCTTTTTCCGCATTTGGACAAAGGAGCAGAATATTGATCTTCTGTTTTTGACGATAATGGCGTTTGCCCGGAGCAATGCCGCCGACGATAAGGGCGGCACTATAGGTGCGAAGATTGGAACAATTAAGAACCTGACAAAGTGAGGAGAAGAATCCGGGTGTCAGATTCGCGCTTTTGGCAAGGGAAATACCAGAAGGTATATTTTTATTGGGTCACGATGGTTCCGGCAATGACCCAATAAATGACCCAATAAAAACTGACCTTGATGAAATGGAAAAACAGATTCCGTTATTTTAGAGTGGCTGCAAGTTCTTCAGAATTCACTTTGTCGAAAAGAGAGTCTATGACTGATGCAGTAAGGTCATAATCTCTTTCGAGTCGCAGCCTGATCTTACTGTCAGGAACACCGTCCTCGCGGCCGTAACGGATTGTTTTAAGAGCATCAGCTTCTTTTGTAGAGGCAGAAACTATTTTAGTAACCTCATCAGTCCATTCACGTTTCATAATGCGTTCTCTATCCCATTGCTGCATATACTTTGTGGTTACCTCCGCTCTGTGCTTAATCTTAGAAACGATAGTATCAAGAGTGTTGATGTCGGTATTAGATTCGAAGGTTTCTCTCCTGATACTATGTACTTTAACACTTATGCAAGGAGCTTTTATACTCTGGATTGAAAGTTGTTATTTGTTATCTTCAGCGAAGCACTGATGTCTCCACGAAAGAGGACAGTCTGTCCCGGAACGGAAAGAGAAAAGATACTATATAATTCTTAAGAATAACACGCCTTTTCATGTATCATTCAGGTATAGGTGGCATTTCAATGAACAAATCTTTGAGCTCATCAACATCTCCAGCTTTTTCCCATTGAGCCATTCCCTTTTTCCAGACTAGGCTGTCTCTTGTTAGTTGAGTTGATTCTACCATTTGTGCAAGGACCTCAATGGTATAAGGACCAGTTGGCTTACCATCTACTGCAACATTATAAAGACTGGCAGTTGGAATTGGGGGAGGGACATCGCCTGCATTTTTCTTTTCGTTGCCGTGGACCATTTTTCCAATGTCTCTAAAAAGCTTACCTCTGATAGCACCAATCTTACCTGCTCTGGCATCTTCTATGGCATCAGCGAATTCAACTTCAGCTTTTTTGTGGCGAATAAATTGATTCTCTTTTATGTCAACAAGCGCATTGGCTGCTTTCTCAAACATGCCAAGTGTCTGATTGCCTTTGATCTCACGACTTTCTGCGATTATGTTTGCCTTATTGCGCTTCTTTAGGGTTTCGGCGGTAAGATCTTTTGTAATTGCGCTTAATTCTTTATAACCTGAGCTATCTTTATCAATCTCGATGGCAGCTAAATTGATATCTTTTAGTGTTATACCATAATCGTTGAATAGTTTTCCTGCAAGGAGCGTTTTTACCTTTTCCTTTATATCTGTTATTTTCTTTCCCAAGTGGATAACTGGTATCTCAAAATCATCTGGGGCATTGGCTACAACTATTTTTACATTTTCAGAAACAGAATCTTTGACTTGAACCTGTAGATCCGAGACAGAGAAGTTATCCAAACGGTGCTTATTGATAAATGTCTGGTAGTCACATATGTTAAAGTCAAATGATCCCCTTACAGCAACAGGTACAGAAAATTCCTGTAGTTTGGAATCGAACACATCAAAATATGGTACTGCGAATTTCATCTGTATCGTGTTTGCAAGATTAATGAAGTATACTTCAGCTGGAAATGGAGTACTTCCATTAAACGCAAGTCCTATTATTGATGATATTACCCTGCATAAGTGGCGGTGCACGTTATGACGAAGTAGCTATCAGGAGATATGAGAAAGCCCTGCACATATGACTCATTACACCAACTGTAGTATTTTGATGAACTATCTTTTTTAGTGTGCTGATTTTAATATATCCCCAAAAACATCTGAATTGTCTATTGATCTGCTAGAACTCTGCACGAACATCACGTAATTATTCTTATGGGTATTCTCATTATTGAAGACTGCGATATATCCAGATACTTCATAGTTTTGTAACGCAACGAATCCCTTATTAAGATATCCGGTTACCTCACATAGATATCCGGGGTATCCGGCTACAGTCGTTGCAGTGCAGGAGATGATAGCAGCTTTATTAAGAAATCTTGATGCAAAATCCGTGACGTTGTTGTTAACATCAGACTCTTTTGGGAAGGAGCCTAATGATCTATAAAATAGCACAGTAGAAACATAATTCGCCTGAGCATCGTTGTCAACAAACGCTGACCAATCGTCTTGTTTATCTGATTTATCATTAAGATCAATAAATGATTTTGGAAGCGTATAGCTGATCCCATCTAGCTGGTAAGTAAGAGTACCGTCACTGTTTAGTGTGGCATTAGGATCATATGTTGAGAGAGCTTTGGTAAGGTACTGTTCGGGCTCTACGTCAAGGCGGGTAAACAGTTCTGCGTTCCAGTTTGCACTTTCTGACCTAAAGAGCAGTTCTTTATCATCAATCTTTGATGTTACAATACAATGCATCCGGGAAAATTCAATATTAACCGTATCATCTTTGATATACCAGGGACAGGCTAACTCTGTAAAGGATATTTCATTACAGTAGTAATATGCCAAACCATCTGTATTAAGTACGAGGATTTCATGGTCGTCACCGCTGTATACGCCGCTTACATCTATATCCGTAGCAGGCTCATTTAGTGTGATTGTATCATCAGGGGTCGTCTGAGCTGTTGGAAAAATATCTTCGAGGGACTCTGCTTTTTCTGCATGTTTTGCAAGTTCCTGTTTATTGAGAAAAATGTCGTATGGTATAAGTACCATGGCCAGTAGTACTACGATTAAAACACCGGCAATCAGCAGGATGGGCAATTTTTTCGTATTCTTTGGAACAGCTCTTTTTTCAAAGTATTGTCTGATCTCAAAACCGCATTCAGGACATTTCTCAATATCTGCTGAGCATCTGCCTCCGCATACAGGACAGTTGACAAGTTTCATATTGTTCACCAATTTTTTATATTATTCCCACTGTAGCGGTGGGAGTAAAGTTTTTTGTTGTTGTTATAATGTACCTATGAGCAGGTAATCCGTTAAAGTTTCGCAAGAGCAGCCTTTAGCATCGAGGCTGACTGGTAGCGGTCTTTGGGATTCATCTCAAGACATTTGCCGATTATTGATATCAGTTTAGGTGATACCTTCATCGAGGGATTCTTATACAGACCAATAAGAGCCTTAATGAGATTGCCTACGGCATAGATATCGGTCTGACATGATGAATTACCGAAACCAAACTGCTCCGGAGCAGCATAGCCTTCAGTGCCAATGAGCCTTGTGTCGCGGTTTTTCTCACTGATACATTGACGGGCAGCGTTAAGGTCGATAAGAATAATCCTATCATCCTCTGTGAGGATGATATTTGATGGCTTGATATCACGATGAATCAGCATAGGAGTCTGTGAATGAAGCTCTATGAGGATATCGCAGAGCTTTATCGCATATGATACAGCATCCGCTTCGGAAACAGAACCGCACAGATCTATTACTTCCTGAAGTGTATCTCCGGAAATGTACTCTTCGATGACAGTAAGAAGACCATCATGCTCATAAAGTGCATTGATTCTGGGAGTATTCTTTATATGGTATTTGAACAACCAATGTTAACAACCCAGTAGTGTTTAGTGGTATAAAGCAGGCGTAATCTGATGTGGATGAATGATGGGCTTGCGAGGTTGGTGAATGAACTCCTAAAAAAGGCCGCACTTGCCCCTTGGTGCTTTTAGCGGGATTTT
>JAFUYO010000023.1 GCA_017470505.1 Butyrivibrio sp. | reverse complement strand
TGACAAATTAAAAAAGACCGCAGGACTTGCTGCGATCATTGAAAATACGGTGGATTTAATTTGAATAACATGAACGACACTCTAAGGCCATAACCGCAATATGTTGTGGTCGAGTTATTCTAAGTTGTTAACATTGCTTTGGAAAGAGCGTTCTTCTTCATTTCAAGATCGTCAGATGAGAGCTTGTAGCCATCCGGCATGGCGTTTATGCCCTCAGGGAGGTCTGAGGTGCCGGACTTTGCGGCGTCAGCTGTATCTGCAACGAGGGCGCCATCAGCGCTGTCTTCTAAAGATGCGAGTTCTGCTTCAGTCTCATTTTCAGCTTCCGTCAGATCAGCGCTCTCAGCGCCTGTTCCTTCACCGGACTCTTTTTCCGAGCCGTCCTCTGCCTGTTCTTCGGAGGCATCGTTTGTTTCTCCGTCTCTGTCCTGTTCAGAGTTGCCCGCTATCTTAGACGGATCATAAGATGAGTCCTCATATGTTTTATACGAAGTAAAATCTTTTTTTGATGAGCTGTTCTCAGAATCAGCTCCCTTTTCACTTGAAGATGATTTCTGCTCTATAAACTTCTCCTCCCCCGCAGCAGAATCATCTGCCATACCCGCGTCAGGCGAAATTCCTTCAGAACTATCCGCCACATCCGTGATGGGTAAGTTCTCTGCAGCAAGTGCAATCTGTGAAAAACTGCCCGATGAGAAGGCAACCGTTGCGCATAGAAGCGCCGCTAAAGCTCTTTTCATAAACACAAAACCTCCGGTAAGATGTAATTAAAACAATTCTACACCTCACCGGAGGTTTTGTGCAAGCGACACATCTATCCCGGCATCTCTGCTTCATGCCTGCTTTATGCCCGCTACATTGGCCTTAAAGCCACCCTATCGCTTCCAATCTGTTTGTACGACCTTGCCTTCACTTTCCCGTTTGAAAGTGTAAAGAACATCTTGTTCTTTTTGGCGTATTCCTGTTCCGAAGCGGAGAAAGCCATGTACTCGTAGGTTGATTTACCGCTTACTTTTATCCTTATTTCCTGTAGCTCTTTTTGAGTATCTTGAAGTTCACCGTCCTGGTTCCGCCGTAGTCACCCATTCCGCGGATCGTCACCTTTCCGGTGCCGGTCTTTATATTGGATGAGTAGCCGACAATCCTGTAGGTATCATCAATCTCAGATTCACTTACGAGTATCTCGTTTGTTCCCGCCTTTGCGTCTTTCGCCGAAGGATAGATGTGTATCTGCAGATCAGGATTTTCCTTTGTGCTGCGAAGCGGCCGGACTTCACCACCTGTGTATTCCATGCTGTCGACAACAACCGTCAGCTTTGAAACCGGCGTTTTATAGATCCTGTAGCTTCCTGTGATGGTTGTTCCCTTGTAATTGCCCTTTCCGACAGCTGTCACATAGACCGTCGTACCCGCTTGGGGCACGCTTTCCTGATCCATACCGTCATAGGCGTAAGCTATCTTTTTGTCGTAATCAGTTCCGGCAGAGAGCGTTTTTCCGTTTACATCAGTTATCTTTACCGAAGATTTCCATGAGTTGACTTTCGCTGAAAAAGCTTTATCCGCAAGGACCATACTGCAGTCGGATAGATTTCCGCTCTTTATCACAACGCTCTTCTCATCAGAGGTATAGCCCTTGTAGTTGCCTTTCCCAACCACTGTAAACGTCATCGTCCCGACCTTCAGATTACTGCGACTCTTGACCGATATGCTGAAGTCGGTCCCGGATTTCAGTTCGTTTCCGTCTTCGTCCCTCACGGTTACAGCCGGAGTAACTCCGCCCTTTACATAGTTCATTTCTGAGGGCACGCTCACTACAAGCCCTGTGGTCTTTGGCAGAATCTTGTATCTATACGTGGCTTTCCCGCTGTATCTTCCAAGTCCCTCAACCGTGAGTTTTGCCGTTCCAACTTTTTTGGCTGAAGCGTAGGAGACTCTGTAGTCGGAGCCTTCCGTGAGCTTCTCTTCGTCATACGTCACCGCGATCTCCTGCTCATTTGAAACCGGATCAAAGATAACGGAAAGAGGCACCCCGGTCACCTTGGCATTTTTGATCTCTCTGTCCGCGTAGGACGTGATCTTTACAGTCTTATAACCGTAATAGCCTGCCTCCATTCCCTTTTTGCTGCTCACAACCGTTATGGTGCCAGCCCCAACCTTCGCAGGAAGATCCGTGACATCATAGTACTCCGAAGGCACTGTATCCTTCCCGATTTTCACGGTAGCTGAGAGGTCGTCTGCCGACAGCCCGTCCCTGAAGTAGATCTTTTTGTCCTCAGCATTTGCGCTCTTTACGGTGACAGTTGCCTTTGCAAGACTCTTACCGGCATCGGTTATAGTAAACGACACCTCTCTCTCCCCGGTGTAGTTTCCTTTTCCTGTCAAAAGAACTTTGTGCTTCCCGACAGACGTGTAGTCATCGCCGCCTTCGTATTCACAGGAAAAATCTGTATTTGCCTTGAGCTTAGCGCTGCCGTAAAAAAGCTCCGGAACTGCCTTCTGAGCCTTGCCGTTATATATAAGTGCCGTCTCTTTTGCAGTCACAAGGCCGCCGTCTTCTGAGATATCAACCTGCTCTATTGTGTATTTGTAGGTCTGCGTCCCCTGGTACTGCCCCTTGAATGTGGCTGTGACCTGCGGCGCGTTTGCAGAAAGAGCCGTAGCTGCGTTTGTATTGTTCTTGTAGGAAAGAGTGTAGTCCGTCTTTTGGGCAAGGCGCTTGTGTCCGTAGTAGAACCTGAGATCAGGCTGAGTGAGCGCAGCTCCGGTATACATAATGCTCTCATTAAAGCTGTTTGCCGCAAGCCAGATGCCGTCCTTCGACTCGCCTTCCATAGGCTCATCGCCGTCAAGCACCTCGGAGGCGATTACTCTTACGATGCAGTCAGCGCTCTTCCCATCGCAGGAAGCAGTTATCGTCGCGCTGCCAACCGAAACGGCCGTCAGTACTCCGCTCTTTTCACCTACCTTTACGACAGACTCATCCGAGGATGTGAATGTAACTTCTGCAGAATCATCTTCGGGGATGACCTCAGCAATCAGTTCGTATATTTCGCCCCGGTACACTTGAAGCGAGTTCCTGTCAAGCGTCACCTTGTCAATGTGGAACGCCACCGAAACCGTAAATGCCGCTGAAACTGTGGGCATATTCGGATTGGACGTCTTTGCTGTCGCCGTTATCGTGGCCGTCCCGGCATTCTTAACGACAAGCTCGCCGTCTTCCACCGATGCTATATTGTCGTTGCTGCTGGAAAAAGTGACCTTCTTTTCGTCAGTAGCATCCTCCGGGTAGTACTTTACCGAAATCCCCGGGGCTTTGCCTGCTTCTTTTTCGAGATTAAACTCTTTTCCGTCCAGAGCTCCGTCAGAGAGCTCTTCCGAGAAAAGAGATATCTTCTCTATCGGGGTAGTGACTACAATATCCTTGGTTGCGGTTTTTTCACCCATTGTCGCCGAAATTGTCGCAGTTCCGCCGCTTATTCCGCTGACAACGCCACCGTCCACTGTAGCAACGGACTCATCAGACGACTCCCAGATAACTCCGCGCTCCGTGCCCGAAGGAAGCGTGTATGCAGCAGACACATTTCCATAGCCGCCTGATGAAAGTGATATTTTTCCTGATAAGCTGTATTCTGCAGTACCTCCCTTGGGAACGGTGTCGCTTCCTGAAACAGCGATGCTGCTCACATAGTTTTTGTTGACGCTAAGAGTCTGAGTGAGCTTTCCTGATGAGCTGTCCTTGGTCTCATCAACCTCACCATCAAAGTGGGAGCTCTTTCCGCCGAGCTGCATCGCAACGCAGATCCAGCCTTTGGGCGCACCGCTCATCACGCATGCCGCAACGCCGACGTAATCAAAATTCGGGTTGATCAGATTCTTATAGTGGCCTATCGGTTCCTCGTAGCTCTCTCCTTTTGTGGATTTGATATAGTCATCTTTCTCGCCGTAAAACTGGTTTATTCCATAGGTTATACCAGAGGAGTCATGATTATTGTTCCATGCAAGGTTCTCGCCTACCCACCCAAATGTACTCCTGTCAATGTAGGACCCGACATCGAGACTGCCAGAGAGCGTCCTGTGTCCTATGTAAAGATCGGACTCCATCGCTCTCTTCCTGGTCGCAGCCTCGAGGTTGGCAGACCATTTGAGCGGAACGTAATCAGCCATCGTAAGCGCCTTGCCATCATAGATGATGCCCTGTTCACAGGCTTCTTTCCTGATTTTGTTGACCTGATCCAGAATTTTCTCCGCCGTAAGGGTGTGATAAGTGCCTGTTATATCCAGGAGCACATCTCCTTCAGCTGCGCTCTCGCCGCTAAGCAGCTCAATCGCCTCTTCGCCGGAGTGCGCCCCCTGAGGATATTTGCTGGACTCTGATGTTACTGCGCCGTCATCGACCATGCCCTCAAATCCATCGGGGAAGGATACGCTGTATGATGTTGACAGTGCGTCTCCGTCAGTGCTTCCTGCTGATTCATCTGCAGATAAAAGCTCTGCTTCAGACATATCCTCTTCTCCGCTCTCTGCCACATCATCCGGCTCTATTTCGGTGCCGTCTTCCAGCGCCTCTTCGGAGCTGTTCCCGGTTTCCTCATTTTCGCTCTCATCGGCAGTGCCATCATTTTCGTCAGCATCCGAAGATCCGGATGCCCCGGCATCGTCTGTAACAGGCTCCCCGGAATCAGGTTCCGACCCGCTTAAATTCTCAGACGCAGCCTCTTCATCTTCCGAAAGTACAATCTGTGACGTCTCTGCAGCAAGTGCAGTCCCTGAAAAGCTCTGTGATGAGAGCGCAACGGTTGCACATAAAATTGATGCTAATACTCTTTTCATAAACTTGTTTTTCTCCTGAAATAATTCCCGTACATTTCTGCTATTCTCTCAGCCTCTTCCTTGGAGTCTGCAAGGCAAAGCAACTCCTCGCCCTCGACGATATCCCTATTGTGTTCATATAACACAAAACCTTCGGTAAGATGTAGTTAGAATCATTCTACATCCCACCGGAGGTTATTTGCAAGGGACACATCTATCCCGGCATCTCTGCTTCATGCCTGCTTTATGCCCGCTACATGGGCCTTAAAGTCACCCTTGTCACTTTCTGGCTGTCATTTTCTTTATTTTTTGTTGCTCTATCTAACCTGAATACTTATCGAAGTCTTTTTGTTTGAACCGTCAAGAGCAGTTATGGTTATCCTGGCTGTTCCCTTCTTGCCCTGCGTATTGGGGTAGATATACAGGGGGACGCCATATTTATTGTCTCCAAGGCTTATAGCATCACCGGAACCGCCTGCTACAGCCGAGACAATATTGGGATTGCTGCTCTCAACGCTGAACAGATACGGGAAAGAGCCGTTGCTGCCTATTACCAGCGTTCCGGTCTGATTCTGGTAAAGATAATACCTGTCGTATGCTACATACTTTTGTTTCAGGTACTCCCAGGTATAAACCTTGATCGAGGTTGTCGGATTGAGAGCCGTCATAAAGATCATCTCATTCGACTCATACTCGGTCCCGTCACCAGTGCCTGCCCATACCTTGATTGCAGGGAGGTAATGGTCAAAATAATTAAGTCCGTACTCTTTGTATAATTTGTTGAGGTCTCCCGCAATCTGTTTATATGACTTTGCTTTAACTTTCCCGTTTGAGACAGTATAGAACATCTTGTTCTTTTTGGCATCTTCCTGACATGAACCCGGCAGACTCTGATACGCGTAGCCATTTTGACTATTTGTATCTATAACACCGAGTTCGTAATACCAGCTTTTTTTGGTCACAGTAGCTTTTCCATAGGTATTTCCAAGAGTGGCATTTACTGAAGCGCTCTTTCCAAGGGCAAGAGCATAGAACTCACCCTCTGCCGGGTCCCCCATCCCTTTTCCTATATCAAGTGTTATATCTGAGGCAGGAGTGATAACTGTTACCTTGACTTTCGCCTTCTTCTTGGAGCCGTCCTGTGCGGTGCATGTAATTGTAGCGGTACCTGCTTTGTTTCCCTGGATTGTTGCTACTGACCCTTTGACTGAGATCACCTCAGCGATCTTGTCGTTACTGCTACTCCATTCGAGGGCTGCGTCTGTAGCATCCGAACCGCTCACCGCACTTCCCGAGAGCTTTATCTGGTTCTCTGTAAGGTTCTTGCTATCAGGGATGTTCACGCTGTAGAGCCTTAAGGCCGTAACCGCGCCTGTCTTGTTTGTTGTAACAGTATTTATCCTGTCGATGGCAGTTCCTGAAACAGCTATATTAACTCCTGTTGTCTTTGAAGAAGTGATGGTAAAGGTCGCTGTGCCGTATCTGCCGCTCTCATCGGCTGCTGTAGCTTTAACGGTTACTTTCTTTCCCGGCGCGGCAGTTTTATCAACTGTAACCTGTCCCTTGGATTTATCAATAGAAACCCCGTCAAGCTCTGTCACATCTTCTTTTCCGTTTACAAGGCTCCAGGTAACCTTCTTGTTTTTGGCTGATGAAGGAAGGACACTCGCTTTGAAAGAAGCCTTGCTTCCCACAGGAACGTTTACCTGACCGCTGACTGATATTGATTCAACGAGCTTAACAGCTGAAGTCTTGGTTGCATTGCCGACAGCGTCTGTTGCCGCAGCAGATGCATCAGGGCTTACGGTAAATACAAGTGTGCTAACCTTGCCCATAACTCCCATGCCTGTCACTGCTGCGGCCTTTACAGTGACTTTGGTCTTCGTTTCTATGCTTCCGACGATGTCGCTTACCTTTATCGCCTTCTCGTATTTATCACCGTTTACAATATTTCCGTCGTAAACTGAAGGCGCCGACCCGTCTGTTGTGTAGACAATTGCTGTATTCCTGTTGGCTTCTGTCGCCCCGTCAAAGTTGAGGGCAGTAAATGAGAGTGTTGAAGATAGCGATGTGCTCTCTGAAACCGACTTTTTCTTTCCGTCCTGAACCTCTCCAAGCACAGCTCCTGCTGCATCCTTTAAGGTTATAAGTGGAGCTGTCGTATCCCCGCCGAACATCTTGGCAAGGTCGATTATCCCTGCGCCTGTGCCCGAACCCGCAGAGCCTGTTGTGGATTTCTTCAGCACCTTCTCCATAGTGTCGGGATCAACGTGCCCCACAGCACTCATGTAGAGAGCGCACGCGCCTGCAACCATAGGAGATGCCTGTGATGTTCCGTCCATCTCATAGTAGGATGAATTTCCATCAATATATGTCGAGTAGATGCCCGTGCCGGGAGCCGCGATATCAGCCCATGAGCCGTAGTTTGAAAAGAAAACCCTGCTTCCCGTGTGGTCTACGGCAGCAACGGCAATTACATGATCAAGGGCAGCCGGGTAGTTGACAGCGTTGGAAACGTCATTTCCCATAGAAGCTACTATTGTAACTCCGGCTTCATAGGCTCTGTCCACTGCCTCTTTAATAGTTGCCGAGTACATTTTGGTGCCGAGGCTCATGTTGACGATATCAGCTTTTCTGGCGCCATTTGAGCCATTACTGCTCACGCCGGCAGCATAATCCAGAGCCTTAACGATTGCCGCATCCTCAAAAGTGTCCTCGCTGTCCTTTTTCACCTTAAGAGGTATGATGCTTACTCCGGGTGCAACACCTGCGCCGAATTGTCCGTTCTGCTCGCCGGCTATAATTCCTGCAACATGGGTCCCGTGTCCCACTTTGTCGCCATATCCCTGGCCAGAGATCATTTCAGGCTTTACCGAGATGTTCCCGTCAAGGTCAGTGTGCGACGCATTGATACCTGTATCAACAACTGCGACCGTCACGCTCTTTGACCCTTTGGTCACGCCCCAGGCTGAGTAAGTGTTTATCATCGAGTGATGCCACTGGAACATATCGCTCTCTGGGTTGAGGTAAGGATCAGTGTAGCCATCGATCCACCATCTGTCAGAAAAGCCGTTGCCAGCGGGAACATCGCTTCCTGTTGAGGAAAGCTCAGCGTTTTCTTCGCTCTCAGAGGGTTCTTCAACCTCATTTATGTAATTTGGCTCAACCATTGGAAGCTCAAGATTTTCATCGAGGGCATACTCAAATGCATCCTCTACCGAAAGAGCGCTGTCCTTTAAGGAAATAGTCGCAACGCCGTATGAATACTCGATAAGTTTTCCCGAGTATGCGTATGCTACCTTTTCTGCCTCCTCCCTGGAGTCAGCAAGGCAGATGACTTCATCCGAAACATAGTCAGTGCCTTCTGTGAGATCTCCCATTGAAGAGAGTGCGTCGTGCGAGAGAGCGTCCTTCTTCATCTCAATCTGCTCTTCAGAGAGCTCGTATCCCTCGGGCATTTTGTTGATGCCATCAGGGAGGTCAGATGCTTTACCTGCCTCAGCCTCCTTGTCAGACAGAAGTTCCTGCTCCTTGTTTTCGCCTTCGGAGCTAAGTTCTGCATCCTCGGCTTCTTCTGCCTCAGCCTTTTTATCAGTCTCTTCGCTGATTTCTTCTGTTACTTCGCGCTCCTTAGCTTCCTCAGCCTCTTCTTTTTCTTCAGATTTTCCTGTTCCTTCTGATCTTCCTGTTCCTTCTGCCCCTGTCGTTGATCCGTCCTCAGACTTTTCTCCGGCCCTTGTTAAGTCTTCTTTGGACCCGCCATCCAAGCTATCCCCGACCGCTTCATCAGAACGCTCCCCCGTCTCTGACAATCTGTCTGCTTTCCTGGATGATACTTCTTCTTTTTTGTTTTCTCCTGATTCTGCCTCGGCCGTATCGGAAGCTGCTACCTCTGATACGTCCGAAAGAGCAGTCAGATCTGCCGCCATAGCAGATTTGGAGAAACCGCCCGAAGAAAGGGCAACTGTCACTCCTAGGAGTGCCGCTAATGCTCTTTTCATTACAAAAACCTCCCTAAATATAAAATAAGTATAAAAAAATTATAAACTCAGAATACTTATTCTACATTATAAGAGAGGTTTTTACAAGGAAACTATTTGTGCCAGGCGGGTATCCTATTTGTGCCAAGAGGGTATCCATTTTGACTTTCCCAAAGGCGTATGAAACTCCTCCAACCACAATCAGTCACATCATAGAGAAACAATCTCATAGCCGGACCGATAAAAGTCTTAAGAATGGTGTTTTATCCGTTCTTGCGTGGGCTTGAACTTGTTCCTGTACAGATAAAAATCCAAGAATTGCCCTTTTTATCTGTTATTGCACGGAACTAGACCAGTTCCAGTACAGATAAAAATCCCATGATTGCCTTTTTTATCTGTTCTTGCGTGAACTCGGAGCTATCTTAAGACAGATAAAAAATATAGAAATGGCATTTTTATCCGTATTTGTTCTGCCTCATGGCTTGTGCCTGTACGGATAAAGATCTCATAATCAGCTTTTTATCCGTCCTTGCTGAGATTCAGGCTTGTTCCTGCACAGATAAAAAACTCATAATTGGCTTTTTATCCGTTCTTGTATGTGCTGAACCTGTGAATATACAGATAAGAGAACGTTAAAAGGCACCCGATGCCGGGTGCCTTCCATTAGTCTTACTTGAACTTAACTGTAATCGTCTGCTTCTTGCCTGAGCCGTCACAGGCTGTAACGGTGAACTTGACGGTTCCCGGCTTGTAGGCGTAGATGTAGATTGGAATTGCATTGTATTTGGAGCTGTACTCGCTGGAAGAATCTACATAAGCCGTTGCAACGCTTGGATTGGAGCTTGTGACCGTGTAATAGTAGGGCTTGTATTTTACCAGTGCCGCACTGTAGGCTGATTCATCATCCTTCAGATCATCCAGCTCGGCATACTCCTTGCCGGCATAGTATTCGTACTTCGTCCACAGCACAATTTCGCCCTTCGTATTCCTATCAAGCGTCTCTGTGTAGGACGTCTGATAATTGTCATCCGGCTTGCCAAAATAGATCTTGCTTGCAGGCGGAAGAGTCTGGTAGGTTATGCTGTCAGAAAATCCGGTTCCATCGGTTGTGGTTGCTGTAACCTTTATAACCGGGACATACCCGTCTGTGTAATCAAATGTATCTCCCTTATCAGTTGCAAGCTCTTTCAGCTTTGAGAAGTTCTCACTTATAAGAGCCGTTTTCTGAACTGTAAGCTTTCCATCAGAGAGTGTAAAGAACATCTTGTTGTCCTTTATATACTGCTGATAATCAAAGTCGCTCTTATTGGCCTTGATCTTTGTATACGAGCTGGCGCCAAGCTTCATCGCTCCAACCTCATAGTCCCAGCTGGCCTTGGTGATCGTAGCCTTACCATAAGCGCCTCCAAGCCCAACACCAATCTTCGTCGATGAACCGTAAGTAAGTATCGGTGATCCTCCAGTCGTGATAGCACCTACCGGGGAATTCAGGTAAAGAGCCGAAGCCGGATTTATAACTGTCACCTTGACCGTGGCTTTTTTGCCGGAGCCGTCCTGTGCCGCGCAGGTGATGGTTGCAGTTCCCTTCTTAAGCCCTGTAATGAGTGCGCTTCCGTCCTCATTCTCTTTGGTGACCGCAACGACCTTGACATTGCTGCTCGTCCACTTAACGCCGACTGACGTTCCTACTGTAGTGCTGTTATTTATCTCACTCTTTAAAAGAACCTGATTTTCTACTTCATCGTTTCCTAAGACATCTGCAGAATAAACCCTCAGGGATGTCAGCTTGTCAGTATAAGTGTTTGCAGGGAGAGGAGTGTATATGCTCTCATACTTATCTTTGGCTGTATCGGTCGATACAGCGCTCTCATCGGCTTTTATGGTGACGCCTGTGACTTTGGTGTTTGTCAAAACAAAGGTGGTTTCGCCCTTGACGCCGCTTCCGTCAACAGCAGTTGCTACAACGGTTACTTCAGTGCCAGTTGCTCCAGAATTAGCCGTGACCTGACCGGTCTTTTCGTTGATGAATAC
Source organism: Butyrivibrio sp. (assembly GCA_017470505.1). Lineage (GTDB taxonomy): Bacteria > Bacillota > Clostridia > Lachnospirales > Lachnospiraceae > Butyrivibrio. The sequence continues at coordinate 28,200 of JAFUYO010000023.1, read as the reverse complement.
TCCCGAAGGACTGCCCTCAGCAAGACTCCAGGTAACCTTTTTATTGTTGGCAGTGGATGGCGTAACCGCCGCCTTGAATGTAGCCTTGTTTCCATAGGCAATGTTGGCCTGTCCCGTGACAGTTATTTCTTCTGCGAGCTGAAGCACTGTTATCTTTATGCTAGCTGACTTCTTGGATCCGTCCTGTGCTGTTGCAGTTATGTTGCAGGTGCCCTTTCCGACCGCAGTGACCGTGGCCTCATTGCTGCCATCATCCCAGGATACAGTTGCAACCTTGGTGTTGCTGGATTTAAAAGTAACGGCTGTTCCATTGTCAACAATTGCTTCAACATGAGTGACATTGGAGTAGATTCCTTGTGCACCGGTCGCGATTGTGCTGCTCTCACCATTATTTACTGCAAGTGTTACCTTCGTAGCCTTTTTTACAACCTCAACTTCAAATGTCTGGCTAATCACTCCCGAGTCTGCTGCCGTCGCGACCACGTTAAACATCGTGCCGGCCGACACACTATTTGCCACAGTAACCTTTCCTGTTGTCTCAGCGACTGAAACTCCGGATACATAGCTGCCGTCTTCCGCCTTTGCTATACTCCACTCCACAGTCTTATTAATTGCTGTCGAAGGTGATACAGATGCCGCGAACTTGTAGTTGCTGCCGGGCGTCATGTATCTCTGCCCGGTTATGTTAATTGATGTTACTGTTTTTCCATCATCTGAGGTCTCTTCGGAAGTTCCCGTCGGAGCAGCAGTAAATATCAGCGTTGTTACCTTGCCCATGACTCCCATGCCGGTGACGGCTGCTGCCTTGACTGTCACTTTTGTATCAACTTTGATCTCGCCTGCAAGCATTGAAGCTGTCAGTGCCACCTCAGGGTCGTACTTATCTCCGCTTAAGATATTTCCATTAAAGACAGAAGGTGAGCTTCCATCTGTTGTGTAAACAATCACCGTGTTCTCATTTGCAGTATCCCCGCCGCCATAATTCATAGGGGTAAAAGATATAAGGGCGTCGGGTGAAACTGTTCCCGAGATGGTCTTGGACTTGCCGCTCTCAGCTTCTCCGATCACAGTCCTTGTCGCATCCGTCTCAGAATCATTGGCTTTTAATGTGATAATTGGTGCTGTCGTGTCTCCTGCAAAGAGTTTAGAAAGGTCAAGGATTCCTGCTCCTGTATCTGCTCCCGCAGAATCGCTCACAGACTTTTTTAAAACTTTGAGCATTACGTCAGGTTCCACATGACCCACTTCACTCATGTAGAGGGCGCAGGCTCCCGAAACAAGGGGTGCTGCCTGCGAAGTACCGTTCATCGACTTGTAGCCCGATGAATTCGAATAGTTGCAGGAGTAAATGTGAAGTCCGGGAGCCGCGATGTCAGCCCAGCTTCCAACGCCGGAAAAATATGCAGCCTCCCCGCTCTCATTCACTGCGGTTACTGAGATTACATGGTCATATGCAGCCGGAAAACTCTTAAGGTTTGAGCCGTTCCTGTTGCCTATTGCTGCAACAATTGTCACTCCGTGGTCGTAAGCGTCATTCATCGCAGTCTCTAAATTGGTCGTAGGCGTAGCGGTTCCCATACTCAGATTGACAATATCAGCTTTCCTGTCGCCCCATTTATTTGAAGAAATATAACCTGAGACATAACGCATTGCGCTCAGTATCACATCACTTTTTCCTACAGAGCCGCCGTCAGTAGTAACCTTGATGGGCAGAATTGTTACCCCCGGCGCCACGCCTGCTCCAAGCTCGCCGTTTATCTGTGCCGCGATGAGACCTGCCACGTGGGTTCCATGTCCTGCGCCGTCAGTCACATCACTGTCATTGCTGTAAAAATCGTAGGCATTAGAAGCATCAATATTGGCAAATTCAATATGCTCAGAATTTATACCTGAATCAAGCACTGCTACGACGATATTCTTATTTCCTGTTGTAACTCCCCAAGCCGAATAAGTGTTTATCATAGCGTGATGCCACTGATACATAGAACTGCTTGGATTAAGGTAAGGGTCCTGAATCTTATCGATCCACCATCTGTCCGAAAAACCGTTATCCGCAGGCACATCCTCACCAGCAGCAGATGAAAAGAGTGAGAAGGTCTCCTCTTCCTCGACGCTGCCTTCTTCATCTACAAATTCATAGAAGTAATTGGGCTCAACATAAGGAAGTTCAAGGTTTTCGTCTAGTGAATACTCAAACGCATCTCCGACAGAGAGCTCGCTGCCAGATATCGAAATCGTTGCAACTCCGTATGAATAGTCAAGGAGTTCGCCCGAATATGCATAGGCGATATTCTCAGCTTCCTCGCGGCTATTTGTAAGAGCAACCAGCTCGTCTTTGGCGTAGTCCTCTCCCTCAGTGAGATCTTCAAAGCTATCCAATGCGTCACTTGAAATCGCATTCGCCCTGAGCTCTTTCTGAAGACTGCTGAGCTCATAACCTTCGGGCAATCCGTTCAGTCCCTCCGGCAGCTCACTCTTCTTTTCTTTGTCTTCATTTTCTTCTATCAGCTCAGCTTCAGCCTCTTCTGCGGTCTCAAGGTCAGTTACCTCTTCTTCGGTGAGCTCCTCTGTAAGCTCCTCGCCATCAAGCGCTTCATCTGTGGATTCGCTCCCATCAGGTAATGCATCATTAGAGGTGGCACCCCCTGATGCGTTCTCTCCTGCCGCGCTTGTGCTATCAGCAGCGTCACCACCAAGACCGGAGGTAGCTCCACCCTTGTCAGCATTATCATTCCCTTCTCCGAAACTGCCTGAGCTCTCTCCTGCCGCGTTCATACTATCAGCAGCGTCACCACCAAAAGCGCCTCCATCTTCCTTGTCTTCTGTCGACGAGCCACTTCCGGATCCGCTTATTTTTCCACTATCGCCGCTCCCACTTTCTTCCGCCGGCGTCATCTCCGCAGCCAGAATGCTCTGCGAAAAGCTGCCCGACGAAAACACAAGCGACGCACACAATATTGCAACTAACGATCTCTTCAAGAACCAATCCCCCTATGACTAAATAATTTACAAATCTCTTTCGACTAGTATTATACCATTGTTACAGGTCAGTTTATAACCTATATAGACTATCATTTTATATTTATCGGCATTTTTCTTCTCTGTCTTTACAAAGTCTGCATAAAATCAGGGGATGACAGCTGACCGCGATCATCCCCTCATATTTGTGAAAACACTCGTCATTTTATTATAATCGCCCAAATCTCTTAAAACTTCACTGTTCTGGGCTCGCTGGTAAAAGAGCTGAAGGTTGCGGTCGCGTTCTTAAAATAGAACACCTCGGTGTTCCCGTCGTCCGCCTTGTACATGTTCTGCAGAGACGGATATGCGTCAAGCATCGACTGACGTGCCTCCAGGCGGTCGTCCTCTACAAGCTCTCCGGAAACTCTCAGCCATTCTCCGTTCATGAACGCACAGACCTCAACCTTGGGATTTTTATGAATCTGCTTCGAGACATCTTTTACCTTGCCGGTCTGGATATAGAGCTTCCCCTCAAAGATATGCGCCGTGCCGAACGGCCTTACTCTCGGCTGGTCTCCTTCAACAGTGGCCAGATAGTACGTCCCCGCATCCTTAAGAAATTTAGCAACACTTTCCATAATTCAATTCCTCGCTTTCTTCATTATTAATGTGAGATCCGAAGGATTCTCAACACAGTCAATACTCAGCCAAGATCAATTCCCTTTATGCATTTTCTGATTGCACTTTCGGTTTTATCCTGCATATAGAAATCAGAAATCTTGTCTTTGTTGTATTTCTTGTATTTTGAGTCCTTCGTAATATCTATCAGCATCTGAATATACCCTGCTAAACTTTTTGTTTTTTGCCCCTTTCAACTCATAAATCTCATCAACACTTATCGGAAGCTCCGCAAGATAGTTTCTTGTGATAAGGAGATAATAATTATCACTCCCCCTGACAACCCTTGCAAAATCTTTCGATCTGATAAAGTGGCTGTCCTCATCTATTACAATGATTTTGCCCGGATTACCTACAATCTCATTTTCCCAGGTATCTCCCATAACGGCAATTAGTTCTCTATCACAGGAAATACTTATCCCACTTTCCTTTCCGAAGCGGTTATGTTCATGAATCATGTCAAACAGCGTAGTTTTTCCTCTTCCACTTTCGCCCTTTAAAACAGTAGTATTCCTTCTCAATGAAAAAGTGTAATTGTTCCGGCTGTTCCTTACCTTTACCTTAAATTCTCCGCGCATACTATTTATCCTCCCTGAGGTAGAATGCACCTGCTGTCAGAAATTCCTGCATATTGTGAACAACCAGTTTTCTGTCATTTAGTATTCTTATATTGAAATTCCTATTTCCAAAATCCATAACATGAAAGAGGTTTATTGAAAAATCCTGTTCTCCCCCAAGTTCAAGTATCCACTTAGCACAATTATCTCCACAATTGGAAGCGTTAAAAACCTTACCCGGGTAATGCTTCATAAGAATCAGCGCCTTGACCCCGCCAGATAGTTGAAGTGGTGATATATTCCCCAAAACCGGGCTCTCTATGCTATTTGAATCTATCACCTCTGAGTGATCCACATCAGCGATAACTTTTTTGGCGAAATCATCAACAATCCATTCATCTTTATATCTGTTCTTGAAGAATACTGATGTATTATAAATGGCATTTTCTTTATCGCCAAACCATACTCTAAGCATATATAGATCAATTCCCCGCTTTCTTCATCATTACCAAAATTATAAACTATATTTACGCCTTTTTGCTACCATTTGACAGATGTTTAATGTACTGGTTCTGAATACGGGCTCTCAGATACCGGCGTAAAGCTTGATCTGCTGCAAAATTTTATTTTTATATCGGTTGATAACTTCCTCAAAAAGCTACATAATGAAGGTATACAGTCAAAGCTTGACGCGTGGCTTACGTTTGTCGGCTGCGATGATCCCGAAATGACCTTTGAACTGATAGAACATTATCTAGACTTTAAAGCATTGTATGAAGACCTCTATAACATGTGCCTTAATGTGGAAGGAGTGATGAATATGTGGTCAGAAGAACTCGCCATACTTGACAGAAATACCGAAAAACTGATGATTGAAGAGTACGCTCAGGAAGTTGATGCTCTCAAAGCAGAAAGCGCTGAAATGAAAGCAGCAAACGCCGAAATGAAGGCATCAATTGCCGATAAAGACGCAACTATCGCCGATAGGGACGCAACTATCGCTGATAAAGATGCTGAAATAGCAAAACTCAGGCAAAAGCTCTCAGAATATGAAGGTAGCGGCAACTAATACTGTGCAGCCTTCATGTTTTCCACTTCTGTATCAAATAAATGATTGTGCACATCAAGCGACCCGGATGCAATGCACCCGGGCCTCTTTAAAATCTAAGCCTTGATCATCTGCACTTTCATCATGCAGATAGAAGCTATGTTTATTCTGAGAGAATCAGCCTCCACTTTCTGCCATCTTCACTCCCGCGAGGGGCTTTACGCTGAACTTCGAGTAGGCGAGAGCCTTGTCCCTGGCAGCGTCCGCGCCGACAGGATGAAGAGCATCGTCAACCCAGAGCGTCACAACAAACACTCCGTTCGTGCTATCCCACGTAATCGCATTATCTTTAAAAGAAGCCTGGAGGAAATACTCGTTTCCACTGCTTACACCGACACGGTTTGCTGCTTTGTAGTTTGCGCTTGAAACGAGCGGATACTCCGTAGTTGCATTTGTTATCTTAACTTCGCCGTTATCGATTACTATGCTGCATCCCGCCCCCATACCTCTTGAACTGCTAAAATAAGTATCCAGCTTTCCGTCGGTAACCTTTATGTCGCGGGCATAAGTCAGCTCGTTCTGAAGCGATGATGTAAGTGACGAGCAAAGAAGCTGCGCCTCCGACGCCCTGGTCTCCCTGACTATGTGACCCATCCCGAGCGCAAAGCACTGGATCATAATTGACGTCGAGAGCATCAGGATCATCACGGAGAAAAGAACCTCAACCAGCGTAAAGCCTTTTTTACCTGATAATTTAGTTTTGAGTTTCTTTGCAGCTTTCTTCATATTCTTACCTAAAATAGTAGTAAATTGAATCCGTCTCATGACACCACTTTATGCTTCCACCGGAAAAAGTGACATCACCTGTTCCTGAAATACTACCTGACGACTCTGACGCAGTAGTAAAATCAGGGTAATTGGAAGCTTTAGAATTCCGCGCCTCGCTGTTAATCCTGGCCGCAGTAACTATCGCCCCTGCCAGCATGACCATGGCCGGAACTACTATAAGAAGGGAAACAATTGTCTCAGTAAGCGTTTCCCCTCGCTTTGAAGTTAGCTTTTTCTTCAGTCCTTTGATGATTCTCATAAAAAACTCCGAGTCCACATTTTAATGTATAACTGATGAAGGTGCTGTCACATAAACGCTTCTAACCTGCTCGGGTGGCCATGTTACAGAATAGCATGACACTTTTACCAGCTCTTCTCCTGCAGTATCAGCTATCTTGTCTGAAAACGTAGCAGATATCGTATTGCCTGTGGAATCCTTTGTTCCCGTACATATCAGTTTATCCGTCCTCACCGCTGCACCCGCGTCCATTCTCACAATGTATGTTGAATTCCCGGCGCCGGATTTCGGCGTAACAACTGCAGTCGTGACCGCATTTATCGAATATGACTTGTCCATAGTAAACTCTGTAGTTACCATGTATTCATCTTCTGAATCAGGATTTTTATAGGTTATCCTAAGTGTTTCCATAGCCTTAACATTTCCATCAGCATCTGCCAGTCCCTGATCGATTCTCTTAGCCATATCAAAAATCATGGTCTGAACAGAAGCTGCCGCAGTACCTGCGGTTAAGGCCTTCCCCTTAAAATAAGTAAAGGTCTTTTTACTCGCGCCTTTCGTCGTACTTTTTACAAATGAAGAACCATTCTCAGACGCATTGTAGAATCTCACAGAAGTTGTACCTGTAAGTGAAGTTTCTTTTTGCTCGATGTACTGATAACTGACTGTCAAAGCGTCATACTTGAGGGTTCCAGATGGCGAATTGAGCTGGCTGCCGTCAGGGAGCTGGGCCACAGCTCCGCTCCCTGCAAGCGCCTCAGTGATGATACCTGTCATAGACTGAGCAAGCAGAAATGACTGCTCATCATACTTCAGATTCCTCACCCTGGCTGCCGCGCTGTATGCGGCATTGACCACCACAAAGGAAATCATTGCTGCAAACATAAACGACACCAGGGCAAAGATCACTGAAGCACCTCTCTGAGATCTCAGCTTTTTAGGCATTATTCTTTTTTTGTGAAAAAGAACTTTTCTCAATTTGGCATCTCCATTATTTCAAAAGTAACCTAACCATTAGAGATATACAATTACACTTCCAATCACTGCTCCTGTAGTATCGTACAATTTGATCTCATACGCATTGTCAGTCTCCGTACTGCTTTCTACATGGGCTACCAAGTCATTGTTCAACATTGCACCGTTTCTAAGGTTTCCATGTCGGTCAACTACTGTGTATGCATCAGTTCCTACAATCACGAAGAATGACTTATACTCACTAGTCTGTTGATCATATGTCGCATTAATTCCATCGAGTATCTTTTGTGCATTTGCAAGAACATCCCCTGTAAGAGCACTTATGTCAGCTGATACTATACTGTCACCGTCTGCACCGATACGATAATTCAGTTCCTTATCCCAATACCAATACCCTGCGTGGCTACCGGCAAATGCATAGTAAATCTGAGCTGTTGATGTAGGATCTTCTGCGTCAAATGTGAATCGCAAAGCATGCGCTGACTTCTTAATCGAGACATCTGTCTTTCCAATATCACTAAGAGCAAGGTACGTAAGAGGCTCAGTTGAGCTGACAGCACCGATTTTCATTGTTACCTCATAAGATCCGGGATTAGTCTCAGATATAGTCTTTATCACAGCGGTCGAATCTCCCGATTCCTCTGCTCTTTCAATGATCTCGTAGGTTTCTTTTCCGTTTATGGTGTAAATAATTGCAGGCTTGTATACAGTGTCTGCCCAATCAAATACTCCTTCAGGAACATCTGCCAAATCAACCGGATCATACTGGTAGTAATCGGTAGTTTTGTTCTTGGCAATAACTACTCCATCATCTAGAGTGTAGCGAACGGTTATTTCAAGAACGTCACTATCCTCAGGCTTTTCAATCGGTATGTATCCACTGGTATCAGTCTTTACAATAGGATCCTCTTCAGCAATCTGATATTCGTAAATTGAATACCCTTCAAGATCAGATGCTGCAAACTGTACCTGATTATATGTAGTCTTATAATCTGTACTATTTATCAGTATATCAATGCCTTTACCGACGCCCTTCTCACCAACATGCAAGACATTCTTGACGGTATACGTCCAATCTATGGATTTTCTGTACCTAAACTTGAACGTCATTCCACTGGTCAGCGTTCTGGTTATTGCATTTGAAAGAGCCTCATATTCTTTCAAATCCTCATATTTACCTTTTGTTATCTTCACGTCCTTATCAGTAGGATCATCAAACGCAGGAGGCGCTATAGTAACAGTCTCACCAGCTGTTCCAGATCTCTGAACACTGAATATTTCTTCGCCACCATTCGAATAATCAAGACAGACAATTGTATATATAGCTTCTCCGAGTACCTGCTGCCACTTAGCATAGAGTACCGTATGATCTGTGACCTGAGTCGCACCTGCACTCGCATCTGTCCCTGGAACAAATTGAACCACAAGATCCTCCATGCTGCTGGGTGTATCAAATCCAGTGTACTTATACCATCCCAGGAATTTATATTTTAGGATTGGTGCTCCTGCTGCATTTTTTTGCACATAGAATATCTCGTCATCTTCTTCAATTATGTCTCTATCAGCATAGATTGTTCCCTGTGGAGGCAGCACATCCGGAAGAGTTGCGATAGTACTTCCATAATCTACCGGATTAGGCGATACCGTAAGTCTGTTGTCTATTCCATAAAACCTTGCATCAGGATAGAATGGATTAAATGTAATGATGCAGTGCTTTGGTGCCCACTTGGCAAATACCTGTATATTCTCACAGTTCATGAGTAGATTGCCATTTGAGTCCAAAAGTGTTGATTCCAACGCCTTGTATCCGTCATCTATCACACCATCCGCACCGGCAATCTTCACAGCGTATGCACTGGAAGTATACCACCCATCAAATATGTAATCATCTCCCGGACTGACTATTTCATCAGCTCTTGGAAGCCTTGGTATTTCCTGCTTATACAGATATGATGTAGGATAATTCGTCCCTGCCCTAAGACTCGTATCAACAAAGCTCATGGTATAGGTATTTCTCATCAGATATATGGTTATATTTCGTGAATTAGATCCGGCCCTATCAGGTATATCAGTCCTAAGTGTTCCATCGTCTAATGCATAAGCATAAGTAGTGTACCCGTCAACAAATACACGAATCGCCCCATTTCTCCAAAAGACAACATCACCATTAGTAGCTTTTCCGACAGAATTGATGTCAGGAGCGTTCTTAAACATATTTCTCGTTACATTTTGCGACGCGTCTGTTCTTAGGTTTGTCCAGCTAGGTTCATCACTGGGTGCCACTTCCAAATAAAATATGGTACTTCCTGAATTGGCCGGTGGGTAATAAGGATACAAATCCTTACTCAGGCTCGCCGTATCAGTACTAATATCAGCAAAATACTGTAAACTAAAGTCATTATAATAGGTAGCGCCTCCATAGGCAGTAGAACCACCAATTATATATCTTTGCAATATCTCAGGATCACTCTTTCCCATATAGCAATACCAATATGGAATCAAACTGGAATTATCCGATGAAAATACTGCAGGTGCTCCGTAAAGCGATTGATAATATATTGTTGTCCCAAATTTTACACTACTATTATTACTATTTACTGATATTGTACGATATCTGGTACCATTAACGCCGCCATAATCAATGGTTGTATTCGCCACAACTGAATGATTATCGTTAACAACCTTTACCTTCGCATGTTTTCCAACTGCAACATACTCGCCTGTTTTGTTAATTAATTCATTCTTCAACGCCAAATGTTCAGCATCATTGCCAGAATAATTATAAAGATCGCTAAGGGATACAAAATCGCCCCATTGTGAACGGATATTATATCTAACATTATCGGAGTTAAATCCATAATCGCTTGTAGTAAAGTGGAACCTATATTCAACCGGTGCACGATCATAGTAAAGCGCAACCACCATTGTGTCATTTCCGCTATCATGTGGATAACCATATCTCACTGAATTTGCTTCGTTTGAGACATACGGGTTAAACCCTGTTCCTGTAAGGTTATGCTCAGTTCTCTTATAAAAATCTCCCGCAGCAAAATATGGCTCGAGATAGTCTACAAGGCTCTTATTTACGCTCGCAACCAATGCGGATATAGATATTTTATTTCTATTCCTTGTGGTCGCAACGCCATTTGTAACATCGTATGTCATAGCATTGTAGAACTCATATTCTTTATTTGGATCCTCTGCACTTACGTCATCATATGCGCTCTGGTAATAGATCTCAACTCTTAGATGCTTCGGATCCTGTGTCCATATGGGCTCTACCATAACGTTACCGGCAGGCATAGTCAGAATATCATTAACTGTCTTCACTTCACCTGCATATGAATAAGATCTCCCGTTAAAATGCTCAGAACCATCACTATCCTCATGATAATACTTAAAACCGGAAAGGAAAAAACCGCTCCTGTTAAATGCGTAAGTATAGTCTCCTCCTGTTTTAGACCAGCTGTAATCATCCCAATAATAATCACCATCATCATAGTAAAATAGCAGCGTAAAAACGCCAGAATCCTCATCATATCCTGTTCGTATATAATCTTCCAATTCCTCATAGCTGCCAAAGCTTCGTTCCCTTCTCCAATAATAATACCCGCCATAGCTTGTTATAGTCCCTATTTGAATATTATTAGAATTCCTCAAATCAGATGTATTATTGCCGGATATAGTCACCTCAATATCCGTTGATGCTATTTCCCAAAGCTTTCCTTGATACTCCTGACGATAATACAGATCAACTACCTCAGGTCTGTCTTCACTGTCATAGTATTTTTCCTTTGGAGTCTCTCCGGAATCGTTCAATCTAAATGAAAGCACATACTTAGACCGATCATAATACAACGTAACAGTTTCGGTTCCGTCTGATGAATGAACATACGTTGAATCAGCAGTATTTAGCTCAAAACCAGTAAAACTAGGATGGCTCTCCTTCTTCATCAAATCATCTAAGAATAACCCTTTATCCGTGAATCCCCTACCACTTACTCTAACCATGTACGTATTCGACGAATCAATCATGAACTCTCTTTCAGCAAGATCAGCACTCAAATCATCATGACTGTTTACAATCGGAACCGTTCCATCCTCAACAGGCTCAGTATTTCTGAATACCAGATTCAGGGTCTGCCTTGCCCTATTTGTATTGTATACAACGACATACTGATACGCCTTATTAGTAGACATACTGATCTTATTGTCATCACGAGCCTCAATCTTAAGGCACCTGTCCTTGTACTCAATATCATTACCATCAGGGTCTTTGGTATCCGGGCTGATTCTGACCATAGTGTATACAGGCTTAGCCTTTACGTTATCGCGATATTCTGATGTAACCAACTTGTTTGTATACAATCTGTCGATATCAAACAGATCATATCCGGCCTCTGTATAGTTGGGCACAGACCTGGTTATCACCTGGTTCGCAGTTGACCTCTGGGCCTCAAGCGCAGCCAAAGCACTCTCGTAGGCAGTCTTATCCCCACTGGCCTTGTACTGATCGAAAAGCTGCTTCTCAGCTATATAGTCCTGCGTCACTTCCTCGTCAGAAGCAAGGTTTGGATAATTAGACCTGCCAGGCTCTTTGTAGATAACCTCAAAGGTCTGAACAGGAGCCAGTTTTGAGCCATTATAAATCTGCTGAAGTGTCCTTGACTCTGTCTTGGCGTCAGCTTCAGGAAGTTCATATTCCACAAAGGAAAGAGACACTGTGTAAGGCTTATTGTACCTGTATACAGCGTATAATCTTCTGGTGGATGTATAAGTGCTTGACTTATCTTTCTCAAAGATCTTCGCGTGATCTGCGCACGTAACCCCGAAGGTATTATTCCGTGTTATGGATGTCTGCAGAATAATGTCGCCGGTCTTCATTTTCTTGGTAATCTTATTTGAAATACCTGAATACAGGTAATCCATTTTCTTTGTTCTGTCAAAAGCACTCGATGCAGTCAGAGGCTTTGACGCAGTAACAGGGTCAAAGTATCCAACAAACTTGTATCCGCTGAAGCTGTTTCGAGTTCCGGCATTTATCTGATACTCAGTCTGACCATTAATTGTTACAGGCACAGCCTTTACTCTCTTTATGTACTTCATGCCGGTAGGTCCGACACCGGTAACATTAGTCTTAAGGCCGCCAAGATTCTCATCGTACACCATATACCACAGCTCTATACTGTATTTGCTGTCATCAATTATGAGCCAGTCGTTGTAGTGCTTCAGAACAGTGGTAGATGCAGTACTGCCAACAAACTTATCACAGGTAAGAGTCGGGAAAGGATAATTATGCAGCTTATCGCCAAGGAATGACGCCATCAAATATGGCGCTGTATTTCCGGTTCCCTGCCCTTTAACAAAGTGTGCATTATCTGTTCCGCTTGCCGACAGGAGTGTTACCCCGTCCTCATTCATATTATTTGCAAGCTCTGCTGCTGTAATAACCACAGCATTTTCATTGTCTACATCAAAATCTGTTGAAGAGTAAACATAGTATGCCTTGCCTAAAGAGCTGAGTGCTACGGGATAATAATGATGCTCATCTACGTCAGGATAGTTGGCTACAGTTCCATTTGTATCGAGCGTATGCTCTTCGTCTTCTTCTGCATTTCCAGCAAACAGAGTGGAATTACTTACATCATCAAAGTTAAACACACTGTAGGAATTGGAGATATTTCCGACCTGTACAGGCGCAAAACCACCTGCTGTGTCAGCAGTTCCTACAAGGAAACCTGCCGTATAGCTTGTGTCAAATGTAGATGCCTCGTCACAGGCAGCCACAAATCCACCTACTTTTTTCCCTGAAATATAGAAATCTGCATAAGAACCTACTGCAGAAAGTTTTCCACTCGTCGATCCTACAGCTCCGCCTGCATTCGCAGATGATGAAAGCACTCCGGATGCAAATGAATGCTTAACAGTAATATCCTTTGAAGAAACACCAACCAGACCACCGGCATTTTGACTGCCGCTGATCCATTTAAGTTCCGAAACCGCTGCTGCTGTTTTCAATTCACTGACATACTTAAATACATTCAGTGTATGAAGATTATCATATGTAACGTTTGTCTCTCCGGTCGCTTCCGTAAGTCCGATGGCTTTTGCAAATTCCTGGCTGACCTTTCCTGCAACTACCGCACTGTCTGACAAAGTGGGCATATAGCACTCAGAATCAGTAATATAGAGCAAGCCGTACGCGCCGCCAACCAGTCCGCCTGCATTTCCACCTGCCGACCTGATCGTGCAGCCCGCAGCAGCACAATCAGCGTTAAGCGTGATTGTTGTATTGTTGGCATTTCCGATAATACCACCTGCATTACCTGATGATGCAGTTACCTCCGTCCCGGATACCTTACATCCGCTGATAGTAAAGTACACAGGTGCGGCATCCGAATAGCCGATAAGGCCGCCTGAAGCTTCGGACGCCTTAACCGTTCCACCAAAGGCATAGAGATTTGTTCCGGTAAAAGTGCCGTCAATCTTACCTGCAACCTTACCTGCAAATGCGCCTGAATATTTTCCACGCGTAGTTGCTCCTGCGCTTACTGACATCATTGCGCAGTCTGTAATCGTTGCAGATGATACCGATGCAGAAATTTCTCCGATAAATCCTCCAAGAGAAGTCGTTGATGCACCGTCTACGCTTACCTTATTTACGTAGCACTTTGTGATCTCAAGATTTGATATTCCGGTTAGCTTTGCAGCGAACATTCCTACTGCCTCAGTAGCGGCAGCGCTCACCTTCGTGCTGTTCTCATTATCGCCGGTAATAATTACATTCCTGACACTGCTGAGTTTAGACAGATCTCCGAATATTCCGGAGTTTTTTCCGTCCGCAGTCGTCCTGTTTATCTTGATATTCTTGATAACATGGTTCTGACCATCATATGTTAAAAGCTTATCTGAATTTTCGGGTGTATAAATTGTAAATCCATCTACATCCGGATAGACAGAAGCCCAGTATTTATTGAATTCATCGAGATTAGTGTCTCTTGCAACTGTAGTAACCAGACCAAAGTCAAGGTCAGCAATCTGGATAGCATTAAAGTCTGTTATCTGTGCTCTTGCGACATTCTGAAGATGTCTTCCGTACTCAATATATGCTTTTTTAGCGGTACCTGCCGCATACCCTGCAAACAGGCTGTTATCAACGTCATAGTCCTGTACAGTTGGTGTGGAGCCATCAGTGCTCGCCACCGTAGCTATCAGATAGAAGTTACTACCGGGAGTGATACCTGTGCCATATCCATCAAAGGTTTTTAGTGTGTTACTGCCTGTAAATGCGCCTGCGCTCAAGCTGTCCAGCAGCATATCAAACGATGCCGTCAGATATTTATTCGTAACATAGTTAACACCTGACCCTGCATCAGCATCGGACTTGGCATTGTAATAACCACCGGCATTTGTAAGCGTTGTATCATGTGACAGGAAAAGACCTTTTGCAGGTATCACAAAATCCTTGTATGCAGCAGATGAAGATGCCGCATCAGCGTCCTGGATCCGCAGGGTTAATGACTTGTTCTCAAGGAACTTCGAAATCTCAGTTGATGTCAGATCATCTTCCCAGCCGATGGAAACCTTTACGTGAGCATAAAGATTCTCTTCATTGATTATGTCGACATCTACAGAGGTGTTACCTATCTGCTTAACTTCCGTGACAATAGGGGTCCCTTCACCATACCAGCCATATTTATACCTACGGGATGAAAAAGCATGGTCTTGA
The DNA here is from genome assembly GCA_017470505.1 of Butyrivibrio sp. GTDB lineage: Bacteria > Bacillota > Clostridia > Lachnospirales > Lachnospiraceae > Butyrivibrio. The sequence continues at coordinate 13,186 of JAFUYO010000023.1, read as the reverse complement.
AGATCCTCTATCAGGTCAGCCATCGGTGTGAGAGCATTGATGTTTCTCCCAAAGCTTCCGAGTCCGGTGCCTTCCTTGTCAGTATAGATAACGTTGAGCACACGGCAGGTCTCAGGCTGATATTCAACAATCCAGGAATTACTGAAAACATCAGCATTTACTGTATCGTCGCCCATAATGATGCGCGCAGCATTACGAGCCTCAGTACTATAACTTGAATTATCGATTACATCGCGGGTTACAAACAGGACTTTCGCACTCTTACCTTCTTCACCGGTCGATACCGACATGGACAGGCTGGCATCGTCAAACTCAACCTCACTCTCCTTGCCATAGGCATATAATTCACTGAGTCTGTCCTGAGCTGCGTGGAATATTGTCTCCGCCGTTTTATCCAGCTGTGTCTGTTTCATATTTCTGTACATCACAACAGACCCTACCGCTGTAATTCCGGAAAGGATACCAATTATCAGAACAACCATCAAGAGTTCAACAAGCGTGAAACCTCTTCTATGTCGTTTTTTTCTGGTAAAAACAGATTTGACAATACTCATAATATTTCTCCCTCTGAAAGATATATATCCGCATTCTCTTTCAGTAATTATTCTCCGTCATTTTCCGCTGCCGGGATCTCCGCAGGTGCCTCAGTTGTGGCTGCAGCCGCGCTGTCTTCTGTGACGCCGCCTTCTCCATCACTGTTTCCGCCGTCACCGTTTCCACCGTCACCATTTCCGCCGTCGCCGGAATCAGAGCCTTCGTTACCGGTCTGATCCTTGTCAGTAGGCTTAGCTGTCTCTTCTACACCTTTTTCCTTATCTTCAGACTCATCAGACTCCTCAGTGGTTTTGTCAGTAGCAGAACCGTCAGTTACATCTGTTCCCTCAGTTCCGTCTGCCTCGCCCTGGGCGCCCTCAGCCGCACCTTCACCGCCGGTGGTCTCATCAGTAACTTCCTCTGTGATCTCCTCAACGACTTCTTCCTCAACAACTTCGTCGATAATCTCCTCAACCTCTTCAGGCTCTTCTAACTTAACCTCGTCCTTGACCTCATCGGCATCTTCTGTTATCTCAACTTCGCCGTCATCCCAGACTGTTACCGTGTAGAAGTTCTGGTAAATCCTGTGATCTCCGTCTATATCTGCATCCTCAGGGTCGAATACTATATTCCCTTCCCTGTCTGCAAATTTAACCTTTCCAATTTCTACATCTGCGGGATCGAATTCTTCTTCGTCATACTCAGACTGAAGCACATCCTCTTCCTCAGAATCTCCGTCTTTGTCCGAGCCAAAGTCAGAGCTGAAGTAATAACCTATGAAATACTTCTTGGATACGCCATCCATATCCTTCTCATCGCTATGTACTTCCTCTTCCTCATCTTCGGGAAGATCTCCGATGACATCTTTGATATTGGATATCTCGCTCTGAAGCTCAGTATCGCTGTATACCTTTCCGTCGGAAAAATAGATGTCAGTATCCTCATCGTTTCCATCAGCCCTCAGGACATGGTAAAAGCGCGCAAAGTACTCTTTATTTCCATCGAGTACTCCGATGTTATCCGAAATCACATTTCCGGAGCCATCAACAACCTGTATGGTTGCCTCGCCCTCGTCGTTGTCGCGATAGTAACCCGCAAAATGACCTCTCTCGGCGTTTTCATCTTCGTCATACGACAGCTGCGATAGAATATCCCCTCCAATATATCCGAAATCAGAAGTTCTCTGATAATCGTCATAGAGACTTCCGTTGTAGATATCTGAATAAACGGTCAGTGAATCAGCACCTTCTGCTGAAAGCGTGAGTACGTTGCAGTACTCAGCCTTCGCTCTTGCATCGGCGCCTGCTATATTCTTGTAATCCTCAGCCGAGAGAACAATAGAGCCGTCAATGTCGACAAACTGCCTGCGCTCGTCTCCGTTTGATACATAGTATCCCGTAAACATAGGCGCGCTCTCATCGTCATTATCAGGTATGACTCCATCGATGCTTTCGAGCTGATTCAAATACTCATCGTAGAAGTAGTTGGAGTCAAACACGAAAGAAACCTCGTTGTCTCCCTCTCCGACAAAGCCCTTTTCGAGATAGCCTATCTCACCGTCAGAAGCGATAGTAAATGCAGGAAGCTTTTCATAGGTTCCGCCAACTCTCGCAACATAAACAGACTCCCCATTGACATCCAGGGGGTTGATATACACCGTCCCGTCGTCCGCCTCAAGAGTATAGCCTGAGTCAATTGAGCCGTACTTGAATAAAACAGGCATAACCTGTGAAAGATTTTTCAGCTCCATCGATCCGGACTCATCCAGGTATAATTTCCCATCTATCAGGTAGAACTCCTGCTCCTTTGCCGCAAGCTTGGCTTTACTCTGAGAATCAGAATGTGACTCAAGGTATGCCCTGACATCGTCGTTATAGGCGAGCAGATTTCCTTTCTCGTCAAAGAGCTGAATGTATTCACCATCATCGTCGGTCGCAAAAGAACCGTTCTCTTCAATCATAAGATATATGGTGAACTTCACAGGTTCCGACGCTCTCACATGGCAAACAGCCCGGGGTGAACACATCGCCACCAGGCCTCCAAGAGCAAGCATTGAAACAATCCTAAGTCCTCTCACTCCGCGTATTCTTTTCATAGTACCACTCCTCATTTCTACTGCTGTTTTATGCTCCTTTGAGCCGCAAGCGATCACTTCGAGAGTGACCCCGGCTCGTACTCATATTCATATGTTCCGATGATTTCCTCATCCTGCTGCTTGGAGTCCTCGGGGAGCTCCGCGTCGGGCACGCCGCCGTACATGGTCTCGTAGAAGGTCGCAACGCAGCTGGCTTCTATTGCGCCGGTCTCAACGTACTCCTTCTGCTCGATCGGCTTGACGCTGAAGTCGCTGATGAGGCACCGCAGGTCGCTGTGCTCTAAGATGTTGATGATGTCCTCGGCGTCCTGGAAGGTCTTTACCGTGAAGCGGAGGGAGAACTCTCTCCTGATCTGGTTGCCTTCCCTTGTGATGTTGGTAAAGCCAACGTAGTAATCGTCAGAGGATGCAAGCGTGCTGTTGAGGAAAACCAGTTCCTGCTTGCCCGCGCTGTAGCTGGGCATGATGCTCTCAATTCGTCCGCTGTTCTCGTACTCCTCCATGGACTTCTGCATCTTCTGTATCTGCGCAACCTTGGCATCGAGGACCGTCAGCTGTGACTCGAGGTCTGTCGCGCTGCTCTCTGCTCTGTTGATGCCGTCAGTTACAGGCTGGAAGATAAACAGGTAATAGAGAGATGCAATAACGATCACTCCCAGAACCAGGAGCAGGGCTTTCTCTCTTGTAGTAAATTCCCTGGTAAAAACGTTCATTACTCGCCTCCCCCATTCTCTGCACTGCGCGCAGCAAGATAGATTTTGATCTCAGCATTTACTATGTCATGGGTCTCTACCTCGGGAAGTACAAGCTCATCCTCGGTTCCCTCGCCCTCTTCGCCATTTTCGGCATCTGTGTTGTCTTCTGAAGCATTGCCCCGGCTGTCAGAATCATTGTTCCGACCGGAACTGCTACGGCCCCCGGACTCACTATCACGACTAAAATCTCCGCTCCTGTCCGTACTGCCATCCTCCGACGCATCGGATGTGCTGCCCTGCGAATAGCTCACCCCGCCGGATGCAGCTACTCCTGAAATGCCCTGTACCTGTGTATCCTCGGGGCTCTCTTTCTGCGCCGTGGACAGCGAGCAGCTCTCAACTATATCAAGGTCAGTGAGCGCAGCCGAGAGCTTACTCATGGTGTTGAGCGAGTCTCCCGTAACCGCAACAGTGAGGGTCGAATCTGTGAGATTCAAAGACCTCACCGACACTCCCTGACTCACAATGAAGTCAGCGAGCTTTGCAACCTCAACCCTGCTGACTCTGCTTCTCTCCTCCTCGGTCATGTCATCCCAGGTGTAATGGTAGTACTCGAGCGAGAGCTCGTCCGCCTGCTGTATGAAAAACATGTCCGCCGTGACCCTCTCCTGCAGCTCGGCTTCACGTGCCTGAGCCTTTGCCAGAGCGTCATACTTATCAATAATACCGATTTTTATTCCAAATGCAAGTGCAACGATCGCTGCAACTATTCCGAGTGCGATGATCTTCCAGTCGGTCTTTTTCACATCGGCGTAGGCTGCCTTTTCCTCAATTCCAACGCCGTTTGCAACGCACATGAGGGCCGCAGCAGACGCGTAGCTCACATTGATGGCAGGATCGCTGTTTGACTCTTTGAAGAGCTCCTGTACAGTATACACCGACTTGTCAATTCTCTCCTGAAAGAGCATTACGAGCGGCTCTGTCAGAGCTCCCGGGCCGCACAGCACGACGTCCTTAAGGCGCGATGTCATGTCTGACATATCGTAGTAATTGAGGCCCTTTATGATTTCTAAGGAGATGTCCTTGTAGGCAGACGACGCTGCCCTGCTGTTCTGGCACTCCTGGTAGTTGCTTCTAAGATATGTTTCGGCAAGATTGACGTCAACATTTAGCTCGTCGGCTATCGTCTGGATGATTCTGTTCTCGCCGACATCTATTATGTGGCTGAGCCTGTACGCACCGTCCCTGAACATACGCATGTTCATGTGGTTCGAGCCTATATCAAGAAGGCATATGTCTTTTTGCCCGTCCTCGCCCTTGTCTGCCTGCGCCAAAAGAGCTTCATACACAAGTGTCTCAGGAACCGCCCGCTCAAGCCTCAGCCCCGCAAGTCTTAAGGTGTTCCCCACCTTCCTGATATACTCGATAGGGACCGCATAGGCGATGAGAGCCACCTTGCCCTGAGCTTTTTTCTGCTCATCTTCTCTTTTCACAAAGTCAAAGATGTAGTCCTTCATGTCCTCGGGCAGGTAATCCGCAAACTCAAACGGTATGTTGAGCTTCAGCTGCGCATCGTCCATCTCCGGCATCTCAAGACTTCTGATGACAAGATCGCTGTCCGCAATGACAGCTGCGGCCTTCTTGGCCTTTATCTTGTGCTCCTTCATCTTTTCCTTGAGGAACTCGGAAAAGAGCTTTTCAGACAGGACCGTGTGGTCGTCCACTATGTTGGACGGAATGTCCGCCCAGACTGATTTTTGGACCTTGCCTCCCTTCAGGATTGAAAGGGAGAGCTTTCCGTGCCGTATGTCAATTCCGAGAATTCCATCATTCTTTGCCATTTGTTGTCCCCTTGCAATGTACTGTTTTTTAATACATAAAAAGACCAAGATACCAGTCCGTGATCATATCACCAAAGATGAGCAGCAGGTAACCCGAAAGTGCTATTGACGGCCCAAAGGGAAATTCCCTTGACGCCTCCGCAAAAAGAGCTTTCCGCGCCCCTGCAAAGACAAGTCCCATAACGCAGGATAACAAAACCAGCTCGTAGCTCCCCGCGTACCCGAGGTAGAGCCCTAATAGTGCAAAGAGCTTTATGTCGCCGCCGCCGAGGCTGTCCTTTTTGAGGACTTTGTCCATTATAAGGCTGATGAGGAGCATCAGTCCTCCGACGAGAAGCCCCGCAAGGACGTGGTGCAGTACCCACATGATGCCGTGTATTCCCAAAATCAGTTCCAATATCGTAAAGATGACCCAGGAGATAGCTCCTGCTATCAGCGTCCCGTCGGGTATCTCGAATATCTCAAGGTCTGTCAGCGACAGAACAAAGAGGCACCCGGTCAGAAACCAGCATTTAAAGAACAGAAGGATTGCCGGAAGTGTCAGCCCTCCAAAGCCTATGATCGCCACGTACAGCCCGAGGCTCAGAAGCATAAAGGTCAGCTCAGTCAGCGGGTATCTCACAGATATTTTATCCCCGCAGTACCTGCATCTGCCCCTGTGTACAAGGTAGCTGAATAAAGGTACAAGGTCGGCTGCTCCGAGTTCGTGTCCGCAGCTCATGCAGTGGCTTCTGCCCTTTACAAAGTCCTCTCCCCTGACGATGCGCATCGCCGTGCAGTTGAGGAACGACCCGAAGATCAGCCCCAGTATGGCTGTACACACGCCGTAATATATAACCAATTGTCTTTTCCTCCAGTCAAACAGTACCTGCCGCTACCGGACATTTCGGATGCATCAGGATGCGCATTACATCGCACCGTACATACTGAACATAGCCACGTACAGGGCTATAACGATAAATCCTGCAATGATAGCAACAAATATGAGAAGCGTGGGCTCCAGCATCGCAATCGCCGCCTGGACCGCCTGCTCGAGCTCGTTGTCGTAATAAGCCGCAGTCACGTCGAGCGTGTGCTTCATCTCACCGGTCTCCTCACCGACACCGACCATGTCCGTCAGGATATCCGGCATTATCCTGGTCTCTCTCATTGAGTCGACCACGGTGCGGCCTTCCTCTATCCTGTTGACCATCTCCTCCACCTTTTCCTTGTAGAGTTCGTTTGTCATCACCTGACTTGTTATACGAACAGCCTTGGTCATCGGCAGACCCGCGCCTATCATGGTCGCCATCGTGTTCGCAAACAGGCTCGCCGCATTGAGCTCTGCGATGTTCCCGAGGATTGGGAGCTTGAGCTGCAATTTTGCCAGGTTCATCGAGCCCTTGGGCGTTCTCTTATACAGGATAAAAGCGATTATTATAACCGCTATTACAAGCAGCATGATAAAGATATTATTTCTGAAAAAATCCGATACTCCGATCAGGATCCTCGTCATAAGCGGAAGCTCAGCACCGAGGTCTGAAAAAATCGCGGTAAATGTGGGAACAACCCTCACCATCAGTATCATCACGACTACAACAGCCACAAAAAGAACGAACAGAGGGTAGGTCATGGCTGACTTAACCTTGGCACCCATCTTGGACTGCTTGTCAAAGTGGCGTGCCATTGAGTCGAAAGCACCCGCAAGGTCACCTGCCGCCTCACCTGCGCGGATAGTCTCAATGAAGGTGATGGGGAATATCTTGGCGCCGTGCTCCTCAAAGGATGCTGATACCAGACGCCCTGCCTCCACATCCTCTCCGGCTGCAGTCATGATCTTTTTGAGGGTCTTGTCGGACACCTTGTCCCCAATCAGCCTGATGGCCCTTGAGATAGGGATTCCTGCCGAGAGGATGGTCGCAAGCTGGCTGCACATCAGGGTGAATTCCTTGTTGTTAAGCTTGCCGCTCCCGATCTCCATGGAGAGGAATCCGGGAAGCTCTCCTGCGCCCTTTATTTCCTTGATATTGACGATCATGTCATACTGCTGTCTGATCCTGGATGTCGCATCTACCTGATTGAGAGCCTCAATCATGCCGGTGACTTTCTCACCTGTTGATGTCAGCGCAGTATATTTGTAGCTGTTCACTTATGCTACCCCCGTTTTCACATCATGTTCCTGGTCACGTAGTCCTTGTTTACACAGTAATGAAGCGCGTTCTCTCTGGTTATGAGGCCTCTCCTTACGAGCATCACAAGCGCCTGGTCCATTGTCTGACCGCCTATGTCGGCACTGGTTGCAACCGCATTGGCTATCTGAGGCGTTCCGCCTGTACGGATGAGGTTCCTTATGGCGTCGGTAACTATCATGTACTCGGCTGCCAGAACTCTCCCGTTCCCGCCCTTCTTCTGGACAAGCTGCTGTGTCAGAACAGCCTGCAAGACCATTGAGAGCTGCAGCCTTATCTGCTGCTGCGCCGCCTCCGGGAAAACCTGAACCATACGGTCGATGGAATCTGAAGCGGAGCCTGTGTGCAGTGTTCCGAACACAAGGTGACCCGTCTCAGCTGCCGTGATTGCTGTCTCTATCGTATCCCTGTCACGCATCTCACCGATGAGGATGACGTTGGGGTCCTCACGGAGTGAAGCCCTTAGTCCCATCGCAAAGCTCTGTGTGTCCTTGCCGACCTCTCTCTGGTTGATCGCGCAGAGATCTGGTTTATATACATACTCCACAGGATCCTCTAATGTAACGATGTGGCGCTTGTAGTTGTGGTTGATATTGTCAAGGATTGCGGCGAGTGTCGTCGACTTACCTGATCCGGTCTCTCCTGTCACGAGGACAATACCCTTGTGGAGCTTGGGAAGGTCCATAACTGCAGGCGGAACTCCCAGCGTCTCCAGCTGCGGTATGTGCTCCGAGAGGATACGGAGTGCCAGGCTCGGAACCCCCTGCTGCTTGAACAGATGGATACGGCAACGGTTATCCGCAAAAGAATCCGCCGCGTCAAGCTCACCTGTCGTCATGAGCTCGTCAAAAGCTTCCTGCGTTTTTGAGAGCTGCTTTGCCATCGCAAGGCAGTCCTCTTTGGTAACGATTGTACTCTCCATATCCTCAAGGTCGCCGCTTCTCCTGTACTTGGGCGGTAGCCCGCAGATGATGTGGATATCGGATGCCCCGTCTTCCTTGGCTCTTCTTACAAGTTCTTCGATGTTTATCATGTATGTGTACCCCGTAAAATTAGTCGCTCTCGTTTGTGATTCTCATGACTTCGAATGCGGTTGTTACTCCCTCAAGAACGAGTCTTGCCCCCGCTTCCTTCAGCGATACAAAGCCGTTCTCGGGCTTGTGCAGCTCTTCCTCGATAGCCTTCCTGCCTACCTGTCTGTAGATGAGGTCTCTTATCTCAGGTGTTATCATCATGATCTCAAACACCGCTATACGTCCTGAGTATCCTGTGTTGTAGCAGTGCTGGCAGCCTCTTCCATACCTGAACTTCAAGCCGGGCTGCACCTTGAGGTTGAGCCTCTCGACTTCATCCCTCTGAGGTTCATACTCCTCACCGCAGTACGGGCAGATACGCCTTATAAGTCTCTGTGAAATAACACCACGGAGCGTCGCAGAAACAAGGTACGGCTCAACTCCGATATCAACGAGACGGTCAATAGCGCCGACAGCGTCGTTGGTGTGGATGGTGCTGATAACAAATCTGCCGGTGAGGGCAGCTCTCATACAGATCTCTGCTGTCTCACCGTCACGGATCTCACCGACAGAGACGATATCCGGGTCCTGACGAAGGATGGCCCTCAGGCCCGAAGCAAAAGTCATGTTGGTCTTGGGATTTATCTGAACCTGGTTGAGTCCGTCGAGGTTGTACTCGATAGGATCCTCAAGTGTTATCAGGTTTACATCCCTCGTGTTCAGCTCATTTAACATCGCGTACATGGTCGTGGTCTTACCTGAACCTGTGGGACCAACCAGCAGCATCACGCCGTTCTTGTAGTGGATGAGCTTCTCATATTTTTCCATGTCGTCAGGCCTAAGACCCAACATCTCTTTATCAATATTGGTATTGGATTTGTCCAGAAGACGACACACAATCTTCTCGCCCCAGGCAATCGGAAGGGTCGATACACGCATGTCGATGCTCTTGTTGAGGACGCTCGCAGCAAAACGCCCGTCCTGAGGGACTCTCTTCTCCGCAACGTCCATTCCGGACATCGTCTTGACCCTGGCTATTACTGAAGCCGTGATATTCTTGGGGACCTTGATGATGTCCCTCATAATGCCGTCGATACGCATACGGACGTCCATGTCGTTTTCCCTTGGCTCCAAATGGATATCTGATGCGTGCTCCTGAACGGCACGCTCTATAATTGAATTCACCAGTCGGATGGTGGGTGCGCTCTCAGCATCCCCACCAGCCGCAGTTGATGAGATGATAAAGTCGAAGTTAGTAAAATTGGTCTCGGGAACCTCTTCCTCGGGTCCCTGCTCTTTTTTGAAATCGGCGATAGCCTTGTTGGCAGTTTCATTGCCGTAGAGGGTGTTGATCGCGTGCTCGACCGCCGCCTTGGTCGCGATGAGCGGCACTACCCGGAGGTTCGTCGCCTTCCTCACCTCGTCCATGGCAAAGTAATTGAGCGGATCCTCCATCGCCACAAACAGCTGATCTCCCTGCTTCTGCACCGGAACCAGATGGTTCTGTCTGGCGGTATTCCTCTTGACGATGCGCGTCAGCTCCGCGGGAATGGTCCTCTTGTTGAGGTCCACATACTCCACCTCTAGTTGACTAGACAGGACCTGAGCCACGCTCTCGGGTGTGGTGATCTTGTTGGTAATCAGGACTTCTCCGAGCTTCTCATGGGTGAACTTCTGCATATCCAGCGCAAAGTCCAGCTCATTGTCCGTGATCAGTCCCCTCTCGATCAGCATCTCCCCAATTTTCCTCTTTGCCATCTTAGCCCCCTTCGCCGGTTGTAGTGTGCTATGTATTACTGACGTTCGATAGTATTCTCAATTAATCATGACTTAAGGGGTCAAAAAAATTTTGCCCCTTTTTATATTTTCATTATAGTCAATATCCAGATTAAAAACTATTAAATTTTACAGTACCTTATAAAAAAAGTATAATCAAATCGTCCGTTTTTTTGATTATAAAACAACGAATTGCCGCCATTGTCTCTCGATTTTGCACATTTCAATCGTCTTGTTTCAACTTACCTAAGCGAATACTAAGCACTTCGTACTGTTTTGATCAAATACCACTCAATTTACTTCAAACCACGCCGGGTCGATTTCGTCAAAAAGATTTGCATATTGAATGTACTGATACTTTTTAATCAGCGGGTCATCCATTACTTCGGCGACCCCAGAATAAATGTTACCCTCATTGTCCATCACACCCTGTGCGGAGATAATGGGATACTTAGCGTAAAGTTCCTTCAGCATCTGCACATACGGTGGCAGTGGAAAACTTCCTCGATCAAGTATCAGCCACGGCAAATAATTAGCACTGATACCGGCGTTATGCCATTCTTTGGTATCGTAGTTTGTCCAGATAAAAAACTTTGATTTATACAAATCTAAATTCGAATATAAATCTGTATATATCTCATTTACAGCAGTACCAGGCAGTCCCGGTTGATGATCTCCAAAAAAGATAATCATTGTCGGTTCAGCACTATCTTGATACGTCTCTACAAGTTGACGAATCTCATCATCTGATGCCTTAACAAGAGAAAGGTACACTTGAGTATCTACATATAAGTCGCTTCCATTCTCTCCTACAGAATCAGCTTTTTCAACATCAAGCCAACGTTCATACGGAGAATGGTTTTGCATTGTAACATCAAAAAGAAAGCGAGGACTCCCGCTCTTTTCTTTGTCAACAGCCTCTATATATTGATAGTCATTAATATCAGCCGGTTGATCATGTAAAAATATAACTTCATTATTATCTCGGAAATCTTCTATACTATGAAATACTTCAAATCCCAAATTTGGGTACACCATGTCTCTATTCCAGTTATCCGCTTCATTGGGATGAAAAGCATCAGCAGTATAATTTAGACTCTGAAAGTAGGAAGCGAGAGAAAACAACGGTTCAGTCACGTTTTCTGTATACGGGTATGCTCCAGTTCCAAGAAACGCAAGCGTATTTCCTGTAAGCGCTTCAAACTCGGTATTGCAAGTTCCCCCTCCGTAAACTGATACATACAGATTGCCTTCTACTATATTTTCATCCAGGCTGTCAATAAATGGCATAACATCAATCTGTGGATTAAGCCCCACACCACGTAAATCAGAAAATGCTTCGTTCATCACCATTATTATTCGTGTGGGCTGAATTATATCTGAATCTCTTGCAGATTCAGTGTTGTATTCTTTTAAATAACCATCCACAACTTCTTTTGAATATCCATCAGGCTTTTTTACGCTAGAGTTTAAAACACTTTTAAAGTATGTCAAAACCATTCCTTCCTCGTGGAAATCTTTCATCAATGTGGCGTCCCATGCAAAATCATTTAATCTTTTAAATGTTTGGGTATTAGTTCCTATAACAAAAAGTCCTATAGCCGTGCAAAGCAATATAGCTCGCTGTAGAATATTTCTTTTTATAGAGATTCTCTGTTTGAATCTGTTTTTTCTCCAACACTGATATAAACACACTCCATAAAAACCCACAATAAAGACGCCTAATACCATTTTCCAGCTTGGAGTAAATGTATATCCCCCCATAACCTCCGCAGCTGTACCAGCTGCTTTTAAATCAGCAGGCATAATAGGCTTTCCACGAAGAGCAATCACAAAATAGTTTGCAATATACCAAATGGTAATAAATGCCATCATGAAGAGCGTACCAAGGAACGGCAGTGTAAAGGCATTTAACGCAAGAGATAACGCAAATACCAATAGCCAATTTAATAAAAAATTTGTATATCGAGTATATGAAAGACTTCCACAAAAAAAACCGCCAGCCAGTAGTGTAACAGCAATACAGGCAGCACCTGTAAGCGGTACTATTATCGTAGGCATGTGTTCATACAGATACCCAAGTAAAAATGCAAGCAGGATTGCAAACACAATTATTACCGCAAAATAAATCAGTAAGAACCATATAGGAATAAACGCCTTACTGATTGTGACCATCGCACCCTCATTCGGGTCATTGACATCAACACGTAAGACTCCATCTAGAGAAGAAAGTGTTGCTTTCTGGCCTTCTATTATTTCTCCATTTGGCAAAATATCCATCGCGTCAAAATGCGTCAAGTGTATCCCTTTTATGTATGAGTCAATCTTTACAATCTCAAATTTCGAAACATCTGACGTTACCAGATACAGCGTATCGACATCATAATAAAAACCTTTAATCGTTGCTTTCTCTAATTCACTACCAAAGTAAAATGTCACCTCATTGACATAAGTTCGTCCATCGACTTGAGACCCATAAGATTGACATATTCCTTCACCGTCAATATTCCTAACCCCAAGCACTATGTCATAGTGTAGTGGAAAATAGCCAAAGAAAAAGAGAATAAAAACAAGCGGCAATGTAACCAACAGTGCCAAAAGCACTTTTTTTATTGGGGCTCTCATACAGAATTCCTTTCATTGGCGTTTTTACTGAACCTGATAAAAAAGCGCCATCCTTTATGAAGGGACGGCGCCTATTTGGGCTATGTCTATCAGAGTTTCCTTGAATAATTCCATAGTCATCTTATCATAATTCTTAGTTAACCGTTACTGTGCCACTATTATTAATCTTAACAGTATAACTGCTCCCTGTGGTCCTAGCATTATATGAAAGCTTACTTTCTTTGCCGTTAACCTGAGTAACAATAACGCCCTTTTCTCCCTGCCAACTCTTCTGAGTCTGACGAGCTGCAACAGTCATAGAATGGCTGTTAGTTGAATCAGTCAGATATTCAGTCACAACCTCCGCATAAGCAGAACGAACGTTAGCAATATCTGTTGCCTCACGACTCTTCTCCAGCTGTGTTGTGAATACCGGAATAGCGATTGCTGTCAGTACAGC
>JAFUYO010000022.1 GCA_017470505.1 Butyrivibrio sp. | reverse complement strand
ATTGCACCTCTTCCTATGTTTACCGGTTTTCATCGGAAGGTTATCAGGATGTTAGCACTCACCTCGTTTGAGTGCTAACATCTTCTGTATCATAAAATAGCACTAGCGAATGGGAATGTCAACCGCTTACTTATAAAATAAAAATAAAAAGACTCAAAGCATTTTTGTTTCTTTGAGTACGTAAACACATTTTATCAGGGAAAAACTCAACATAGTGAGGGCTGCCTTTTGAGAGGCAGCCCTTTCTTACACTAATTCTATTTTAATTTGTTGCTGACGAAACTCTTACAACCGATGACCACTTGCTCTTGGCGCCAAACTCACCGGTAGAGTCCTTTTTGAGTTCCATTACGCGCACATAATAGTGCCTGGAGGTATCTATGTTTGGAATTGTCACAACCCCGTTCACAGCCGAAGATCTGTAACTGCCATCGCTGAAAATAAACAACGGGTTTGTGGAGTATTCTACCTCATAATTGTAATTTAAAGAGGAGCTCGCATTATTAATATAAACCTCAATTCCGCCATTTCGGACAAATGCGCCATATACATCAGGTGTATTGGCAGTTACCTTTGTCCAGATGAGACTTAAGGTAACCGAGCCGTTGTTTTTGGACGAGAGACGCCTCTGTCTGCCGGAATATGAATAGCTCACTTCGCCGTTATTTATGGTAGCAACCTGTCCCTTGCTGTTTGAGGTTGTTGATATATAGCTGAGCACATATCCTGAGCGTTTTGCCAATTCTGCTATATCTGAGTAAAGACCCTCATAAATAGTTGTCCCGTCTTCATCATTAAAAGAATCTTCCAAGTAGTCTGTGTAGTAATACTCTCCGGTCAGGTATTTTTTGGTATTTCCGTCTATAGAACCGCCCTTTGGATCTATATATACTTTGTACTTGTTCTCTTCAAACACCGGCGTAAGAGTAAGGTCGCTTCGATTGGTCTTCTTTATTGAAGTCACATATCCGTTCTTATCAAGTGCCACATCTACTCCCGAGGGATTACTGCTATCACCACTCTCAATAGTCCATCCCTTGAATGTATAACCAGCTTTTGATATTTTGTTTGTCTTTACAACCTTTTCTCCATAGTTCTGCTCAAAAGTCCCCAGGCTTCCCACTGTCATGTCATTTTCATATGAAGTGCCTCTGTAAACCTTCGCTTCATCGCTAAAAGTTATCAGATTTGAATCAGCCTGCCATATCGCGTAGAGCTTAACATTCTTGGCTGTTCCGCCTCCAAGTCCTCCAAGAGACATCTCTTCTTCTCCGACCTTATCCCTGGGATTGGTCGAGAATCCAAGAAGCGAGTAGCCCTCTCTCGTCCATGATGGATTTTTCAATTTAGATTCAGTATCATAAAGGAATGTGAGGCCATCCATATAAGCCTTGCCCTTAGATGCATCTATTTTAGTTTCTCCTTCATATACATCTTTGGCATTAGGCATCAGAGTTATCGAATACTCATTTGCCACTTCATAGACAGCATTGAGTTTGATATTGACCGCCGTGTTTTCCTTAATTGAAACAACATAATCCTCATTTTCGTCGTAATTCACATACCTCTGTGAATCGTATCCTCCGTCAGGCTTCCATCCAAGGAATGTATATCCTTTCTTTACTGCTGTAGCCTTTATAGCTGTTGCTTTGTCAGATTTTTTGTAGTTGTAAACAGCGCTCTTTAAAGCTCCGCCATCCGTATCGTAGATAATCCTGTTGACCTTGGCTTCTGTTACCGCATAGAGTTTCAGCTCTGTGTCTTGCGCATTTTTTCCCGCGAGCTTTGTGTAGTATTTACCATATATATACTTAGCTTCTCCGCCCTTTTCCAGCGCAAAGCCCTTAATGCTCTTGTTATCATACCTGTACACCGGTGCGTCTGTGTCTCCACCGGAGATCTTTATTTTTTCATAAACAGCGATTGCATCGCTGAAGTTCACGCGATCGCTATAAGTACAATTAAGGTACTGATTCAGCTCATTTGCTGCGTAATCGTAAGGCTGCGTCTCGTATTCCACGCCGTTTTCGTCGTAAAACGTGATGTTATAAGTAACAAATTCCCAATTAGCTGTGAGGACAAGGTCTCCGCCAACCCAGGAACGAATTACGTATTTGCCTTCTTCCAATAACTCTGAATCAAAAATCTGTGACTCTTCTATCCACTCTCCATCAAGGGTTACGTCCCATCCGTCAAACTTCATTCCGTCTTTGGTAGGCACAGGAATTGTTACTGCACTGTTTCCGCTTAACCCTGTCGTATATGTCTTTGGCTGGCCGCTTATCTTGCCGCCGCTGAGGTTGTAGGTAATCTTGTTGGAAGAAGCTGCCCATACAGCCTTGATATTACTGCCTTTGTAAGTTGTAACATTCCCTTCCCCGTCTGCTATCACCACATCTTCATCTGTTTTTAGTCCATTCAGTTTAAGCGAAGTATTGGCAGGTATTGTAGTACTGCTACCGTTTGCCGCTGTGGCACTCCATCCCTTGAATGTATACCCGACTTTGACGGGAATAATATTTTTCAGAGTATAAGACTCATCATAATGCGCGTCAGTGTACCACATATTAGATACGTTTCCAGAGCTGCGATATACGATTCCTCCGTCAAAATCAAGCAAAAAGGCATAGCTCTTCTGCTCCCATACAGCCTTTAGGCTCATGTCTGTAAATAGCGGTGTCTCCTTGCCGTAGTGAGAATAGTAATCTCTTCCGTTCCATCCCAGGAATCTGTAGCCTTCTCTTGTAACATCCTGCTCTGACTCAGCCTTTATGGAATACCCCATAGGCGACTCATTATTTTCCTTGTAATTGAGAAGAGCTACCCCATTTTTGGTAGTCGCATCATAGCCATAGGTAACCGTCGTCTTAACCCCGCTCTTTGCAGTTCCGCCGTTTAAATCATAGGTGATTTTGTAGGTTCTTGGCTGCCACTGGGCTTTAAGTTCAACCACGTTGTCGTTTGTCTCGGTGAGCTTTGAAATTGTATCTGTGGGTTTTACAGATATTTCTTTTCCAGAGTCATCGGTGTACTTCCAGCCTGTAAGCGTATATCCTGCAAGAGTAAACTCTGTGCATGTGAGGTATAAAGGCTCTTCGTAGTTCATAGGCTCTTCTGAACCATCATGATATTTTCCGTAATAAAGCTCAGCATCAGCACCCGCGGGAGCGTTGAGAAGGAACCTGATCTTATAGGTATTTTCCCCTCCCCAGACAGCGTAGAGATCAACACTGGTCAGATCGTTCTCATCCGCATATGCAATAACGTCGCCGATAGTCTGCTCTACAGTAAAAGTATCACTGCCGCATTTCCAACACTCAAAGGTGTGCCCTTTATAAGCAAATGACGAGTTATTACTCAAATCGCCCTTTTCAGGGTCAAGTGACAGATATCCGTTTTTAGCGTATGTGTATTTTTTAGTCGTGTATACATCTTTTGCGCTGTTGTTCAGATGATACCTGACAGTGTAGGTTGTGTCCCAGATAGAGGTCAGAGTGATCTCTTCAGCATCTTCATTCAGAACATCTGCATCTTCTATCTCTTCGCTCATCTGAATGTCTTCAGATGCTTCGCCACCAGGCAGTACTTCCTCTGAAGCTGCCTCATCTGCAGCTCCTTCTTCCTTGCCGGCCTCGTCGTTATCCAAAGTCTTATTTTCAGCCGAGTCATCTGCCAATTCGCCTGTGTCCGCTGATCCTTCCGCTGCGTCTGAATTGTCGGTTGTTCCGCCGCCTTCGAAAGCTCCTGTCTCATCACTTTCAGCGCCGGACTTGTCCTCTTCACTCTCCGAAACACTCTCGATAACAGATCCTGATGCATCCCTGTCATCTTCGCCCGAAGGCAAATTTGTATCGCCTGCTTCACCGGCACTCTCTTCAGCTGACAGTGTCCCGATTTCATCCTCCGCTGCCGCATAAGCCGGCACGAATGAAGACATCGCCAGTGTCGCAGACAGAGCCACACTCAGTAATCTGCTTGTAAACCCATTCTTCATAACCCACTCTCCTTATTTGTATTTGTCGGGCACCCCAATGAACCCAACACTAATATTATACACATAGCGGAGGGGATAAACTATATGTTTGTGTAGCTATTTCATTACAACTGAATTGCATCGGAATCTATATAGTATAAAAAAACTCCCTCCGCTATGCGGAAGGAGTTTTTCAATATTTGAACACAATTAAACCAATCTGATCAAAGGCCGATTCTGCCCTGAACCTTGTCGTTTACTACATAGTATGCAGCGTTCTCTTCGGGCTTAACGTATACGCTGAGCTTCTTGATCTCATTGACATCTCCGCCCATCTCATACTGGTAGTTGTTCTTGGAATCCTCTACGATCTTGTCGTAAGGGATCTGTCTTCCATCAACGTACTCAAGAACGATATTAGCCTTAACTGCTGACTCTGAAGCTGCCTTCCTGGCAGATGCTTCCTTCTTTGCAGGTGCTTCCTTCTTGGTCTCTTCCTTCTTGGCTGTTGCCTTCTTCTCAGCCTTGGCTGCCTTCTTGGTCTCATCCTTCTTGGACGCTGCCTTCTTCTCAGCCTTGGCTGCCTTCTTAGTCTCTTCCTTCCTGGTCTCTTCCTTAGCTGTCTCAACTACAGTGGTCTCTTCTTCGGCAACAGGTGTCTTGATAGTTGCAACAGGCTTAACTGCCTCTGCAAGCTTCTTCTTGATAGCCATTGTTTTTTCTTCCTCCTCAAAATCACGAACGATTCATAAAAACATTTAAACAATTACGTCATAGAGTTTACACTTAAAAATCAGCATTGTCAACGCAATCCTTCGGATTTTCTGAGGTATTTACTGCAATTTTGGACATAAAGCATCCTCCAAAGGTGCATTTTTCCGCATTTCCTAGCGCGCCGACTCATTCAGGCTGCACGCAGAGTAAAGAGAAATAAGCGTCATGGAAAAGAGTATTCCTGCGATAATATCGGTCAGCCAGTGCACTCCCGCAAAGGCTCTGGAGATAACTCCGACCACGATGACAACTATGCAGACGATTTTCAGCACCTTCACTATGTTCTTGTCCCTTAGGACCTTCTCCCACGCCAGATACGCGCTTCCCATCACCGAGCAGATGATGAGCGTGTGGGTTGATGGGAATGAAGTCTGAAGCTTCGTCTTTCCCGGCGGGATGATCGGCCTGTAGTTTATCGGGATCTTGTCAAAGAGAATGTAGATCACGGCGACCACGATGTACAGAACTCCGAGTCCTAAGATGACCTTACCCACCTTTTTGATGTTCTTCGTCCTTATGAGGATCACCGCCCCTGTGAAGGCAAAAAATGCGACCACCAGGAATGAGAGTATCATCATCACGTCCGATATGATGTCCATAAAATGGTTGTAGGGAGCAATGTCCTTAAAAGCCCCGTTTAAAGTCGCAAAACCAACCACCGTGTCGTTTACCCCTATGGGCTGTCTGTCAACCACTGCTGCCAGCACCGAGAAAAGAGCTGTTACAAGCAAAAGAGCTATGCTCTTTGCGTACTTGTTTTTTAGAATGTCCATGCCATAACCCTCCAAAAGCTTTTCAGTAAACCTCTTTTACAAATTTCTTAAGTCTCTCCATCGCCCTGACCACCTTGTCGGTGTCGATGCAGTAAGCCATCCTGAAGTAGCCCGGCGCACCGAACCCGTCCGTAGGAACAAAGATAAGGTCGTAGTCTCTTGCTTTTTTGCAGAAGGCTATGCTGTCATCCTCGAGCGCCTTGGGCATGATGTAGAAGGTTCCGCCCGGCTTTACAACGCTAAAGCCAAGCTCAACAAGCGTGTCGTAGATGATGTTCATGTTCGTCTCGTACACGGACAGATCCGCGGTGAGGTCGCACACCTTCGCAACCGCCTGCTGGATTATCGAAGGCGGGCAGTTGTGGCCTGTGCCCCTGGATATCTGGCCGCACATAGGAACTATCACGTCGCTCCCCTCGCAGGCGGGATTTACTGCGACATACCCGATCCTCTCACCCGGGAGCGAGAGTGACTTGGAGAAAGAGTAGCAGCTTAAGGTATGGTCGTAGAACTTTGAGACGTAGGGCGCATCCGCTCCCTTGAACACTATTTCCCTGTAGGGTTCGTCCGAGATGAGGAATATCGTGTGCCCGTACTCTTTGGACTTTTCTTTTAATATAGTAGAAAGCTTTTCCAAAGTGGCTGTCGAGTAGGCTACCCCCGACGGGTTGTTCGGCGTGTTTATGAGAACTGCCGAAACCTTCCCGCTTAGCATCTCCTCGAATTTCTCAAAATTTATCTGAAAAGAGTCTGTGTCAGCAGGTACAATACTAAGCTTAACGCCCGCGCCGCCTACATAGGGGCGATACTCCGGGAAAAACGGAGCAAAGGCGATCATCTCATCCCCCGGCTTTGTCACCGCGCGGACCGCATGTGCTATGGCTCCCGCGGCTCCTGTTGTGGGAAAGATGTGCTCAGCTGAGTAGTTCATCCCAAACCTTCTGTTCAGCGATGCCGCGATCGCCTCCTTGTATTTCTGATTTCCGAGGCTCGGCGTATAGCCGTGGAGGGTCATGGTGTCCTCCTCCTGAAGGAGGCGTATCATTTCTTCCGTGAACTCCTTCGGCACGTCCACGCTCGGATTTCCGAGGCTGAAGTCAAATACGTTCTCGTACCCTATCTCCTTCCCCCTTGCGGTTGCATACTCCGAGAGTTCTCTTATTACCGATTTTGCCCCCAGCATATCCTTGTATTCCTGATTTATCATTACGCGTTCCTCCTCCATTTATTCCATAAATGTAGTATACCACACAGCCAACACATTGGCAGAATAAAGACCTGACAACAGGCATCCTACCTGTAGATCTTCCCGAGCCTTTCAAGGATCTCCTCGGTGCCGGATAGGAGCTTTTCTTCCGCCTTTGCGGGGGATGAGTCTGGTTTGTACCTGTAGACAAATTCCGGGGTCCCGACGCTGTGGAAGGTCATGTTGCCGTCAAAGGATGACAGAAACTCCGGGATCTTTCCTGCGTCAATCTTCGCAGAGGGACTCACTTTGAGCGATATCTCGCCGTGGCCTCCCTTTATCTCCAGGATAAAGAGGCGCGATGCCTTAACCCGCAAAAGAGATATCCGAAGAAGGTTTCCCACCTGCCCCGGCACCTGACCGAACCTGTCTATGAGCTCATCTCTCATGTCGTCGCACTCACTGCTTCCCTCAAGAGAGGCAATCCTCTTGTACATCTCGAGCTTCTGCACCTCATTTAATATGTACTCCGCAGGGATATAGGCGTCGACGTCGAGGTCTATGCTGCAACTCGGCTCTTTACTCACATCCTCTCCGATGTCGCCCTTTTTGAGCCTGACCGCCTCATCGAGCATCTTGCAGTAGAGATCGTACCCGACTGCCTGCATGTGCCCCGACTGCTTTTTGCCAAGAAGGTTTCCTGCTCCTCTTATCTCGAGATCCCTCATCGCGATCTTAAAGCCGCTCCCGAGGTCAGTGAACTCCTTGATCGCGGAGAGCCTCTTCTCAGCGACCTCCTTGAGCATCTTGTCCCTCTTGTACATCAGGAATGCGTAGGCCGTCCTGTTTGACCTCCCGACGCGCCCCCTCAGCTGATAGAGCTGGGACAGTCCCATCCGGTCGGAGTCGTGGATTATCATCGTATTTACATTCGGGATATCGAGCCCCGTCTCAATTATCGTCGTCGATACCAGCACGTCTATCGTGCCGTCTATGAAGTCGTACATTATGCGCTCAAGCTCCTGCTCCTTCATCTGGCCGTGGGCAAAAGCGACATTGGCCTCGGGCACGAGCTTTCTGATCTGAGCGGTGACGTCCGCGATGTTGTTCACCCTGTTGTAGACATAGTAGACCTGCCCCTTTCTGGAGAGTTCCCTCACGATCGCCTCCCTCACGAGCTCGTCGTTGTACTCCATAACATAGGTCTGGATGGGAAGTCGGTCGTTCGGCGCCTCTTCAAGTACGCTCATGTCGCGAATCCCCACAAGAGACATATGAAGGGTCCTCGGAATAGGCGTCGCCGTGAGTGTCAGAACATCGACATTCTCTTTTAATGACTTTATCTTCTCCTTGTGAGTAACGCCAAAGCGCTGCTCCTCATCGACGATAAGAAGCCCCAGGTCCTTGTAGGCAACGTCCTTCGACAGGAGCCTGTGGGTTCCGATCACGATATCGACAAGGCCTTTCTTTAGGTCCTCCACTGTCTTTTTCTGCTCGGACGCAGTCCTGAAGCGGGACATCAGATCCACCCTCACGGGAAAAGACCTCATTCTCTCGGAAAAAGTGTTGTAGTGCTGCTGCGCGAGTATCGTCGTGGGCACGAGTACCGCGACCTGCTTGCCGTCCTGTATGGCCTTGAAAGCCGCGCGGATTGCGATCTCCGTCTTGCCAAAGCCGACGTCTCCGCAGATGAGCCTGTCCATGATAACGGAGGACTCCATATCTTTTTTGGTGTCCTCGATGGCAGTCATCTGATCCTCAGTCTCCTGATAGGGGAAGGCGTCCTCGAACTCCTGCTGCCACACGGTGTCCTTGCTGAACACAAAACCCTTCTCCTGCTGCCTCTTTGCGTAGAGCTCCACAAGGTCCTGCGCCACCTCGTCTACTGCCGCCTTCACCTTGTTCCTGGTGTGAGCAAAATCACCCGAACCAAGTCTGTTCAGCTTTGGCTTATGCGCCTTCTCATCGTCTGAGCCCGACGCGTACTTCTGTATGACCGAGAGCCCTGTCGCCAGCACATAGAGATTTCCTCCGTTGTACTCGATCTTGATGTAGTCCTTGGTGACATGGTCCGTCTCGATCTTCTCAATGCCGCGGTATATGCCGAGGCCGTGGTCCTCGTGCACCACGTAGTCCCCGACCTTGAGGTCCGCAAAACCTTCTATCTTCTCGCCCTTGTATGCGCTCTTTTTCTTTTTCTTCTTTTTCCTGTGCTCAGTGAAGATGTCGCTCTCTGCGATGACCGCAAACTTAAGGGCAGGGTACTCAAAACCCTTTAAGATCCGCCCGTAGTAGGTCATTATCTCGCCATCTGCAAGGACTCTCCCCGGGTCCTCCGAGTAAAATGCCGTGACGAGGTTGTCCCTAAGGTCCTCCACGAGCCTCTTTGCCCTCGTGCGGGAGCCCGAGAGGATGAGGACGCGATAGCCCTTTTTCCTGTAGCTCTTAAGGTCATTTACGAGGGAGTCGAAGCTGTTGTTGTAGGCTGCGATACTCCTCGCGCTTATGTCATAGCTTCTTTCCGGGGAAAAGAGATTTTGCGACGCGGGCATCTGAAGAGTTGATATGAGAACCCTCCTGCCGTTTCCCATCCTCGCGATGCAGTTGTCCACGCCGTAGAGGATGTCCATCTGCCCGGGGAGCGCATAGCCCTTCTCTGCCCTTGCCTCCATGCTCTCTTTAAACTCGAGCTCAACCGCCCTTGCGTGCTCAAGGACCTTTGCCGGCTCGTCGATGAAAATACAGCTCTTTCCCTTGGGGAACATCTCCTGTATAGTCACAGTGTCGTCGTAGAAGTATCTGATGTAGCTCTCAAGATTTACCGAGTTTCTGTACGTAAGGAGCTGCTCTCTTAGCTCACTTGTCCTTACCTTCAGCTCATGCGCTTCCTTTGTCTTAAACTGCCCGTGCAACACCTCAACTATCCTGTCGGTGTCCTCCTGTATCCTTGAGACGCCCCTCTCAAGCTCATCGTCGGCCAGAATTATCTCGGATGCGGGGTAGATATCTATCGACTCGAGCTTTTCAAGGGAGCGCTGTGACAGGATATCAAAGCTCCTGATCGACTCTATCTCATCTCCCCACAGCTCTATCCTGAAGGGGTTGTCCTCGGTGAGGTCAAAGATGTCTATTATCCCTCCGCGCACGGAAAACTCACCCGGCGCCTCGACCTGATAGCTCCTTGTGTAGCCCATTGTGACAAGGTCCTGTGAGATCTTCACTTCGTCGATCCTTGTGTGTCTGTCTATGGATAAGATGTGCGACCTTATGACCTCGGGCTTTATCTGCGGAGCCATAAGCGCGCTGAAGGTGGTGACAACCGTCACCGGTCTCCCCTCGATGAGGCGGCGCATACATCTGATGCGCTGCCTTACTATCTCGTTGCTGTGCACGTCCGCCTGGTAAAAAATGAGGTCCTTGGCGGGGTAGACCGTCACGTTTTTGTCGTAAAACCTGTAGTCCTCGAGTATCTCTTTTGCCCGAAGGTCCGAATACGTGACGATTATCCTGTACTTAAATTCTGCAGAGAGTCCGTCTATTAAGTGGAGCTTCTGCGAGTCCACACAGCCCGTGACCTCTGCGCAGGCAAAGGGCTTATCAAGATAATTATTTAGTTCCTGGAACTCTCTAAGTTCCGATAAAGGCGCCTGAATTGCTCTCATTTATTTATTACCGTTGAATCTGTTCATGGCACTCTCCGTGCCGTTTTCCATTATCTCTACCACCGCGTCACAAGCTCTCTTTGTGCTCTCTTCGATCAGTTTCTCATCCTCTCCCTCGAAATGACCAAGGACCCAGTCTACCATGTCCCACTGCCCGGGCTTTTTGCCGACGCCGACCCTGACGCGCGAAAACTCATCGCTCCCAAGAAGGGCAATTATGTTCTTAAGCCCGTTGTGGCCGCCGCTGCTTCCCTTGGGGCGTATTCTCAGCCTTCCGACATCGAGCTCGACGTCGTCGGATATGACTATGAGCTTCTCCTTAGGGTCCACCTTAAAATAGTTGCAGATTGGCGCAACAGCTTCGCCGCTCAGATTCATGTAGGTTAGCGGCTTAACGAGCACGACCTTATGATCGCCGATCCTGCCCTTTCCGAAGGCCGCCTTGAACCTGGTCTCTGTAAGGCCAATGCCGTACTTGTCAGAGAGATGGTCTATGACCGTAAAGCCCACGTTGTGCCTTGTCTTAAAATATTTCTTTTCCGGATTTCCGAGCCCCACTATGATAAACATGTTTCCATCTTCCTCTTTCCGGTTTCCTTCAAAAAACCTTCTGATAAGTCCAAGTATCCCCATCAAATCTGTCACTTTCCAAAAAATTGAGGGGACTTAAGCTAAGTCCCCTTTTCTCTGATAATTATTTGTTACAAATTGCCTGTCGAATCACTTTACCAGGTAACTTCAGTAAAGTGCCGGCTTCAGCACGATATCGACTAAATCTGGCAGCCTTGTCAAGTCTCCAAAAGTCCCTGCCGGGTTTCATCCTCTGCCGGAGCAGCCTTGTCATAGGCTTCAAGGATAGCGCCCTGGAGAAGTGCTCTCATCTCTGAGTTGATCGGATGAGCGATGTCTCTGTACTCTCCGTCGGCGGCTTTTTTACTGGGCATTGCTATGAACAGACCTCTCTCGCCCTCAATCACCTTGATGTCGTGTACCACGAACTCGTCATCGAAGGTAACTGATACAACAGCGCGCATTTTGCCCAGTTTGGTAACTTTTCTGACACGGATATCTGTGATCTTCATATTTGATCCCCCTTGGTTTTAGCATAACAATATGTTTGCTATTTTCTTCTCAGGTATGAAGTAACAGTCTCTTATGCCTTATTCAAAATGCCTATTTTAATTACATATACCTCTCGTTGTTACTGCTTGATTATATTACGTATCTCTCATTGTTCTCTACTACTACTTTGATGCCGTCATCTTCCTTGTAATAGGAGTTCGCCTGGATAGTGCCGTGGCTCTCCACGATGCAGTTCTCGATGTGTGAATTGTCTCCTATATACACGTCGTTGAGTATTATTGAGTTCTTGATATAACAGTTGTTGCCGATAAAGGCGCCCTTGAAAATAACCGAGTCCTCAATGGTCCCGTTCACGATACAGCCGCTGGATATAAGGCTGTTCCTGACTGATACACCTACGTTGTACTTTGCCGGAGGAAGGTCCACAACCTTGGTGTAGATCCCCGGGAACTCCCTGAAGAAGTAGTTGCGGATCTCAGGCTTTAAGAAGTCCATATTGGTCTTGTAATAGTCCTCCACGGAGGCTATGTTGCTCCAATATTCCTTGATCTTGTAGCCGTAAATCCTCTTCATGTCCTTGTATCTGACAAGGATGTCCCTTACAAAGTCGTACCTCTCCTCTTCCTGGGCGCGCTCAATAAGTTCAATGAGCTGCCTTCTCCTGATGACATAGATTCCGCAGGAGATGGTGTTGGACTTGGATACGACAGGTTTCTCCTCGAACTCCTCGAACCGGCTCTCCTCGTTCATGCGGATGGTACCGAATCTCTCGATGTCCGTCTTGGCGGGCATGTCCTTGCAGACAACCGTTATATCTGCCTGTTTCTGGATATGGTACTCAAGAAGCTTGCCATAATCCATCTTGTAGACACAGTCTCCGGAAGTGATGATGACATAGGGCTCGTGGCAGCTCCTGATGAAATCCAGATTCTGTGCTATCGCATCTGCGGTTCCCCTGTACCAGAGGTTGCCGGATGCCTTGACTGCAGGTGTAAAAACATATAGTCCGCCCTGCTTGCGGCCAAAGTCCCACCACTTCGATGATGACAGATGCGTGTTGAGACTGCCCGCGTTGTACTGTGTGAAAACGGCCACGGTCTGAATGTGGGAGTTGGTCATGTTGCTGAGGGCAAAGTCAATACTTCTGTAAAAACCCGCCACCGGCATGGCACAAACCGCCCTTCTTTTGGAGAGCTCCTGCATTCTGCTACTGCTGCCGCCTGCTAAAATAATACCAATCGCCCTCATGCCTGATCACCTGCCTTATCTAATGTTCTTCCGCTTTCAAGGATGCCGTCCCTGTAGTCGGAAGCAGTCGTTTCACCCGAGATCATCGTGTTCTTACCGATTTTGACATTATCCGGTATAACAGACCTCTCACCGATAGTGCACAGACCCTCGCAGTATATTCCGGGCTTGGTCTCATTTTCTTTTTCCTCGAAGGCTCCGAGTGTGACCCCGGATCCGATGACGGCCTTCTCAGCTATGATTGCCTTCTCTATATGACAGTTCTCGCCTATCTCCGTCTCGTTCATGATGATGGAGTGACTGACGACGGTTCCCTTGCCGATCTTGACGCCGGGGCCGATGACCGAGCTGTAAACCTTGCCGTCAATCTCGCACCCCTCGCCCACAATGCTGCGCTCGATCGCGCTGTCGGGGCCGAGGTACTGCGGCGGCTGAACACCGCTTGCGGTATATATCTTCCAGTACTCCTCGTAGAGGTTGAACTCAGGGACGATGTCGATGAGCTCCATATTGGCCTCCCAGTAGGAGGTGAGGGTTCCGACGTCCTTCCAGTAGCCGTCAAACTCGTAGGCAAAGAGCGATTGTCCCTGCTCCTTGCAATAGGGAATGATATGCTTGCCAAAGTCAAGTCCCGCCTGGTCCTTGTTCTTGATCAGTGCCTCCCTGAGTACCTTCCATGAAAAGATATATATGCCCATGGAAGCGAGATTACTGCGGGGATGCTCTGGCTTCTCCTCAAAGTCCACGATGCGCTTGTTCTCATCGGTGATCATGATGCCAAAGCGGCTCGCCTCCTCGATCGGAACAGGCATAACCGCAATGGTTGCGTCCGCACCGCTGCTCTTGTGGAAATCAAGCATCGTCTCGTAGTCCATCTTGTAGATATGATCCCCGGACAGGATGAGCACGTAGTCAGGATTGTAGTTCTCCATATACTCCATATTCTGATATATGGCGTTGGCTGTACCTGTGTACCACTCGCTGTTCGCGCTCTTCTCGTAAGGGGGCAGCACTGTAACTCCGCCGAAGTTACGATCCAGATCCCACGGTATTCCTATTCCAATGTGGGAATTAAGTCTCAGGGGACGATACTGCGTAAGAACACCGACAGTGTCCACTCCGGAATTGATGCAGTTACTCAACGGGAAATCGATTATCCTGTACTTCCCTCCGAAAGAAACTGCAGGTTTAGCCATCTTTGCTGTAAGTACACCGAGTCTGCTGCCCTGGCCTCCAGCCAAAAGCATGGCGATCATCTCTTTTTTTATCATGTTTCACCTCGTTGCGTTAAGTTTTATCAGATACACCAAACATGCGCTTTTTTCTTAATTTAAGTATAACACACGGCTCAGCATAAAAAAACATGAAAATAGCCGTTTTGACATCACATAAATACGTGTTAGAATAAGGTAGATTTTGGGTTATTTGTTCGGAGGCAGATTCAATGTATACAATTGACTTTAAAAAACCTGTTCACGTATATTTCATGGGTATCGGCGGCATCTCTATGAGCGGCCTGGCACAGATTCTTATCAAAGAGGGCTTTACGGTGTCGGGCTCGGATGCCAAAAAGTCCGATATGACCACAACGCTTGAAAACATGGGCGTCAACATCTTCTATGGCCAGAGGGCTGAGAACATACAGGATTCATCTCACATTGACGTCGTTGTCTACACGGCGGCAGTTCACCCGGATAACCCTGAGTTTGTGGCAGCCGTGAATGCCGGCATACCGATGCTGACAAGGGCAGAGCTCCTCGGCCAGATCATGAAGGAGTACGAGCTTCCCGTCGCCATCAGCGGCACGCACGGCAAGACCACGACAACTTCCATGATCTCCAAGATCCTCCTCACCGCAGACACCGATCCCACGCTCTCAATAGGCGGCATATTCAAGGACATTGGCGGAAACATAAGGGTCGGATCATCTGAGTACTTCGTGACCGAGGCCTGCGAGTACACCAACTCGTTCCTCAGCTTTTTCCCAAAGATCAGCGTCATCTCCAACATCGACGCCGATCATCTCGATTTCTTCAAGGACCTTGACGACATCAGACATTCTTTCAGAAAGTTCGCACAGCTCCTTCCGGATGACGGAGCCCTCATCATAAGCGGCGACATAGACAACGTATCAGAGATCACAGAGGGCCTTAAGTGCCGCATCCTCACCTATGGATCCGGGGAGAGCTACGACTACTATCCGACAGATGTCACCTATGACGACAACGGCAATCCGTCGTTTACGGCGCACCTTCCGGGTAATCGCAAGATGCAGATAAAGCTTGCAGTTCCCGGCATCCACAACGTCTACAACGCGCTTGCATCAATTGCAGTGTGCGACATCCTTAATATAGAAGAAAAGCATATCGTATCGGGCCTGTCCCTCTTTGGAGGAACCAGCCGCAGATTCGAGTACAAGGGGGAGATCGGCGGCGTCACCATAATCGACGACTACGCGCACCACCCCACAGAGATACGCGCCACCCTCACAGCTGCGCAGAACTACCCGCACGGCAAGATCTGGTGCGTGTTCCAGCCTCACACCTACACCAGGACCAAGGCTCTTTTGGACGAGTTCGCATCCGCTCTCTCCATAGCTGATCACGTTGTCCTTGCGGATATTTACGCGGCCAGGGAGAAGGACAACCTCGGTATCAGCTCAAAGACCCTCTGTGACAAAATAAAATCTCTGGGGCACGAGTGTAATTATTTTCCGACTTTGGAGAGCTTTAGTGAAATAGAAAAATTTCTTCTGCAAAATTGCACTAAAGGTGACCTGTTGATAACAATGGGAGCCGGAGATGTCGTCAAAATCGGGGATGAGCTTCTCGGTCAGTGACACTTATCCACATTTCCACCTAAGAGCACAGGAATTTTAAATCCTTTTTAGTGGACAAAGGTCTGACTGCGAGGTAGTGCAGTCAGACCTCTTTTTGGTTATCAGGCGTTTAATAATCCACGTTATCCACATTCTCCACAAGAAGTTGACATTTTTGACGCCCCCAATTTTCGCCGGTTTTCTTCGTTACTTTTTCCCATATCATTTTAAAAATCACAATGCTATAATCAGTTTACCTCTTCGGGGCCGGCTTTTTAGTCACGGCTCTGAACGCAGGGTATTGGGAAAATATGTGAAGTAGGTGATAGAGTATATGATGGGGCGTGTAACTATTAGTTCTGGTAGTGGGGAGGATTCTACAAGTGTTTCCAATATTTTCATTGACGAATATATGCAGGACGCGAACGATGCGCAGATAAAGATATATCTCTTTCTGCTGCGCATGATGAGCGCAAATCTGCCCACGAGCGTAGATGCTCTGGCAGACAAATTCAATCATACAGAATCGGATGTCATAAGGGCTCTCAAATACTGGGAGAAAAAGGGGCTGATAAGTCTCGAGTACGACTCTGCCCAGAACCTTACAGGCATCCATATGGAAGACATCGTGGCAGGAAAAAGGCACAGGAGCGTGCGTGAAAATCCCGGCAACATCCATGCCTTTGAGAGGGCAGGTGCAGAGGAGCCTTCAGAGCGTGTCACGAAGTTTGAGGATCTGAGGCAGGAGCCACCTGCCAAGCCCGTATATTCCGCTTCCCAGATCAGATCCTTTAAAGAGGCTCAGGGACAGACTCTTCTGTTCATCGCCGAGCAGTATTTCGGCAGGCCCCTTAATACCATGGAGATGTCGACAGTTTATTACATTCACGATGAACTGCACTTCTCCGACGATCTTTTGGACTATCTGATGCAGTACTGCGTCGATAATCATAAGACTGATTTCAGGTACATGGAGAAGGTCGCCATTGCCTGGAGTCAGAAAGGCATCAGGACGCCAAAGCAGGCGCGCGCAGAATCATACAAGCATGACGGCGACATACTCACCATCATGAAGGCACTCGGTATGGAAAACAGCCCCACTGAGAAGGAGGGGTCCTTCATCAAGAAGTGGAGCGGGGAGCTTAAATTTACGATGGATATCATCCTGGAAGCCTGCGACAGAACTGTAATGGCGACACAGAAGAACCGTCTTAAGTACTGCGACGGTATTTTGCGCTCCTGGCACGAAAAGGCCGTCACCTCAAGGGACGACATCGCCAGACTTGATGCTGAGCACACTGCAGATCTCTCCAGGAAGAGATCGAAGGCTTCCGTTTCATCCATCGATACAAGATTACGTTTTGGCGAATCATCTATTCGTCAGGGCGCGTCCCAGAGCCGCTTCAACCAGTTCGAGCAAACGACATACGACTTTGACGAACTGGAGAAGAAGCTTCTGGACAACTGAGGGGATTTGTATGGCGCTGAGTAATACGCAGTATGACGCTATAATGCATGAATATGAGGAGAGGCGCTCTCTCCACAGGCAGGAGCTCGAGGAGAGAGTCGAGTCTGTGTATGAGACGGTTCCGGGGTACAGGGAGCTGGACGAGGAGACCGCCTCTGTCAGCGCTGACTTTGGAAGGCGCAGGCTCTTGGGCGAGAAACTCGATAAGAGCGACCTGCAGCGCCTTCTCAGGGAGCTTGCCGAGCAAAAGAGAGTTCTTCTCACCGAGGCGGGGTATTCGTCGGACTTTCTGGATATGGGCTACACCTGTCAGGACTGCAGGGACACCGGCTACATCGAAAGTGAGAAGTGCCACTGCTTCAAGCAGAAGATAATCGAAACACTCTATGACAAGTCTAATTTAAGGACACTCACCAAGACAGCTAACTTCAAGCGGATGAGTGATCGCTTCTACAAGGGCGATGACCTCAAGAGGTTTATCGGAGCCCGAAAAGCCGCTGAAGATTTTATAAATAATTTTACCTCCGACTACCAAAATCTCTTTTTTTATGGTACAGTGGGTACGGGAAAAACCTTCATGGCTGTAAGTGTTGCGGATATGCTACTCAAAAAGGGCCATTCCGTTATATATTTCAGCTCTGTAGGGTTGTTTGAACTGCTTTCAGAGAATTCTTTTGACTACAACAACAAGCAGGAGCTGAGGTCGTTATATGACGACCTTTTCGAGTGCGACCTTTTGGTAATAGACGATTTGGGGACAGAGAGGGTCAACAGCTTTGTGACCTCGGAGCTCTTCTCTCTTTTAAATGAGAGGGACGCCCGCAAGAAGTCCACTGTCATCACTACCAACTGTTCTCTGGAGCATCTGCAGAATCTGTATTCTGACAGGATTTTTTCAAGGATTACAAGCAATTTTAAACTGCTAAAGCTCTCCGGACCTGATATCAGGAACCTCATCAAGATCCGGAGAAAAGAAAGTGAGGAGCTCAAATAATGCCAAAGAGAGAAGAAAAGCGCAATCTCGAGACCATACCCGTAGGTTCACTTGGAATGATCCCGCTTCGCGGAACCAGGGCGCTGGCTGAGAAGGTGGACTACTATCTCGTCAAATGGAGGGCCGAGAGGGAAAACGAGCACAAGGGAAGCCTTGCTTTTACCGGCTATGAGCGCCCCTCATACATCCTCGAAGCCGAGATTCCCAGATTCGGGACCGGCGAAGCCAAGGGCGTTATCAGAACTTCCGTCAGAGGCGATGATCTCTATCTTATCGTGGACGTTTGTAACTACTCAGAGACCTATTCACTTTTTGGGCAGACCAATCATATGTCTCCTGACGATCACTACCAGGATCTCAAGAGGATAATCGCAGCCGTCGGCGGCAAGGCAAGGCGCATAACCGTTATAATGCCCTTCCTCTACGAGTCGAGGCAGCACAAGAGAAATTCCCGCGAGTCACTCGACTGCGCCATAGCGCTTCAGGAGCTCGTCAATATGGGCGTTGACAACATCATAACCTTTGATGCGCACGATGCCCGCGTGCAGAACGCAATCCCGTTAAACGGGTTTGAGACTGTCCGCACAACCTATCAGTTCATCAAGGCTCTTCTCAGGAACGTGGACGATCTCAAGATCGACTCCGAGCACATGATGGTCATAAGCCCGGACGAGGGCGGAATGAGCCGCGCTATCTACCTTGCGAGCGTACTTGGACTGGATGTCGGAATGTTCTACAAGAGGCGTGACTACTCGCAGGTTGTGGACGGCAGGAATCCCATCATCTCACATGAATTCCTCGGAACCAGCGTCGAGGGCAAGTCCGTAATAATTGTTGACGACATGATCTCCTCAGGCGAGAGCATGCTCGATGTCGCCAGGGCGCTGAAGGATCGCAAGGCTGCACGCATCTACGCATTCTCAACCTTCGGACTCTTCACGGGAGGCCTTGAGAAGTTTGACAAAGCCTACGAGGAGGGCATCATAGACAGGGTGCTCACAACGAACCTCGTCTACCAGACGCCTGAGCTCTTATCCCGCAAGTGGTATATCAGCTGCGATATGAGTAAGTATATAGCGTACCTCATCGACACGCTTAACCACGACGCCTCCATCAGCGATCTTCTTAATCCTGTGGAGCGCATCAACAACATCATCTTCAGATACAACAGCGGAGATCTGAAGGCTTCGATGGAAGCAGAGAGACAGGCAAAATAAGATTAAGAATGGAAAAAGACCCGATCATCAGATCAGGTCTTTTATTTGTATCAGATTATCTACTCTCTTGTAGAGCTTTTTGCTAAGTTCTTCGTCAGGTTCCGTAAGGTCCGGGACCATTATCACATTGCAGCCGGCAAGGTACGCACTTGTAACTCCGTTTGGCGAATCCTCGACAGCGAAGGTCTCATCCGGTGAAAGACCCAGCTCCCTGCAGGCAAATGCGTAGATATCAGGGGCGGGTTTACCCTGCTCTACCATGTTGGCGCAGATTATCTTGTCAAAGTAGTCAAAGAGGTCTATCTTTTTGAGGTACCTCGATGCTCTCTCGTAGTCATTGGCTGTGACGAGGGCTGTGAGTATCCCATTCTGTCTCAGATACGTGAGTATCTCTTTCGCTCCGCTCTTTAGCGGTATGCCGTTTTCCCTGATTATCTCCTCTATCAGCTCCTTGCGGTAGCCCCTGACCTTGTCGTAGACAAAGTCCTCCCCGAAGATCTCCTTAAAACGGGCAGGCGCAAAAGGGCGCCCGAGTGACCTGAATTCGAGCGCAAGGCCGTCTTTTACCTCGTACCCGAAGTGGCGCAGAGCCTTCGGCCATGCGATCTGGTAGTACTTCTCAGTATCCGTGAGGGTCCCGTCGAGATCGAAGAGAACCGCCAAAATCTTCCTGTCCATATCAGAACCCTAAGCTGTCATCAACCAAAATGACGAAAATCCTGCCCTCGTGCCTTGAAAAGCGCGTTATCAGGAACTGACAGCAGATCGTGTCGGGTACCTTGCAGTCCATGCACTTTCCCGTCCTGGCGCAGGGCGTTGAAAGGCCGAATCTCTGGGCGTTTATGGGCGCTGCGACGTTCCTCGCCCTCTTCATGGCGCCATCGAGGTCATCGCAGATCTTGTTCATTCCCACTATGAAGATGACGTGCCTGGGGCCCTGCGCGATCGCCGAGACCCTGTTGGCGTTTCCGTCGATATTGACGATAATGCCGTCGTCTGTCATCGCGTTTGCGCCCGCGATGAAGTAATCCGCGTCGTAGGCAGCGAGCATAGCTGCTCTCTTATCCTCCATCGCATCCCTGTCGATAAAGTTGTAGTCGCCACCCTTTAACGCATCGACAAGGCCTATCTCATGGGCGCTCATCGCGCCTCCCATAGTGACCGACGACTTCTCAGGAATCAGCTCAAGTGCCTTCCTCTTCGCATCCTCTTTTGTCGCGGCAAAGTAGCCCGTCATATTCCTCGACTTTAAGCCCTCTATCACTTTCTGCGATAGGAGCTCATTTCTCTTTGTGATATTCTCATTCATGTCAAAAAACCTCCTGCCTTTGTGCGATACTTCACCCCTGAAGACCGTTTGACTGCCTTATCATGTCCTCGACAACGATGTCGTAGATCTCTCCGATGCTGCTGCAGTACTTAAGAAGCTCCCAGGGCTCGTTGGTGTGGAAATGAATCTTGACCATGTCCTCATCGCCTGCGGCAATGAGGGAATTGCCCTCGATATTCTCAGTGATGTAATCTGCGATCTCATCCTCGTCGAGGTCCTCGTCGCGCCTGTCTATGAGAAGCTGCGTGTCATACCTGTACGCAAACTGATCATCCTCTGCATCAATACTGTTAACACCCATATTTGCTCTCTCCTTTGTGTTTTTATAAGTATGTCTGTAGTATACCATAAAAAACCACAGGAGATATCCTAAACATATATCCTGTGGTTTTTCTTTATATATATTAGTGTCCACCGTTTTCGCTCTGGCCCTGCTGGCCGCTTCTTGAGCCGGGCATTCCGGGCATGAAGCCGCCGTAGCCTCCAAAGCCGCTGCTCTGTCCCTGCTCAGCTGCGTTTGAGTCAGCGCTGCCGTTTGAAGTGCTTCCGTATCCGAGGGTCACGTCGTAGGTGCGCTCCTCGTAGCCTGAGCCGGTCTGCCTCATAACAGTTATCGATACGGTTGTTCCTGCTGCGTAGTACGCAAGCCTTCCCTGAAGGTCGTCCATGGAAGTTATCTCGCTTCCGTCAAAGTCAGTTATGACATCGCCCTTTACAAGGCCTGCTGCCTCAGCGCCGCCACCCGTCGTAACCTCTGCGACATATACGCCCTGAGGGATGCCGTAGCCGGCTGAAACATCAGAAGTTACACTTACACCTGAGATTCCGATATAGCCTCTCTCCTCGCTTGATACCTTGACTCTTGTAACCTCATTCATCAGCTTGTCGATGATGGGCTGAGCCACTGAAACGGGGATCGCATATCCCATGCCCTCGATGGTGTCTCCGCCGATCTTGTTGGAGTTGATACCGATGACTTCGCCCTGGAGATTAAGGAGAGCTCCGCCTGAGTTACCGGGGTTAATTGCTGCATCTGTCTGGATAAAGGTCTGTGTAACGCCGTCCTCGATCTCAACGTCGCGGTTGATGGCTGAGATTACACCTGTCGTAACTGACTGGCCGTAACCAAGAGCATTACCTATCGCAATCGCAGGCTCGCCGAGTTTGAGCGCATCGCTGTCTCCGAGTGTCGCGATCTTGATGGTATCTCTGGTGTCGCTTGAGATGTCATCGAGCATCACCGCGATAACCGCAAGATCCATGTTTGAATCCGTTCCCTTTACGACTGCCGATACGGTTGAGTCGTCGGTAAAGATAACTTCCAGGCTGTCTGCGCCCTCGATAACGTGGTAGTTTGTCGCAATGAGGAGCTCCGTGTCGTTCTCGCCGACGATGATACCGCTTCCCGATGCTGTTGCCTCTTCAGTCTGAGTGTATCCGAAAAAGCTGGCTGATGCCGTGTAGTTGTTGTGGATCATAACCATTGCAGGCATCACTTCCTCAACAACTGCTGTCACGTCGGTGACAACTGCCATCGTCTCACCGGTAACTGTCGTGGTCCCGATGCCGGAGTTATCAGCTGTATCAGCTGCCGCTCTCTCTGTAGTTGCAGCATCTGCTGCAGACGCCTGTGCATCTTCAGTCACATTTTCTTTTGCAGAGCTGTCATCCTGCTGCGACTCAGTATTTCTGCCTGCAAAGCTTGCAAGCCCCGAGCCGTTCCTCACGTTGTTGTAGGCAAAGCCCACGCCTCCAACCACAATTGCAAGAGCGACGATAGCTGCGAGAACCTTGGCTGCGGTGTGCTTCTTTTTAACCGGTTGGACCGGGGGAACGCTCGTCTGTTCAGCACTTCTGTACTGGTATGTGCCGTACCCTGTCTGGGGATCGGGGCTTGAGTTGTAGCTGTATCTGGTCTGCCCGTAGGAGTAAGAGCGCTGCGGCTCCTGACTTCTGTACGTCCCCTGTCCGCTGTAGGGTGCGTTGTTGTATGAGTAGCGGCTGCCGCTCTGGCCTGCGCCATAGGAACTGCCGTAATTGTATGGATTCTGATTCTGAACGTCTCTGTTTTCTTCGTCGTACATATTTATGACCTTCCTTTCTTCGTTCTGAGATAAAGTATAGCGGTCATCTGTGACGAAATTGTGTTCATTCTCTGACAGAATTATTAAAAATCGTTACTAAAAGTCTTCCTCTATCACCTGAATTTCCATATAGTCAAAAGGGACCTCCTCTATGAAGGAATCCCTCGTAAAACGGCACTTTGCGTGTATCTGAAAGTCCTTTACAACGTTTGGAAGCCATATCGGCTTTGGGAGATCAAACTCGTAAGAAGCTTTCTCGATCGCATTCATCACCTTCTGTGTTCTTGTGTCTAAAGAATCGTCGCAGACAACCGTATCTTTGTACAGATGGTTGTCTGCGACTAATCTGATCCATAATCTGAACATTAATCCTCGTATCCGTTCGGGTTATTACTCTGCCATCTCCAGGAATCCTCGCACATCTCTTTGATTCCGTTCTCAGCCACCCAGCCGAGCTCCTCTTTGGCCTTGTCGGCCTTGGAGTAGCAGGTAGCGATATCGCCTGCGCGTCTCTCCCTGATCTCGTAAGGTATCTTTACGCCTGTCGCCTCCTCGAAGTTCTTCACAATATCGAGAACGCTGTAGCCGATGCCTGTTCCCAGGTTGTAGATGTTAAGGCCGCTCCCGGGCTCAAGCTTTTTAAGCGCCTTGACATGACCCTTAGCAAGGTCAACTACGTGGATGTAATCGCGAACTCCTGTCCCGTCAGGCGTGTCGTAGTCGTTTCCGAAGACATTGAGCTTAGGGAGCTTGCCAACAGCAACCTGCGTGATGTAAGGCATGAGGTTATTGGGGATTCCGTTGGGATTCTCACCTATCGTGCCGCTCTTGTGAGCGCCGATGGGGTTAAAGTAGCGAAGCAGCACCACGTTCCACTCGTTGTCAGCCTTTTGAATATCTGTGAGGATCTGCTCAAGCATGGACTTGGTCCAGCCGTAGGGGTTTGTGCACTGTCCCTTGGGGCACTCCTCAGTGATCGGAATAAACGCGGGATTTCCGTAAACCGTTGCCGATGATGAGAAGATGATGTTCTTGCAGCCGTGCTTCCTCATGACATCGACGAGCGTCAGCGTTCCGCCGATGTTGTTCTCGTAGTACTCCCAGGGCTTTGCGACTGACTCTCCGACTGCCTTGAGTCCTGCGAAGTGGATGACGCTGTCTATCTTATTCTCGGAAAAGATCTTTTCGAGAGCCTCGCGGTCCCTGATGTCGGCCTTGTAAAAAGGAACCGTCTTGCCGGTGATGGCCTCCACCCTCTTTAGGGACTTCTCGCTGGAGTTGTCCAGATTGTCCATTACTACTACGTCTTTGCCTGCGTTCTGCAGTTCAACTACTGTATGCGAGCCGATGTATCCGGCGCCGCCTGTAACAAGAATTGCCATAATCTACCTCTTTTCCCGAAACTCGTAAACTTGTGTTTTTGTTGTCTGTATTAATATTGTAGAAAAACAACTCTTATGATTCAATCTCATTTTGTTGGGATAAACAGTTAAAATGTTGAATTATCTTACAGTTCAATCCCGTTTAGCCTGCAGAGGTCCCTGGCGGACTCAACCGAGTCAACGCCCTCCCTGTTCTTGATCGGCGCAAACTCGTGCTCCCTCACAACCTCGTAGGGCAGGCAGCTGGGCAGCTCGTGGATCATGTCGAGAACCAGCTGCTCAAACTTGCAGCCGTTCGGCTTGTCGGGCTTAATGAGATTTGCGTTCTCGTCGATGTAAGGGATCTTCTTCTCAACCACGTGCAGCGGAAGTGTCTTTTGCGATATCTCAAAAAGAGCCTTCTCGTTGAACAGGTAGTTCAAGATAACGCCGTAGTTGTAGGCGGGGTCGCCGTTTTCATCCCTGGCATCCATCATCTGTTGTGACAGCTCATAGTACTCAACGATAGATGGCTTACCATCCTCGAGGCACATAACGCCGACCTTCTCATCGGGGGCGTTCTTTCTGACAACCTTGGCTCCGCAGGAGACGCCCGCACTCAGAGTCGCCCCGACAAAGCAGGGGTCAGCAATCCTCTGAAGGACATTGTCTACGGCAAAGATGTCTATCCACTCGATCCCCTCTTTTAAAATGATGTCGCGAAGCCCCGCCCTCAGCATCGAGGCGTACCAGCCGGCGTTTCCGTTGGGGGAGGTTGAAATCCTTGACTTCGACTCCATGTAGACCCTTCCCTCGTAGTCGGAGGCAGGAGCCATGTCCTGCTTAAAGAAGGTCACCTTGTCCCCGGGGTAGCCAAAGAAGTTCTTTTCCTTGAGGAAGGCTATCGTCGCGTCATTGTTCTTTTCACTGGTCATGATAAAGAGGCGGATGTAGGTGTTATCCGCAGATTTCACCGTGTCCATGAGGTTCTCGATGAGCCTCTGGAAGATGTAGACGGGCTTTGTAAGTCCGATGTTGTACATACCCTTGGGGTCGTCCGAGCCGAGCCTTGTGCCCATTCCGCCCGCAAGCAGGCAGGCTGCGACCCTGCCCTCCTTAAGCGCCTTTTTCCCGATGGAAAAGAGTTCGTCGCGGCGCCTGTCTATCTCATCAACCTGCATCGCGGCAAGGGGCGCAAATTTGCCTCTCTCTCCGCCCTTTCCGAGGTTTTTGCAGTTTTCTGTAACTGCAAAATCCGTGTCCTCTATCTGAGCAAGGAGCTCTTTCTTCTCAGAATCCGTAAGCTCGTCGTAGTACTTAAGGACGTGCATCTGTCCGTACTGTTCAAGTTTCTTTTTTGCATCTTCCAGGTTCATAGTAGCTCTCCTTTACATTACTGATGAGCGGGTCTCAGCCGCCGGCCTGGGTCTGGGCTGCATCTGCGGGGGCCGCCTCAGCGGGTGCAGGGGCTGGTGCGGGTGTTCCGGGGGTCCAGCCTGCGGGATCAACGAGGATCCCTGCCTGGTTGAATGTGCAGTTTACGTTCTCAAGAGGAACAGTCACATTCGCGAGCATCTGTCCGGTGCCTCCGTCAAAGTAGTGCCATCCGTCGGGGAGCTGTGCCCAGCCGACAACGCGGTGCCCGTCTGCAGGGTCGAGGTAGTAGACTGCGTTATCTATTGTCGCAAGGCCAACTGCCATCTTGCCATCTGCTCCGAAGTAGTAAGTCTTACCATCTATGGCATTCCACCCCGTCAGCATCCTGCCGTCAGCTCCGAAGTAGAATCTCGATGCGACATCGCCTGACCAGCCTGTTGTGACAACGCCGTTCTCGTCAAAGAGGTAAACCGCGCCCTCAACTGTCTGAAGTCCTACAAGCGCAGCCTTGGCAGGTCCGAAGAAGTATCGTCTTCCCTGCTCGTCTGTGTACCATCCGCTGATGGCAGCTCCGCCTGCACCGAACATGAACTTGCCGTTCTCAAGAGCTATCATGCCTGTCTGCATGATGCCGTTTCCGTCAAAGTAGAAGAGCTCCTCTCCTATCTGTGTGAGACCAGTGCGCATCGCGTAGTTCTCATCAAAGAATCTCACGCCGTCCTCGAGCTGCAAAAAGCCCTTCTGGCACACACCGTCCTCATTTGCATAATAGAAGGTCCCGCCGAGGTTGAGAAGCCCCGTGCATCGCTGTCCATTCTCGTTGAAGTAGTAACGCGCACCGTCGATATCCGCAAAGCCGACTTTTGAAAGGCCTCCCTGGCCGGGATCGAGGTAGTAGATGCCGCTCTCATCCTGAAACCACCCTGTCTGGATAAAGCCGTTTGCATCCGCGTGATACCTCTGGCCGCTTAGGTTGATCCAGCCGTACTGCTTGCGATAGTTGTGGTAGTAGAATACGTGTCCGCCGTAGCTGTTGAAGCCCTCGGGGATGATCCTCGAGAAGTAGTCCACATAGAGGTGGTTCACATCAACTCTTGTGGGAACCCCTGAGTAGGTTCCGTGTGAGCTCGACTGCCACATCGCGTAGTCACCCGGGTAGTCGCAGTATGAGTTGTACTGGGCAACCCACTTGGCTGCCGATACATTTGGCATCCTGCCTGCGAACCAGTTCCTGCTGGCGTATACCATTGGCTCATAGCCGTTTGCATTTATTATGCCGCAGAAGGTGTCTGCGATCGCCTGAAGCTGAGCCGAGCTCAGTCCCTTCTGACATGAGTCCTCGATGTCTATAGCGATAGGGAATGTAACCGTATAAGGTGCGATCCACGCAAGAACCTGATTGGCCTCAGCTGCTGCCGCCTCAGGTGTAGTTGCGTAGGAATAAATATAGATACCTGTTCTGACGCCTGCAGCGTTGGCACCGTTTATATTGTTGATGAACTGCTCATCCAGTCCTTTCTTGGTAGTGCCGACTCTGATCATGGCGAATCTCACGCCCTGATTCTTGACCTGCTGCCAGTTGATACTGCCCTGGTACTTGGAAACATCAATACCTACCGCAACCTCGGCTCCGACAGCCTCGGACCTGATACTCGCAGCAGGTGTCATGGAAAGGAATGCCGCCAAAACAACAAGCATTCCCACAGAAAGCAGAAAACTCTTAATACTCTTCACTTAACTTCTCCCCCTCTTTTATTTGCAAAACTATTCATTAATTATATAGGAGGAGATACAGTCAGGTCAACGCAAAAAAAAGCGTGAGAAAGTCACTTGTCCTGATATGGCATAACAGGCACAAGCACTCGCTTGCCTCGCCGCTTTATGGTATCATAGTTCTATGAACATTTTGATAAAGTACTGCTGCAGCGCTCTTATGTACAGAGCCCAGTAACTAATATTAAGGAGGAAACAGACATGCTTAAAGACTATGTACACGCAGAGATGCCTGACGAGGACGAGCTCAAGGCCAAACTCAAGGAGGAGCGCGCGCACCTCTCCGCATCCCAGATGAAGCTGAAGGAAGCCGGGCTCCCCGTAATGGTTCTTTTCGAGGGATGGAATGCCGCAGGCAAGGGCGCCGTTATCGGCAAGGTCATCCGCAACATCGACCCCAGGTTTTTCAAGGTCGCAACGATGGACAGAGAGCCCAACGAAGAGGAGATGAGATACCCCTTCCTCTACAGATTTATCAAAGAGATTCCCGAGGCAGGCAAGTTCAGATTCTTTGACACCTGCTGGATGGAGGAGATCGTAGACGGCGTCATCTACGACTCCATCGACAAGGACACCTACAAGCAGCGCGTCCACTCCATAAACGTCATCGAGAGGCAGCTGTGCGACAACGGATATCTTGTCATAAAGTTCTTTTTCCATATATCCAAAAAAGAGCAGAAAAAGCGTCTTTCCTCACTCCTTGACAGCAAGGACACCCGCTGGAGAGTCGACGCCGAGGACCTCTTCCAGAACAAGCACTACAACAAGTTCCTCGATGTCTATGAGCGCTACCTCGAGGATACCAACCAGTCCCGCGCACCGTGGTACATAATCGATGCCTCCGACAAGAAATACGCTGAGCTCCAGGTTCTGCAATTCTTAAACCAGGGCATCGACGTCGCGCTCAAGAACCGGAAGATGAACGTTCCTATCCTTCAGAACACCTTCCCTATGGCGAGGATTCCCAAGCTCTCCGATATCTCTCTTGAGGACAAGGTCATGACCGATG
Source organism: Butyrivibrio sp. (assembly GCA_017470505.1). Lineage (GTDB taxonomy): Bacteria > Bacillota > Clostridia > Lachnospirales > Lachnospiraceae > Butyrivibrio. Next base: position 1,072 of record JAFUYO010000022.1, on the reverse strand, counting down.
AGGAGTACGACGTTACCCTCGACATCCTCCAGAAGAGGCTGAGGGACCTCGGCAACAAGGTTTACCGCAAGAAGATTCCTGTGATCGTCGCATATGAAGGATGGGATGCTGCCGGAAAGGGCGGAAACATCAAGAGGATCACCGAGGCTCTCGACCCCAGAGACTACGTAGTTGAGCCGATCGCAAGCCCCGAGCCTCACGAGAAAGCCCGCCACTACCTCTGGCGTTTCTGGACGAGACTTCCCAAAACAGGACACGTCACCATCTTTGACAGGACCTGGTACGGCCGCGTAATGGTTGAAAGACTCGAGGGCTTCTGCTCCGAGAACGACTGGCAGAGGGCCTACAACGAGATCAATGAGTTCGAGAAGGAGCTCAAGGACTGGGGCGCTGTCATCATCAAGTTCTGGGTACAGATCGACAAGGACACACAGCTGAAGCGCTTCAACGACAGGAAGAACACCCCCGAGAAGCAGTGGAAGATCACCGATGAGGACTGGCGCAACCGCGAGAAATGGGATCAGTACGAGACCGCCATCGACGAGATGATCGAAAAGACCAGCACCGCCTTCGCTCCCTGGCACATCCTGGAGTCCGTCGACAAGAAATACGCCCGCATCAAGGCCCTCACGATCGTCATCGACGAGATTGAGAGAGCACTCAAGGAAAGATAAAAGCGCGCTATGCATGTAGCAAAAAACATATGAAAACGTCCCAAAAACAGCAGTCAACATTTTGAGGCTTGCATCCGAAGAGCGCCACTATATATTGTGCAATGAAATTGTATTTCGTTTTGTCGTGCAAATTATTAAAATTTAGTTTCAAACCAGCTAAATTTCTTGCTAAAACCTATTGCATTCATGCTGCCGCTATGATAAAGTCTTACTTGCGCGTGAGGCATCAGCGCAGTTCCCACTGCAAAGCCCCAGGCATAGCGGCAGCACTTTTTAGGAAGAGAAGCACCTGTACGCATCCAGACAAACGATGTAAAGAAAAAACTGATGAAAAAACACCCCACAGAAAGGTTAAAACCTTTCTGTGGGGTGCTTTTCATCAACTACGCATTATTCCT
>JAFUYO010000021.1 GCA_017470505.1 Butyrivibrio sp. | reverse complement strand
TTAAAATCCCGCTAAAAGCACCAAGGGGCAAGTGCGGCCTTTTTTAGGAGTTCATTCACCAACCTCGCAAGCCCATCATTCATCCACATCAGATTACGCCTGCTTTATACCACTAAACACTACTGGGTTGTTAACATTGGATACCATACCGGATCTTTTTCGGACTTATAAACCAAATCCCCTATCAAAGTATATGTCATGAAAATCAGGATCATTTGATAAATACTCATTATATGTTCCTACATGTCCGACAACTATAGGCTTGTAGAAGGTACCTGTAGTGGGCGGATACTTCCACAAGTACAATTCATCAGAAGTCCCTGATGCCCAATACTCACCGGCTCTTTCATCAACACCGGCATGAACAAAGATGTTTTTCTCTGTTTCATAATATAGGGGCAGTTTTCTCATCCACGAAATCAGCCTGCTATGCTTTTCCAAAACTTTAGAAACAGCAAAAGCATTTATTACTTCGAATGAACCATTTTTTGAAAGTTTCTCAAGTTCATGATAATCCTCCGATGTCAACAGAGATTTGATTGTCTTGCAGCCCGTTTCCATGTCATTTTTCAGCCAGTCGTTGAAGCCAAGGAAAAAATCGCCTTTACTATAGGAGCGATATTCATCTATCCATTCAAGCAGCATAGACTCATGATTGCCCTTTAGAACTACTGCTCTTTTCCCCACTTCTGATCTTAGACACATAATTCCTAAGCTGCCCCTCCCAGTCTACATTCTCTGAGAAATACAGGCATCCGAGTATTTCCGGATAGGAATAATTCTGATTAGAGCATATCAATATTGGCGTGTCCCATTTTTCTTCCGTTGCAATGCCGACAAGTACGTCTCCTGATTTTTCTTCATTCATCCCCCGGCTTCGTGGATACAACATATCAGTAATGATCAGGTCATATTTTCTACCTTCGGCAATTGCCTTTTTGTACATTTCAATGCCGTCATCAAGATACTTAGCACGATCAATCTCTGTTATTCTGCAACTCTCAAGGACGTCTCTTATTGCACTGTGTTTGATTGGTGAATCCTCAAAGTTTAATACTCTCATTTTAAATCCTCTCTCATTTGCAACATGTTTACAGGTTCAAATTGCTTCCTGATTGCAGCCTTTAGAAGGATCATCTAAAGATAACTGCTGAGAATCGTTTGGCAGCGTTACGCTTAACCGCTTACAGTGAGTGTGGTTATGCTCGTAATATAGCCATTTGTTGTTTTTTATGATTGTATATTACGCCTTTGCCGAACCTGTAACAATACTTCGTCTCATCATCCATACTTAAAAATAATCGTCTCCGGCCTTTATGCAGAAGAACCCTCCAAGTACCTGTCCCACATAGTAAAGCACGTCACGGTAAGTCTCTATGTCATTGTCCGTATAAATCGAAAGCCCCTCCGTGCCGTTCGGAAGGGCTTCTATGTATTCCCTGCTCTGAGCAAACTCCACGCCGCAGGATTCACAGCACAAATGGATGAAATCATAAGCCGAACCTACGGTCTGAAATCCATTGAAATCCCTCTCTAACTTCAGCATGAAGTCATATGCCTTCAGTTCCAGGTATTTCACCATCCTGTTCGCCTCAGACACCTCATACAGTCCCATCGGGATCTTCTCATAAATGCCGTCCGCTTCCACCGCCTGATCATAATCCGGATCCAGTTTGGAAGGATTTCTGCTCTTCGATATCCTCAGCCCCAAACTCATAGACCATGCCATTCTTTATCGTGATCTTCCCCGTCCAGTAATATTTCCTCGTATTCTCCTTCACCGCCCGCAGGAACCCGTCCGACACAGGATTACATCCCCTCACCTCTTTTTTTCATCAAAAAAAGGATCGATTTTACTCGGTCCCAAACTTCCCGTTTTCTTAAAAACCTATCGACTTTTCATCCTGGAAATTGTAGCATTTAGTTGAAGCTTATGAATGCTTTCTCCTCGGAATACGATTTTCCTATGTTCTCCCCTATGAAGAAATCCAGGTTATCCCTTCCGTATACGCTTCTTATACTGTTGACCTGAGTAAAAACTTCCTGCATGACCCGTTTCGGCAATGATATCAGATATGCTCTTAGGAACTGTAGCAGAATTAACTGAACATTTTGCGGAGAATGATTTTTCAAAGGCAAGGAATAAAACGCAGACAATGCGGGCATTGTCGAGGCTTTCTGACGCAGCATTTAGGAAATCAGGCAAGTAAAATGTTCAAGTTATTTCGCTACAGTTCCTTACCTTGTTCATAAAAGAGCCTTCTGATAGAATATACCTTGTCCATTGCTAACATACTCCTTTCTCCTCCTTAGATTATTGTCTGCAACAACAATCTTATGGATACAAAGTCAGCTGTATGTCTGCAATGGATGTTTGATATTCCCTTAAATTCAGGCTTCATTATTCTTTCATCAGCTACATAAGCTATTTTATACCCTCTTTTCATATTCAAACACATATCTGTTACTAAGATTATAATAGTTTTGAGCCGCCTCCTGAAAGACCTTTACAAGATCAGTAATGTCACTTTGTCCTATTGAATACTTTTTTAATGCATTCTTATAATCTTGTGATAGATTATCCGTAATAAGCGCAGGAACTATACCTGCATCAAGGCATTGCCGGAACAACAACATTCTTCCTACCCTGCCGTTACCATCCTGAAATGGGTGAATTCTCTCAAATGTGGCATGCGATTTAGCTATAGTATTCAGGTTATGTCCGATTTTAGCAATGTCATTGTATCTTGCAAAAAAATCGCTCATTTCTTGTTCGACGTCTTCAACAGCTGTTGTCTGAATCATACCGCCTATTGAGTTGTTCAGCCGTTTATACTCTCCAATGGCAAAATTTCTCTTTCTGTCGAGAAAAGAACCGGCTTTTAGCGATCCGTGATATGTACAGACCAGGTTTTTATCAATGGGCTGGTTAATAGTTTCCAGCATTTTATCGAACATTATAAAATGGCCTTGGGCGTCAGTAATATCTTGTGCCTTTGTATTTCCTGTCGGCACAATACCCTTGTCATATAGTTCCCACGTATCATCATAGGATAATGGAGAACCTTCGATACGATTTGAATGATATGATGACATAGTTTGCGTCATATCATACAAACCGTTTCTTATCCCGTTGCTTTTTTCATATATTAGCAATTCTTTCAGAGATAAAATGTATTTTGGGTTATATATATCTTCATGAATGTCTTTATTAAACATACTCCCTAAACCGTCTGAAGAAAAAAAACAGATTTCCTAACAGTATTTCCAGTTTCATCTATAGACTCAATGGAATCGCGCTCCGAACAAGCAGATACCACCTTTATTCCACCTGCTTTCAACATTCTGATAACTGCGTAAGTAAGCGTAAATTCTCCCTGAGCCATAACAGCTCCATCAGCATCAACCAGATTTCTTATCCTATCTACATACTCTTCTGCAAGTTTTGATATCTCTTCCTCACTAGCCAATGCCTCTATAGATGGAAATGGCACGTCTACGATCTCGCCATATTCCATAGCTGCATCAAGTTGAGCTGTGTCCCACCTCTCATGTGGGTGATTAGAAAAATTAAAGAAACATATACTTCTGTCCTTCAGCGGATATATCAGAGCTTGATCTAACCTGTTCTTTATGAAGAGTCACCAATAAACCAATCGTATCATTGCATACATCAAATTGTATAATATTTTGTTGTTTTTATCACTTTTATTGGTTATTTTTACGCTCTATGTATACTATACCATTTTGAACAAATAATGAAAATGAACTACATAGTTAGAAATAGAACCTTCTGAATGCAGAAAGTGCTTTTAACATTTTATCATGCCCTAATGGGCGTTTTTTATTTTACAGTAGCCTCTTTCAGCCCGCATGTTTACAGAACTGCAATCTTGTTGGCCTCTTTAATGATGTTTTTGACCAACTGCTTTCGTTGAATTATACCATCGATTTCAGCACGATTTACTGCCGCGACCACATCAGGGGTAATTTTGTCGAGCTCTAAAGGATAATCGCCTTGCGCTTTGATATCAGCTACGATTTCAAAAAGATTGGCAATATATCCTTCGTAGTTATAGCACTCATCATCACCCTTAGCAATTGCTTTATAAACAGAAGATTTTTCAAGTATTCTGACAATATTTTTTTTATCGGCATTTCCTGTGCAGAGTGAATACAAGCGGATTATATCTTTTATATTCTTGTTTATTTCCATATCTCTCTTTCTCCTGTTCGTGTTAACGCGTCCAGTGCATCTTGTGTTTTAAAACAATACTGGTCACAATCCACTGTTTTCCACTTGATTCTGTCTATAACAAAGTCATATCTGACTGTGTCCCATACTATTTTTTTGTAAACCTGCAACATCTTTTTGGTATTCAATCTGATTAAAAGTATTCAGGTTTTACAGTATCAGCTTCTCTTTTGCAAGCACCTCTTTGATCTGTCTGAAATCGACACCAAAGTCTTTGTAGATACCACTTGGCACGATATCATCAAATCCGTATGAATGCGGTATACTCGATTCGCTGAAACTATATACCGTAACGCTCGTATCACTAGGGTTGACGATCCAGTACTCTTTGACACCTGTTTTACTGTATAGCTGCAGCTTTTTTATGTAGTCATGAGAAATGCTTGTCGGTGATGCAACTTCTATGATCCAGTCCGGAGCTCCAAGGCATCCTCTGTCATTTAATTTATTTCTGTCACAGATAACGCTTATATCAGGCTCTACAACAGTGTCTTCCGAATCTGAGAGCTGAACAGCAAATGGAGCAGGATATAATACGCAGTCTCCTCCATTGCCCCGAATATAGCCATTGATCAGTCCCGACAGTTCCCTGACTATTGCCTGATGAATGCGGGAAGGGCTTGCCATATCATACAGAACCCCATCAATTAATTCCACATTCTCCTCACCTGTGAATGAAAAGAACTCTTCGACTGTCATTTTTGATGATCTTATAGGTAACGGCATATTTTCCCCTCAGGCAGCTATAAATACAGATTGCGATTTACTCAGCTTCTCACAACTCTTTACATACAAATTATACCGCAAAAGACTGTATTGTCTCAAGCTCTCCGAAACCGTTGATAGTATCAGCCATGCCTCATGTTACCGCTCAGTTTAATGTATTATCGATTTTTCATGGTTTTTTGTGAAAGCAAAAGGCTGCCATCCATAATGAGATGACAGCCTTTTACATTTTCATACGCTTTCTCAGTGAATCTTACTGATGCGCTCTATGGCCCTGATCGTGTTCTCCCTGTTTCCGAAGGCGGTAAGTCTGAAGAAGTGCTCTCCGCTGGGGCCAAATCCCGAGCCTGGGGTGCCCACGACGTTTGCTTTGTCTAAGAGATAGTCAAAAAACTCCCAGCTGGTCATGTCATCCGGAGTTTTCAGCCAGATGTAAGGCGCGTTAACTCCTCCGAATACTTCGTAGCCGGCTTTGTTGAGCCCGTTTAGAATGATCTTTGCATTTCCCATGTAGTAGGCGATCTGCTCTTCAACCTGCCTCCTGCCCTCATCTGTGTAGACAGCTTCGCCGGCTCTCTGAACGATATATGGTGCTCCGTTGTACTTGGTGCCGTGGCGCCTCGCCCAGAGAGGCCAGAGCTTTTCTCCTCCTGCCTCGAGCTCCCTGGGGATCACGGTATAGCCCAGCCTCAGGCCGGTAAAGCCAGCTGTCTTTGAAAAAGAGCGCATCTCAATCGCACAGGTCCTTGCCCCGTCACATTCATAGATGCTGTGGGGAACATCCTCCTCTGAAATATACGACTCGTAAGCCGCATCGAAAAGAATGATCGACCCATGCTCATTCGCGTAGTCAACCCATTTTTGGAGCCGGTCCTTTTTCATCACAGTACCTGTAGGGTTATTGGGAAAGCACAGATAGATGAGGTCGGGAACCTTAGAAGGAAGCTCCGGAAGAAATAAGTTTTCCTCCGTACAGGGCATGTAGATGACGCCTGCAAATCTCTGCGTCACAGAGTCGTATTCCCCGGTCCTGCCCGCCATTACATTGGAGTCCACATAGACAGGGTATACCGGATCACATACAGCAATGGTATTATCCGTGCCGAATATCTCCTGAATGTTACTGCAGTCCCCCTTTGCTCCATCCGAGACAAAGATTTCATCAGGCTCGATATTGCAGCCCCTCTTTTTAAAGTCCTTCTCAGCAATTGCTCTTCTAAGGAACTCATACCCCAGATCCGGCGCGTAGCCCCTGAAGGTCTTTTCATTTCCCATCTCGTCTACCGCTCTGTGAAGAGCATAAGTCATTGCAGGTGCAAGCGGCTGCGTAACATCGCCTATGCCAAGCCTTATTATCTCCGCATCCGGGTGCTGCTCGCTGTACTCCTTCACCTTCCTTGCAATCGTTGAAAAAAGATAGCTTCCCTGCAGCTTTAAGTAATTTTTGTTTATAGTCGCCATACTAAGTCCTCCAATCAGGGTATTATATAGAATAAGAATGCCGCTCGCGGCAGCAATTTCCTATTAAGCAAAAAAAGCGTCTCGGGGACCACTTTCTCCAAGACGCCTTTGTCTTTCTACCTGTTAAATTTACCGCTATTCCGCGTTCCTTGTCAAGAGAAACCTCCAGCAATGCCTCACCTGCCAGTCATGGGCTGATGAGTAAGGAACTGTAGCGAAATAACTTGAACAATTTGCTTGCCTGATTTTCCAAATGCTGTGTCAAGAGCCTTAACAATGCCCGTCACCTCTTGTACGGGTCGGTGAGCTCTTTCATCACGTACATCTTCTCATCGGCGGTCTCGATGTATGAATCAAGGCTCCTAAGGTCCTCAGCCACGGGCTGAACGACGTAGCCGTAGCTTGCCGATACCTCGAAGGGGTTATCACAGCTGTTGTTGTAGGCATCCAGTGCAGCCTTCAGTTTCTCTCCAAAGCCGTCAACAGCTTTGTTTTCATTTGCACTCTCATGCAGATCAGCTTTGCCATCAAAGTCACTGCTTCTTGCAGTTTTAGCAGACGTATCACGCCTTTTCGGGTCTTCTCCTTGTCCATCAAGTGGGCAGAACACCAGAAACTCATCGCCTCCCGTCCTGATGATGTAAGAGCCGTCCGGGGATGCCGCTTTCAGGGCATCGGCAACTGCACATAGCGCCGTATCACCTGCGCCGTGCCCGAAGGTATCGTTAAGGTGCTTAAGGCCGTTTAAGTCGACGACGCACACGAATATGTCTTTCCCGTTCTCCCGCGCATCCTCAAGGGCGATTGCCTCGAAGTACCTAAACCCTTTTCTGTTGTAGCACCCTGTCTGGGCGTCAGTCATATTCTCAATGAAAAGATCGTCATAATTCTTTTTCATCGCACTGAGCATTCTGATGAGCTCATTGTGCTCTGCCAGAGTCGCGCTCTTGTCATCGTGGATGTCCTGGATCAGTATCAGGTACTCGCTTCCATCAGTGCTGTCCATACTCTTTGAATTGCAAACCGTTATCCTGGACCAGTAATACCTGTAGTCGCTGTGCCTGATCAGGCAGTCGACAGATACATATACCTGTTTTGAGAGCAGGTCGTTTAACAGGTCTATACTGCTGAATATCTGCAGGCTGTCTCTGTTTTCAGGGTGCGTATTCCTGTACAGACTCTCGTACAGGTCCTCAAATGTGGATGTCTCTCCAATCTTCAGATTTGAAAGCTCATTATTGCAGTCAATTATATTGCAGTTCCGGCTTTCCTCTTCCACAAGGACTATCAGCTGATATACGCTCCTTATCGCATTTGCGATTGAATTCTTCTTTTCCTTACTCAAGTATTCTTCCATAGCATCTCCACAAAAAACGATTTCTTTCATCACATTACAAAAACGGCGACATTAGTCACCGTTTCACACTTCAATAAATGTAGCCACGCAATAATCACAGTAAAGTTATTCTGTCCTCTATCCTTACCCTGCCAGCGGCAGCATGACTGCTGCCAGAAAATATATACACGGTATCACAAAGATCACGCTGTCGAATCTGTCCATGATTCCGCCGTGTCCCGGGATCACATTGCCGTAATCCTTGATGCCTGTGTCGCGCTTTATGCCTGAGGCAAGCAGGTCTCCAATCTGCCCTATGATGCTGCCCGCAAAGGTGATCGCCATCAGTACATAGATGGTAGCAATGTTCCCTGTTTCAAACTTGTAGAGAATATATCCGATTCCTGCTCCGACAATGACCGATCCGAGTATTCCTCCGATCGAGCCCTCTATTGTCTTCTTGGGAGAGAGAACGGGCGCGAGCTTGTGTTTTCCGAAAGCTCTCCCTGCAAAGTACGCGCAGGTATCACAGACCCATGCGATAAACGGGATCCACGCAAAATACTGTCCGTAGGGGCGTATCCTCAGCAGGTACACAAACGACATGCTGACCGGCGCATAGACGAATGAGAAAAAAGCTGCAATCGCCTGATTCGCCTTGAACCTAGGGAAGGTCAGAACATAACAGACCATTATGAGAAAGAATGCAAACATTATTGAGAAAACGAAGTATTTGTGGCTCCCAGTTATTACCATCTGTGCATAGTGGACGATGATGGAAATATAGCCGCACGCCTCCAGAAGATTTAACTTTTCTTTCGCGATTCCAACTCCCGTTGCCTTTGAGAGCTCATAGAAACTGATAAGTGAAACAGCTGTCAGCGCACAGGATAGCACATATCCGCCGGGGATAAGCACAAGCGCAAGAGTGGCTGCTATTATTATTCCGCTTATAACTCTGGTTTTCAATTTAAGACACCTGCCGAATTATACTAATATGAAAGTTTCGACAGAGAGCGCCACCCTCTGCGAAACTTTCCATAAATATCTATCAGAATAAAATTGCTATATTTTGGGCTACTGTTCGTTTAGGAACTGTAGCAGAATTAACTGAACATTTTACGCAGAATGATTTTTCAAAGGCAAGGAAGAAAACGCAGACAATGCGGGCATTGTCGAGGCTTTCTGACGCAGCATTTGGGAAATCAGACAAGTAAAATGTTCAAGTTATTTCGCTACAGTTCCTTAGTCCGCCAAATTTGCGGTTTCTCGTGCCGTAGGCCTCAACTGCCTTTAAGAGCTCTTCCTTGTTAAAATCAGGCCATGCCACGGGAGTGTAGTAGAACTCCGTGTATGCGCACTGCCACAGGAGGAAATTGGATATCCTCTGCTCGTTGCAGGTCCTGATCAAGAGGTCCGGGTCCGGGAGATAGTTCGTATCAAGCCCGGATGAAATGTCCTCCTCAGTTATATCCGAAGGGGCAAGCTCTCCGTCTCTCACCTTTTTTGCAACCTTAACTACAGCGCGCCTTATTTCATCCCTGCTGCCGTAGTTGATGGCAATAGTAAAAGTGAGCCCCGTGTTGTCCCTGGTGGCATCCTCAAGTTCAAGGATTGCCTTCTGGATATCGTCAGATAACCTGCTCCTGTCGCCGATGACGCGGCATCTGACGTTGTTCTTCATGGATTTTTTGATACTGGTCTTAAGATAGTTTCTCAGTATCGTCATGAGGGCGGAAACTTCCGCCTCGGGCCTGTTCCAGTTCTCAGTTGAAAAAGCGTAGACTGTGAGATACTTAATCCCTATGTCCCTGGCATCCACAAGAATGTCCTCAACTGCCTTAGCCCCCTGCATGTGCCCGTAATTGCGGGGCATGCCCTTTTCCTTTGCCCATCTTCCATTGCCGTCCAGGATGATGGCGACGTGGGCAGGAATGTTTGTGTTTTCTTCCATAATATTATACCGTCATGACCTCTTTGGTCTTCTCGTCAACAGCCTGATCAACGTCCTTGATGAACTTGTCTGTTATCTTCTGAAGCTCATCATTGAGATCGTTTATCTCATCCTCAGAGACTTCGCTTCCCTTGAGCTTCTTGAAAGCATCATTGCCGTCGCGTCTGATGTTTCTGACTGCGACCTTAGCGTCCTCACCCTTCTTGCGGATGTCCTTGGAGAGCTGTTTTCTGCGCTCCTCTGTGAGCTCAGGGAAAACAAGTCTTATCACAGCGCCGTCATTGCTGGGTGTGATTCCAAGGTCGGAAGCCATGATTGCCTTCTCTATTGCCTTGATAAGAGACTTGTCCCAGGGCGCGATCTGGATGATCCTTGCCTCGGGAACAGATACGTTTCCAACCTGCTGGATAGGAGTGGGAGTTCCGTAATAATCCACCTTTATCTTGTCAAGGACGTGGGGATTTGCTCTTCCCGCACGGATCGATGCAAGATCCTCCTTGAGATAATCAACTGACTTCTGCATTTTCTCGTTAAACGGTTTTAGTCTCTCGTTCATACTCTTATCCTTCCTCTACAGTTTTCATTGTTTGCTTTGGACTACCTGTCAGGTAGTTGTGACTGTTGTTCCGTTAAAACTGCCATTTGCTGCGTTCACAATACTGTTCTCCTCCTGGAGTGCGAACACCCTCATGGGAACGTGATTGTCTCTTGCCAGAATTGATGCCGTCATATCGACGACCTGAAGGTTCCTGGCGATGACCTCATCTATTGACAGCGAATCGTACCTCTTAGCCTCGGGGTGAGTCGCGGGATCGCTGTCATATACGCCGTCGATAGCCTTGGCCAGGAGAATATAGTCGGCCTCAACCTCAATTGCGCGCAGAACAACTCCCGTGTCAGTCGAGAAGTACGGGTGTCCTGTTCCGCCTGCAAAGAATACCACCATCTTCTTGTCGAAGTACTTGTTTGCCCTGTCCTTGGAAAAGAGCTTTGTAAATGATCCACATTCGAAGGGAGTCAGGATATTGGTCATCATCCCTACGCTTCTGAAAATCTCGGATACATAGATACAGTTCATGATCGTGGCGAGCATACCTATCTGGTCTGCCTTGACGCGGTCGATTGCCTCTGAGCTCCTGCCCCTCCAGAAGTTGCCGCCGCCTATGACGATACCGACTTCTGTTCCCGCATCCACGAGCTGTTTGACCTGAAGTGCAACCTTTCTGACAGTGTTCTCATCAAATCCCGTCTTTTTGTCGCCTGCAAGAGCTTCTCCGCTGAGCTTAAGTAGTATTCTCATATTCTCTCCATAAGTAACTATTATTATTTGCAACTATCAGTGCCGGGGTTTATCTGTTCTTAAGTCCCTCAAAGAATTCCGAAGGATTTACATCCGCGTATGACTGTGAGCACATACCCTCGATGACAGCGCCGTTGTTGATCTGAACTGACTGTGATTTGATATTGCCCATTACGATAGCTGTTGTGTCGAGGACAACAGGTCCGTGTACGTCGATGTCACCCTTTACGGCACCTGCGATAACAGCGCTTGATCCGAAGATGTTTCCGACGATGACAGTGCTCTGTCCGATCTTGACACTGCCCTTACTCTTAACCTCGCCCGTTATCCTGGCAGCCTCTGCGTAAATCTCTGCGGCATCCGAATCGCCCACAACCTCGCCGCTTGTGACGCTGAGTTTCCCAAGGCACTTGATATTACCTGTTATCTTTCCAATTACGTCAAGAGAACCTGTCGTTGCAAGATCTCCCTTAACGATCATGCCCTCAGTGATGCTGGCAAGCTCATCCGTCGGTGTCTGATGCTCGAAATCCATATACTCTAATCCCCCGTTTCTCATATTCATCATCTCGGTTTCTGCGTTTGTATCCTGCACATATTTCTCTATATGGCTGGAATTAAGAGCCTCTATCGCGTTCCTGGGCTCCTGTACAGTCAGCTCTTCCATAGTCTCCTCTTCGATCATCGACTCGAGATCAGCTTCGGAAGGAGCGGATGCTGTAAAAGGCTCAGGCTCAAAAGTCGCACCAAGGCTCTCCTTATCAGCATCATTTTCCTGAGTTTTGGGGGCTGACGCCTCTTCATTATTCTGAATAGCTGACTCAGCCATCCACGAAGGCTTTTCACTGTCTGCCTTCTCTTCAGAAGCAGGCTCGCTCTCAGAATCATTAAGCCCTATGTCGTCAAGTCTGTTTAACATGCTGTCAATGTCAACCGGTTCCTTGCTCTCTGCCGCTGCTACTCTTTCATCAAGATCATCTGTGCGCGACTTGTCGTCAGGCATAAGAGTATTTACAGCCTGAGAAAGGTCGCTCTTTAGCTCAGAAAAAAATCCCATCTTGATAATCCTCCATTCACTTTCTTCATTATTTATTGATATGCTGAACCGGTAACGTATCCTGTGTTATCGGAACTATCACTGTGTCATCCATGGCCTCAATGGCCTCTATTATCTGTGGAAGTGCCTCCACTGTCGCCTTCTTGTCCGCTGCATCGTGCATAAGTACTATGCAGTGCTTGAACCTGGGGATGTTGTTCACTATATTTGCGTAAATCGTATCCTTGTCTGCTCCGCTCCTGTCATCTCCCGCAGAGACATTCCAGTCAAAATATGTCACATGGGCATCTTCCAGGATACCGATCAGCTCTGTGATGTCAACCTTGCTGACATTGTTCGAGCTTCCTCCGGGAAACCTGTAAAACTCCGACCAGACTCCCGTCGTCTCGTACAAAAAAATACGAAGCTCATCCAGATCGCTCTTAAAGGACTCCACTGACTCATAAATATCGCTGTACCTGTGGGTGAAGGAATGCATTCCAAGAGTATGCCCCTCGTCCACGATCCTCTTGTACCTGTCCGTGTACTTCGCATCAGGCTTGCCGCATACAAAAAAGGTCGCCTTGACATCGTACTCTTTTAATATGTCCAGGATCTCGTCTGTATTTGTGCTGGGACCGTCGTCAAAGGTCAGGTACACGTATCTGGTGCCCTCTATGTCCTCAGGATTCTGATCTCCGGTAACCTCGACAGTTGCGTAGTCAACATCCATCTCAGAAGCAGGTGCATCCTCTGAATCTGTCTCCTGCCCGGTGTAGAGCTCAATCTCATCTGTAATCCCATCGGTGTTTTCATCTGTTCCGCCGTACCTCTGTCTGTACCATTCGAGGTCCGACTGTGCCTGTTCAAATCTGGAGCTCAGTCTGTCGTACCTGACAGAGAGTATAACACATATACATGTGGGGATCAGGCAGGCTGCTGCCACACTGGTCAGAATAAGTCTTCGCAGATATCGGACACGTTTACTGTACTTTTCACGCTCCATAACTATCTCTTTCTATATAATGTAACCAGACTATAGTATAGCATGAATTTGCGAATGGTACTACAGAAATCCGCAACTGATGCGGTTCCCGAAATCACCCCATCTCCTTTAACAGTTTGTCGGCGGCTACCAGGCGCACGCAAACCGTAAAGACATCCATTGCAAGCTTCAGGTCTGAGAGCGCGGGGAATGTAGGCGCGATACGGATATTGGAATCGTGCGGGTCCCTGCCGTAGGGGTATGTCGCACCTGCACCTGTCATCGTAACGCCTGCCTTCTTGGCTCTGTCTACGATTGCCTTTGCGCAGCCTTCGGGAGCGTCAAAGCTGATAAAGTATCCTCCCTTGGGTCTCGTCCAGCTTCCTATTCCCACGGGGGCAAGGTCTCTGTCAAGAGCCTCTAATACCGCCTCAAACTTGGGCCTTATGATAGCTGCGTGCTTTCTCATGTGCTCCTTCATTCCGTTTATATCGCCAAAAAAGCGCACGTGACGGAGCTGGTTTACCTTGTCGTGACCGATTGTCTGGAAGCCGAGCTGCGCCTTTATCTCCTCGAGGTTGTTAAGGCTCGTCGCAATGGCTGCGATTCCGCTCCCCGGGAAAGTGATCTTGGAGGTCGATGAGAACTTGTAGACAAGGTCAGGGCTTCCTGCCTTTTTGCACTCCTCCAGTATCTCTATGAGGTAATCCTGATCGTCGTCATACAAATGGTGTATCCCGTAGGCGTTATCCCAGAAGATACGGAAATCCCTCGCTGCGGGGCGAAGGCGTGCAAAGCGCCTTACCGTGTCGTCTGAGTATGAATATCCCTGAGGATTTGAGTACTTGGGCACGCACCAGATTCCCTTTATCGACTCGTCGTTTGCAACAAGTCTCTCAACCTCGTCCATATCGGGACCTGTCGGAGTCATCTTAACAGGCACCATCTCGATCCCGAAGTACCCGGTTATGGCAAAATGCCTGTCATACCCCGGAACAGGGCAGAGAAACTTAACCTTGTCCAGCCCGCACCAGGGAGTGTTCCCCATAACTCCGTGTGTATACGCTCTCGATACCGTATCGTACATAACGTTGAGCGACGAGTTTCCATATATAATGATGTTCTCCGGCTTGTTCTCCATCATGGCGCCGATCAGAACCTTGGCTTCCTTGATGCCGGTGAGTACTCCGTAATTACGGCAGTCTGTTCCGTCCTCGCAGGATAAGTCCGCCTCGGAATTGAGTGCGTCCATCATCCCCATTGACAGATCGAGCTGTTCCCTGCAGGGCTTGCCTCTTGCCATGTTGAGCGATAGCTCCATCTCCTGGAACTTCTTGTACTCAGCCTTGAGCTTTACTATCTCATTCTCAAGCTCCTGCCTGTTCATCTCCGAATACTTTTTCTGATGTGTTTTTTCATTTGTCTCTGCCTTGGGCATCCTTCTTCCCCTCTTTCGAAAATTTTATCGCATTAAATCATTAACATTTCTTAAAAAAATATATCTCAGTCCACCAAAAACTTCAAGTACGATATACTCTCCTGTTACCAAAAAGAGGTGTCACGGATTTTGCGATAATGCAATCACCGGTGCCACCTCTTTATTCCAGCAGATAATCAGTTGTTTATCCGAGATGTTTTTTGATTATAGTCAGAATATTCTTTCCGTCGCGATACTCATAAGTCATGTTATCCATCGAATTTTTGGTCATAAAAATCCCAAGTCCTCCAATCTTGCGCTCCTTGATCGGGAGATTAATATCGGGATCTTTTTTTGTCATCGGGTTATATTCGCGCCCGGTATCCTCAAAGCGCACCATCACCCGAAGCGGATTATCATCCACCTCGACTGTGATAACGGCATTTCCTGCACCCTCATACTCATAGGCATAGTGGGCGATATTTACGAATATTTCTTCTACGGCTATGTCCAGCTGCACTTTTGCATTGCCTGTGTACCCACAGGAAGATATCAGATTATCCAGCCAATCCATGAGTACATCCAGATTTTTCACCGTGGCAAGTATTTTTAGGCTGTCACGTTTAAGCATTGAATCTATGTCTCTCCGGTTGCAGAAATAAAGTAACGAACTAATTGCTCAGAAGCAGTTTTCTCTTATTCCTCTGAATCAGTATCTTCGTCGGGGCCTCCGAGGAACTCGATCACGCCGTCAGGTTCAACCTTGCCGTCGAGCACATCACAGAGAATCCCGATATAGCCATCGGCAAAGAAAAGAGCATTGCTAACTGACATATCTGTCTGTACATATGCCTCTTCTTCCGAGAGTTCTATCGGAAGGATCGTGCTCAAAACATAGCATAAAAACCTGTGGTCCTTGTCGATGGAAAAGCATCCTGCAGGAAGATTAAAGTTCACGTAGCTGATGGCTTCATAGAGGGCAGGAAGGCGCTCCGCAGGGATGTTGTCCGATATTGTAAATACAGACATGAAAATCTGCGCGGGATCCTCCTCTGACGTAAGCGGCTTAAAGTAAAAGTCTCCGATGATTCCCCTGTCGCCGTCTCCGAGCTCGTCCAGAAGGGCAGATATCATTTCAGGTGCGCCCTCCTCATTCCTTAAAACCGCAGCAACACTGTTTTCATTCAGTTCATCATTAAGCTGCTCCAGAATCTTATGTCTGCTGTCATTAAGTTCACTTATATTCATAATACTGCTCCTTTATATGCTTGAGTGTATGTATACAGGATACTTTTCCTTACCTTCCGGTCATCTTCCTGACAAGTATATTCTCATCAGGCAACTGTTTTTTCTCATTGTAACGAAGGTTTAAACTCTTTACCAGATTGATATACGCCGCCTTTTCTTCCTTACCGGTATTATCGCTATTAAACAGCTTTTCTCTGATCAGGCGGGCAAACTTTGAACAGATAAATACAGATGCGGTCTTCACGCTGTTAAAGCCCGCTTTTGCAGCAACCCTCAGACGCAGTGCCTGCTTTACCTCATTTTTATGCGAATCCTCCGGATATATCCTGCTGTCTTTAAAACGCTGCCTGACAACCTTTTCGGTAAGCCCATCCAGATTAAAGAACCTGTCGAAAAGAGCTGTGCGCAGGTTTTCTACACGCTTAAAGTCGCGGATCAGTCCTGCCACTCCAACTCCGAGAGCTACAATAGCCAGAGGCGGAAACGCTATACTCGCTCCGGCAAGTCCCGCACCCGCACCGGTGAAGGCAGTTTTCTCACCCTGCCGCTTGTTAAGATCCTTTTGGAGCTTTAACAGATTCTCCTCGTATTTGAGTTCTCTCCTCTTTTGCTGCTCAAGTTTCTTTTGCTTTTCATCCATGAGCTCTGCATTCTTTTGCATTCCAATCTTACTGAGCTCTCGTTTCTTTTCAAAAAACTTAGACGCCTTGTTGCTGTATACCTTCATCTTGACGGCACCGACTCCCTGTGCGATGGCCATGCCTCCGCTCAGGGCAACACCAAGTACAGGCGCATAAGTGCCCATAGCAGTGGCAGCACCCATAACCGCTTGAGAGGTTTTGGCAATCATTGATGCCATTCCGATAATTCCCGCGGACGCGTTAAGAATGGATGAACCCAGGCCCAACGTCCTCTCTGCCCTCTCTTCGTCTGAATAAACACTCCAGTTCTGGGTCAGCATGATGGTGCCTGTGACAACTCCTATCATTCCTGTCACTGCAGATGTAACAATCTGAGGGGCACCATTTGCAAAATCCTGCTTAAAGGTATTGGGCAGATTTCCGAGAAATCCCATCAGCTGTGAGCCCTCCTCTACCTTAAATGCAGTGCCGTCTCCTTCGTCCACATGGGTATCACCTCTTTTGTATTTTGCCAGCAGCTCTACTGACTTATTCATGCATTGCACGCGTTCCCGTTCCACAACCTCCTTCAGTTTCGCTTTTTCCGCATCTGACTTGGCGCTGCTTAAAGCAATCAGGGCCGTATTATATGACTGCAGATATCCATTAAACTCTGTAAGCTGTTTTAAGCGCTCCTGATCTTTTTCAGAGAGCTTCTTCCGATCCTTTGTCTCTACCTTACCGCCCAAGGCCATGTCTCCGGCAGCTTTTAAATCCTTGCGGTAACTTTTAGAGACCTGCATTGCCTCGGAGAGCTTAAACGAATAGGTGTAATCACCTGTGAGTCTCTTCCAGAACATGGCCTTATTGGCAAGCATTTTTTTCTTAAAGGTCTTCAGATCCGGAGCATATGTCTGTGAGAGCCACACATCGGCAACACTGGCAGTTCTTCTCCTCTCCTTCTCCACCAGATAATAAATGTGAAGGCGCTCCCTCTTCGACATGGACAGCAGAGAGTTAACCATGTCTGCATCCTTGTTTATACCGTTATCAAAGTTGCGAAGCAGCCAGTTGTCAATTTCCTCAACGCCCTTTCTCTGCTCAAGAGTGAGTGCTTCCTTTGAATCCTCGCTCTTAAACTTCTCCTCTTCCTTGACTTTCTCGATCTCTCCCTCTTCTACAAGGTGGTCTTCGATAACTTCCTCAAGGCTCTCCTCTTTAATTCCTGTCTTCTTCAGGAGAATCTCCCATGCGCGGCACTGCTCATATTCCTTTACGTAGGCTTCAACATCAGGATCTTCTTTTTCTTTATATTTGCGATAGAGCTTTATCAGCCTCTCATTGGCTTTAAAGGCCTTAAGCTTTCTCTGCAGCACCTCCTCGCCCGGCATATAACCAAGAGAGGAGCCTGCCAGCTTGGTATTGTATTTTTGGTATGCAGATGCAGCTTTTTGCAATTTTTTCAGAACAAGCTGCGGCGTTTCGCCCACATCGGTGTCCGCATCGGAATTATCTCTGAGCTTTTCTTTCTCTTCATCGGACAACATATTAATGGCATAAGAAGATGCAAGCTCATGGATCTTGTTTGCAACTTTTATTCTATTCCTCCCGCTCTGTGTCCAGACGATCAGTTTATCGTTGTGAGAGAGGGCATAGCTCTGGCTTGTCTGTGCGAGTCTGAAGAGCTTTTCAAGCCTCTTTGATGCCGGGACATGTTGTTCGTCAACTTCAATGATATCCCTCCACTCCAAAAGGCAGTTAATAAAGTCGCATGCAGAGCCGCTCCGTTTTTTGTATTTATCCACAGATACACTTGCGCCAAAAGTTTTCATGTCCTCTGTCAGATCTTTTCCCAGCTCATATTGAAAATCGTATAAGCCTTTTTCATACGGCTCTGCCTCTTTCTCTTTCACCATTTCAGAGCCGTTGAAGAAAAGAGCATTGTCCTGATGCTCCTGAATCTGCTTCTGCGTATTCTGAAGCATTTCCTGCTGTTTATTAAGACTTTGTTTTATTTCTTTTTCTTCCTGTTTTGACTGAAACATCAATCCCGAACTATCCATTACTGCTCCTTTCTCTCCCCGTAAAAGATCTCATCCCCCTTCTGGCCGGGAAGAAGCTTATCTGTAAGCATCCTGATGAAATCACTCGTCCTCGGTATAATTACAGCTGTCCTGCCCGGATACATATCAATCGCCTTTGAAGCCGTGTATCTGAGCATATGAAGTTCATACTGCTTTTTGTCCGGGCCGCAGGCATAATACAGAACCGGAAGCAGCTTCCCCGTAGGGGTCCTGCGAATCAGGAAAAGTCCCTGTACTATGCCTCCGGATATCACGCAGGATGAAATATCGTTGTCATACCAGTTCTTTGGCAAAAAAGCTATGTCCTGAAGTATTCCCTTATAGCCCTTAAACAGAAACTGCTTTAAGGTATCCCGGAACTGCGCAGGTGTAAGGGAAGAGATCGATCCCACATAGTCCGGGAGCTCTTTCTTTTTGCCCAGAGGAGTCTGTTCCAGTTCCTCAAGGGTGGTGGAAATGCAGATATCTTCCTTTTTCTCAAAAGAAAAGCCCTCGCCTTCCAGAAGCTTTGCACTTTTTTCCTTGTCAAGCTCGTAGAAGCTCTCGACAATCTCCTCATCGCCTACTTTATTCTTTTTATAGTAATCCAAAAGTTCCTTCACGACCTCGGGGCTGTCGGACTTTACAAAATTTATCCTCGCTTTTGTGTCCTCTGCGCTCTCCGAATCCAAAAGCTCATATACTAAAACGCCAGCCGCATTGTCCTCATCGTCCATGACGCCCAGCGCATTGGTATAGGCCCTCTTCACATCTTCCGTAAGATCTTTTCCCAAAAGAGGTGTGAAATCGTCCAGCTCATCCTCAGAAATCTCAATCACTTCCATCATAAAACACGCTCCATAAAATCTTTAACTGATTCCTTTTTCTTTTTCAGGGTGCAGGTCGCTTCAACCTCAAATCCATCCTTCACGTCCTCTGTCACCAGGTACAGTGAAGATTTATCAGGCACCCCTGTCAGCACCACGATCCTGCCGCTCTCTGTGCGGATGGGCTCGCAGTTCTGAGGGAGCTGCTTTTTGAGCACCAACGCAAAGTCCTTTATTTTGGATGGATCATCAACCGTAAATGTCATGGCGCTCAGGGGATTGTACTCGTTTTGGTCTGCAAGGTTCCTCAGATAGTCAATGACACTCCTGTTGTAATAGCCTGTCTCGGCATCAATATATTTATCTTCAGCGATTATGGAAGCGTATAAAAGCACGACTCCCAAAGCAGAACCAAGGGCTGCAAATTCCAGGGAGAATACCTCCTGAAGAATCCAGCCTGCAAATACCGGGACAAAAAAGGTCCATGGATTAAAAAAGCGCAGGTACCCGTTCTGCTTCTTGTGTTCATTTAAAAGCCACAGGCTGAGCAGAAGGTAAACCAGACTGATAATAAGTGACACACTCTGGAATACGACAAAGAAAACAAATCCTGCCTGTGACATAAGCGCAACTGGCACACTTACAGCCGAAACAACCGCAGAAGCAATGAGCGGCGTAAAGCCGATCCAGGATTTGCGTTTAAGGTAATCCCTGTCTCCAAAAAGAAACATGCTTAAGTTCTTGATCCAGAAAAACAGAAATACCATGGCAAGGAAGATATCCGCAATCCATGTGAGTACCTCCGTAATGTACCACAGCCTCTTATCTGTCTCTGAAAGTTTTCCAAAATCCTGCGCTGTAAAGCCGCCCATCTGAACATCTGAAATCATCTTCAGAAGATTGAAAAAGGCAATCAGCAGCACCACCACGCACAGAGGTTTAAAGAAAAGTCTCAAATTCTCTTTTTTGCCGGCTGCAAAGTCTTTCATCATGTAAAGCTGCCGGATCATAAGCACCGCCGCAATAAGATCAGCAGCAATTGAAACAAATTGGATTACTGTCATTGTTCTTACTCTCCGTTTTTAAACATACTCTGTTAGAATTATACACTATTTGGTTAATTTGTTCTCTTAAATAAAAATAAACCCGTTGTTGCCCGCACGCTGATCAGCGTCTGATCCACACCTTTACGTGGTTTGGCATATCATCATCTTCATTAAAGCTGTATTTAATATCCCTTACAGTATTTTTTAGCATGGCAAGGGACAGACTGTTATCCGTATCCTGTATGTCGTACCTTTCGCCCCTGTAGTTTATATCCACAGAGCACTCGCCTTCCTTTGGGGAATACTCAGCATTTATCCTTATATAGGGCTTTTCATATACAGGTATCAGCATCTGCTGCACGAGCTCTTCTATCGCAAGGCGTATGCGGTATTTCAGTTCCGTCGAGACATCATTCTGCAGCAAGTACCTGTCAAGCTCAGCACCAAGTCCGATAAAATCATAATCCCTGCTGTCGATCAGAGCATCAAATACCTTGAGTCCTTTGATAAACCGTCTCGTCAGCTCCTTTTTGGGGGCGTCAAATATCTCGTCCGGGGTTCCCTCCTCATAGATCCCGCCTTCATCCATGTAAAATACCCGGTTGGATATAGCCCTTGCGAAGTTCATCTCATGGGTGACGATCATCATGGTCTTTCCGGTTTTTGACAGATCCCTGATTACCGCCCGCACCTCCGATACCATGGTCGGATCCAGTGCGCTTGTCGGTTCGTCCAAAAGTATCACATCCGGATCCATGGCAAGTGTCCTTGCAATGGCGACTCGCTGCTTCTGTCCGCCCGAGAGCTCATCCGGATAGCTCAGTGCCTTCTCGGCAAGACCTACCCGCCTTAAAAGCTCCATCCCTCTGTCATAAGCCTCCTGCCTTCCCTTTTTCAGGATGTCCATGGGCGCAAGCATGAGATTCTCTATAACGGTCAGATGTCCGAAGAGGTTAAAGGACTGAAATACCATCCCCATCTTCTGCCGCAGTCTTTTTACATCGGCGCCCCTTGCCGTTATCTCCTCACCGTCCACAAAGATGTGCCCCTCTGTCGGCTTCTCAAGGAGGTTGATGCACCGTATAAACGTTGATTTACCTGCTCCGGACGGCCCGATCACAGATATTACATCGCCGTCATTTATCGTAACACTGACATTCTTCAGAGGCGTAACTGTCTTGTATTCTTTTCTCAGATTCTTTATCTCTATCATCGCCCGGTATCTCCCTTGTTTATCCCCTTCAGTATATCTTCCCTTTTTCGCTTCTTGGGATTTATTGCGATCTCTATCCTGCCTACGATAAATGTGAGCAGATCCCCCAGGATGAAATAAATGATGGCTACGGCAATGAGCGGAAAGAAAGCCTCATAGGTCCTGCCCCTCACAATATCCCCCACCTTGGTAAGATCCTGCACGGCGATGTATCCGACTATGGCAGTCGCCTTTATGAGCGATACCACCTCACCCTTGTAGGAGGGCAAAAAGTGCGGCAATGCCTGCGGCAGGATAATCCTGAAAAACGTATGTGTGCTTCCATAGCCAAGCGCCAGCGCAGCCTCCGTCTGTCCCTTGTCTACCGCTCCGACACCCATTTTCAGCATACCAAAAACTCCAACTCCGAATACAAGAGTAAACGCGATCACCGCAACCACTGTCCCGCTTATCTGCGCCGATCCGAAAATGATGTAGTACAGTATCATGAGCAGCACCACGACCGGCATACCCTGTATCAGCCAGACAAGTAGCCGTGACAGAATATCCGCAAGTACCCCTCCGTTCCTGCACAGCATATAGATCACAAAGCCCAGGACCGTGCCGAATAATATGGATAAAAAGGTGATGATAAGGGTCGTGAATATTCCCCGGATAAAAAGCTTATATCTGTCTTCCCTTATAAAGGTCTTGTAAAAGCTATCCTTCACGCTATCTATAAATGAACTTCTGACAGCACCTGTTTTTGTGGAGCGCACGACCAGTACATACAGTGCCTTCTGATATTCAACAAAATCCATCGTCTCCCTGCGTTCATCCGTTGTCAGGATGGAGTCGCACCCGATATCAGCCTTTCCTGCACCGATGGAGGACAGCACCGCCGATAAATCCATCGGTGTAAACTCCACACGCACGTCCAGCTCCTTTGCAATCAGAAGGATCGTCTCAATATCAAGCCCCAAAAGCTGCCCGTCCTGTCCCACATAGCTCATGGGCTCCAATGCGTCGCAGGCAGCGACCCTGACGGTTCCGTTATTCCCGGGCCAATCCTGCTTTGGGATTGACTTTATACTCTCATCAGCACCTGTCCATTTATCCCACAGATCCTTTTTGGTATCAGAAGGAATACTGTCATAAGCCTCCTGCCAGATGGTGCACCTCTCATCACCCTTTGCGAAAGCAAGCCCGAAGGTAGTTTCACCAAGGCTCTCCGGGAAGAGAGCAAGAAGTGGGTCCTTATTGACTGCAAGCTCCGCAACCGCATTGTTCATAAAGCCAGCATCCGTTTTCCCTGATTTGATCCCCAGTGTCATGTCCGGCATGGTCTGATAATAGGTAAACTCCTTTACATCGGGTACCTTCGAGGATATCAGCTCCTCAAAGGGTGCGCCGGTGAGCATGGAGATTGTTTTACCGGAAAGTTCGGAAAAGTCTGCCATTTCCGGCTCTGATGCCATTGATGCAAGATCCGACGTAAGAACCGCCAGCACAACCCCTCCGCTATATATGGGGTCGGAAAACAGCACCTGCTCTTTTCTCTCATCCGTCACATTCATGCCGGTACAGAAGTCATACTTCCCTGACTGCACTGAAGGAATGCGCCCGGAGAAATCCACATCGGAAAGCTCCAACGCATACCCCCTGTCACGGCAAAACCGCACCACAATGTCCACATCGTAGCCCACATTTTTGTTATCCTTGATATAAGACCACGGCATGTCAGTAGCAGTAGTCACAACCCTGACAGTTCCGTTTTCTCCCAAGAGACCTGACATATCTACCTGCTTTTTGCTCTCATCCGTCCCCAGCCATATTTTGGCAATTTCCTCGAGAGTTCCATCTGTCCGTATCTTCTCCAGAAAATCGTTAAATTCCCTGCACAGTGCAGCTTCTTTTTCATCATCTTTGCGAAATACAAAGCTGATATCCTGGTTTGTAATCTTATCTGTGATAAACCCAAGCTCAGGCTGTTCATAATGCATCATCCTGATATTGGGCTCGTCCGCAAGAAAGGCATCAATCTTCCCTGAAAGTAGCGCGGCGCCAAGGTCCGGATAGGAATCAAAGTACAGATATTCACTGTTTGGAAAGTTCTCAAAGGCTATGCCCTCCATAAGTGTCCCTGTGAGGACCCCTATCTTTTTGCCATCCCAATCCCGCCAATTGGTCTGCGCGGATGAATCACCTTCCGCTGCAAGTACATTGCCTGAGGGAATTACACTTAAGAGCAGCATAAGTATGATCACTATACAGCATTTCAAATTGTTTTCCCTTATCATCATTCCATCCTCTCAACCATTATTCCTTTATCTCTGTTCAAGGTCTGTTTCATCTATCGTATCATATCGGGACCCCAAGCGCCTCTGTAAATCTTCATTCTTTTTCTCATGATGGGATGTATTGACATCCGGACAGCCCATCTGCTGCCCGAAACGTGTCTTAGGAACTGTAGCAGAATTAACTGAACATTTTACGCAGAATGATTTTTCAAAGGCAAGGAAGAAAACGCAGACAATGCGGGCATTGTCGAGGCTTTCTGACGCAGCATTTGGGAAATCAGGCAAGTAAAATGTTCAAGTT
>JAFUYO010000020.1 GCA_017470505.1 Butyrivibrio sp. | reverse complement strand
CCAGATAAATGACATTGTATTTGTTCAAATACTTCTCATAGGTTTCATCCGTTGATATTATTTTATCGTCAAAAAGAGCGTGCGAATCACAACTGCAGTCATAGTACGCGGTCAACATTTTGGCAGCATAGGACTTTCCGAATCTTCGCGGTCTGCTGATACAAATAAGGCAGTCATCACCACCTACCCTGTCATTCACTAGGCTGATCAAACCGGTCTTATCCAGATAGTCAGCTCCTGTAATCCGTCTAAACGCCTGATTCCCAGGATTTACATACCTTCCCATATAACGATTACCCCTCTGCATATTCTCTCTGTTGTCTATTTGGTACAAGCATCTTAACATTCATATGTCAGTTCTACAATTATCCGGTGAGATAAACAGCTGACTCACTTTCCGACGAACTCCATCTCTTTTACGGCAATGACTCCATCACCGTTTTTGTTCACGATAAACGTGTATTCTCCGCGCGTGTCTATGTCTACGGTTATGCTGTCAGCTGACGGGTCAAGAGGAAATCTCCCCCATTCTCTGACATCTTCCTTGCCCTTATGCCTGCCTTTGCCTTTTACCATTATGACGAGTTCTGCCCCGGGGTCTTTGCTTCCGGACAGCTCGTAGTTTAGCACATAGGAAAAGCCTCTGTCAGCCTTCACTTCAGCGCTTTTCATAATCTCTCCGACATCTCCGCTGTAGAGATATCCTTTTGCCCCAATATCTCCGCTGTAGGTGTAGCCGGGGCTCACAGGCAGATCCACTGTCCTTATCCCTTTTATTACAAAAGAGCCTCCATCCATCGGAGCATCATCGGAGATCATAATGCGAAGCTCATCCAGCCTTCCGACATCAACATAATTGTCTTTGATAAAAGACTTTAATGTGTTGTACCCGTCATCGGATACAACCAGCATATTTTTGTCATCTATCACGGACTTATCGGAGTCCAGAAGATAATAGTCATAATTGGTAACGCGCCGCTCACTCCCCATATATGTGGTATAGCGCCTTGACGGGTCGTAGAATCTCATTATTTCAGCCATCTCGAGAGTATTGGCAAAGACGACTGTATTCACCTCATAGTTGTCCGCAAGAGCTTTTATCTCGCTGCATATTCTCTCGTTTACATAGTAGGATGTGATGTTCTCATGTCTGAAATACGACGGCGCAAAACTCGTGCAGGTCATTATCTCAAAAAAAGCGTACATCACAGCAATAGTGCCCAGAACCACATTTTCAACCAGCTGAACTTTTCCGGAAAAGGTATCTTCAAGCACCATGACCGAGCACAGGATAAGCGGAATAAACCCGATGAGGTGGTACCTGCTCTTCGAAAAAGTCACCAGAAGAATAAAAAGATTCCACGCAAACACGGATATCATGCATGTTGAGACGATATCCCTGCTCGAGGCTATTTTACCATTTCCGCGCAGCATATTTAAAGTAAATATCCGTGGTACATATAAAAGACCGGATAGGATAAGTACAATCATTCCCCATTTTATTGCAAAGCTCACACCCTCTGCACTTGTAGCGCTTACAGTTCCCTTTGCAAAGGGATTTACCACATCAAAAAAGCTGTTGACAACGTCACTAAGAGCGTCCATAAATGATGCATCGTGACGCACCGTCATAAAGTTCGGATTAAAGCTGCGGCTCTCTATTCCGGCAAGTCCGTGCAAAAAGACTCCCACTGCCGCAATCAGGACGGTAGCGACAATATGTGTAATCCCATCTATTTCAACCGGTAAAGCCTTCATGGCCGTGAATAAGACGCCGCATATTATTATTGGTACGATTCCGGACAGAAACACATATAAACCGCTCGAAAAGGAAGTGAGAGCAAACAAGCCATAGAAGACAACACATTCGAAAATGTATCTCTTTTTATTTTCTCTGGCTGAAAAGAATACCATCAAAAAAAGAAGTGGCAGTAGCACCTTGTAAACATACTGTGAGCCGCCGAAAAACATCATGTTGTTGTAGCTAAGCATACCGAAATCATATGCTGCAAGCACCATGGCTATTCCAAGAAGCCTGTACCTGAGAGCCGCTACGGCTATCGCCAGGACTCTGTAAATGCAGTAACCTATGAGCAGCGCATTCAGGATATTTGCGATCCCGTATGCCAGAAAGATGTTTCCCGTGATCTTGTATATCAGAACTGCAAGAAAAAGCGGCGTATCATATTCGCCCGAAGTCGGATAAGACCACTCCCTCACGAAATACCTGTTGTTATTTGCAATCTCCATAGTGTGCCGCAGCATCCCGGAGAAGTCTTCATCAATCGTATCTCCTATATGAAAGAGATTGATATACGCAATAAAAAGAAACTCAAAGATTACAAGAGCTGCCAGAAATAATGTGATAATATCTTTTCGGACATCAAGCTTGCTGTCGGTCATCCCCCACTCCCCCACAAAGCAAAGAAACATTGTATCAAATCATTATAACACATATCCAAACTTCTAATACCTGTATTTTTGGGATATACTATAGGTAAGGAACTGTTGAGAAGTGAGCCGCAATAGGATAGATTTGCAATCATTGGTATGGGAGGCCTCTTATGGGAATCTATGTTAATCCGGGGAACGAGGGCTTTGCTGAGATATCAGCTTCAGATTATGTTGATAAGACAGGGCTTTTGCGTGAAATCAATAGAACATTAGGAAAAAATGGTAAACTCACATGTATCAGCAGACCGCGAAGATTCGGAAAGTCCTATGCTGCCAAAATGCTGACCGCGTACTATGACTGCAGTTGTGATTCGCACGCTCTTTTTGACGATAAAATAATATCAACGGATGAAACCTATGAGAAGTATTTGAACAAATACAATGTCATTTATCTGGATATTACCGGATTCATATCGTATGCCAAAAGAGAGAATATTCCTCTTCGTGATATTCCTTCCCAAATTGCCAACACAATAAAAGAAGAAATCCTGGAAATAGATCCCAAGGCTCCCAAAGACAAAACACCGGAAGACTGTATACTTCACTTCGTCGGAAGCCCTGGAGGGAAGCCTTTTATTTTTATCATAGATGAATGGGACGCTATAATAAGGGAAGCCAAGGACGATGCTGATGCACAAATGAGATATCTGAACCTTCTCAGGGGTTGGTTTAAGAACGGCTCTTTTACTCCAAAAGCTGTGGCAGCCGCTTACATGACAGGGATCCTTCCAATCAAAAAAGACGGGACACAATCGGCTATTTCCGATTTTAAAGAGTTTTCAATGGTAAAACCGAGGAAGTTTGCAGAATATGTCGGATTTACCGAGTCTGAGGTAAAGTCTCTGTGCGACATGTATAAAATAAGCTTTAAAAGCATGAAGAAGTGGTACGACGGCTACTCATTCAAAAATCTGAACTCAGTTTATAATCCCAATTCTGTCATGGAAGCAATAAGGAATGACGATTTTGGCTCATACTGGTCAGAATCGACTACTGCTACGGAACTTATGAATTATATCAGTCAGGATTATAACGGTTTTTCAAAAACCATAGCTGAATTAGTCGGAGGACTGGGTGTCAAGGTAGACACCAATGGTTTTATGAATGACCTCATATCTTTTAAGGGGCGGGATGACGTGCTCACACTTCTCATCCATCTGGGATATCTTGCATATGATTCAGTCTCTCAAACGGCATATATTCCTAATGAGGAGATAAAGCTGGAATTTCAGCGTGCAGTGCATGAAAGTTCCCACCAGGAGAGCCTTGAAAGACTTAAGGAGAGCGAAAAACTCTTTGCCGATACAATAAGCATGGATGAAGAAGCGGTAGCGGCACAGATAGAGAAGGTTCACGCCGAGGAAACATCTCCACTGCACTATAATAAAGAAAGCAGTCTCAGGAGTGTAATAAAGCTTGCGTACTACACATACAGGGATCATTATCTCCAATTTGAGGAACTGCTTGCAGGCGAAGGGTATGCAGATCTGGTTTACCTCCCTAAAAAGGACTCGGACTGGCCTATACTGGTGATTGAACTTAAGTGGAATAAAAGCGCAGAAGGGGCGATAGACCAGATCCTGAAAAGGAAATATCCCTCTGTGCTGCAAAACTATGGAACCACGATCCTTTTGGTCGGAATAACCTATGACAAGGACGCTCCGTCAGGTGATAAAAAGCATAAGTGCAGAATACTTGAGCATCACATTTCTGAGTAGCCGTTTATCTTTTCGTGTTACAATGTTAGTGTATGAAAAGCAATATCTGACCTGCTGATGACAGTAAGGGACTATAAAGAAAGTTTCATAAACACAAATGAATCAGAAATACAGAACTCTGCAAACATATGTTGTATGGGGCATAGATATGGTATGCATACTTGTGTCATACCTGATCGCCACGTATATACGATATAATTCCAGAAACGACTGGGGAGATAAGACCCTGCACTACATGGTGTGCGTGGTCTTTCTCCTGTTTTGTGTTATCTACACGTTCCTGGCGGACTGGAACAGGGACTTTATCACGCGAGGGTACATGAAGGAGCTGGGATCGGTGCTGAGGAGCGTTGGCTTTATCACGCTGGGCTCCCTTGTTGTTATCTTCTTCCTTCAGTGGACGCCTATCCTGTCGCGATTTGTTGTGGGTAACTTCATATGGATGAACATCCTTCTGACCTACGTGGCGAGGATTATTTTCAAGGGCATTTTGAGAAGGCACATCTCCAATGATAATAATGTCACGAGGGTTGTGGTGATATCTGAGCGCGAGCTCATGGAAAAGACCGTAAGGACGCTTTTAAAGAAATCGAGTGGGCTAGGATACAGGATAGTCAGGGCATACTGCGCTAATGAAAAAGACAGGATTAACAGCAGCGAAATTGCGGAAGATGCCAATTCAGATGAGCGTAAGACAGGTAAAGAAAGAGATAAAAGCGCTTTTTCGCACGAAGTAAATGCTGCTGAAACAAAGACCGCAGAGAGTAAGAAGAAAGAAGGCTGGTACATCGGGAGTGTCCGTGTACATTTCGGTCTTCAGGATCTGACATCGCGCCTTGTGACTGCGCCGTTTGACGAGGTGTTTATCAACACTCCTCACATATCCCAGAACGAGCTCGCAGATATGATAAGGGGCTTTGAGGAGATGGGAGTTACGACCCACTACAGCCTTGAACTGCCAAGTATCAGCAAGGCTTCGACGCAGGTGGGCGAGTTCATGGACTACTCGGTCATCACCTACAACATGAACAGGACCAGCTACAAGAGGCTGTTTATCAAGAGGATAATTGATATAATCGGAGGTGCAGTGGGACTCATACTGACATGCATCATCACGATTTTCCTCGCGCCTGCCATAAAGCTGGATTCCCCGGGACCCGTTTTCTTTTCACAGATCCGCGTGGGCAAGAACGGAAGGCGCTTCAAGATATACAAGTTCCGCTCCATGTACGTGGATGCGGAGGAGCGCAAAAAAGAGCTTGAAGCACAAAATGAGATGAACGGGCTTATGTTCAAGATGGAGAATGACCCAAGGGTAACAAAGGTCGGCGCGTTTATCAGAAAGACCAGCCTCGATGAGTTTCCGCAGTTTTTAAACGTCTTAAAGGGCGAGATGAGTCTTGTGGGGACAAGGCCTCCCACAGAGCAGGAGTTTCTGAAGTACAACGAGCACTACAGAAGGAGGCTCTCCATGACTCCGGGGCTTACGGGACTCTGGCAGATAAGCGGCAGGAGCGACATCATGGACTTCGACGAAGTAGTTAAGCTGGACCTTCAGTACATAGATAACTGGAACCTCACAGAGGACTTTAAGATATTGTTTAAGACGGTGGGGGTTGTCCTGTTCGGGAAAGGTGCGAAATAATGCTTGAAAAGAATATAGATCTTCAGAAAAAGAGAATACTTGTGACTGGCGCAGCCGGCTTTATCGGGGCAGGGCTTGTGTCCGAACTGATGAAGAGGTATCCCGGCTGCAAGATCATCGGGATTGACAACATGAACAATTACTATGATCCGCGGATCAAGGAGTACAGGCTTGACAGGATAGCGCAGGAAGCTGCCTATGACGATCAGTTTGAGCTTGTGCGCGGAAGTATTGCAGACAGGGACACGGTTGAGAGAGTATTTAGAGAGTATAAACCTGAGATAGTTGTAAATCTGGCTGCGCAGGCCGGAGTCAGGTACTCTATTGAGAACCCCGATGCCTACATAGAGTCTAACCTGATCGGCTTTTACAACATTCTTGAGGCATGCAGACATTCTTATGATATTGATTGTTCAGACCGAGGTACTGACGCATCTTCAGTCGGTGCAGATGAGAAAAATGCTATGGGTGACATGAGTGCCGGTGGGGCATCTTCTGACAGTACCGAAATGGCCGAAGCTGTCTTCGGAAATTACAGAGGTGTCGAGCACCTTGTCTACGCCTCAAGCTCCAGCGTCTACGGCAACGGCAAAAAGATACCCTACAGTGTCGATGACAAGGTTGACAACCCTGTCTCTCTCTATGCCGCGACCAAGAAGTCCAATGAGCTCATGGCTTATGCCTACTCAAAGCTCTACGGCATTCCGTCGACGGGCTTAAGGTTCTTTACGGTTTACGGACCTGCGGGGCGGCCTGATATGGCTTATTTTGGCTTTACCGACAAGCTTCTTAACGGCGAGACGATTAAGATATTTAATTACGGCAACTGCAGGCGTGATTTCACCTATATCGATGATATCGTAGAGGGCGTCATCAGCGTTATGCAGACTTCTCCTTTGGAAAACGAGAACGGTGTCAGGTACAAAGTCTACAACATAGGCAACAACGATCCGGTAAATCTCCTTGACTTTGTCGATATACTTCAGCAGGAGCTTGTATCGGCAGGAGTGCTTCCTTCCGATTATGACTTTGAGGCGCACAAGGAGCTTGTTCCCATGCAGCCGGGGGACGTGGAGGTGACCTATGCCGATGTGAGCGCCCTTCAGGAAGATTTCGGCTTCAAGCCTGATACACCGCTCAGAGAAGGGCTCAGGAGATTTGCTGCCTGGTACAGGGAATTTTACAGAATGAGGATGGATTCTTGAACGATATTTCAGTAAACATGCATGTACTGTACGTATTGAGAACATGATACATAGATTTGCGCATTTTACAGAGGTACGGGAAAAATATCCCGGAACTGCAGAATTAAGAGAAGATTGGAATAGTTTGCATGTTCAGCTACAAGACACCTGATTTTATCAAGTGCATAGATATAAAAAAACTGAGGATATGTCTCACCGCGCTTTATATTCTGAGTCTCATTCCCATGCTTGCGATTGGCTTTTATGACTGGCCGTCTGTCGATGACTTTTCGATGGCGCTTCAGCCGCACCAGACCTTTGTGGCAACGGGGAGCTTTCCTGCGACTATCGTCAGCGTTTTTGCGAAAACAATTGTAATTTACAACACCTGGGTGGGCTACTTTTTTTCAAGCTTCATGACCTGCCTTTGCCCGTCGATCTTCGGCGAGAAATACTATGTGCTCGTTGTGTTTGTGATCCTTGGCACATTGACCTTCGGAGTTATATACTTTTTTGACACGCTCTTTACTGTGATCTGGAAGCTGGAGAGGGACCTTGTAAAGTGCGCCGAGATGCTGACTCTCCTGGTAATTGTGAACTCCATTCCTAACGGGACGGTGCGCGCCGAGGCCTTTTACTGGTGGAGCGGCGCGGTCAACTACACCTTTATGCTGAGCCTCTCATTCGTGTGGCTGGGGATGCTCATGAGGCTGTGCTTTGAGGACAGGGGCAAAAAGGACACTGTAAGATTAGCTCTGTTCTGCGTCTTGAGCTTCCTTCTTGGCGGCGGCAACTATATGACCGCCCTTGTGGTTGCGGTTCTGGCGTTTTTGGCGGGATTTATCATTGTCATGGTAAAGCTGGGAAAATTCAGGCTTGAGACGACCTTTCCATCACAGAACAGGCGCCTTAGTCTGATGTTCATTCCGCTTGTTCTGAATATATGCGGTCTTATAGTCTCGGCCATCGCCCCCGGAAATACCATAAGGAGCGGAGGACAGGTGGGGAGCGGCGCATCCCCCATAAAAGTGATCCTGCGCTCGTACTATACGGTATTTGATACCTGCCTCGGGCAGATGCTGAGATGGGAAGTGATAGTTGCCCTTGTGATACTGGGCGTACTCTTCTGGAAAATGAGTGGGAAGATGCAGCAGAAGCTGCTGCATCCGTTCCTCTTTACGGCTTTTGCCATCAGCATAACGGCGGCATGCATGGTTCCGCCACTCTTTGCGGTCGACAACCTTGGCGGAGGCAGGATTGTAGCAACTATATGGATACAGTTTGTTATAGTTCTGGTTCTGACTGAGTTTTACCTTATAACCTATATCAGGCAGAATATCCGGATAAAAGATAATGAGGGTTCAGGAACTTCAGAGAAGGACAAAGAAGTGCTGTCTTATACCTCGTCTGTCCTTGTGCTTGTTTGCGCCATCACTTTTGTTTTTGAATCGGCGCTGTTCCTTCATGTCGATCCGCACTACTACTCCGCGACATCTGCTGCGTTCGACATCTGCTCAGGATCTGCGGGGAGGTACCTCGCAGAAAAGAAGGAGAGACTATCGGTACTTCTTGATGAGAATGAGCAAAATCCCAGGTTTGAGCCTCACTCAGTAAGACCTGAGCTTCTGTTCCAGAGCGATATTTACGAGGATGCGACTATCTGGGAGAACACCGTTGTCGCAACTTATTACGGCAAGGAGTCGGTTGCTATAAAAGGGAAGAACTAGTTGTGAATAGAGCGGTATTAGTGTTTAACCGAATAATTTCCGGGAGCCTGTTGATAGCGGCTGCATTAGTACTGGCGGTGAGCTCCTTAACCACCATCTACTACGACATGGGATACGATGAGGACTGGCCGCAATACGGGCGCGAGAATATCCCGCTGCTTTTCATGCTGACGGTTCTGGTGATAGCCTTTTTTTACCTGCTGTATCGGAAAAAGGCATTTGAGAATCACAGGGGTTTCGCTGCCGCAGCTCTATTATTTATCTGTGCGTACTGCCTTCTGCTGATACTTACGATCCGTCCGCAGGCGGTAAATGACTCAAAAACTCTGGACAACATTATAAACGCGTTTATGGAGGGGGATTATTCATCCCTGACAGAGCCCGGGGGATATCTATTTATCTGGCCCTTTCAGCTTGGGTACGTATTCTTCGGGCAGATAGTGGGAAGCATATTTGGCCCAAGCAACTACCTTGTATGGGATATTCTGCAGCTTTTTTCAATACTGATAACCCTTTATCTGATCTACAAGATCACATGGGAGATATTTGGTGACAGACAGATCTGCGCCGTTACATCGCTATTGTCGGTCGGAGCTCTCTTTTTCTACAACTATGTGACCTACATCTACGGCGATATACTGAGCATGGCTCCTCAGACGATAGCCCTCTATGCCATGATCCTCTTTACAAAGAGAGGAAAAATAAGATATGCACTCATCTCGGGAGCCGCTATCGCAGTTGCGGTTGCGCTTAAGACGAACTGCGAGATAACTCTGATAGCCCTTATCGCGATACTCTTTCTGGGAGCTTTTTCAGAGAAAGCAGATAAAAATAAGTTTGGCAAGGAGCTCTTTTCAAGGCTACTTATAGCTGCGGCATTTGTTATGATAACGTTTGGTGTACAAAAAGCCATTGACCTGTATTACTGCAATCTGACAGGGCTTTCGGCCATTCCTGAGGGGAATCCCGCGTTTTCCCACATCGCCATGGGACTTCAGGAGAGTGATCTCGAGGACGGATGGTACAACGGCTACAACTACAAAGTGTTTGCGGAAAACAATTATGACACGGCTGCAACAAAGGCAGCAGCTATTCAGAATATTAAGGAAACTCTCGGAGAGTTTGCAAAAAGGCCTCTCCACGGGGCCAGATTTTTTGTCAGGAAGTTCACCACGCAGTGGGCGGATTCGGTATGCGTCTCAACCCACAATCTGGACCTCGTGAGCAGACATGTTGAAAACTCATCGCCGCTTGTGTCATACCTTGTATTTGGCTCCGACAAGGGGTGTCCTCTGCTGATATGGATCATGAACGTGTTTATGACGGTATGCTACCTCGGAGCTTTTATTTATCTTTTGGGAAATCTCAGAAAGAGGAAGCCGTCTGCATCCGAGATGCTTCTTTTGATTTTGATATTTGGAGGAATTCTTTTCCACGAATTCTGGGAGGGGTCCTCAAGATATGCAATGCGATACTATATTTACTATCTTCCATATGCAGGGTTCGGGCTCAAAAGGCTTCTTGACCTTATTGCCGGGGCCCTCTGTCCGGAAAGGGGGAGAGATAGAATTGACAAGTGATAAGGGGCGCCTATCATATCTGGACGTCCTTCGGATCATTGCCTGTTTTCTGGTGATATTAAATCATACGCCCGGGTATATCGCCTGCTTTGACTATGACGCAGGAACGCCCATCCTGCTTGTTTTCTGGCACCTCTTTGTGGGAATGCTGGTAAAGGTCAATGTCCCGATATTCTATATGATAACAGGGACGCTTATGCTGAATAAGGATATCAGGACAGATGCCCTGATGAAAAAGACGTGTAAGTTTTTTGTGATCCTGTTGGTGTTTTCCCTTATCGCCAACGTTGCAAACAAGGGATATCTGTATCTGCCGGGATTTATCAGGACGTTTGCATCAGCTGATGTTGACGGAGCTGGACCATACTGGTACCTGTACGCATATATCGGGATTTTACTGATGGCAAGGTTTATGAGATATGTCACTGAAAAGATTACGCTGCGCGATGTGTATTACCTTATAGTCATGCGCACAGTGATCACCGGGATTATCCCGATGGTTTTTCTGTTTCTCAACAAGGTTCTGGACAGCAATATCCATCTTGCATCAGAGTTTGAACCTGTGATATTTACCGTTGACTGTGTCTTTTACCCTGTTGTCGGATTCGGACTTGACAGAAAGCTTGACGTGAGGGCGCTTGGCGGCTGGAAAATCCGGACCGTGACGGCAGCTTTCCTTCTGGCAAACCTCTTGGAGTGCGCTCTTACGTATTTCGACGGGCCTGAGAATGTATTCAGGGGCTATGATTTTCTGATAACCATCAGTCTCTTTTTGATCGTGAAGTACTATATTACCGTGAGACCTCTCCCGGAGAGTGTGGCGAGAGCTGCCGCTCTTGTTTCCTCCCTTACACTCGGGATATATCTCACAGAGCCCATTGTCGGGAACTTTTTAAAGCCTCTTGTTCACAGGATGCATCCGGCTGTTCCGTCACTTCTTCTGGTTTCGGTCATCTACTGCGTTATAGCGATGACAGTTTGCGGGACCATGACTTTTTGCTACGAAGTGCTGAAAAGGCTTGTGGCAGCCCAAAATAGGCGTTGACGGACACCTCCTGCCTCATACAGGCTTATACAGAATACAAACAGATAAGGTTTAATGTGAAATGCAGATCAAGAATATTAAGGCTGCCAAAGTAAAGGCGGCAATCATCGCAGCAGAGATACTGGTCATGATAGTATACATGGCGGTTCTCATCACGAACGGGAAAAATTTTACTTCTGTGTTATACACGCAGGAGGACATAGGCTATGCCTCGGACCTGGATACAGATTACGAGAGGGCGGAGGGCCTTATGTCCAACCAGATAGACGGGGCTACCGATCTCGGACAGAGAAGGAGACTGGTGTTCCCGGCGACTGATCTGATAAAAGGTGTCTACCAGGTTGACGTGGACTACGACTCAACTGTTCCGATCAGGAGCACTGTCGGAGCGTATATGTCGGCAGATGACGACGAGGGATTTTATCCTTACTCCGAGTCTGAAAAGATATTCCTGACATCAGCCAAGAGTCATGCATCTTTCTATGTTCATGCCACAGATAAAACAAAGGTTAAACTGAGAGTTGTTCTCGATGATGACTGCACATCAACTGTGACGGTAACTTCTGCGCAGATAACAAGGCTTGCGGGGCGCTCGCTCTTTCCGCCCCTTATATGTCTTTTTATCCTGTTCCTGCTCTTGGATGTTGTTCTTGTCATTGCATTTGACTCCGGTAGCGCTATCGGAAAGTACGTAAGGGACAATCGCCTTATCGTGGTGGGACTTTTGGCAGTGATCCTGGTATCCTCCCTTCCGCTCTTTGCGGGGCACCTCCTCAAGGGGCTTGACATGCGCTTTCACTACTACCGTATCTACAATATTGCGCAGGGGCTCAGGAGCGGGCAGTTCCCGACTTACATTTATCCTGAGTTTATCAATAATTACGGCTATGAGCTGGGACTTTTCTACCCCGACTTCTTTTTGTACTTCCCCGCATTTATGTATTTTGTGGGATTCAGACTCGAGACCGCCTATAAGTGTTTCCTGTTTGCGGTGAATGTGTTGACGGCAGTGATAGCTTACTTCTCGTTCAGGCGTATTGCAAGGGGAAACAGGTATGTCGGATTTGGCGGCACTTTAATGTATGTATTCGCCCTTCCAAGACTTGCGGCTGTCTATTCGAGGGGAGCTCTCGGGGCAGCCAGCTGCTACACCTTTGCGCCTCTATTTGCGCTGGGACTTGTGAGACTTTATTACGTTGACGAGGAGGAGCACAGGATTAAGCCCTATGTCTATATTGCCCTTGGAATGAGCGGATTTCTGGCCACTCACGTTCTCGGGAGCGTCATGGGTGTTGCCTACGCGGTCATATTCATGCTCTTTTCGTTTGACAAGCTGAGGTCTAAGAGGGTATGGCTTGAAACAGCAAAATCGATCGGGCTCACAGTTATTTTGTCGGCGTGGTACATTGTTCCCTTTCTTGCAAACTACTTCAAGATCGAGATGAAGGTGGCTGACGCTCAGGTTCACTTCTACGACCAGGCGGTCATACCGGCGCAGCTCTTTTCAAACCACTACGATATTACGGCGGATACGAGGGCTGCCCTTCACGGGATGAACAATGAGATGCCTCTTACATTGGGGCCTGCGACCCTTGTCGTATTTCTCATTATCATCATGGTCTTTATCCATGCAAACAAGGACATAATCTCATCGAAAACAAGAAAGATACTGACGCCGATATTTTTGTGTACGCTTATCCCTCTGTGGCAGGCGACGACACTGTTCCCGTATAAGTGGCTCTATCTCCACTTTAATACTCTCTATGACGCGCTTGGGATTTTCCAGCACAGCTACAGGCTGCTTGGGCCCGTGTCTCTCACGGTTTCTGTGATGGCAGTCCTGATATTTTCAAGCCTTAAAGTGAAAGAAGAGCACATGACTATCGCAAAAGTTGTCATCCTCGGCGTGTTTGCAGCCTTTGTAATTCAGGGGACTGACCTTATCGGGGCCTACGCCAACGAGATGCCGGAGTTTGAGTTTATCAATTCTTTCCGCTCACTTGACTTCAGCGCCCTGTACAACGCGGAATTTCTGCCGCAGGGGTACGACCTTGACAACTGCATCAACCGGGTGGACGCATCAGACCTTGAGGCGGCAGGAGGAAGCTTTCAGGAGCTGTCCCAGAACGGAGTCAGGATAGACGGATACGCGATAAATCCATCAGAGAGCGCTCAATTAGTGACGTTCCCGAGAGTATATTATCCCGGGTATATTGTAAGGACAAAAGAGGGTATAATACAGGTTACAGAGGCTGAGGATAAGAGGGCGTGCGCACTCATCCCTGCAGGATTTGAAGGAGACATAACACTCACCTACAAACCTTCCGTATTCTGGAACCTCTCACTTGTGGTTTCTGTGGCTGCATTTTTTGTGACCATGTATCTGTGTATTAAAAGAGGATTGTTACTGCCTGCAAACGAAGCGGCAACAATAGATTGAAGGTGCTCTTTGGACGTATTACTCGGAATAAAAAAAGGACAATATGATCTTGATGCGGTTTACGAAAAGCGCGATATTATGCCCTATGTGTGGTGCTTTTTGTCAGCGGCAGTCATCATGACTATCTGCAGCAGGTCGTCTTTTCTGTATGTATTTAATCTCTGGGATGACGCCAACAGTTACTTTACTGTCGGGAAGTGTATTTTCAGGGGCTTTGTGCCGTACAGGGATCTGTTTGACCAGAAGGGCATTATGCTCTATTTTATCTACGGCCTTGCATCCCTCATATCGCCGACCACCTTTTTTGGTGTGTATCTGATGGAGATAATTGCGGCATACTTTTCGCTGAGGGCCATTTTTCGCATCTCACAGCTTTTTTTAGGCAGCAGGCAGATGCCCTATGTTGTGACATCTCTCTCCGGTGCGGTCATCTACTCATCCGGGAATTTTTACTGGGGAGGCAGCGCTGAGGAGTTTCTGTTTCCCTTCATCATGTGGGGGCTGTACCTGTCCGCGAAGTATTTCAGAAAAGAGTATCCGCATCCCTGCGGTTATGGGACTGTCCTTCTTGGCGGAGTGCTTGCCGGCTGCGTCCTCAACATAAAGTTCAATTCACTCGGCTTTTACTTCGCGTTCATGATGATGATATTCTTTGCGGATATCATTGGGGACGTTCAGATTGAAAAGGCGTTTAAGAGCTGCCTTGTTTTCCTCGGTGGAATGGGACTTGCAACGCTCCCCTGGGTAATATACTTTGCGGTAAACAGATCGCTCTACAGCTGGGTGTATGTCTACATCTACAAGAATGTGTTTGAGTACTCCAA
This sequence comes from Butyrivibrio sp., assembly GCA_017470505.1. Lineage (GTDB taxonomy): Bacteria > Bacillota > Clostridia > Lachnospirales > Lachnospiraceae > Butyrivibrio. Next base: position 58,910 of record JAFUYO010000020.1, on the reverse strand, counting down.
GAAGATAACGATAGGCGAGAGGGCATACCTCTTTTACGATATATTAAAAAATCATTTCCTGAACAATAAGGTTGTCTTTGTATTTATTCTGATCGGGATAGTTTACTTCACTGCGTCCTGCGTCACTTACCTGATAAGAGGGGAGAAGACGGCTGTTACGATAAAGCTGGGGCTGTTTGAGCTCATCAACCTTGGAATGCTGCTTCTTTTCCTTGTGCTGGTGATATTTATAGGAGGTGTGAGTCTTCCCTACTATTCGTTTCCGATAAACGCCTTTGTGGTGTTTGGTTTTATTCCGTTTTGTTATATAATAGAAAAGCTTATAAACAAAACAGTCCGCTTTGTTCTGTGTCCGGTTGCCCTTGTGGCAGGCGCCTGTCTCATCTGGTTTTTGTCCATGAATGTGAAGACCATGGGAGTAACTGCTGACGGCCTCTGGCTATATAAGTTCAGGGATCATATAAAGGCATCAGGAGTTCAGGACCCGGGGCTGATTGTTGAGTTTACCTTTGACGTGGGACTTTATACCGTGCTCGATATAGAGCCGATATGCTACTACTTCCAGACCCAGACTCTCAATATGGACGAGGTGCTGGAATATCAGAAGAGATATCTCCACTCGGGAGAGGCGGATTTTATTGTGACGTGTGATACTCCTGCAGAGGGTGAGAGAGATCTGTATGACAAGGTGATGACTGAGAGATGTGTGTTCTATGATTTTGACCACACCTACTATCTCTACCAGAGGAATGACAATCCGGTCACGGAATGATTATATTTGCAGTTCAAAGGAGATATGAGATGCCGATAAGAGTTAACAGTTTCATGGGAAAATTCGGGTGGTTTGCCAGAAAACACTTCCCTATGCTTGCCAGTAACGCATATTTAAAGCTTCAGTTTGTGACAAGGAGAAAGTCACAGAAGGCTTACTGCGACTATTTCCTGAATTCCAAAGAGGTTCCGATGCCAAATGTTGTGAACATCGAGACCATTAACAGGTGCAATTCCACCTGCGCCTTCTGCACGGCCAATGTGCACGCTGAGAAAAGACCGCTTGCCAAAATCGATGACGATCTTTACAGGAGCATCATAGACCAGCTTGCAGACTGGGGCTACAAGGGGCATCTGACTCTGTACGGCAACAATGAGCCTCTCCTTGACACCAAGATAGTTGAGAGACACAAGTACGCCAGAGAGAAGCTCCCTGAGAGTTTTATCTTCATGTCGACCAACGGCCTGATACTGACAATCGACAAGGTCAAGGAGGTTGCTCCCTACATAAACCAGCTGATCATCAACAACTATTCGATGGAGATGAAGCTCCACAAGAATATTCAGGAGCTGTATGACTATGTCAAGGCTCACCCCGATGAGTTCAAGGACCTTGATATCCAGATACAGATGAGGTACCTTCAGGAGGTTCTCACAAACCGCGCAGGAAGCGCTCCCAACAAGAAGGAGACAGAGAAGGTCATAACGGAAACCTGCCTTTTGCCCTTTACCGATATGTGGATAATGCCAAACGGCAAGATGGGACTGTGCTGCTGCGACAACTTTGAGACCACCGACTTCGGTGACCTTAATAAGATGTCACTGAAGGAAGCCTGGGGATCTGAGAAGTTCCAGCAGGTCAGGAGAAAGATTGCTGAGGGGAGACAGAACTATCCCTTCTGCAAGCACTGCGACTTCATCGACGCGGGCTTCAGGATGCAGCTGGTAAACGCAATCCTAAGGGGCGACCAGGACGCTGCCAACAGGATCGGCGGTCATGAGAGAATGAAAATTGGAAACCGGAACAATAATGACGACGGCATCAAATAAACTTACAGATTTTTTCTCGGGGCTGATAAGTCTGATCCACAAGGCGGTTTTTCTGTGGATCTGCGTTATCGTGCTTTTTATGACAAATCTCACAATCCCCATATGGGTAAAAAAGGAGTTCCTGTTGGGAAACCTGCCTCTGGCAGCACTTGGGTTTGTTGCGCTCTTTCTGGCTATGAGATTATTTAAAGACAGGCCGTTAAACCCGGTGCCAATACTCATTGCGGGATTTGTGCTTCAGGTATTAATGATCTGGTTTTACCACTACAACTCCGGGTGGGATGCAGGAACCGTGTCGGAGAAGGCATGGCAGCAGGCGCTTGTGGGAACTGTTGAGACTCCGGAGCTGTACTACTCTTACTACACCAACAATATCCTGATGCACCTGATCGAGTACGGGATTTTCAGGCTGTGTATCCTGGCCGGAGTTACTGATTTTGAGATCGCGAGCTTTGTCCTGGTGATCCTTGGATGCATGCTCTCTGCCTTTGGCGGATATCTCGTTACTGATATCCTTAAAATGATGCTACCGGGAAGCCGGATCGCCGTGAGAGCAGGACTTTTAATATATCTTTTGCTGGTGATGTTATCACCCTGGTTTTCAGTGATCTACACGGACAGCCTCGGAGTTGCGGCCCCCGTATTTCTGATATGGATATATATGAAGGCGTCTGAAAACGGTGCGCAGAAGGGAAGGAAGATATTCCTTTCGTTTCTGTTTGGCGCCGCAGCTGTTTTTGCGTACAGACTCAAGGCGACATCCGCAGTTGCAACTATTGCGGTTTCGATAACTTTTTTGATGGATATTCTGAGGGCCGTTATCGCGAGAGAGAAGATAACAGGCTATTTACGGGCTCTTGTATGTTCCATACTTGCTCTTGTGATTTCCGCGGGGCTTTTCAGGGCGATGTATGTCTCCTGCGGCATTGTGCTTGATCCTGAGCAGGCTTGCCCCTTTACGCACTATCTGATGATGGGGTTCAATGACTACGAGGCGGGAACCTTTAATTTTGAGGACAGCGACAGCGCCCTCTTCATACCGAAATATGATGACAGATACGAGTACTGCCTCTCAGAGGCCAAAAAGAGAATAAAGGCCTTGCTGCCTTTTGGCATTTTTATGTTTGAGGCAAGGAAGACACTTGTCAATTACAATGACGGGACCTTTGGCTACGGCATAGAGGGAGACTTCTACTCACCGCTTTATGATGACAAAGATCAGGTTTTCTCGCCCTTTCTGAAAAAGCTCTTTATCTATGAGGGAGAGTATTACCAGGTGCTTGCATCCGCGTTTCATGCGCTATGGCTCGTTGTGCTTGTCTTGAATCTCTTTTTCTTAAGGTCACCTGACCGCAAAAAGGGCATGGTCATCCAGATGACTTTGATCGGTATATTTTTGTTTCTGTGCCTGTTCGAGGCGAGGGCAAGATATGTGTTTATATATGTTCCGGTGTATATAACAGGTGCTGCGGCCGGGGCGGAAAATATCAGCAGTTTTTGGAGGAAGCGTTTTGGATAAGATTGCAGTTTTAATTCCCTGTTACAACGAAGAGAAGACGATTGAAAAGGTTATTAAGGACGCAAAGGCGGCTCTTCCCGAGGCGACAATCTATGTCTACAACAACAACTCACAGGACCGCACTGCAGAGATTGCAGAGGCTGCCGGAGCTGTTGTGAGAAACGAATATATGCAGGGCAAGGGCAATGTAATAAGGCGGATGTTCCGCGAGATCGATGCCCTCGTATACGTGATGGTTGACGGAGATGACACCTATCCCATGGAATCAGCTCCCGAGATGGTGGACCTTGTCCTGACCCACAACTCCGACATGGTTGTTGGCGACAGACTCTCATCTACCTACTATCAGGAGAACAAGAGGCCCTTCCACAATTTCGGAAATAACCTAGTGCGCGGCAGCATCAACAAGCTCTTTAAATGTAACGTCAGGGATATTATGACCGGATTCAGGGCGTTCTCCTATGAGTTCGTAAAGACCTTCCCGGTCCTCTCCAAGGGATTTGAGATAGAGACTGAGATGACGATCCACGCTGTCTACAACAATATGCAGATAGACAACGTCGTAATTGATTACAGGGACCGCCCGGAAGGCTCGGTGTCCAAGCTGAACACCTACGCCGACGGATTCAAGGTCCTTCGCACCATAGCAAGGCTGTATCGCAGCTACAAGCCCTTTGGGTTCTTCAGCATAGTGGCGGCATTTCTTGCTATTCTATCCATTATATTCGTTACACCCATATTCACTGAGTACTGGGCAACCCATATGGTGCCCAGATTTCCGACGCTTATTGTGTGCTGCTTTGTCATGATGGCAGCTGTTATCAGCATGTTTGCGGGGATCATTCTGTCGACCCTTGCGATAAACGACAGGAGGCAGTTTGAGATGCAGCTCAATATGCTTCATCGGCACAAGGACAGCGATTACGCCAAAGAAAAGTAAGGAGCAGGTGAGCCTTTGGAACAGGACAAAAAAGAAAAACATCTCTTTCTGCTGATGTGCGCTGTTACTGCCCTTATCCCTATCATGTATGTAACCGTGCGAAACGGCGGATTTTATCATATATCTGATGACTTTGACAATCAGATGCTGCCCTTCCTTTTTAACTTTCGGGACGCGTTTGAAAATGGTCTGAACACGTATATGTGGAATTTTGACCTCGGGACCCCGATGCTCTATGCCTATGGGTATTACGGCATAGGGAGCATCTTTTACTACCCGGTCTTTTTGGTATCAAGAAAGTTTCTCCCATACATCATAGGCGTTATTTTTTTTCTGAAGTATCTGACAGCCTGCTATACCGCGTATTTTTTTATCAAAAGACATACGAAGACGTCCTTTGCTGCCATGGCAGGGGCTATTCTCTATGCCTTTTCGGGGCTTCAGTGTACGAATCTGTCTTTCTACTGTTTCCATGACATAACGGCGGTTTTTCCGCTGATGCTGGCAGGCTGTGACGGGATCATCGATGAGAGAGAGCCTTCGAAAAGATGCAGGAAGGGCATATTCTTTGCGCTTGCTGTCTTTATTAACTGTGTCACGAATTATGTGTTCTTCATTCAGAGCGTTGTGGCCGTGGTCATTTACTTTGTGTTCAGAGTTAGCTGGAGACGCAGAGAGACTTATTTAAAGGCTGCAGGCTGCATCCTTTTTGGCACTCTGGGGGTAGGGCTCTCAGGCATCATCTTTATCCCGAGCATCAGATACATAATGGACAACGAGCGTGCATCAGCGGGATTGTCCGAGGTTATGTATCTTTATGACTTTAAGCACATACTCTATATCCTGAAAGGACTTCTCCTTCCGGGGGATGCAATGCTCGATGAGACGTGCCTGATGTTTCATGAGTGGTCGTCAACTAACGCCTTTCTTCCCCTTGTCGGGATCCTGTGCGTCATTGCCTACATCCTGCACAACAGGGACTATTTATCGCGCCTTACATGTTTCCTTGTGCTGATATCTTTTATTCCTGCCGGAAACGGCGCATTTCTCTTGTTTACTATCGTGTATCACAGATGGTGGTACTTCCTCATACTGATCATGGCGCTTGAAAGCGTCCTTGTACTGGAAAACAGACAAAAGTACAGCTTTAAGGTGCCCGCGCTCATAGAGACACTCCTTGTGGCATTTTTGGGGATATCCGTGTGTCTAATAAGAGAGGACGGGGAGAGCCTTCTCTATCATCCTTTGAGGTTTATTCTTGAGATAGTTTTTACCATCCTGTCAATGCTCTTTACCATCGCTGTGATGAAAATCCGCGATGACAGAAAATACAGGGCTACACTTTTTTGCGGGATCATACTTTCAAGTATTCTGACCTTTATTTATGCGGAAAAGCTCTATATTGACGCATCTCCTGTATCTCACGATGAATTCAAGAATACGTATACCGCATCGATGCAGTTTCCCGAGATTCCTGACAGCTACCGCTACAGGAACTATACAAATACGATGATAATGTTTGCGGCAGGCAAAAATGTGACGGGCCTTGGCAGTTACTCATCCACAACCAGCAGCTCTGTCATCGAATTTGACGAGCTCTTTGACCACTGGGATGTATCGCGCAGGATGAACAAGAATTTTATCCCGGGGCTTCCTGAGTTTCTGGGAGGCAGATATCTTGTGATGAGCGAAAACAAAGTGGAGGAGCGCTATCCCGACGCGGTTCTTGATAAGCTCAAGGACCCGTATTTATCGTTTGAGGTTTACGGCAAAGAGTGGAACATTTATGAACTTGAAGCCTGTCCGATAGGGTTTGAGGCAGACAAAGTGATCTCTGAATCGGAACTCAGAACTCTTCCTGTAGAGCAGAGGGGTATCGCACTTTTATATGCGGCGGTTGTCCCGGACGAGCTGGTAGACGAGCTTGGGATAGATTCTGCTACTGCAGAAGATGTGACGCGGCTCATCGAAGAGGACAAAGAGCATGTGGAGAAGAATGCTCTTTTTGATAACAGGGCAATATCCTCTCTTGTAGCCCAAAATACTGCACGCAGTGTTAAGAACTTCCAAAAAAACAGCAGAGGCTTTAACGCCGGGACATCTCTTTCAGGCGACGGATACGTTCTGTTCACAATCCCCTACGATGAGGGGTGGGATGTAGAGATAGACGGAGAAAGAGCGGATGTTTACGACAGCGGCGGAATGATGCTGATAGCTGTCCCTGAGGGAGAGCATGAGATATCTGCAGCCTACCACATACCGGCTCTTTTTGTGGCAGTGGCTGTCAGCGCAATATCGCTTATTATCATACTGGCTTTTTTTATACTGACGGACGGTGACCGCAGGGAGAAAAACAAGGTCATGATCTGCGCTCTTTTCGCGGCGCTTCTTGGAATAGCGCTGGTGCAGTATCTGGATGCAGAGAGCCACAAAGCTGCTCTTAATAATACTGATGTCCTGATATCCGAAGTATGCGCCCACAATGTGCATGCCGCCTATGATGACAACGGTGAATATGGAGCTGACTACATTGAGATCTATAATCCCACGAATAAGACCATAAATCTGAAGGGGTATGGACTGTCGGATGATAAGCGCTCTCTTATGAAATACGTCTTTGGAGATATAAACGTTGAGCCTGGGAAGGCTGTAATTGCCTGGTGCAGTGATAATAAGGATGATGTCTCTAAATACAGCGAGGGTTATGTTCCTGTCGATGTCCACGACCTGGGATTTAAAATCTCGAATGGCGAGGCGTGCCTGTTAACAGACCCCTATGGCAAGGTACTAAGCTATGTTCCGGTTCCGGGGGACCTTTCAGATGATGAGGTTCTGGCAGTATCTTACTCAGATTTAAAGACATATACCATAACTTATCCATCGCCTTACTATGTTGAAAGACAGCTTACGCCACGTAAAAACATTGTCCTCTCCGCCCCGGTCTTTTCCGCCGACGGTGGCTGGTTTAGTAAGGACATAGAAGTTGAACTTACATCCAAAGAGGGAGTTATACACTATACTCTCGACGGGACTGACCCGGACGAGGAATCGCCGGTATATGACGGGCCGATAAAAATAACTGACAGGAGCAGTGAAAAAAATGTCTATTCTGCGATAGACGGTATTTCCAATGACAACAGATATCTTCCTGACTACGAGGTCGACAAGGGAACTGTCATCAAGGCCGTATGCATCTCGGATAAGGGCGTCAGCAATGTCGTAACGAGAACCTTTTTTGTCGGGCTTGATGAGGATCTTTACAGGGATATGCCTATAATATCGCTGACGGTATCGCCCGGAGATTTTTTTGACTACTACAAGGGCATATACATGATCGGCAACGTCTACGACCGGTATACCGCCAAGTATGACAAGGATGACAGAGAGAGGGACTTTTCCTATTACCACGCGAACTACGCGATGGAGGGACGAGGCTGGGAGAGGAGAGCGCAGATAGAGTATTTCGATGAGAACCACAACGCGGTCTTTGACAAGAGCTTGGGGATACGGATTCACGGCGGCTGGTCGGTTGCACTCAACCAGAAGAGCTTCAATATCTATTCAAGGCAGGAATACGACGGGCAGGAGTATTTCGGATATGATTTTCTGGACAACGGATACAGGTATGATAGTCTGTGCCTTCGAAGCGGTGGCGGCGGAGAGGACCTCTATGTGACAAAAATGAGGGATGTGTTCCATCAGTCTCTCCTTGAGGACCGTGCGGTGGGAACGCAGAAGGGCGTTCCGTGCGTGCTGTTTTTAAACGGAGAGTACTGGGGGCTTTACAACATCCAGGAGAGAGTATCGGAAAACTATGTATCTAACCACTATGGGGTAGATCCTGAAAATGTTGCCATTTTGAAAAAGAGCTATGGAAGCTACGATACCGATGAGGAGAACAGCGGGTTTCTTGCGCAGTACCTCGATATCCTTAAATTTACTGAAGAAAATGACCTGTCGGACGGGGAAAACTATGAGTACATAAAGAAAGTGATAGATGTCAGGAGCGCAGCTGACTACTATGCCGCCGAGATCTTTCTTGGAAACAGCGATGCCTACTACAACAATGTGGCTCTGTGGCGGTGCAGGGAAAGGACAGACTCTGAATATGGTGACGGAAGGTGGAGGTGGCTTTTATATGACCTCGATGACACGGCGAGCCTTGATGAAGGGATGAACACGGCAGACGTGGACTCATTTCTGTATGGCAACTGGTGGACCGATACGGGGCCTTTAGTCGACGACCGGCTCTTTGCATCTCTGATAAAAAATGATGAGTCTAAGAAACTGTTCGTAGAATCAATGATGGACATGATAAACAACAATTTCAGATATGAAGATGTTTCGGGAAAGCTCTGGGAGATGGCGGAAAAATACCGCGTTCAGGACATACAGTCACAGGCACGGTTCAGGGGAGAGCATGAGCTTGAAAACTACCCCGATATAGAGGACTATGAGCCCCCGTTTGATGATATTGATTTTGGGACCGCAGTCGGACTTATCGACGGCTTTTACAGGGACAGACCGGGATTTATCATGCAGTACATGATAGATGACCTCGACAGCGACGGGGATGTTTCTGACCTTGTGGATGAGTTAAAAGAAGGGTGACAACGTGGTTGTCACCCTTTTAAAATCAGTCATCATCTTCGCCTGAACCGTACTCTTCAAGCGCTTCCTCAGAGGGCTGGGCGAGAGGGAATACTCCCTTTATGTACTTCTCCCAGGACTCTGCGTAGTACTCCTTCATCATGCGCTCGTCGTATCTGTAATACTCATCGGGATCAAACTCGGCAATCTTGATGAAATCGGTCTCAAGGTACGCGTAGGGCTCATTCTTGAGCGTGAAGTTCAGAATGTGAGCAAGGAGCCTTGAGAAGATCTGCCGGCCTGTAAGTGATAAGTGCAGGTTGTCCATGAGGTACTCTGATGCCGTGTCGAGGTAGAGGTCACACTTTGTCATGAACATACAGTCAAGAAGATAAGTGTGCTTATCCTCGGATACGTTTGTCATCTTGCGCGCATAGTCTGCAAGAGTTCCCACTCCGTTGCTGACGATATAGGAATCGCCTATATAAGTCCCGTCGTCTGTTGTATAAATCCCGTAGAAGGGAGTCAGCAGGATGAAGGTCGCATCCGGCGATATCTCACTGAGCTCATCTATGCCGGCGCAGAGAGCGTTGTAATAGGCGTGGGCGCCCTCGGCTCTTGATACGTTTTCTGTGGAATCGAGCGCTGCACCGTTGATGAAGTCGTTGGCGCCGTACTCTATGACGTAATAGTCGACAGTCTCGGGATCGATCCTGTTCATGGTCTCGAGTACGTCAGGATAGCTCTCAAGCGTCCTGTTCCTGTCAGAAGCACCAGTAAGGCAGTAGGTCATTCCCAGAAAGCTCGTCGATGTCAGGGATGAAGGGCTGACATCATTTGTGGAGGCTTCTATCGATGCGGTGGTGCCGCCTATTCCCAGGTTGTAGATGACAGAGTTCGGAACTCTTTTGCCGGTCAGTGTCGGAAGGTCAGAGCCGTCATCGCGCCCGTTTGCAAACTGGCTGTCGCCAAAGAAGACTATGTTGACTTTGTCGGCATCCTCAACATCGCTTTCTGTTTCCTCTTTCTGCTCATCCTCTTTTTCTTCTTCTTTCTCTTCTTTGTCTGAGTCCTTTGAAGAAGATGTCTCTTCGAGTATGGGCTCAAAGAGGTCGTTTACAACCACTATTGAGTTCCTGGCCGACGCGTCATCTACAGATGAATCCTCCTCTGAAGCCGTATCACCGATATATTCAACCGCTTCCCTGGCGTCGTTATTTGAAAGTGAACATCCTCCCAGCAGGATGCCCGCGCAGGATATGCCTGCCAGTAAAAGACTGTGTATTTTTTTCATATATCTCTCCTCACGTATTGCTAAAAGCAGTGGTTTTCTTTGATCTCTGATTCACGAATACATTCTAACACCCGTAAATGAAAAAAGTAATGATTTGCTCCAAAAATTAATAAAATCTGCCGCTAATCTTAAGAAAGTCTTAAGAAATAAACTGCATAACGATAATAACATAACGTTATAAAGATGAAAACAATAGCTGAATCGCATCATGATATTTATCGGGCGGAATATACTTTCGCTTTAGGTTGAAGAAAAAACTGCGGTGGTTTATACTTTATTTATTATGATTAGAGAGGGAAACAGTATGAAAAAAGCACTGATCATCGGAGCAGGGCCTGCGGGACTCACGGCGGCGTATGAACTTCTGAAAAAGTCAGGAGACTACGAGGTTGTTGTCTTCGAAGAGACAGATAAATTTGGCGGAATATCCAGAACTGTTGATTACAAGGGCAACAGGATGGATATGGGAGGACACAGATTTTTCTCCAAGGTGCCTGAGGTCAACGAGTGGTGGGAGAATATGCTTCCTCAGCAGGGCGCGCCCACTTATGACGATATAGTTTTAAAGAGACATATGAAGATGAAAAAGGGAGGACCGGACCCTGAGAAGACTGACAGGGTCATGCTAAGGCGCAACAGGGTGTCCAGGATCTTTTTCGACAGGAAATTCTATGACTACCCGATATCCCTAAAGTTTGAGACCTTTAAGAACATGGGACTTTTAAAGACCATAGCCTGCGGTTTTTCGTATCTGAATGCCATGATCTTCAAGAGAAAAGAGAGATCTCTCGAGGATTTCTATGTCAACAGATTTGGCAGGAAGCTGTACTCCATGTTCTTTGAGTACTACACGGAGAATCTCTGGGGCAGGCACCCGTCGGAGATCGACCCCTCCTGGGGAGCACAGCGCGTAAAGGGCGTGTCGATCATGGCAGTCCTTAAGAACGCTCTCCGCAAGATGTTCGGAAAGACAGGCGGCAAGGTCGAGACCTCCCTCATCGAGGAGTTCAGCTATCCCAAGCTCGGCCCCGGTCAGCTCTGGGATGTGACCGCTGAGGAGATAGGTAAGCTCGGCGGAACCATCATCATGAACGCGAAGGTAGTAGGGATCCGCAAGGATGGCAATCACATCCTTGGAGTCACCTATGAGCAGGACGGGAAGAGAATAGATATGGACGGCGATGTTGTCATCAGCTCGATGCCTGTCAAGGACCTTGTGGCAGGGATGAACGATGTCCCGGAAGAGCCGGCCAGGATTGCGGCAGGACTCCCCTACCGCGATTACATGACACTGGGCGTTCTTGTTCCGAAGCTCAACCTTGTGAACAGGACCAACATAAAGACAATTGGCAATATTGTCCCGGACAACTGGGTTTATGTTCAGGACAGGACGGTCAAGATGGGGCGCTTCCAGATTTACAACAACTGGTCTCCCTATCTTGTGAAGGACCTTGAGCACACGGTGTGGGTAGGCCTTGAGTATTTCTGCTTTGAGGGCGATCAGATGTGGAACATGACAGAGGATGAGTTCGCCAAAATGGCCATTGCTGAGATGGTCACACTAAACCTCATCAGCAGTCCGTCCGAAGTCATCGACTACCACATGGAGAGGGTTAAGAAGGCTTATCCTGCATACTTTGACACCTATGAGGAGATGGACAAGCTTATCAAGTACCTCAACACCATAGACAATCTCTACTGTGTGGGCAGAAACGGCCAGCACAGATACAACAACATCGACCACTCCATGTGTACTTCCTTTGAGACGGTTAAGAACATTTTGAGCGGTGCAACTGACAGGAGCAACATATGGAACGTCAACACCGAGAAGGAATACCACGAGTCCGATGAGGGCAAGGGCGCCGGGGATGAGGAAGAAGTAGAGGTTGACTGATATTTTGGTAATGCATGTTCATGCCCTGAGAAGTTCATCTCTCTCAGGGCAATTCTTTTGGGGGGAAGCGCTATGAAGGACAAGGTTTGTATAGTAGGCATCGCAGGAGGAACTGCATCCGGGAAAACTACTATCGTGAGAAAGATAAAGGAGATGTTTGGCGATGATATTGCTGTCATCAACCACGACTCCTATTACAAGGCTCACGACGATCTGACTTATGAGGACAGGAGCAGACTCAACTATGACCATCCGGCATCTTTTGATACAGACCTCATGATCAGGGATGTAAAGAGACTCAAGAATCTTGAGCCTATAGATATGCCTGTTTACGACTACACTATACACAACAGGTCGGATGCCACGATCCATGTCGTTCCCAAAAACGTAATTATTCTTGAGGGAATACTCATACTTGAGAGCAAAGAGCTCCGCGACCTCATGGACATCAAGGTGTTTGTGGACACTGACGCGGATGAGCGCCTCATGCGAAGGATACAGAGAGATATGCTCGAGAGGGCGAGGAGCATCGAATCGATCCTCACCCAGTACAGAGACACCGTAAAGCCCATGCACGAGCAGTTTGTTGAGCCCAGCAAGAAGTACGCCGATCTCATCATACCCAGAGGCGGTGAGAATCTGACGGGCATTAATATCCTGACGGAACATTTAAAGCTTATGATGGCGGAGTGAAAATAATTGTTTAAACTTTTGATTGCGTTTCCTGCCCTCGTGCTGTGGGTCCTTGTCGTACCCTTTTGCATCGGGCTCTTGTTTAACTTCATATTGCCGAGGCACAGAAGGACAATCGGAATAACCTATATTCTTGGCTTTTTGTCGTACATGGCGGTGTTTGAAGTCATATCGATTGCCTGCATGCTGAATGTGACCTACAGCGCTTTCACCTGCTGCACGGTGAGCTTTACGATTGTGTCGCTTTTTTTGGGAGCCTTAGGAATAGCAAGGAGCATATATCTTCTTAAAAAGAGGAGCTTAAGCTGCCTGACTCTTTTCCCGGGAGAAGCGCACCCGGATATCAGGGACTTCTTAAACCCCCGCTCTGACCCAAAGCTCTTCAAAACGGATTACACGTTTGAGAGCAAGGTGTACTGGGGGATATTCTTCGCACTTCTGATATTCCAGATGGTGATGAGCGTTGTGATGTCAAGCTTTGACGGCGATGATGCGTACTATGTTGTTGAATCGCTTCTTGCCCAGCAGGCAGATGTGATGAACACGATCCTTCCCTACACGGGCTCGTCGACATCGCTGGATATCAGGCACGCCCTTGCGGTTATAACGATGTGGATCGCCTTTGTTGCAAGGCAGTCGGGTATCCATGCGACGATCCTCTCGCACTCGGTGATCCCCCTCTTTGTCATACCTTTTGTGTACCTATTGTACAGTGAGATCGCAAGGATACTGTTCAGGAGCAGGCAGCAGGTCATTCCGGTATTTATGGTAGTAGTATCAGTTCTTCTGATGTTTGGCAATGTCTCGATATACACTCCGGCCACCTTCTTTCTGATGAGGACCTGGCAGGGGAAGGCGCTTGTTGCAAACATCGTTTTTCCAATGATATTCTGGATCTTCCTCTGGATGATGGAGGATATAAAGGCGAGAAGAGACTATCCCGGAGAGGGGAGCGGCTACGCAAGGTACGACGCAATCTCTGAAAGGCGCCTCTTGGCGTGCCCCTGGATAATGCTCTCACTTGTCAATATGTTCTCGGGTGTGTGCAGCTCGATGGGAGTTATCTTCGGAAGCGGCCTCATAGCTTTATTGTCGCTCCTTTTACTTGTGCTGTCGAGGAGATGGACTGTGCTCCTCGGGGCATTTTTGTGCGTGATCCCCAATTTGCTGTATCTTGCAACGTATTTTTCTTTGTTCTTTAGATGAGAATGGAGCCTGTATGTACGGAATATTTATGGAGTGCTGGGTTTCGATGAAGCTCTTTTTCGGAAACCCCGCGCAGATAATTTTGCTCATAGCTTCTGCTATCTACCTGACGGTCACCGAGAAGGACATCAGGAAAAAGCTGATACTTGGGGTACTGCCACTTGTTGTCCTGGCCGGGTTCCTTGTGCCTGTCACCAAGATCGTCTATGTTGCGGCCTTCGATGAGGGGAGCGATACCTACTACCGGATCCTCTGGCTGATACCCATGTATATCATCGAGGGCTACGCCGCGTGCAGTCTCATTTTCAGGTTTGCAAGCCGCATGAAGCAGAGGATGGCACTTGTAGTTGTTTTGGCTGCAGCAGCTCTTTGCGGTTCCCTGGTCTATCTGAATCAGTACATGTCTGTTGCGGAGAACTTTTATCACATACCTCAGAATGTCATCGATATATGCGACATAATTTCTCCGGAAAAAAACGAGCCGAGGGTGAGAGCGGCGTTTCCGTCGGAGCTGGTCCACTTTGTCAGGCAGTATGACACTGATATACTCATGCCCTATGGCCGCGAGATGCTGGCGACGCAGTGGGATTACTACAATGAGGTCTACGAGGTCATGGAAAAGCCTGAGGTCATAAACGCCAAAGAACTCCTTGATGCGACGAGACGCACAGGTTGCAGCTACATCGTTCTTAAAGATGACAGAAAAGTGGATGAAGACCTTGTAAATTACGGACTTAAGGTAATTGAGAGTGTTGATGGATATCTGATCTATGCCGACCCGGTGGTCATTGAAGAGGGGTAAGCTGATTATTTATGCTGTTTAATTCTTATATATTTGTTCTTGTATTTTTGCCGGTCTTTCTGATCCTGTATTTCGTGGTGAGAAAGGCTTCATATAATAGCATAGGGCTCAGGGACGCGTGCAGGTGGATAATAGCTGCAGGCTCATTTGTTTTTTATGTGCCCTTTGGGCTTAGAAACACACTTGTCCTTATTGTGAGCATCGCACTGGGCAGGATAATGACTTATCTTATTTCCAGTGCAGGAAATACAGGCTCCGGTAGCGGGGGGACAGCCGGGGCAAAAAGCTCAAGGCAAAAGCTGCTGTTTGCCGCAGGCCTTTTCATAAATATCGGATCCCTCCTGTTTTTTAAGTTTTCGGGCTCTTTTTTTCCGGTGGCGGTCAGCTTTTATACCTTTAACCAGATATCACTGCTTGTTGACATATACAGAGGGGATGCCAGGTTTCCGGGCCTTGCCGACTACCTGTCATACATACTGTTTTTTCCAAAACTCCTTCAGGGGCCGCTTATGGGCTTTGATGAATTTGGGGAAAAGCTCGAGAGAGCGCTTAAAGACAAGCTGTCCTTTGAAAACTTATTGAGAGGACTTCTTCTTTTCTCGATGGGGCTCTTTAAGAAGGTTATCCTGGCTGACACCTTCGGAAAGGCTGTGGATTACGGCTTTGATAATATCATCTCTTTAGGGAGCCTTGAGGCTGTGCTTGTCGCTGTATTTTACTCATTCCAGCTATACTTCGACTTCAGCGGCTATTGCGACGCGGCGATGGGGATCTCTATGATGATGGGCTTTGACCTTCCCATGAATTTCAACTCCCCCTACAAGGCTGTGAGCATAGTGGACTTCTGGAAGAGGTGGCACATAACACTTACGCGCTTTTTCACTAAATATGTTTACATTCCCCTTGGCGGCAACCGCAGGGGCAGGATGAGGATGTACCTGAATTATATGGCAGTCTTTCTCTTAAGCGGCCTGTGGCACGGAAACGGGATAACATTTGTTATCTGGGGAGCCATACACGGGGGATTGTACGTGATAACGAAGGCTGCCATGTCCATGCACAGAGACTCTGCCATGAAAACAGGGACTTCGGAAAAAGAAGTGTCAGGGGAGATGACAGTCGCGGACAGGGCGCCGCATAAGGTACTGATCTCCGGAATAAGTAGCGGCGTAAAAGTGATATTTACGTTTATCTTAGTGACGGCGGCCTGGGTATTTTTCAGGGCAAGGACAGTTAAAGAAGCGTTTTCACTATTTATGAGAGTCATAGAAGGCGGCAAAAAGCCAATAACAACGCAGCTGTCATCTGTTTTTCAGCTTGATGAGATATGGTATGTTATAAAGGTGACGCCCATAATGAGATTTAATTTCGCATGGGATATCTGCCTCTGGCTGTTTGTTATTGCAGCCGCAGCCATAGTATTCTTTTTTCCGAGTGCCGCAGATTTTTCCAAAAACTGCCGACTTGGAGTAAAGACTACGCTCCTTACAGCAATTCTTTTGGTGTGGAGCATTCTGAGCTTTGCCGGTGTCAGCACCTTTTTGTACATGAATTTCTGAGGAAGCTGCGACCGGGCATTGCCGGGGGCTTACGCAGCATTAATATTTAAGTTATTTGTTTACAGCGCCTGAGTGTATCTGTGATAAAAGAGGGTATAAGAGTGAAAAGAGAAAAAAAGTTTGACAGAATCGATATAGCGATCTATGTGCTGATATTTCTGAGTATACTGCTGTTCTGGATACCGTTTATGGGGAGAGACTACCCTGCGGGGGCGGAGATCCCCTTTCACTATGCCAGGATAGGGACACTGGCGGACTCTCTCAAAGAGGGTATTTTTCCCGCAAAACTGCGGCCTATGCACATGAAGCTGTATGGCTACGGAGTGGGATTTTTTTATCCGGATATCTTCATCTACCCGGCGGCGATTCTGATCGTTTTGGGGGTCAGGCCTGCCCTTGCAATCAAGATATTTGAGTTTGTCTATATCGTCGCAGGAGCACTCATCGGATATACCTGCTACCGGAGGCTTACAGGCAACAGGCTTGCAGCACTCTTCGGGGAAGTATTGTTTATAGGCAGCAGAATCAATTTTGACAATTTTGTGGGCGGCTCGGGGCTTCCTCACTTAAATGCATACCTCTTTGCGCCTCTTGCAATAGTCGGTCTTCTGGAAGCACTTGAGGATAAAAAGAGGGGCTATATTGATTACGCAATCGGGATAACGCTGGTTATTTTATCACATCACCTGATATTTATGACGCTGATGTTCTCGCTCTTCCTCATCGTGATAGCACACATTGATGTTGTCGTGAAAAATGTCAGGATACTCGGAAAGCTCTTTGCTGTCAGCCTCGTTGCCATGGCTTTTACAACAGCTTACTGGCTTCCTGCGATGGAACAGGCTATCCACATAAAATTCATAGCCGTCTATGATAATTCATATAATCTTGCTGATCACATTATGGGCTTTTACAGGCTGTTTACCAATGATGTCGGGATCATACTCTATGTCCTTTTTATCATCTCAGCAGCTGCCTATGCTGTGTTCTGTATAAAGAAAAAGAAGGCAGACCGCCCTGTGGTTACCATATTCATAATAGATGTCCTTATGATGTACATAACCTGTTCCAGGACTATCTGGCTGGGGCCTGTGGGTCAGGCGCTGAGCTTTTTCCAGTACACGGAGAGGTTTGTTTATGTGCTGACCAACCTTATGATAATTTTTATCGTGATGGTCATCGGGAAACTGACGCTTCCCGTCATTGAAAAGAAAAGAGAATATGTCATCGCTTCGCTTTTTATTTCAGCGTTTTTCATTCTCCTGACAAGGTTTGACAACAAGGCCGATTTTTATGACCTCTCATCATACCCTCAGAGAGTCCTGAATCCGCAGGACTACATGGAGGAGTACGAGGTTTCCGGCGCGGAGTGGCTCCCTGTTGAATGTGAGCCGAGCGCGTGTACTGAGCCGAATTACTCCAGGGCTTCCGATGGCGCCGGTGCTGATGGATTTAAGCACGAAAATGCCAAATACTATGAGGTGTGGGCAGATCTTTCAAAAGAGTACTATGATGTACCCTATGTCTACTACTACGGATACAGGGCTTATCTGGTGGACGACGACCTGAAACCAACAGAGGAGCTAAAGGTAGGGGAAGCCTATGACGACAACGGATATGTCAGGGTTTTCATGCCTGAGGGAAGGAGCGATTTCGGACATCTTCTCGTAACTTACAAAAAGACGACAGTCCAGAAAACAGCATACGTTATCAGCGCTGTCACTGCAGTGCTTCTTGTCGCAGCTCTGGCGCTTGAAATATGCAGAAAAAGGAAAGGTACAAGGTAATTGGAGAAGCAATACAGAAGGCTGTTTATATCGCTGATCATACTGGTTTTGACGCTGCTCTTTTTGTGCGGCGCGCTGGTTGTCTTTGTCGATCCGTTTTTTCACTATCACAGGCCTCTTCAGGGTTTTCCGTATATCGTTGACAACCAGCTCTCCCAGAATCCGGGGATGGCGAGAAACATGGACTACAACGCCTGCATCATAGGCTCGTCCATGACGGTGAATTTCGACACGGATGACTTTAAAGAGCTTTTAGGGTACGACACCCTGAAGCTCAGTTACAGCGGGGCGTACCCCAGGGATGACTACAACATCCTCTCGATTGTCTTTGACAAGGATACATACGCAAGGAAGAGGCGGGATGTCGGGGCAGTCTTTTTTGCCATGGACATACCGACAATGACTGCGGCTACGAACGAGACCAAGTACCCGCTTCCGGAGTACCTCTATGATCAGAACATTTTAAACGATGTAAACTACTGCCTGAACAAGGATGTACTGCTGCAGTACATCCTGCGGCCCATGATCCAGAAAAAGGGATCGGACCTCTCGGAAATCTATGCAAGCTGGTGGACGCCTGATTATTACAACATTCAGTGGGTGATGCACACCTATGAGGAGCCGCCAAAGTCGGATGAGGTGATAGACACGGAGGAAGTGCTCAGGTCAACAAAGGCAAATCTCGACAAAAACATCCTGCCCTTTGTTGAGGAGCATCCCGAAACACAGTTTTATTTCTTTTTCCCGCCCTACAGTATCCTCTACTGGCACAACTTACAGCAGGAGAACTTCTACGAGGCGGCATTTGCGCAGTATCAGTATGTTGCGGATGAGCTCCTCAAATATGAGAATGTCCGTCTGTTCTACTTCCAGACGATGAGAGAGGTAACTGATCTGAATAACTACGCGGATTACTCGCACTACAAGCCGGAGATAAACCGCTTTATGGTAGAATGTTTTAAGGACGGGCGCTATGAGATAAAGAGCCATGAGCAGATGGAAAAAGAACTTCTCAATATGCGAAAGGTTGTTGAGGGCTTTGACTATGAAGGGCTCCTCTCAAAGGACTGGTAAAAACTTGGAAAGGAAAGACCGGATGAGCTTGTTGCGGACCGGTTCGGAGAAAATATGGAAAAGAATAAAGGCAGCAAAAAAACATCGGCCAAAAAAAACGGGATACCTGCATGGGTGCATATAGCCCTGATCGCTGTTATCGTGGTGGTGATTGCTTTTTCGGCGTACAAGCTTCTTAGGTGGAACATGGGAACGGCTAAGACAGAAGGAGTCGTCGAGGGCGACTTTGAGGTCGAGGTGCTGGACCAGGTGTTCCTGCTTCCTGAGGACAAGAAGGCTATGCACGAGGACGACGGCGTAGAGACAATTCTGTTCCTCGGAAATGACATTTTAACATATTACAAAAATGAGGACGGCTTTGTTGAAAAGGTTGCCAAAAAGACAGGCGCAACCTGCATAAATGCTGGCTTTACCCAGTCGACTGTTGCCCTTAAGAACGCATCTTTTGATGAGAGTTATCCCCTCGATGCCTTCAGCTTTTACAGCGTTAGCGAGTCTGTTTCGAGCGGCGATTTCTCCAGGATGCATTCATCTGCCAAGCTCTTTGGCGATTCGACCTTTGACGATCACACGGCGGTGCTTGAAGAGCTTGATATGAACAGCGTTGACACACTGGTTGTGTTCTACGACGCGCAGGATTACATCAGCCGCAGGATAGGAATGAACCCCGATGACGACTCAGACCCCATCACCTACAGCGGGGCGCTGAACTCGGGGATCCAGATGATCCAGAAGGCTTTTCCGTTTATCAGGATAGTCTGCATGTCTTTTCCTATGTGCTATGCCTATGATGCAGACGGAAAGCTGGTAAGCGGCGACAGGTATGATTTCGGGAACGGGAGGCTCACGACCTATCTCCAGTTCATGATTGATATGTCCGGGGCAACCGGAGTTACGTTTATAGACAACTATTACGGGACCATCGATGAGGACAACAGTTCGGGGTGGCTTCTTGACAATATTCATGTCAATGCTGCCTGCAACGAACACATGGCACAGCACTTTACAGACGTTATCTACAGGGACAGATGAGAAATAAAAAGAAGGAACTCTATTCAATCTTAATATGCGCTTTTGTCCTTGCGTTTCTTGTGGGTGCGGGACTGTTTTACAGGACACTTCGTGTGCCAAGGGAAGATGGCGGGCTTGTCATCAATGAGGTGTGCTCTGACAACTTTTCCGTGATCTGCGACGAAAATGAAAAATACTATGATTTTGCGGAGATCTACAACAGCGGGAGCAGCGACTATCAGGGAAGACTCTATCTCTCGGACAACGAAGATGATTCGAAAAAATACTCCTTTTTTGCCGATATCCCTGCCCATGGGTACATGCTGGTGTGGCTCTCGGGCAAGGACTCGTCGGGGGAACTCCATGCCACCTTTGGCATCTCAAAGGAGGGAGAGTTTTTACTCCTCGGAGATGAAGACGGAAATCCAATTGACGAGATATATGTGCCAAAGCTAAAGTACAACACCTCCTATTGCAGGAGAGAGGATGGGGTGAAGGGCTTTGTCGTAAAAAGCCCGACTCCGGGAACTTCCAACAATGCAGCTCCCGAAATTGAGATGCCGTCCGGAAAAAGCCCCGTGTTTTCCCTTGAGGACGGTTTCTACGATGAAGGTACAAGGCTAAAGCTCTTTTCAGATCTCTTTACCAATATCTATTACACAACAGATGGAAGTGTGCCAACGACTGAATCTAAAAAATACTCGGGCGGCATAACGCTCTTTGACGCTTCAGAAAATGAGAATGTCTATGCCAATGAGATCATGTATCCCACCTATACCCCTCCCTCTTTTAAGATCGACAAGTGCAACGTCATAAGGGCGATGTCGGTAAACATCTTTACAGGCAAAAAGAGCGAAGTTGAAACCCACGTCTATTTCTGCGGCTTTGGAGGCAGGGAGGACTATAGAGGAGTATCCGTCGTCTCCCTCGTGGCTGACCCGGATGAGCTCTTTGGCTATGAGAGGGGGATCTTTGCCCTGGGAGAGGAGTTTGACGAGTACAGGAGGCTTGCAGGCGTCGAAGACCTCGATATCAGAGATGTTCCGGCCTCGGCTGTAAATGAGGACGGTGAGGTTGTACACAGGTACGAGTACACCAATGCCAGCATATACGGCAAGGAGTCGGAGCGAGAGGCGCATCTGACGGTATTTGACAAGGACCACAACTTTGTCTTTTCACAGAATGTAGGGATCAGGATTGCCGGGGAGTCATCGCGCTACGACTTTCAGAAGTCGCTTAATCTTTTTGCCAGGGATATCTATGATGAAGGGGACAGCTTCAGGGAGCCGTTTTTTGCTGAAAAGGAGGACAAGGTAAGGCTCAGGAGGGGCGAGAGCGACGTTATATTCGATGAGCCCTTTGTGCACTATGCGGCTGCGGATCTTGGTTTTGTGATCCAGAGAAACAGGCAGGCAGCTCTTTTTGTAAACGGCGAGTACTGGGGAGTCTACAACTTAAGAGAGCAGTATAACGATCTGTATTTTCTGAACTACTTCGGGATTGAGGAGAACAATCTCTGGCTGATAAAGAACGGCGTCTCCGAGTACGGAGGAGATGAGGCACTTGAGAGCTACACATACATGAAGGATGTCATTCTGGCAGGGGAGGGCGACGACCCAGAGGTCTACGAGATACTCTGTGATCTGGTGGATATTGACAATCTGATAGATTTTTTCTGCACGATGATATTTTTTGACAACGAAGATATAGACCACGACCACAACCAGATGCTGTACAGGGAGATGGGTGGAAAGTGGAGGTGGATCATCTACGACATGGATGCCGTGTTCGGCGATGCTGATACGAACACCTTCGAGCTCTACCGCGAGACTGCGGACACCATGTATCTTCCCGGGCATCTGTATCGAAATGAAGAGTTCAGGGAGAAATACTACAACCGGATGATGGAACTTATGGACAATGAGTACTCCTATGAGGCTCTGCACAAAAAGCTGGTGGAATGGGATGAGGAGTACAGATCCCAGAATATAATATCCCTCATGAGGTACTTTGACATGGACCGGGATGAGGCCGAAAAAAGCTACCTCGAGAGATTAAGTGATATCGATACCTTTCTAAGGGACAGAAAACAGTATGTTAAGCAGTATCTTGAAGAGGATATGGGGATGACCGATGAATAAGTTTAAACTTAAGGATTATTTTCTTTTACAGCTCTCCGTGGTGGTGTATTCGCTCTCGACTGTTGCCGGGAATCTTGCGTCCGGGTATGAGTTTTTATCAGTGGGATATATCTTTTTCTTTGCTCTTGAGTTCGTGGTACTTGCGATTTATGCGATTCTCTGGCAGCAGGCGATTAAGAGATTCCAGCTCTCGGTTGCATATATCAACAAGGCGATGACGCTCCTGTGGTCGATGCTGTGGAACTTTCTGATATTCTCGCAGGGCATCACCGGGGGAAGAGCTGTCGGGGTTCTTCTTGTAATGGCGGGAGTCATGGTGATGAACATAGGACAGGAGGCCGGCAAGGAATGAGGAACATGTTTTTCTTTCTGGCTGTTTTTGCACAGCTCCTGGCAGCCATCTCTCAGATACTGCTTAAAAAAAGCGCGTCAAAAGAGCACGCATCCTTTGCGAGGGAGTACTTAAATGTCCTGGTTATCGGGGGATATGCTATCCTGGTGGTATCCATGGCCATAATGATCTTCTGCTACAAGGGGCTCGGATACATGGCTGCGGTGGTGATGGAGCCGGTTTCTTACATAATGGTGATGCTGCTCTCGAGAGTGTTCTTCGGTGAAAAAGTGACTCTGTACAAGATTCTCGGCGTGTGCCTTATCATCTGCGGCATTGCGGTGTTTTACCGTGCGTGATGGTAATGGGACTTTTCTGACCAAAGGGGACGGCCGGGACAGGCATAAATCCAGCTGCTCACTTCGACTGTGTCGTGATTTATCAGGATTCAAAAAAGAATGGCTCACTCCTCTCATGTTATTCGGAAAAGTCGTGAGCCATTCTTTTTTTTATCCGATAAATCATCTCCTCGTCGACATGATTCGCAGCTGGATTTATGCCTGTCCGGCCTGACTTACCTATCTGCCATCAATTGCCCGCATCATGCTGCTGATCGCGTGAGAAAATGATTCAGTAGGCAATTTATACCATCAAAGAATATTAAAATGAAAGCCCGTTGTTGCCCACATGCACGCTAAATGATACAATTTGAGTAAGATGTTGTGGTAAAGATTTTTTGCGCACAAGATGTTGTTTTGGGGGATTAAAGGCGTATGAAAAAGGGTTTCAGATTGTTTGGTAAAAAGAATAAAAAAACTCGTCAGCGCGATGAAATAATCGATCTCGACAAGGAGTATGAAAACGATAGTTCTGATGACTACGACGAGGATGATTATCCCGACGAGGAGTTTGAAGAGGTATATGGAGATAACGGGAAAGAATCTCAAGAGGACTATCCCGAAGAGGAGCCGGCTGAAGGGCTGACTGATGAGAGAGAAGAAGATTATCCGGAAGAAGAACCAATTGAAGAGACTTCGGATGATCGTGAAGAAAACGCCCCTGAGGACGAAAAAAACTACGAGGAGGGCTATCTCGAAGAGGATGACAACTATCCTGGAGATGAGCCTGCAGATGAGAGTGCGGAGGACTACCCCGAAGATGAGCCCGCAGATGACTACCCTGAGGAGGAGGATTACCCTGAGGAAGTAGCGGATGATGTGCCGCAGCTGGTCAGAGGAAATGACCGTAGGCGCAGGAAGCGTTCTCGCCGCAGAAAAGCAGGGAAGCCCTCTGCGGGCGCAGGCGCTGCGGCTTTGGAAGTCCTGTCAAAGGCGAAAAAAGCAGTTGTTTCATTTGGAGGTAAGGCAGCCGATGCGGTTGGGAATGCGTCTCTTGCGGAGCGCGCTGCCGCGATTTTTGCGGTTGTTATTGTTGCCGGCGGAATAGCAACGTTTGCGTTTTACTCGCAGGCTCTTTCAAAGGCTGAGGAAATAGGAGCCTTTGCGGAAGTAGGAGCGGACCTTGATACGGACAGCGTTGTCGGATCTGTGGGACTTCTGGCAGTTGCAGATGCTGAGAGGGCAAAGGCCCTTGCGGCAGGCATGCTTGAGGAAGAAGAAGAGGAGGAAGAGACTGTCGATGAGGTGAAGGATGTCACGGTAAAGATGACTCTCCAGACCATAAAGAGCGACATGAAGATAAAGTTTATCAATTCGGACTCGGGTAAGCTCATCGCCAGCGTTCCGTTTGTTGTGACTGTTGTTACTCCTGATGGAACCAGTGTAACCTACGACGATCACGACCAGGACGGTATTATCTACAAGAACAACCTGACAGCAGGCAAGTACAAGATAACGCCCTCAGCTCTTCCGGCTGATTTTTCTGAGTACACGATAGATACTTCTGCGCAGACACTGACCATCAAGGATACTGTCGAGATGAAGGCGGTTGACGTATCGAACGAGATCAAGAAGGAATCGCAGGTCAATGCGGCAGTTGAGGACACTGCTGTAGCCCAGGTTGTGGAGTCTGCCCTGACAGACACAGTTGAGTGGGTGGAGAGTAGCAAGACAGCTGTAGATGGCGACGGGGATGGCGACTATACCTACGAGAAAGTGGACAGGAATACCATTTCAGATCCGAGCTCCACATCCATGACGGTCACAGGCTCTCTGAAGAGCTACGCAGCATCAAACCCGATCCTCCTCTATAAACGCATGTTTATATCTGACAATGCCCGGTCGGATGCGGGGTCCGTAACCGCCCACACAACAGGCGCTAACGGTCCCCAGCTCCCGATAACGGGAATTAGCAGACTGTCCTCAGTAATGGCAAAGACGACAGATGAGTCAGTTTCTGCTTCTACAGATGCAGGCAATGAGCCCGACTCATCGAGTCCGGAGCTTGCTGCTGAGAACGAGGATGACAACGAAAATCTGTCAGAGGATGACTCTGACGACAGCAGCAGCTCTGATTCGGAATCTGATGAGAGCAGTGATGGAAGCTCGGAAAAATCAGATGACAATAGCAGCTCTGAAGGGTCAAGTAAGGACGATGGCAGTTCTGAAGCTTCAAGTAAGGACGATAGCAGCTCCGAAGCTTCAAGCAAGGATGAGGGCAGCTCTGATTCATCGACCAAAGACAACAGCAGTGAAAGCGATTCGAAAGAGTATTCCACAGATGAAGAGAAGCTTAAGATGAGTGCGAGCAAGGTGACGGTTGTACAGGGAGAGAGCGTGAAGGTTTCTCCCAAGGACTCCTCACTCGACGTGGATTATGATTCGGATGACGAGGATATTGCCACCGTCTCGGACGGAAAGATAAAAGGTGAAAAAGCCGGTAAGACAACCGTTTGGGCATCATGCTGGGGCTACAAGGATGCGAGCATTGAAGTCACGGTCCTGAGTAAGAGCACGGTACTGAAGGATAAAAACGGAAAGACCGTCTATGTAAAAGACGATGATGAATACAGAGAAGCAACCTATGAGGATTACTACTCTGACAGGACGCTATATATCAGAAACAGCGCTACAAACTACAAGTACACCGGATGGCAGACCATCGACGGCAAGACCTACTATTATGACAAAAACGGCAACTATGTGACCGGCGAGCAGGTCATTCAGGGAGCCAAATACACCTTCGGAAGCGACGGCGCACTCGGCTCTTCATCCGGCAGCATGGGAATTGACGTCAGCAAGTGGAACGGCAACATTAACTGGTCACAGGTCAAGAACTCAGGAGTAAACTTTGTAATTATAAGATGCGGATATCGTGGATCCTCCGCAGGAGCACTCATTGAGGACCCCAAGTTCAGGACCAATATCCAGGGTGCAGCTGCGGCGGGCCTCAAGGTCGGAGTTTACTTCTTTACCCAGGCCGTCAATGAGGTTGAGGCTGTTGAAGAGGCGTCAATGGTTATCAGTCTGATAAAGGGCTACAATGTGAGCTTCCCTGTATACCTCGATGTAGAGGCCAGCAACGGCAGGGGCGATGCCATCAGCGCAAGCCAGAGAACCGCCAATATCAAGGCTTTCTGCGGAACTATACAGAACGCAGGATACAGGGCAGGCGTATATGCCAATAAGACATGGTTTACGACTCATATCAACACCGGCTCTATCACGAATTACAAGATATGGCTGGCGCAGTACGCTTCGTCCGTCACCTACACGGGCAGCAGGTATGACATGTGGCAGTACACCTCCAAGGGCTCTGTCGCAGGCATTTCAGGAAATGTTGATATGAACATTCTATACAACTGATGGAGTGAATATGTCATTTAAACAAATGAGAAAGGAGACAGATGCTTTTAAGCCTCTGTCCCTTGCTTTATTACTGATATTTTATGTTGGAATAGCTCTTATGGACGGACCACAGTGGTGCGTGGATACGCCGAGCTATGTCTCAATGGATTTTGGGAGGGAGCCGGTATACCCGCTGTTTCTGACACTCCTCAGGTGGATATTTAACGCCTTTCCGGGAGGTGTTTTGCGGGATCTTGAGCTCTATGATCTTCCGGGATACCTTACGGGAGCTGCAATTCTGCAGAGCATTCTATGGGCCTATGCAGCCTTTTATCTGGGGTGTTTCGTCTATGACGCGGCGCGCATGGCTTTTTCAAGGGAAAAGACGAGGCTTTTGTCTGCCTGCGCGATGCTTTTGCAGGTTGCGGTAGCAGTTCTCAACAGGTTTGTTGCAAAACGCGGCTCTATGTACTCTGAGAGCATCATGACAGAGAGCCTGGCAATGCCTCTTTTTGTGATCTTCATGGTTATGCTGAGCAGAGCCTTCATCAGGTACGACGAGGAAAAGGTGATAAAGCTTCTTCTTCTGTCGGTGCTCATGGCGAGCATCCGCAAACAGATGCTTATAGTTTTGATAACCTGGGCCGGGGCCTCATTTATACTGCATCTTTTTGTGAAAAAGTACAGGTCGCTAAAGAATTTCAGCTACACTGTCATCGCAGTTGTCCTTGCCTTTGTGCTCATAAACCTTCTGGATGCATCCTATAATCTGGCTGTCAGGGGCGTCTTTGCTAAGCATATCGGAGACAGCAGGGGCGGGCTTGACACAGTTCTTTACACTGCATCGGAAGAAGATGCAGAGCTGTTTGAGGACGCAGATCCCAAAGACTATCCTGATCTGTCACTTCTTTACACAAGGATCTACAATGAGTGCAAGAGCAGGGAGCTTACCTTTGACTATGCGCCTGAAGACTATCTTGAGATGGCCGATCACTACGCGCAGAGCTATGATGTGATCGGTTTTGACATTGTGCTTGTGATGTGCGATGAGTATGTTGAGGAGTATTTTCCCGAGCTCGACAGAGTCCACGCGCAGATAAAGGAAAATCAGGTCGAGGGCATGCTCTTTATGGTCCTCCTTGCTCAGAGAATACGCGACGTGATGGCAGGGGGCGCAAAAGGAACTGTCAAAGTTTTTCTTACCAATATTTTCAAGGCTTTTGTTATCTCTAACGCAAATATCTCTCCGAGAATACTGGTCAAAATTTCGGCTGTTATTTATATTTTGTTTTTAGCAGGCTTTCTTTTCAGGCTCGTAAAAAGAGCTCTTTTGAGGAATGGCGAAGGGGGCGGCGCGTATACGGAGACGGCTTTATTGTTCTCGTTTGTGGTGTTTGCGGGGCTGTGCGTAAACTGCGTTGTCACGGGCGCACTTATCTTTCCGCAGCCAAGGTATATGTGCTATAGTTTCGGACTCTTTTACCAGGCCCTTGTAATGTGTTATACTACTTCTAAGTATGTAAAAAATTATTCTTCGAAAGGACACTGATATGAGAACTTATCTTGTGACAGGGGGAGCTGGCTTTATCGGCTCAAATTACATTCACTATATGTTTAAGAAATATGGGGATGATATCCGCATCATAAATGTGGATGCCCTGACCTATGCGGGGAATCTGGAAAATTTAAAGGACCTGGAGGGAAGAGATAATTACACCTTCATAAAGGCAGATATCTGCGACAGGGACGCCATCAACAGGATATTTGAGGAGAATGACATACACAGGGTTGTACACTTTGCGGCTGAGAGCCATGTAGACAGGTCGATTGTGAATCCTGAGATCTTCGTAAAGACCAATGTCCTAGGGACAGCGACGATGTTAAACGCCGCCAAAAAGGCATGGGAGAGAGAGGACGGCACCTTCATGGAGGACAGGAAATTCCTTCATGTTTCCACAGATGAGGTTTACGGGTCGCTCCCTGATGACCCTATGGCTTTTTTCTATGAGACGACTCCTTATTCGCCCCACAGCCCGTATTCTGCCAGCAAGGCCGGCTCAGATATGCTGGTAAAGGCCTACATGGACACATATAAGTTCCCTGCAAACATAACCAACTGTTCCAACAACTACGGACCGTACCAGTTCCCGGAGAAGCTCATTCCGCTTATCATACACAATGCCCTTGAGGGGAAAAAGCTTCCTGTCTACGGAGACGGCAAGAACGTCAGGGACTGGCTCTATGTTGAGGATCACGCCAAGGCGATCGACATGGTGCAGGAGAAGGGAAGGCTGTTTGAGACCTACAATGTCGGCGGACACAATGAGAAGCAGAACATTGAGATAGTAAAGACAATAATAGATATCCTCAGAGAGGAGCTTGATGACTCCGATCCCGGAAAGAAAAATCTGACCTATGATCTCATCACATATGTCGAGGACAGAAAAGGACATGACAGGCGTTATGCTATAGCTCCCGACAAGATAAGGACCGAGATCGGCTGGGAGCCGGAGACAATGTTCAGGGAAGGGATCCGCAAGACCATCAAGTGGTATTTTGAGAATGCCGAGTGGATGGAGCATGTGACAAGCGGCGACTATGAGAAGTATTACGCAAAGATGTATGACTCCAAGGTCGCAGAGTAAAAGTCAAAGGAGGCCGAGTACATGAAGGGAATTATTCTTGCCGGAGGCTCCGGCACCCGTCTATATCCGCTGACGAGGGCTATGTCCAAGCAGATGATGCCTGTCTATGACAAGCCCATGATATATTATCCGCTGTCAACACTCATGCTGGCAGGGATAAGGGATGTGCTGATCATTTCAACGCCCAGGGATCTTCCTGCGTTTGAGGAGCTCTTTGGAGACGGAAGCCAGCTCGGCATGACTTTTTCGTATGCTGTTCAGGATAAGCCCAGGGGACTTGCGGATGCGTTCATTATAGGCGCGGATTTTATCGGATCTGATTCGGTTGCCCTGGTTTTGGGCGACAATATCTTTTACGGGCAGAGCTTTTCCAAGCTCCTTCGGGAGGTTGCATCCAGAGAAAATGGCGCCACGATATTCGGCTACTATGTCAGGGACCCAAGGGCGTACGGCGTCGTTGAATTTGATGAAAACGGCAGGGCTGTCAGCATCGAGGAAAAGCCCGAGAAGCCAAAGAGCAACTACGCGGTTCCCGGCCTGTACTTCTATGACAACAAGGTGGTGGAGATAGCGAGGAACGTGAAACCATCTCCCCGAGGGGAAATTGAGATAACCAGTATCAATAATGAGTACTTAAATCGCGGAGAGCTCCGTGTTGAGACAATGGGCAGAGGTTTTGCCTGGCTTGATACCGGCAATCACGACTCGCTTCTGGATGCATCCGACTTTGTCTGTGCATTCCAGAAGAGGCAGGGACTGTATATTTCCTGCATCGAGGAGATTGCCTACAAGAGGGGATTCATAGACAGGCAGCAGCTCCTTAAGCTGGCAGAGCCCCTCATGAAGACAGACTACGGCAAATACTTAAAGGAAGTTGCTGAAGGGCTGTGACGATATGGATAGACGTATTTTTACAATGGCATTACTCACAATCGTAAGCGCCTTCATCCTGGTGATCGTGATCGTCTACGCGACCAATACCAGCAAGATAAACGAGCTGATGGGCTGGGGGCAGAAAAAGGGTCAGGAGGTAGAGGCTGATGTCGAAGAGGAGCAGACTCCGGTGATATACGGAGATCAGATAGGCGACAATCTGAACGCTTTTTTGCTGGACGATGATTTCTTCGACGAGACCGAGAAGATTCCTTCTGTGGTTGTCCGCAAAAAGACAAATTCGTCCTCTGCCGGTGATACAGCGGTCGGGACAGAGGGAATAGCCGGTGAGCAGGCAGATCCGGATGCACTTGTCGGAGATGACGGGATCAGAGGAGATGGCGAAGATATATCCGGTGATGGCTCCACTGATCGCGAAGGCACAGGTATGGCGGTTGTCGGACAGCTTATAAATCCGAATCCAACGGGGACGAACGTATATAACACAGAGGGCAGCATGGGATCGGGCTCTGATTCTTCGGGATACCTGACAACCCTTCCGGAGGCACCTGCCGGCGGATACGGACAGTACATTCCCGCGGGCGAGACGATAAGCGGCACCCCGGTTGGAAATACACCATAAATAAAAAACAGGAGATATTTATAATGGGCAAGATCACAGTAGAGACATGTGAAATAGACGGACTTAAGGTTATCACGCCTCAGGTGTTTGGAGACGCCAGAGGGTACTTTGTAGAGACATACAATCAGAATGATTTTGTGGAGGCGGGCATTGATGTGACATTTGTTCAGGACAACCAGTCAGCCAGCAAGAGAGGCGTTTTGAGAGGCCTTCATTTCCAGAAGCAGTTTCCGCAGGACAAGCTCGTCAGATGCATAAACGGAGAAGTTTTTGATGTGGCTGTGGACCTCCGGAAGGGGTCAGAGACCTACGGCAAGTGGTTTGGAGTGATACTTAGCGCAGAGAACAAGAAGCAGTTTTTTATTCCCAAAGGCTTTGCCCATGGCTTTTTGGTGTTATCGGATTACGCTGAATTTGCGTATAAGTGTTCTGACTTCTATCATCCCGGAGATGAGGGCGGGCTTATATGGAACGACCCGGATATAGGCATCGACTGGCCGCTTCAGGAGGGAGTACAGCTCAATCTCTCGGAAAAGGATACTAAGTGGGGAGGAATTAAGCAGCTTTGAACGGTGGAGCAAGAAGACTTCCCAAGCGTATAGGGCTCAGCATATTCTATACACTGGCACTGATACTGGCGCTCCTTCTGATCTTTCACAACAATCCTCTGGAGGATGCGCACACCGCCATGCTCAAAAAGATCTGCGGCTGCCTTCTGATAGGCGTCAGCTGCATCCTCGTTTTTGCGTGGTACGACAGACTCATGGTCCTGCCGGTGGAGTTATATCAGTCGAGAAAGCTGATAAAGCGGCTTGCGATCAACGATTTTAAGAAGAGATATGCGGGATCATACATGGGAGTTGTGTGGGCACTGGCTCAGCCGGTGGTCACTGTTATCATGTATTATATTGTTTTTGACATGGTTTTCCAGTCCAGAGCACAGGCTGTTTCCGGGGGAGTGGAGGTGCCTTACGTCCTCTTTCTGACAGCCGGCCTTGTTCCCTGGTTCTTTTTTTCTGAGGCGCTCACCAACGGAACGACGTCTCTTCTTGAGTACAATTACCTTGTCAAAAAAGTTCTTTTCAAAATAAGCATACTGCCCATAATAAAGATAATCGCCGCGATGTTCATCCACATATTCTTTACGTTTGTGCTGATGATCATAGCCTGCGTCTATGGGTATTATCCGAGCATTTACTGGATACAGCTTCTCTATTACATGGGCTGCGAATTTCTGCTGGTTTTGTCACTCAGCTATGCAACCTGTGCTATTGTTGTGTTCTTCAGGGATCTTTTGCAGATAATCTCCATAGGACTGCAGCTCTTCCAGTGGGCTACGCCTATCCTGTGGAATATCGACATCGTCCCCGACCGCTACAAGTGGATAATTAAGCTCAACCCCATGGCCTATATTGTTGAGGGATTCAGGAATTCCATATACGGGCAGTCATGGTTCTTTGAGCACTTTTACTCCTCCACCTACTTCTGGATAGTGGTGGTGGCGCTGTTCTGCCTGGGAACACTTATCTTCAAGCGCAGCAAACCGCATTTCGCAGACGTGCTATGATACATGGATTGCGGGAGAAAAGCGGAGCAATCCGTATCATGTACTAAAAAGGATTCATATGGATAAAGACATCGCCATTGAGGTAAAGGACCTTACCAAAATCTATAAATTGTATGACAAGCCGATCGACCGCCTCAAGGATTCACTTGGACTTGCCGGGAAAAAGAAGTACAAGGAGCACCTGGCACTCAGCAGCGTCAATCTCACCGTGAAAAAGGGCGAGACCGTGGGAATCATCGGCACAAACGGCTCGGGAAAGTCCACCATACTGAAGATAATAACAGGTGTTCTTTCTCCCACAAGAGGCTCTGTCAGTGTTGACGGCCACATCTCGGCTCTTTTGGAGCTCGGAGCCGGCTTTAACATGGAGTACAACGGCATAGACAACATATATCTGAACGGGATGATGATAGGTTTCTCTGAGGAAGAGATCAAAAAGCGCCTCGATTCCATCCTGGAATTTGCGGATATAGGCGATTATGTCTATCAGCCGGTGAAGACCTATTCAAGCGGTATGTTTGTCCGGCTCGCCTTTGCGGTTGCGATAAACATTGACCCGGAGATCCTTATAGTCGACGAGGCGCTCTCAGTCGGCGACGTGTTCTTCCAGGCCAAGTGCTACCACAAGTTTGAGGAGTTCAAGAAGCAGGGGAAGACGATCCTGTTCGTCTCCCACGACCTCTCCAGTATCAGTAAGTACTGCGACAGGGCAGTTTTGTTAAATCAGGGAGTTCTGCTCGGCGAGGGAACTCCCAAGAAGATGATAGATATCTACAAGCAGGTTCTCGTTGGCCAGTACCCGCTCCCCAAGGGAGAAGGGGAAAATCTTCTTGACGATGAAGAGATCAGACAGGCAGCGGCGAAAAAAGCCGGCGGAGCAAAAGAGCCTGATCCTGAGAAAAAGAGCGAAAAAGGCTCTGATAAGAATACACCCGCACCAAAAGAGCAGATGAATGACAACCCGGATCTTCTGGAGTATGGGGACGGCGCGGCAAAGATTGAGGAATTCTTTGTAACCGACAACAGGGGCATACGCACAAACTCCATCATCAAAGGGACTGAATTTACGGTCCACATGCGCGTGCGCTTTGACAGGGATGTTGCGGCACCGATATTTGCATTTACATTCAAGAACATCATGGGCATAGAGATCACGGGTACCAACTCCATGGTTGAGAAGGCATTTTTAGACCCGGTCAGGGCCGGAGATAAAAAGGATATTTCTTTTACCCAGAAGATGACGCTTCAGGGCGGTGAATATCTCATAAGTTTTGGAGTTACAGGGTTTGAAAAAAATGACTTTACGGTTTATCACAGGTTGTACGATGCGCTTAATGTGACTGTGGTCTCTGACAAGAACACGGTTGGCTACTACGACATGGAATCAAGGTGCGTTGTGACAGACGCAACATCATAATATACTGATAAACTCTGAGGTTTGAGGAAGCTTAAAATGCAGGAAGAGATAAAGATAGGCGGGGTGCGCCTTAATTTCAGGCATTACTCGGGAGTCGATCTCTACAGCGACGGCGCGGTTGAGAACGACCTTCTCGAAATAGTAAAAAAATACAAAAAAGAAGATTACCAGAAGGTTATAGAGGAGAGGAACAGCTGGCCGATTCTGTATCACCTCTCTGATCAGAGGGCGAACATTGTCGAGTGGATTCCCATGAACCCGAATTCCAAGGTTCTGGAAGTCGGATCCGGGTGCGGGGCCATAACGGGGATGCTATCCTCAAAGGCTCGTGAAGTTGTTGCCTGCGATCTCTCTAGAAGGCGCTCTGAGATAAATGCAACAAGAAACGCTGACTGCAGTAATGTCACGATCCACGTGGGCAATTTCCGGGATATTGAACCGGACCTTCCAAGGGATTTCGATTACATCTTCCTGATAGGCGTCTTTGAGTACGGGCAGGGCTACATCGGGACAGACAGCCCATACGAGAGATTTCTTCGTATGCTGCAGCGCCACCTAAAGCGCGGCGGCAGGATTGTAATAGCCATTGAGAACAGGTTGGGACTTAAGTATTTTGCGGGCTGCACAGAGGACCATCTTGGGAGCTATTTTACAGGTATTGAGGGCTACTCTGCAGATTCCGTGGCGAGGACCTTCTCGAGGAGCGGACTTATCAATATATTCAAAAAATGCGGCATGAACGAGTATCACTTCTATTACCCGTACCCTGATTACAAACTGATGACTCTTCTGCACTCTGATAAATACCTTCCAAAGCACGGGGAGCTTCAGGACAACGTCAGGAACTTTGACCGCGACAGAATGATCCTGTTTAACGAAAAGCACGCCTACGAAGAGCTCATAAGAGAGGGAATGTACCCTGAGTTTGCCAACTCTTTTGAAGTTATCTTAGGCCCGGGGTTTGACACGATTTACAGCAAGTACTCAAATGACAGGGTTGATGAGTTCAAGATAAGGACCGATATTGTGATCGACGTTGCAGGGCGCAGACTCATCAAGAAATACCCTCTTTCTGCAGCGGCGAGGGAGCACGTATTAGGTCTTCGTGATGCATACCTTGGACTCTGCGAAAAGTTCAGAGGAGGCGACCTTGAGATCAATGACTGCCAGATAAGCGAAAAAGGAAACTGTGCCATCTTTTCTTTTGTCAACGGAGTACCGCTTTCTGCGCTTCTTGACAGATGCATCGACCATGACGATACTGACGGATTTGATGCCCTTATCAACGAGTACATCAAGAGAATAGGCTACAAGGAAGACTATCCGGTATCGGACTACGACCTTATCTTTTCGAATATCATGGTCAACGGACCCATCTGGACGATAATAGATTACGAGTGGACCTACGGAAAGTGCATTCCGGTGAGGGAGCAGGTCTGGCGCGCACTTTACTGTTACAGACTAGAGGACAGGAAGAGGGAGAGGTTTGACGTAAA
The DNA here is from genome assembly GCA_017470505.1 of Butyrivibrio sp. GTDB lineage: Bacteria > Bacillota > Clostridia > Lachnospirales > Lachnospiraceae > Butyrivibrio. The sequence continues at coordinate 23,861 of JAFUYO010000020.1, read as the reverse complement.
GCCTGTATATAAGAGGCTGGGGCTGACTGAGAAGGATATACAATCGCTCCTTGATGAGGAGTATGCTTTCCAGAAATATGTCACGGGAAACCGCAAGTCGATGGTTGAGATATGGCGGGGAATCGGGCGAAAGACAATAGTGCCCAGGGAGCTTTCTGTCTCATCAGATGCTGCGAGACCGGACGACTGCGTACAGATATACATTGACGAGGGAGAGGGATATTCTGAGGACGAGTCCTTCTTCCCTGAGGAGCAGTATGACGACAAAAACGAGATCAGTCTTGACATAAGGGTTTCGGGGGACTGCAATGTTGTCCGCGTTGACCCTGCTTTTGCCCCCTGCATTGTGACGATACTTGACGCCACGTGGAACGACAAGCAGATCTCGGACAGGGACTGCCATATAAGTATCCATCCCGTCAACGGCGAGTGGATATCGGACGATACATTTGTTTTTAACTCGGATGACCCGAATATTGAGTTCGGGCTATCTGATGGCGGACTTAAAAAGCAGGAGAGAAATCATTTAAAGCTCAGCCTTCTCACAACGCTGATTCCCGGTAACTCTGCGGATGCCATTGCAGAATCTGTTCATCAGGACGAGGATGCAGAGGGCAAAAAGAGCGAGAACATCTTTGGAAAGATTGGCAGAAAGATAATGTCAAGGCGCGAAGCGCGTTTATATAAAGACGAGGAGTGGGATTAAGGGGATATGCTAAAACAGCTGGCGAAGACAGCACTGATAAAGAAGAGCAAAAGTAAATACAACAAGCTTCTTTCGGCCAAGTCATCTGCCTATGACAAGTGGCAGCGCGCCCGGGAAAAAGAGCCGGTCATGCCTTTTGCAGCACCGATTCAGTACGAGACAAATATGGGCCCTGATATGTACCGGAAAAAGCTTCCGGTTTTGGCCGTGAAGGTAGTTCCCTTTGGCAAGATATGGGAAGTTCAGGACGACAAGAACGATGAGGGGACCGTCTACCTTTTTGTAAGTCCGAAGGGAAAGATCATAAAGAAGGCCCAGGAAGTGGTCAAACAGTACTTTATCGCTCACCCCGAGCACAATGTGGTCTACGGGGATGAGGATGAGCTTGGCAGTGGAGGTAAATATATCCACCCGTTCTTTAAGCCTGACTGGTCGCCTGATTCTTACCTGAACGCCTACTATATCGGCAGCTTTTTTGCCTGCAGGTCAGAGGCTATGCACGCGGCTGCAACAGAGTACGACAATGCAGTAAGGATGCTCGGAGGCTCGTCTTCGGGGCGCGGAACGGTTGAACAGACAGGGCTTGAAGCCTCTCTTTTGTCAGCGGATGTCCTGTTCTGCATGCTGGCAATCCATGAGCACGCGTTTGCAAAGAGGACAGGACTTGAGTTCCCGATTGGTCATATCCGCGAGGTACTCTTTCACAGAGAACCGGAGCAGGATGTCTTTTACGGCAGGAGCTTTCACGCATCCAGGCATATGCTGCTTGCGCCCGCAACAGTCAGCATAATAATACCGTCCAAAGATCATCCCGAGGTGCTCAACCAGTGTCTTGGCTCTATCATCGAGACTACCGGAGATGACAGCATAAAGTACGAGATCGTCATAGTTGACAACGGCAGCAGCGCGGCCAACAGGGTCAAATACGGAGTATATGCATCGAGGGCGCAGCGCAAGAACGGACTTGTCAAGATCAACTATATCTACAAGCTCGAAGAATTCAACTTTTCACATATGTGCAACTACGGAGCAAAGAACTCCACCGGAGAGTATCTTCTTTTCATGAATGATGACATTGAGTGCGCAAAAGAGGGGTGGATGCGTGAGCTGCTTTCACAGGCGCAGCTCGGACACGTTGGAGCTGTTGGGGCAAAGCTCATCTACCCGGACAGTGATCTCATTCAGCACGCGGGGATTGCCAACGTCAGGCGCGGTCCCGTGCATAAGCTCCAGAAGATGCACGACAACAAGAGCCATTACTTCGGCTATAACCGCGGAATACACAACACCATCGGAGCTACCGCGGCATGCCTTATGATCAGCAGAAAAAAGTTTAACGACGTGGGAGGCTTTCCTGAGGATCTGAAGGTTGCCTTTAACGATGTTGACTTCTGCTATTCACTGCACGAAAAGGGCTACTACAATGTGACCTGCAATCACATATATCTGTTCCATCACGAGTCGCTGACGAGAGGGCTTGACAATCTGGACCCGCAGAAGATGGAGAGGCTTGCAGCAGAGGGAGATATTCTGATGAAGAGACACTCCCATCTCTACAATGTTGATCCGTTCTACTCACCGCACCTTACGGAAGATGAGACGATATCGGCCATCATACCAAAGGAGGATTACACCCCCGTCGAGGAGCTTCCCTATTACCCTGTGACAATACATGAGAAGGGAATCCGGGGCGCTAGGGAGGACCAGTGCCTCAGGATAGGCTGCGAGTACAACGGCACTATGGACAACTGGCTGTACGGAGCTACGGCAGATGGCAACGAGGACGGGTACTTCTTGAAGGGCTACAGCTTTGTGATCGGCTCAGACAATGCCTGCTTTGAGAAAAAGCTGCTTCTGCGTCTCGTGGAGAGATATGAAAACGGCGCAGGCCCGGCAGGACCCAAGGTTTACAGCTTTTCGCCGTATGTATGGTACCGCCCGGACATCAGGGTGAGGCTCTCCGATCAGGTGAATGTCGACCTTACGGGCTATAAACTCAGGATCGAAAAAGGGGTTCTTCCCCCCGGCTACTATCAGATAGGGATGCTGGCAATCGATAAGACCAGCCGCACAAAGCTGATCAACTGGGTTCCAAACGTGATGAGAATAAAACCATCAAGGTGATGTTATGTCGGATAATATTGACTATAAGGCCGCCTATGAGCGGGAAAAACTAAAGACTGCAGATCTTGCGGGCAGGATAGCGGAGCTTGAGGACAAGAATCAGGAGCTTGAGTTTAAATTAAACAGGATAAAAAACAATCCCATCTGGAAGGCATCCACTCCTGCGCGAAACGTGATGCACTGGGTCATCAGGCAGAGGGACCGTATCAGAAACCAGGGCTCTTTAAAGGGAGTTATTGCCAGGATAAAGTACAAGCAGATCGAAAAGAAGGCCATGACCCATTACGGCACGGAGAGCTTTCCGTCTGAGGATATAAGGAGAGCGCAGGAGAGCGAAAAGTTTGAAAAGATGCCGCTTATTTCAATCCTGGTGCCTCTCTACAACACTCCCGAAAAGTTTCTGCGAGACATGATTGAGTCAGTACTCTCCCAGACCTACAGCAACTGGCAGCTCTGCCTTGCTGACGGGTCAGATGAACAGCACGCAGGGGAGGTCTCAAGGATCGTAGAAGAGTACAGGCAGGATAAGAGGGCAAAGGCTTCATACGGCGCCCTTACTTCTGCAAAGGATAAATGCAGGATCTTCTACGAGAAGCTCGAAAAAAACGAGGGAATCTCCGGAAATACCAACCACTGTCTGGAACTGGCGCTCGGGGAGTACATAGGTCTTTTTGACCACGATGACATACTCCATCCCGAGGCGCTGTACTGGTATGTGAAGGCAATAAATGAGCAGAATGCAGATTACATATACTGTGATGAGACGACCTTTAAGGGCGATGACATCAACAGGATGATAACCATGCACTTCAAGCCTGACTATGCAATTGACAATCTCAGGGCAAATAATTACATCTGCCACTTCAGCGTATTCAGGAGAACTCTCCTTGACGGCACTGAGCTCTTCAGGACCAAATTTGACGGAAGTCAGGACCACGACATGATACTGCGCCTGACAGACAGGGCGGAGCATATAGTTCATGTGCCAAAGCTTCTCTATTACTGGAGGTCACACGCAGGCTCAGTGGCATCAGATATAACGGCCAAGCCCTATGCGATAGATGCTGCAAAGGGCGCGGTGGCAGATCATCTGCGCCGCCACGGCTACGACCACTTCAAGATAACCAGCACCAGGGCTTTTGAGACGATTTTCAAGATAACGTATGAGGTTATCGGGACACCCAAAATATCTATTGTTATCCCAAACTGCGAGCATGCTGAGGATTTAAAGCGCTGCATAGACTCGATTTATGAGAAATCAGTGTACGACAACTATGAGATAATAGTTGTTGAGAACAACTCCAAAGGGGCGGAGATCCGGGGCTATTATGAGGAACTCGGGACAGGCGCATATAAGGACATCGTAAAGGTTATAGACTACACCGCCCGGAAGAATGAAAACCGCTCATCAGAGCCTCAACAGTCTCCTACGGGAGCATCTTTTAATTACTCTGCGGTTGTAAACTATGGAGTTGCAAACTCATCAGGCGAGTATATTGTCCTGCTCAACAATGATACTCAGGTCATCACCGTGAACTGGATGGAAGAGCTTCTAATGTACGCGCAGAGAGGCGATGTCGGTGCAGTCGGGGCCAAGCTCTATTTCCCCGACAGGAAGATACAGCACGCAGGCGTTGTTCTGGGGCTCGGCGCGCACAGGACAGCCGGACACTCCCACTACGGTCAGGCCGGCATGAATCTCGGGTACATGGGGAGACTCTGCTACGCCCAGGATGTGAGCGCTGTTACAGGTGCCTGCCTTATGGTATCACGGAAAAAATACGACGAGGTCGGTGGCTTTGATGAGAGCTTTGAAGTCAGCTTAAACGATGTGGACTTCTGCCTTAAGCTCAGAGAGAAGGGGTATCTGAATGTCTTTACGCCCTTTGCTGAGCTCTATCACTATGAATCGCTATCAAGGGGGCTTGACCTCACCGGCCGGAACGCAGAGCGTTACAACATTGAATCCGAGCATTTCCGCACCAAATGGAAGGCTGTTCTGGACAAGGGAGATCCTTATTACAATCCCAATTTCTCCCTGGACCGCAGTGACTTCAGCCTGAATGTCGAAGGGTATTCAAGCCTCAGGGTTCAGTGACAGTTATTATCAGCATAAAAAGGAGTTTTTGGTTTTTTGAACAGAAGCAGTGAGACGACTAAAAAAAGAATATGGCTTTTTCTGGCCATTATCGCAGGTGCACTCTTTTTGCTGTGCGTTGCGATAGTATATAAGGACAGCAGGGCAAAGAAGTACGAGGATGTTGTTATCTATGAGACGGTCGGCTTTGTTTCGGACGGCGCTCCGGATGAAACCGCAAGCGGAGTTTACGCTCATTTTAACGACGACGGAGATGTGCTCTTTGATGTGTTTCTGAACTGGAACGAAAAGGACGGGATCAGACTCGTCTGCGACAGAGATGTGTCGGTTTCTCTTTCCGGAGTAACTTACCGCGACGGCGACATTCTTTCTGTAGAAGCATTTGAAGAGATTCCGGGAGAGATAAACGTTGATGTTCTGGGAAGCGCTGCCGGGATTTTCAGGTTTGTGGGAGTAAATGATCTTCCCTCCGTTCACCTTGGAACTTACAACAAAGATGAGGGCAAGGAATACCTGACGCAGGAAAAGGGCAATACCGCCTCGGGGTTCTGTACGGTGATCGACAAGTATGGTGATGAGAATTTTGCGGGCAACTGCAGCCTCAGCATCCATGGCAATACCAGCTGGAACTATGACAAGAAGTCCTATCAGATAAATCTGGAGAGTGACAGCAGTATTCTCGGTATGGGAGCGCAGCGCAAGTGGCTTCTGATATCCGAGTTTGCGGACATATCTTTTCTGAAGGACGCAATCATGTACAAGCTCTCTGCAGATATTGGCGATATATACAGCCCTGAGTTCTGCTATGTAAATGTCTATCTGGACGGACAGTATGAGGGACTCTATCTCCTGACGCAGAAGATTGAAATCGACGGCGGAACCCTTCATGGGCTTAATGACCTTGAGGCCGCCAACGATAAGATGCAGATGATGGGAGGAGCTCCTGATGTCACAGGCGGATATCTCGCCGAACTCGGCGTCTATGAGACCATGACTGACGAAGATCAGAACCTTATCTTTGAGACCCCTCACAGATGGATCCGCATAAAGTCCCCAAATAATGCCACGGCCGGGCAAAAGGAGTACATATCAGGTCTCGTGAATGAGGCAGAACAGGCTCTTTACCTCAGAGACGGACAAAAGAACGATTCGGGAAAGATATGGTCAGACTATTTTGACACCGCATCCTGGATCAGGCAGTTTATTTTGCAGGAGATATCTGTCAATCTTGACACGGAGTATTCGAGCGAGTTTTTCTACGTGAAAGAAAATGAGAGAATGCTGTACGGCGGTCCCGCCTGGGATTTTGACAGGTCGCTCACAGATTACATAAACTTTATCGAAAATGAGAGACTTGAACTTGCCGTTCGTTCAATCCACAATAATTCAGTTTCAATCCCGGAAAAGGACCCATCGGGAATTATGTGGCTGAAAGCGCTTGATAATCATAAGGACTTTCACGAAGAGATGAAAGAGTTTTACTATGATGTCGCAGAGCCCAAAATGAGAAGGATCCTTGTAAATGACGCAGAGAAATGGCTTGAGGATATCGGCAACTCAGCGGGAGTTGATGCCATAAAAAACGGCGGTTACGACTTCACGGAAGATGATTTTGATGACGCCGTTGCCACATGTCAGAAGAGAGGAAAACAGATCATACAGGGGTTTAATGACAGACTTGATTTTCTTCACGGCTATTACAGGAATGAAAGTGATTATGTCACGGTGACCTTCGTCATCCCGACATCGAGATTTAACCTCGTGATGCCTGTAATGCCTGGAGATACGATAGGAACGGCAGCTCTTCCGCTCTATCACGACAGCATGGACTGGTATTTTGGAGATGAGCTTTTTACGACTGAGACACTCGTCCGTGAGGACATGGAGCTTACACAGGAAAAAGGGCGGTAATGGTGGATTTTTTAATGAATAAAAAACTCAGGACCGAACAGAAATATTTTCTGCATAAAAGCAGTGCTGAAATACTGAAGATGCGCCTTTTGGGGATCATGGAAAAGGATCCGCATCTGGGTGAAAAAAGGACATATCTCATACGCAGCGTCTATTTTGATGATCCTGACGATTCGTGCCTGTGTGACAAGATAGACGGCGTGGGTGAGAGAGAGAAGTGGAGGATCCGGATCTATGATGCTGACGATTCTATGATCCGGCTTGAGTGTAAGGGAAAAGTCGGAAACATGACCTACAAGGACAGCGCAAGGATTACTCGTTCGCAGGCCGAAAGCGCGATAAACGGGGATGTGGGCCTTTGCTGCGGGCCGGACCCGGTCTGGAACAGATTTGTGATGAAGATGACAACAAGGGGACTCAGAGCGGTGACGATCGTCCAGTACGAGAGAATCCCATACATATGGAGACCGTCAAATGTCAGGATAACCTTCGATGAGAACATCGCTTCTTCTGAGATGTTCGACAGATTTTTTGACAGGGACCTTCCTGTCAGACCCATAATGCCTGCAGATAAGGAGATCATGGAGGTTAAATATGACACTCTCCTTCCTGACCACATAAGGCACTCGCTTTCTTTTGGTAAGATGATAAACACGGCTTTTTCCAAATATGCGCTTTGCCGCATGATGCCGATGTCATTTGTATAAATGGAGGAATTTATGAGCTTTAAGGATATTTTGAAAAACTCTTTTCTTGAGAACTATGCACAGACCCAGATGGACGCAAAGACCATAATCATATCGATGGCTGTCACCTGCGCAATAGCTGTCTACATCTACTGCTTTTACAGGATCGTGACCAAAAAAGGCTTTTACTCAAAGAGCTTTAATATCGCCCTGGCGGCACTTTCAATAATAACAGCCGCTATAATCCTTACAATCCAGACCAGCGTAGTTGTCTCTCTTGGTATGGTCGGTGCGCTGTCCATAGTCCGCTTCAGGACTGCCATAAAAGAACCTATGGACCTGGTATTCTTGTTCTGGTCCATTTCTACGGGGATAATCTGCGGAGCAAGGATTTACGGACTTGCCATAGCGCTGGCGCTATGCATCACTATAATCGTGCTCGCCCTTGACCTGATACCGCAGGCAAAAGCACCTCAGATCCTCCTTTTGAGCTACAGCGCAGAAGGCGACACAGAGGATACAATTGAGAAGACTATACGGGAGAGCACAGGCAATTGCGATGAGAAGTCAAGAACCATTGTGAACGGACTTGTCAGCGTGGCCTATGAGCTGAGGACGTCCGACGGAAAAGAGCTGTGCAAAAAACTCTCATCCATCGATGGAATAACGAGCGTTTCATTATTGAAACATGATGGAGAAGTTACATACTAAAAGAAGGAATTGTGTGGTATACTGATTGTACTGATTTTAATTGAGATTACAGCAAGGAGGAAAGAGCATGAGTGAAGCAACAAAGCAGCTGGAGTACTGGTTAAATGACGATTACTTCGATCAGGAGACCAAGGATGAGCTTCTGGCCATCAGAAACAATGAGGCAGAGGTTGAGGACCGCTTTTACAAAGAGCTTGAGTTCGGCACGGGCGGACTTCGCGGCGTCATCGGAGCAGGAACCAACAGGATGAACAAATACACAGTCAGGAAGGCTACTCAGGGTCTTGCCAATTATATCAGGAAGCACGGCGGACCGGACGCAGCCAAAAAGGGTGTTGCAATTTCCTACGACTGCAGAAGATTTTCACCGGAATTTGCCGATGAGACAGCTCTGTGTCTTGCAGCTAACGGTATCAAGGCCTATGTGAGCGACATTCTCCGTCCCACACCCGAGCTTTCTTTTGCGCTCAGAGAATTTGGCTGCATAGCCGGTGTTATGGTAACTGCGTCCCACAATCCTCCTGAATATAACGGATACAAGGTATACTGGGAGGACGGTGCACAGGTTACACCTCCTCACGACACAGGTATCATCGATGAGGTAGTTGCCATCACCGATTACCACAACGTCAAGACCATGTCCAAGGAAGATGCGATCGCACAGGGACTCTATGTGACCTTCGGCAAGGAAATTGACGACAAATATATGGAGGAGCTCAAGAAGCAGATCATTCATCAGGATGTCATTGACGAGATGGCTGACCAGTTCACCATTGTCTACACTCCTTTCCACGGCACAGGAAACCTTCCTGTTAGGCGTATTCTCAAGGAGCTCGGCTTTAAGCATGTATATGTGGTTCCCGAGCAGGAGGAGCCGGATCCTGATTTCACTACTCTTGAATATCCTAACCCCGAGGATCCCAAGGCCTTTGAGCTTGCGCTCAAGCTCGCAAAAGAAAAGGATGCGGACATCGTACTTGCAACCGATCCCGATGCCGACAGACTCGGAATCTATGCAAAGGATACTGCCACCGGAGAATATGTGCCGTTTACGGGAAATATGTCCGGTATGCTCATAGGTGATTACATCTTAAGAGAGCGTGAGGCAACGGGTACAATGCCCGAGAATCCTGAGTTCGTTACGACCATAGTTACCACAAACATGGCCAGGGCGGTTGCTGAGTACTACGGACTCAGCTACAAGGAGGTTCTGACAGGCTTTAAGTACATCGGTGAGCAGATCAAGCTCTTTGAGGAGGGCGAAGAGGAGCTTAATTATGTCTTTGGTCTTGAGGAGTCCTACGGATGTCTTGCAGGAACACACGCAAGGGACAAGGATGCGGTTGTTGCAGTCATGATGCTGTGCGAGCTTGCTGCATATTACAAGAAGCAGGGCGAGACTGTATGGGATGCAATGATCGATATGTATAATAAATTCGGTTATTACAGAGAAGGTCAGTACTCCATCACCATGAAGGGCAAGGAGGGAGCTGAGCAGATTGCAGCTCTTATGGACAAACTCAGGAACAATCCTCCTAAGGCAATTGGCAGCTGGAATGTCCTGGAGTTCAGGGACTACAAGACCCACAAGGTTGTCGATATGAAAACAGGGGAGGAAAGCGACACAGGCCTTCCGACATCAAATGTTCTCTACTTTGAGCTTGATAACGACGCATGGTGCTGCGCGAGACCTTCGGGAACAGAGCCCAAGATCAAGTTCTACATGGGCGTCAAGGGAGAAAACCTCGAAGATTCACAGAAGCTCCTTGATGAACTGACTGCTGCTGTTAAGGCAATGATAGAATAATTAAGGTATACTAATATGAGCATAAAAAGTGCGGTCCAAAAGACAATTGCATACACAAAACGCAATGGTGTCAGGGCCGCATTTTTTGCTGCTCTGGAGAGACTCTCATACACCGTGAGAACAAAGTATAACTACGTTTCTGTCTCCGAAGCTGTACTTAAGGAGCAGAGGCAGGAGTACAAACTTCTTGCAGAGGCTGAGGTGCTGCCGCGGTTTAGCGTTGTGGTGCCTCTTTTTAATACCCCTGAGAAGTACCTTAGGCAGATGATAGACTCCGTTGTGGCACAGACCTACGGAAACTGGGAGCTGGTGCTGGCTGACGCTACGCCTACACCGCTGTCTGCCATCTCTGAGTACGCGAAGGCTGACCCGAGGATAAGGTATCTTCATCTTGAAAAAAATGCCGGAATATCAGAAAACACCAATCGCGCAATAGAGGTAGCAGCAGGTGACTATATTGGACTGTTGGATCACGACGATGTTCTGACACCGGATGCCCTGTATGAGATGTTCCGGGTTATCAGAAGCAGCATGAAAAAGAACAGACTGGCAAAATACTCGCTGTGTCCGCTTCGTCTCATCTATTCCGATGAGGACAAGCTCGACGACAAGAGCGGCAGATTTGTTGAGCCCCATTTAAAGACTGACTTTAATATGGATCTTCTTTTTTCCAACAATTATATATGCCACTTCACCATGCTGCGCGCAGATATAATAAAGAGACTTAAACTGCGAAAAGAATATGACGGTGCACAGGACTACGATCTGTTCTTGCGCGCCTGTGCGGAGGCGGCTCTGTTGATGCCGCAGGCGTCAGTCCAGATTGCCCATATTGATAAAGTGTTGTATCACTGGAGGATCCACTCATCCTCAACAGCTGCGAACCCTTCCAGCAAGAACTACGCCTATGAAGCGGGGGCGAGGGCTCTTCAGAACCTGTGTGATTCCTACTCCCTTGGAGGAGAGGTTTCCGAACTTTCACATGTCGGATTTTACCACGTATCATACGGAGATGATGTCTTTAAACGCAGACCTGACCTCGGGTGCATAGGCGGCAGGGTCATAGACAAAAACCACAGGATATGCGGAGGAATGTACGACGGCAACGGAACTCTTATGTTTAACGGGCTCAGGGAGGAGTACAGCGGAGGACTACAGCACAGGGCTGTTCTGCAGCAGGATACTTTCGCCGTCGATGTGAGATGCGTCGTGGTCAGGCCGGAGCTTGCCTCTGTATTCGAAGAGATCACCGGGATGAAGGCAGAGGTATCGATGAGCGAAGCTGCAGATAAAGCGGGCACTTTGGAGAGTGAAAACAGCGCGGAAAAGGTTGCCCTTATGAGCCGGAAGTTTGGTGAGGAGGTCAGACGACGCGGCCTTCGAGTGATGTGGGATCCCCTTATGGTTTTAAGACTAAGGAACTGTAGCGAAATAACTTGAAAAATCATTCGTTGTAAATTGTTCAGTTAATTCTGCTACAGGTCCTCAAACAATAATTTTCAGGAGCTGACAGATGCCAAGAGTTAACGTCATTATCCCAAACTACAACGGAATTAAATATCTGGATGATTGCCTAAAGAGCCTTATGCGGCAGACCTTTTCAGACTTCGACATAACAGTTGTGGATAACGCATCAGATGATGGTAGCTGTGAGCGTCTGAAGGAGAGATGGCTTGGCACCCGGGATATGGTGAAGCTCATAGAACTTTCTGAGAACACGGGATTTGCAAACGCCGTAAATGTCGGGATCAGGGCTAGCGGCGAGAATAAGGAAACTGCCGGTGAGTACGTATTTCTTTTGAATAATGACGCATTCTGTGATGAGAATGCACTAAAGAGCCTGGTCAGAGTCATGGACCACAAGAGAAAGCTCTTTTCTGCGCAGGGTAAGATGCTGCAGGCAAAAGAACCCTATAAAATAGATGACTGCGGTGACCTATACTGCGCTTTGGGGTGGGCCTTTACTCCGGGGAAGGATGCGGATAACAGACATTTTTCCGCAAGGGAGCCGGTGACAAGTGCCTGTGCCGGCGCGGCCATTTACAGGCGGGAGTACTTTGAAAAGGTGGGGCTCTTTGATGAAAACCACTTCTGTTATCTCGAAGATGTGGATATAGGATACAGGGCGAGGCTGAAGGGATATGCCAATATCATGGAACCGTCGGCCATAGTATATCATGTGGGAAGCGCAAGCAGCGGCTCCAGATACAATGAATTTAAGGTGGAACTTACAGCTGGCAACAATATTTATCTCATCTACAAGAATATGCCGGCTGTTCAGATTCTTTTTAACTTACCGCTCATCCTTGCGGGAATTGTTATAAAGCATGTGTTTTACTTAAGGCAGGGCCTTGGAATGGCACACGTAAAAGGTCTGCTTGCCGGAATTAAGAAGATTTTGAGAGGCTCCGACAAAAAGGTCAGCTTTGGATGGACGGAGGTCTTGAACGCTATAAGGCTCCAGTTCGAGCTCTGGATCAACTGTGTCAGAAGGCTGCTGGCCGTCTGAGGAGTGCTTTTATTTTTTACAGACTTAGCATATAATAATTATAACTGTGGGAAAGTATGGATAAGTATTGTGATCAAAGACAATCAGGTGCACTTAAATAGGGCACATGTCATAGTGGACGGCCTTCTGGTGGCGGGATCCTATGCTATGTCCTATTATCTCAAATTTGAATCAGTCTTTGCAGATAAGAAGCCGGGCGGTAGACTTCCGATGCCGGTCTATTTCTCTGCCCTTTATTTCCTGGTTCCCGCTTATCTTTTGCTCTACTATATGGTGCAGCTCTATACATCCAGAAGGGCGCTGCGGCTGTGGAACGAATTTGTTGATATCGTGCAGGCCAATGTGATGGGCGTAATAGGCTTTCTGGTGGTCCTGTATATCATCAACCAGCCGAACTTCTCAAGATCAATGATATTCATATTCTTTGTGGTCAATGTTACGCTGACGACAGTAGCGCATTGGCTGCTCAGAAAGTTCCTTCGCTACATCAGGAAAAAGGGCTACAACATCAAACATATTCTGCTTGTCGGCTATTCCAGGGCCGCTGAGGCCTACATCAGCCGCATCCTCGAAAACCCACAGTGGGGTTATGTAATAGCGGGTGTTCTCGATGATTATGTGCCGCTCGATACCAAATATCACGGGATCAGGGTCATCGGCAAGATAGACCAGCTGACTGATTACCTTGAGAAAAACAACTACGATGAGATTACCATAACGCTCCCTTTGGATGACTATGACCGCCTGGAGCAGCTTGTCGCTGAATGTGAAAAATCCGGCGTCCACACCAAGTTTATACCGGACTATTCATCTCTTTTTCCAAGTAACCCATACACTGAGGACGTCCAGGGAATCCCTGTTATCAATATCAGATATGTTCCGCTGACCAATTCCTTTAACAGGATAGCAAAGAGATTTGTTGATATAATAGGCTCTTTGTTTGCAATAGTGCTGTTTTCTCCGATCATGATATCTGCGGCTGTTGCGGTTAAGCTCAGCAGTGAGGGACCTATCATCTACAGACAGGAGAGGATAGGCCTTAACGGCAAGCCCTTTATGATGTACAAATTCAGGACCATGCAGGTCCAGACTGAGGCGGAAGAAAAGAAAGGGTGGACCACCAAGGGTGATCCGAGGATCACTCCTGTTGGGGGGCTTCTGCGTAAGACCAGTATCGACGAGATGCCACAGTTCTTCAACATTTTCATAGGACAGATGAGCCTCGTCGGACCCAGGCCTGAGAGACCCCAGTTTGTCGAGAAGTTCAGGGAGCAGATCCCGCGCTACATGGTAAAGCACCAGGTAAGGCCGGGGCTGACGGGATGGGCACAGATAAATGGCTACAGAGGTGACACTTCGATCAGGAAGAGGATCGACTACGACATCTATTACATAGAGAACTGGAGCATGTCTTTTGATTTCAGGATCATGCTCGGCACGATACGACATGGCTTCATAAACAAGAACGCTTATTGATACTTGTATAATTTGTCCATTTGTGGCACAATAGATTGGTGCGTTTTGCACAGAAAACGCTCCGCTATGGATGCGCACATCGCGCGAGTGGAGGATGTTGCTTGCGCAACCGCGCTCGGCATAAGGATACTGTGAGCGGCAGTCTGATTTTGCAGGGACAAGGAGATTTACAATGTCTAATAGAGATGAAGAGTATTACGACAGGGAAGAGCGAAAATCTTCACGTAGGAGCAGTGATAGACAGGGCGACAGATATGATGATCGCTATGATGAAAGATATGATGACAGATATGACGACGGGTACGGGGATGATGGCTACGAGGACGATTACGACGACAGACCTGTGAGAAAGAATTCCTCATCGAGAAGTTCATCTCACAGATCCGGAGCATCGAAGAGGTCATCAGGAAGCTCACATTCTGCATCGTCAAAGAGCAGTGGCGGAAAAAAGAAGAGCAACACGAAGGCTATTGTCCTTCTTGTGGCGGAGATGCTCGTTGCCTGCGTACTCGTATATGTGGCATACACTCTTTTCTTCAAGGTTGATGTGACCAAGGTCGGCAAGGTCAATCTGAATGAGGAGACAATTTCGCAGAGTATCAGCCAGAGCGTTGCGACCAACCAGCAGATGTCGGGCTACACCAATATCGCCCTGTTTGGCGTTGACTCCAGGGAAGAGGAGCTGACCAAGAATACCAGGTCGGATACGATCATCATCGCTTCTATCAACAATGAGAACGGTGACATCAAGCTCTGTTCGGTATACCGTGACACATATCTTAATCTGTCCAACGATACTTACACCAAGTGCAACGCGGCATATGCCCAGGGCGGTCCGGAACAGGCTATTTCCATGCTCAATATGAACCTTGATATGGATATCGAGGATTTTGTAACAATAGGATTCAGGGGACTCACAGACGTGGTTGATGCTCTTGGAGGCGTAACAATTGATGTTACCGATGCGGAGATACCGCACCTCAACAACTATCAGTCAACCATGGCGACGGAGCTCAAGCTCTCATACAACCCGGTTACAAGTTCCGGAAAGCAGACACTTAACGGCCTTCAGGCTACTGCGTACTGCCGTATCAGATATACAGCAGGAGATGATTTCAGAAGAGCAGAGCGTCAGAGGACGGTTCTCATGGCCTGCCTGGAAAAGGCCAAGGACATGAGCTACTCACAGCTCGAGAGTGTCGCAAACAGCGCGTTTAACGAGACCTACACGTCTCTTGATCTCTCAGAGATACTGGATCTTCTCAAGAATATCACCAACTACAAGGTTGTTGATAATAACGGATTCCCCAATGAGGAGTACCGCACAACAGGCACCATGGGCAAGGCTGGAAGCTGCGTACTTGCCATGGACCTCAAGACCAACGTAAAATGGCTTCACGAGTTCCTCTTTGAGGATACGGAGTATGAGGTTTCCTCTGATGTCCAGAAGTATTCGGACAAGATATCAAGTGATGTCGACAGACTTCTGACCAAATAATATCTGATCATAAGGGGCTGGGTTCCTGTGAGCCCTGCCCCTTTTTGCCAACGGGAATTTACCCGGTAAATTCCTGCCACATAAACGTAAGGTGAATTTTATGAGCAGTGTAGATGTGATTATACCTACTTATAAACCGGATACAGCCCTGTTCAGGCTCCTTGATGACCTAGAGAGGCAGACCCATGCCCCGTCTCACATCATAATCATCAACACTGAAAAGAAGTACTGGGATGTTCTTGTGGGCTCTTCGGGGGAGAACCCTTTGGAAAAATACGACAATATTGTCATTAAACATGTTACCAAAAATAAGTTTGACCACGGTGAGACCAGAAATCAGGCAGTTAAGCTGTCGGATGCGGATTTTTTCCTGATGCTGACGCAGGATGCATTTCCCAGAGACAGGGAGCTTATCTCAAATCTTGCAGGGGCACTTGATGCGGACGTTGCAGTTGCTTATGGAAGGCAGTACCCGAGGTCTGACTGCAACCTTGCAGAGCGCTATTCGCGAAAGTTCAACTATCCCGCAGAGCCCATGAAGAAGACTCAGGAAGATATAAAGAGGCTCGGGATAAAGACCTATTTCTGCTCAAATGTCTGTGCTATGTACAGGCGGGATATTTTTGATAAACTCGGGGGATTTATACACAGGACCATCTTTAATGAGGACATGATCTACGCTGGGCACGCCTGCCAGATGGGATATGCTGTCATGTATGTCCCGGCAGCCGGCGTTATCCATTCCCACAACTATACATGTATGCAGCAGTTTCACAGAAATTTTGACATTGGCGTCTCGCAGACTCAGCACCCGGAGATTTTCGGGGCGGTGAGCTCGGAGTCCGAGGGCAGGAAAATGGTCGCTCAGACTCTGCGGCACTTCAGGCATATAGGCAAGTCGTATCTCATCCCGCATTACATACTGATGTGCGGCTGCAGATTTCTAGGCTACAAGCTCGGAAGGAACTACCGGCGTCTGCCCAAAAAGCTTGTCAGAGCCTTTGCGATGAATAAGGAATATTTTGCGAATGGAACTTGACCTTTCAGGAATTGATATCAGAATATCGGATGACATTAATACATGGGAGGAAGTGAACCTCCTTTATAATGCTGCGCTAAAGCAGATAACGACCAAGATTGAGATACTGAACGAGGAATTTCAGGAGGTCCACAGGTACAACCCTATAGAGCACATCAAGGCCCGTGCCAAATCCCCTGAGAGCATAGTAAAAAAGCTCAAGAAAAACGGCTATGAGTCCACCATTGAAAATATGGTGAGATACGTCAATGATATCGCGGGCATCAGGATAATATGCTCGTTCACGTCGGACATATACAGGATTGCCGAGATGATCAGCAATCAGAAGGATATCCGCGTCCTCAGGGTCAAGGATTACATAATGAACCCGAAAAAGAGCGGCTACAGGAGCTATCACATGATCGTCTCGCTGCCCGTGTATCTCTCTGACAGGATAGTGAATGTCAAGGTGGAGATCCAGATAAGGACGGTTGCGATGGACTTCTGGGCGTCACTGGAGCACAAGATCCAGTACAAATTCGAGGGGGAGGCCCCTGCGCGCATAAATGCAGAACTTCTTGAATGTGCAACTATGGTATCCAATCTCGACGAAAAAATGTTAAGATTAAATGAGGAAATACTTCTGATGGAAAAGTAAAAGACCTTATTAATGAGGAGTGGGTAGGCACATCGCTGCACCTACCCTATTATGAAAAAATCTATCTTTCGAATGTAAGGCCGCCGTTCCCGTCGGCTGTAGTCTAAATATACAAGATAATTATGAATAAAATATGAACAGTGAGTGAACAAAGGGTAAAAATAGACAATAAATATATTTTAATAAGTGCAATCTTGTCTATATTAACCAATAAATGATAAGCTATATCTATTCACATAAATCTATAAATATACTTGGAGGAATAGTTGTGGATAATTTTATGGAGAGACTTGCTGAGAAGATCAGCGCACAGAATATTATCAGGGCTAACGGACAGGCTGAGACTCTGGAGGCGGAGAGAACAAGGCAGGAGGCTGAGCAGTACAGGCTTCAGATCGAAGAAATCAGGAAAAATGACCGTGAATACCGCGATGCGCTCGAAAAGATCAGGGAAAATGACACTGTTCACGGCATCGCAATTGAAGAGATAAGACAGAGCGCACGTGTTCAGCGTGCCGCTATCGAAGAAATAAAGCAGGGCAGCATACTACAGCGCGATGCCATCGAGGAGATGAAGCAGGATAGCCTTAAGCTCATTGGCGCAATTGAGGAGATGAAGCAGGGCGGGCTACAGCAGGACTGCCTCGAGCAAATGAAGCAGGAGAGCCTTGTGCAGCGCGATGCCATCGAGGAAATAAAGCAGGAGAGTCTGAAGCAGCATGACGCTGTCACAGAGGCCAGGAATGAACTTAGCTCTTCCATTAGTGGAGCCAAAGAAGAGATTGCTGCTCTTTCTGCAAAAATAAACGAGACAGCAGGCTCTTTTGCTGAGATGAGCGAAAAGATGAACAGGACAGCTGACTCTTTTTCCGGGATATCAGAAAAGATCGAGAACAACGATACCAGGATACACGACATCGGAGTACAGGTTTACAGAAATGTTCAGGCCGTTGTCGAGAAAGAGGTTCGCGAGAACAGGGACAAGATAGATGTTGCGAACAGTGACCTCTATGACATTAAGACGAGCCTTATGGATATTTCCCAAAAGCTTGAGAGCGTTTCACAGAAGCTTGATGCGGCTGCAGATGCACCAAAGGAAGATCCTGTCGGAAGCGTGAGGGTGGTTTCTATCATCACGCTCATTGTTGCGGCGGCAACTCTTGTTGTAAATATTCTTTCGACTTTGGGAATTATCTAAATGCTTTTTACCAATACAGTTTTCAGAAAAAAGATAAAGATATGGTTTTTGCAGTCTGCGCTTGTGGTGATTGCGGTGTGGATACTCTTTATGCCGACGTTTGCGGGATTTGAGAGGGGCGAGGACAATATCTTTTCCATAAAAATGAACGGCAGCGTCGTGGGAATGGCTTCTTCAATAGAGGATGCGCAGGACGCTTACCGTGGGGCCCGCAGGAGAATTGCCAGGGGCAATGATGAGCTTGTCCTTCTCAATGCGGATATGGAGATTGAGGGAGACAACGTACTTTTCGGAGAAGTTGATTCTGTATCGTCACTTTCAAGGGAGATGGAGAGGGTCCTTCGGAACAACGAAAAGAGCACTCTGAACAGGGCATATTCCATCAAGATCAACGAGTTTTCGATTAATCTTGCGACCACTTCTGACGTCATGGAGCTCTTGTCCACTGCACTTGGCAATTACGATGAGAACAGGCTCTATGACGTAAATCTTGTTGTGGATACAGAGCGCGAGGTCAATGTTCTGACTCCGGTCGTGCAGAGCAAGGAGGAGGTCAGGAAGGAAGAGGAGATTGCAGAAAAGAGCAGTATGCCCCAGTCGGGTTTTCAGGCGGAGCTGACACAGATAGTCAACGACGCCAAGCCCATCGCCTATGACAGGGACTTCTCCGACTATGAGCTGGGCCTTATGAGCATGGATTTTGCGGACAAGGTGGAGATTGTTGAGAGCTATCTGCCAGACAGTGAGATATCGGATGTGGCTTCTGCAATCGATGAAGTGACCAAGGACAAGGAGACGAACCAGATATATGAGGTGCAGGCAGGAGATACACTGAGTACGATCGCGCTGAGGTTCGGACTTTCCGTCGACGATCTTGTCTCGATGAATGAAAACCTTGAGGATGCAAATACGACCATAAGGGTGCAGGATAACCTCATCGTAACGGTGCCTGAGCCGGAACTCTCTGTCAGCTACAAGGTGCAGGAGTATTACGAGGAGGACTATGAGGCGGAGGTTCAGTACGTCTACAATGACACTTGGTACACTACCCAGACCAAGGTGATACAGGAGCCGTCAGCGGGCCATCGGAAGGTTGTTGCACTTGTCAGCTACACGGATGGCAGCGAGGAAGGCCGTGAGATTGTCAAGGAAGAGATCAGCTACATGGCCGTCCCCAAGATCATAGAGAAGGGGACTATTGTTCCTCCTACGTACATCAAACCGATTTCGGGCGGAAGGCTTACCTCAGGCTTTGGAAAGAGATCAAGACCCACAAAGGGAGCAAGTACCTATCACAAGGGCGTTGACTGGGCAACACCGGTCGGCACAAGCGTAGTGGCATCTTCTTCCGGCACCGTGACGAGAGCCGGCTGGGGGAGCGGATATGGCTACTGTGTGTACATAAGGCACCCCGACGGAAGAGAAACAAGATACGGACATCTCTCAAAGGTGCTCGTGTCTGTCGGACAGAGTGTTTCCCAGGGACAGAGAATAGCGCTCTCAGGAAACACCGGTGTTTCCACAGGGCCGCATCTGCATTTTGAGATACTTGTAAACGGAAGTCAGGTAAATCCGCTTAGTTATCTGAATTGACAACACATTTTACAAATTAATCCTAATGTGGTATAACTAGTATTTGTTTAAGAACAAAGAGAGAGATACCTATGGAAAAATATATTATTAAAGGCGGTAATCCGCTGGTTGGTGAAGTGAATATAGGAGGGGCCAAGAATGCGGCTCTTGCAATACTCGCGGCAGCGACCATGACAGATGAGACTGTCTACATAGATAACATGCCGGATGCATCTGATACCAATGCGATGCTGCAGGCGATCGAGAGCATTGGCGCATTCGTTGAGCGCACGGGCAGACATTCTGTCAAGATCAATGCTTCACAGATTAAGAGTTATTCTATAGAGAACGACTATATCAAGAAGATAAGGGCAGGCTACTATCTGCTTGGAGCTCTTTTGGGCAAATATAAGAGCGCCGGCGTTGCTCTTCCCGGTGGCTGTCATATCGGGCTTCGCCCCATCGACCAGCATATCAAGGGCTTTACGGCTCTTGGAGCCAAGGTCACCATACAGGGCATCATCTACGCAGAGGCCGAACATCTTGTGGGCAGCCACATCTACCTCGATGTAGTGAGCGTAGGCGCAACCATCAACATCATGATGGCCGCAGCGATGGCTGAGGGCAAGACTATTATTGAGAACGCAGCCAAGGAACCGCATGTTGTTGATATTGCCAACTTCTTAAACAGCATGGGAGCCAATATCAAGGGAGCCGGAACCGACGTAATACGAATAAGAGGCGTTGAGAAGCTTCACGGGACTGAATATACTATCATTCCTGACCAGATTGAGGCCGGGACCTTCATGCTGGCAGCAGCGGCTACCATGGGAGATGTCACAGTCAAAAATGTCATCCCCAAGCACCTTGAGTCAATTAGCGCCAAGCTTGTGGAGATGGGTTGCCAGATACACGAGTCAGACGATGAAGTCAGGGTTGTTGCGACCAGGAGACTTCAGAACACGCATGTCAAGACACTGCCGTATCCAGGTTATCCTACGGATATGCAGCCGCAGATCACCGTTGCACTCGGACTTGCCAGCGGTATCAGCATTGTCACGGAGAGCATTTTTGAGAGCAGATTCAAGTATGTCGACGAGCTTACCAGGATGGGTGCCAATATCAAGGTTGAGGGCAGCACGGCCATCATAGAGGGCGTAGAGAGGTACACGGGAGCATCTGTATCAGCGCCTGACCTTAGGGCGGGAGCTGCGCTTGTAATTGCAGCACTCACTGCCGAAGGGTATTCAACTATAGAGGAGATCAAATATATCCAGAGAGGATATGAGGACTTCGATATAAAGCTGCGTGAACTTGGTGCACAGATTGAGAAAGTGGAAGACGACAGGGACATACAGAAGTTTAAACTTAAGCACGCATAACGGGAAAGTCACGGGGACGGTTCATTTGACTTATTTATAATAAGTCAAATGAACCGTCCCCATGATTTTATCCGTATTATATAATTTCCTGTATATAGACCCCGGGGCACTTGCTGAGGTCGATGTAGTCGTTTCCGACCTTGATCGTGGGTCTCGAGAGGTATGTGTTGTTGATAAAGATTATCTCGCCAATTTCTCCCGTATTCAGTCTCACGGTGTTTCTGAGGTACGTGTTGACTATGTTGTGAAGGAAGGCGATTATCATTTCGGGGTCATATTTCTGGAAACCCTCGTCCTCAAACATTGAGATTGCAATGAAGGGGCAGAGAGGTCCGCGGTAACACCTGGCACTTGTCATGGCGTCGTAGACATCGGCGATGGCAACCGCCTTGGCGAACTTGTCAATCTGAGGGCCACGGAGCTTTAAGGGATAGCCTCCACCGTCGCATCTCTCATGATGCATGAGAGCAGCATTTTTTACGTGGTTGCTGATAGAGAGCGATTTCATTGCCTCATAGCCCTTCTGGGGATGGGTCTTTATTATGGCATATTCTGAATCGGACAGATGCCCGGGCTTGGTGATGATGGGCTCGGGAATCAGGAGCTTGCCGATGTCGTGGAAAAGACCGGCCTGCGTGGCAATCTCGATCTCGGATTCTGACCATCTGAGCCACTGGGCGAGGATGTTGGTGATCAGCGCCACATTGATGCAGTGGGTGTAGGTGGCATCGTCGTAGAGCCTCAGGCTGTGTAGCATGTCAAAAATGTTAGAGGCGGTTCTGCCCTGACCTAAAAGGGAATAGATGGGCGTCATCATCTCGTCGAGATCCAGATCGTCGTTGCCTTTGATGATGTCCTGAACCTTGTGCTCGTACTTGGTGGCACATTCCTCAAAATCGTGCTTGAATTCCTTGAACTCCTGGGACTGCTTGAGACGCTCAGAATAAGTAAGCCCTGTATCTGTCGTGCTGCTTGTAGCCTGACTCGTGACAGGGGCGTCTTCTATGAGAACATCGATTATGGAATAGAAAGCCAGACGGGCAATATCTTTTTCACTTAGCACAGTCCCCTTTTCCAGGAGCCTTGTGCCTGTGTCATAGGTAAGGACATCTTTTCCCAATTTCATGCCCGGTAAGAGCTTCTTGGTTAGAACTCTCTTCATAGGATCCTCTTCTGGGTTTTGATAATTAATTATTATAAGTATGCCAATATTTGTTGTCAAACTATTGACACGGACTTACAGGCGTATTAGTATAACTGCATAAATATAATTCTTCGGGGCAGGGTGAAATTCCCAACCGGCGGTATAGTCCGCGACCCACATTTGTGGCTGATCCGGTGTGATTCCGGAACCGACAGTACAGTCTGGATGAGAGAAGAATGCATAGAGGATTTGTTTGCGTTGCCCCATGTCTTTTTTGATATGGGGCTTTTTTATCGCACAGCCCGCGAAGGGAAAGAAGGAGAAATGGAAAATTTAAGACAGACAATCGAAACGATCACAAACAGCACAGGAAGGTTTATGGCACTTCTTTTGCTAATCCTTGCAGCTTTTGCGGTGGCAGCTGTCGCTGAGAGCCTTGCCGGAAAGCGGGATGCCAAAAGCGGAATTACAAATCAGACCTTCAGCACGCGAAACATTGCAATAATCGGCGTGTTCTCTGCTATCTCATTTGTACTTATGCTATTTGAGTTTCCGCTTCCGTTTGCGCCGGGCTTTTACAAGTTTGACTTCAGCGATATCCCGGCGCTCATCGGAGGGTTTGCTGCCGGCCCAATGGTCGGAGTTATGATCGAGTTTATCAAGGTTACCTTAAACGTACTTATTCAGGGACCTACTCCGGGATTTGTCGGTGAGATTGCAAACTTTGTTGTCGGCTCGGCGTTTATCATTCCGGCTACAGTTATTTACAGGTTCAAAAAGACCCGTTCATCGGCACTTATCAGCTGCATTGCGGGGACGGCCTGCATCACATTAGTCGGCGCCTTCCTCAATGCATTTTTCCTGCTCCCGGCTTATGCGCTTGCTTTCGGCCAGGGAATTGAGACATTCATAGCAGCGGGAACTGCTATAAACCCTGCGATCACAAACTTATTCACCTTCTGCGCACTTGCAGTTGCGCCTTTCAATCTCCTCAAGGGAGTCATCGACAGCGTCATCACCTTCCTTGTATACAAACAGCTCAGCCCTGTCCTGAAGAGCAGCGGCAGAGACGTGCGCAAGGTGGCAGGCGAAATTAAAGTGTAAAAACAATCCGTAGGTATCATTTTGCATAATAGTATTTAGTGGCTGCATGAATTTCGTGCAGCCATTTTGATTGGTATCATATATTCGTGTATAATGATGTAAAGGCGATGATACAGTTCTTAGGAACTGTAGCGAAATAACTTGAACATTTTACTTGCCTGATTTCCCAAATGCTGCGTCAGAAAGCCTCGACAATGCCCGCATTGTCTGCGTTTTCTTCCTTGCCTTTGAAAAATCATTCTGCGTAAAATGTTCAGTT
>JAFUYO010000005.1 GCA_017470505.1 Butyrivibrio sp. | reverse complement strand
TAGCATCTTGCTTTTACCGAACCGACTGCGCAGTCGGTTCGGTAAAAGCTCCGAAATCAATTCGCAGGAAGCTCCGCTCTCAATTCGCCGCGGGACATTACACAGACAGTTTTTCTTTCCATAAATAATTACTATCATATCCAGCTCAGCCAATATTGATTAGTTGTATTTGCACCTAATAGATAAATACATTGGTTTGCCCTAAATTTATTGACCCTATAAACCTCCTCATCGACTTTAAAACTAACATAATCATCACTAATAACAAGTCTATTTATTGAAACATCTTCATCTCCAAACACTTCAATAACACAATCCTCAAAGTCTAAATCAATATCTAAAATATCCATAAAGTCTTCATGTTCAGACTCAGATTTTATAAGCTCCTTTAATTGTTCAATACGTGCTTCTTTATCAAAATTATCCCCTGAAATGGAAATAGTTTTTATATACTTCTGATTAAACTTACATATTTCATGTGTTATCTTTATTGTGAGTTCTCGCCAATAGCCACTATCATTGGGTTCATATTCCTCACATGAATATACAATCAAGCCATTTTCATTATAATAAATTGTCCCATCACTATTATCTAAGTAAAAATCTATATGATCATCACTTATGTTATCATCACTTATTTCATCGTCGCTTGTATCATCATGTTCGTAAGACATAAAAATCTCACGAATAACGCTATTATTTATATTTTCATAATACCATGTGTCAAAATGTAATATTCGTATATCTTCAAACTCCAAAGCATCTTCTATCTCTTGAATTATGACTCCGCCAACTTCATCATCATAAAAAACAAATTGCAATTTACCACCATCGTAATAAATCTTTATCACATCATCATCATTTTTTATTACACAGCATACATCTCCTAAGTTGTATGCAATGTAACCGGAAATAATATCGCTTATTACATGAACTGATTTACGTTCAATAACTTCCATATAATATTTCTCCTTCCGGACATAATCTAATTGACTGTTGCATAATTGATTATATCATTGTCCTATTGTTCATTTTCTTATATTTCTATAAATAAAAACTGCCCTACCTTTCTTGGTAGAGCAGCTGCATAAACAATGCTGTTACTATGTAAATCTATATCATTTTGATTCCAAAATGCTTGTCCAATGCATCCAAATACCCTTGGCTAATTGCATCTTCCGGACAGGCTAACAAGGTCGTTTCTCCTGTAATTCTGCTTGTGCCTATATGATTATCCATCTTTTTTATGACATCCATGCCAAGCAAGATATTTCCAGTTGTGTGTGGTGTTACCCTTACTGGGACATCTTTAAACTCAAGATCACCAACAACAATCTTATCTGCAAGTATGCTTATAGCAACACCTTTATAGCTTTTTATGAAACTCTCAGATTCATTTCTAAGCTGAGCGCTTGAAATGTTATTAACACTTTCTACGCCATTTATAACGGATAGGCTCTTTCTACTATGTTTAACAGCATCATCCAAGAGTTTTTTGATTTGAGAATCCGTCCAACACAGTGTCCGTAATGGGATTAAAATCCCATGAGCTCCAGTATCTATCTTTATTCCAGATTGCCTTATGCTTGGAAAAAATATTGATTCTCCATGAATCCCATAAATATCAGACTTAAAATCGCACCTAAACTCTAAGCTCTTGGTTAATTCTATTTCCAAAAAATCAGTCATATATTGCAGCGTCCTCGTCTTCATAGAATTTTGGCTGGAAAATGACTGTTGTCTTACCATACTGCTTTTGTATCTTTTCTATTTCTCTATCATCTTTTGTGTTTTCATCACAAAAATACAGTATATCAAAGCCTTCCTTCGTTGCTGTTTCTGGATTAATAAATACCCAGACTCCATAAAGATCTGACAGTTGCTCAGGTACTACGTGCATTCCAACCTTCAGGTCATCTATTGTTAGTTTAGATTCAACCATAGTAGCACCTCTCTTTCTTAATAATGCTAAATTACTCATTTTACTCCTTATCTAGGACCCCACCTAAATTTCAATCATATTATATCATTATTCTTCAGCTAAAGCCATTATCTATCAAAACCCTATTTTACCTATTTCTCCGAATCAGTTACATCTCTTTAAATAACATGAAGCAGGAAAGGTAACTCCCCTGCTTCATAAAATAATTGAAACTCATGCCTCATGCAATGCTTACACTCTTTATAGTATTATCGTAAACATAAACATTATCACTAAGCACCTCTTCCGGCATTACTGCTGTTCTGTTGACTTCATGTACCATATCCTTTAAATGCTCTAACTCGCATATCCCATCATCCTTTATCAAAATAAGTTCATGTATGCTGCTGGGTATGATATAGAAGCACTTTCCTAACTTGTCTGCTAATTCACTCAACTTGTCAATTTCGAACAACAACCTGCCTCCATACAGCCTATCCGAATTTGATAAAACAAACACATCTCCATTTTCTCCGCGCATTTCTTCAGGATACAGCTGTTCCCCGTCAAGTCCGTTTATTTTGATTATAAGGTCAAATATGTTTTCCAGTTTATAGGGCTGTTTTTTCATATTTTCCTTGGCTGCAACACGTAGCTCAGACTTTCTGATTCCCCATGTCTTAAGCATCTCTTTCTTTACCATGATACACCCTGCACCATCAACAGGAAAATCAACACCAATATAATAAACCATGGCAAGATCAAGATATTTCTCGTATACCAGACCTTCTAATAATTTTGCATTTCCTTCAAAATTTATTGCTTTTACCATGATGTTATCCCTGACATTTTCAAAGTCAGTAACAAAACTCATATCAACACTATTCTTTTCATGCTGCCTAAAAATTCTGACCACTTCCTGCGAAATACCTTCAATGTCACCCAAACCTTTCTCATACTGCTCATAATAGCCATCCAGATACAATACAGGAGCTATGTTGCTTAAGCTCTTTTTAACCTCAAGTCCATGGTATAGCTGACCATTATTCTTTAAAACATCTTTGATTTCGAGCTCATAGTCATCACCTAACTCTTTATTAACAAGTTCCTTTACCTCTTCCATAAAACCTTTTAGTTCCATAAAAAAATCCCTCCTTTTTAATTAGTGGAGGGATTATAACGCCACATAATATGTAATACCACAGCTAAAATAGCGCATTTTTATTTCTAATATGTAGCTATTTTATGCCATTTTCATGACCTAATGATTTTTAATTTCTTGTTTTGTACTTTGTAATTCGATAAATTATTATCGTTTAATCGCCCTCCATTCGTTAATAGCCAAAATATTCTATAACCCCAAAACCCACATAAATACTAGCAAAAAAGAGAACCATTATTCCAAAATAATAGTTCTCTTTTAATACAGAGCTGGAAAAGGGACTTGAACCCTCGACCTACTGATTACGAATCAGTTGCGCTACCAACTGCGCTATTCCAGCATTTTTAAAACGAACAAAAATTATTATATACGGTAATTTAAATTTTAGCAAGAACTTTTGTTGAAAGGGCTCCGCAGCGCGCGGAGCCCGTGATATCATTATTCGTCTTTTTTGGATTTTTTGCCTGTTTTTGAGGATTTTGCAGCTTTGGCGCTCTTTGAGGATTTGGTATCGGATGAGGATTTCTTTGCGGCCTTTTTGACTCCGTTTAGTGCCTGCTCAGATACGATGGAGAATATTCTCTCCTCCTCGATCTTTTCGTATTTCTCCTCGATGGCCTTTTCCTGCTCAAGGAGTTCTTTCTCATACTTGATCTTGAGCTCTTTGAGGATCCTCTCCTCCTCCTCGCTCTGTTTCTGTCTGAGCGCAAGGAGCGATTCCTCTTTTTCCTTCTCTTTCTTGATCTCTTCCTCTTCCTTGATTGCGCGGATCTTCTTCTCCTGCTCAGTGTATGGAGTGTATCCGAATATAGCAAGGGACAGAGGTGCAAGCTTTACAGAAATCGAGTAGGTCCTTCCGTCCATCTCCTTGCGTCTGGCCTCCTGCTTGAGGGCATTTACAAGGCCTGTTCCGCCAAAGCTTACTTCGTCGGAGTTGAATACTTCAGAATATCTGCCGTCAGCAGGAACTCCAATCTCATATTCCCTGTCAACGCCTGCCATGTTTGCGACAACTACAAGCATCTCGTCGTCTTTCTCGGTCTTCCTTGCAAAGGCAAGCATGCACTCGTCGGAAGCAAGAACATTTATCCACTCAAAACCGCTGTCGCTGTTGTCGAGCACATGAAGTGCAGGCTTTTTCTCGTAGAGGTCGTTGAGCTTTTTGATCATGTTCTCCACAAATACAGACTGATCAACCGTGAGCGCATCGGGTTCCATGTAGAAATGCTTCCTGCCGGGATGCACCATCATAAAGCTGATCGCAAGTCGGAGGTTTGCCATCTTCTGCGTGGAATCCCCGGGCATCAGATAGTATAGACCCTCAAGTCCCTTCTCGATGTCCTCGTGGGTAAATGCAAGGATAAACCTCTCGGTATAGCTGTATATCAGGCTGAAGGTCAGCTCATCGTGGTGTCCTGCCCTGAAGAGAGGATCATTTTCCATGTACGAGAGGAAATCCCTTGTCCAGCCGTTGTTCCACTTGTAGTCAAAGCCAAGTCCGCCGTTGTCGACTTCATCAGTCACATGCGGCCAGCAGGCAGTCTCTTTGGTCAGGAGCAGTACTCCCGGATTCTCTTTGTGGAGGACAGTTGTAAAGCGTTTCAAAAACTCAAGTGCCTCGAGGTTCTCGTTGCCGCCGTAGATATTGGGCAGCCACTCACCCGGCTTTCTGTCGTAATCAAGATACAATATCCTCGAAATATCGGAAGTCCTGATGCCGTCGATATGGAAGACATTGGTCCAGAATAGAGCATTTGAAATAAGGAAATTGATGACTTCCTTCCTGCCGTAGTCAAAGACAAGGTCTCCGCTCCTGGGACGAATACCGATCCTCGGGTCTGAGTACTCATAGAGCGTCCTTCCGTCAAAGTCGGAAAGTCCGCACGATGACTTAGGGAAGAATGTAGGCACCCAGTCCATGATAACTCTGATCCCTTCACTGTGGCAGGTGTCTATAAATTTCATGAATTCGTCCGTGCCGTCGTAAATATCATCAAGGGCAAAGAAATCAAGGATATGATAAAAATGTCCCGGCACATGCTTCATAACAGGCATGAGCTCAATTGTGTTAAAGCCGTGATTCTTGACGTATTCAACAACATCCCTTGTGATCTCATCCATTGTACCCTTGCCGCCGTGTCTTCCTGCAAAGGACTCAAGCGAAATCTCACATATTGATAAGGGATCTTCGTCCCTGTCGAATTTCTTTCTGCCTGCGATCCACTTTGAATCGGTCCACTTTATGGGTTTGATATCGTGAACAACAGAGATTATGCCGTTCTCGCCCTTGGATTTTGTCGCATAGGGGTCAGGTCTTTTCAGAATAAGACCGCTCCTTGTCTTGATCTCAAACTGATATCCGTCGCCCGGTACTGCACCCGGAACAAATATCTCAAAGACGCCGATAGGGTCAAGTCTGTGCATCTGGCAGACCCTTCCGTCCCACTTGTTAAAATCGCCGATCACGCTGACTCTGGCCGCGGAAGGTGCCCATACTGCAAAATTGCAGCCATCTACCCCGTCTCTCTTCATGGGGTGAGCGCCGAGCTTCTCATAGATATGGAAATGCATCCCGCTGCCGAGCTTGATGAAATCCTCTCTGTCCATCAGAGGCTCGAATGCATAGGGGTCATAGACATTTGACTCTATCCCCTCTGTATCAGTGATCACAAACTTGTACTTCAGTTTTTCAATATAAGGAATTATCGCAGCAAAAAAGCCTGCTTCATCGGCAAGTTCCATGTCAAAGGTCTTTTTGGTGTTCTCAACATAGATCTTCATGCTGACCGCTTCGGGATGAAACGCCTGGATAAGGTAGCTGTTTCCAACCTTGTGGGCACCGAGTATCCTGTGCGGATTGTCGCCGTCAGAATAGATGATCTCCTCTATCTCCGGCCAGTTCATCATTTTGTAAAGTTTGTTGTTCACTATAGGCCCTCCCGTGATGTAAAAAATGATTTACTTTACGAGTGATATACGGATTGCTCCGCTTTGGAAAACTATATCACTTACAGTATACCACTTAACTCATGTATAAATAAACCACTAAGTAGCTTCGGTTCAAACCATGTTGACTTTGGCGGCATCAGCATTTTTTTATCTGCGACGTCAAAGAGCTCGGAAATCGATGTCGGGTACATGGAAAAAGCAAGCTTCATGTCAAGGTCACATCTTCTTTCAAGCTCATCTAATCCCCTTATTCCGCCGACAAAATCAATCCTCTTATCAGTCCTGGGATCTCCGATTCCAAGTATCGGCCCAAGGACCTCGTTCTGAAGGACGGATACGTCAAGTCCCTCAACAGGGTCGTCCTTTTTTATTTCCGGCTTTGCGATGAGCCTGTACCAGTTCTTTTCAAGGTAAAGGCCGAACTCTCCCTTTGAGGAAGGAGAAACCTTTGCATCTTCTTTTTTTACATCAAATTTCCCGGAAAGAGCTGTCAAAAATTCATCAGCAGAAAGTCCGTTTAAATCCTTAACAACTCTGTTGTAGTCCATTATCATCAGCTCACTGTCCGGGAAAAGAACTGAGAGGAAGTAGTCGTAGGGCTGTTTTCCGCGCTTTTTGCCCTCGTTCTCCTGTCTCATCCGCAGTCCAACTTTGACTGCCGATGCGCATCTGTGATGACCGTCGGCAATATAGATGTCACCTATCTGGGAAAAGAGCCTTGAGACCATGTTGTTCTCATCCTCGTCCTCCATCACCCACACTCTCTGTCCGATGCCCTCAGGGGTCGTGAAGTCGTAGACAGGCTTATCCACTTTCTTTACCTTCTCGACAATCTCAGAGATGAGCCTGTTCTCACGGTAGCACAAAAAGATAGGACCCGTCTGTGCTTTGCAGGTGTAGACGTGGTTTATCCTGTCCTGCTCCTTCTCCTCCCGGGTATTCTCGTGCTTTTTGATAACTCCGTTTAAGTAGTCATCAATAGACGAAATTGCGACAATACCGGTCTGGCTCCTTCCGTTCATGGTAAGCTCATAGATGTAGTAGCAGTTCTCTTCATCCTGAATGAAGTCGCCCTTTTCTATTCTGCTCTTTAGTTCGTTTGCAGCCTTCTGATATACTTCCTTCGCGTACATATCGTGGTCAGGCTCAAAAAAAGTCTCCGGCCTGTCGATTGCAAGAAAGGAATCAGGATTCTTTTCAACAACTTCCCTTGCCTCCTGCCTGTTGTACACATCATAGGGAAGTGCAGCTATTTTGGACACCTTCTCCGATGCCGGTCTTATTGCCTTAAAAGGTCTTATATCTGCCATTTATGCTCCCTTCACAATTCTTTATTATCTTTACATCAACAAAACTTTAGGAGAGATTTTAAAAATAAAATCTCTCCTTATAAAAGTCACATTAACAAATGATTTTTAATGCGTTTTATACATCCTGTCTGACAACTCTTACCCTGATAACCCCTGAAATCTTTGAAAGCTTTTCAACAATCTCATCTGTGATTTTGCTCTCAAGATCGACAAGAGTATAAGCGTAATCGCCCTTGGACTTGTTCGTCATATCCGAGATGTTCATGCCTGCCTCTCCGAAGACGGTTGTGAACTGACCGATCATGTTTGCAACGTTCTTGTGGAAGATTGCAATTCTCGGTCCGTCGCAGATGCCCATGTCGCAGTTCGGATAGTTTACGGAGTTGTTGATGTTTCCGTTTTCTAAGTAGTCTTTTAGCTCAAGTACTGCCTTAACGGCACAGTTGTCCTCAGACTCCTCAGTTGAAGCGCCGAGGTGAGGGATGACGATACATCCGTCGTGTCCTGCAATCGTAGGGTTCGGGAAGTCAGTTACATATTTCCTGATCTTGCCTGCGTTGATACCTGCCAGCACATCAGCCTCGTTGCAGAGAATATCTCTTGCAAGATTGATGATGATGACACCCTTCTTCATCTTGGCAATGGCGTCCCTGTTTATCATTCCCTTTGTAGAATCAAGAGCGGGAACGTGAATTGTTATGATGTCACACTTGGAGTAGATGTCGTTTACATCGGTAACGTGCTTAACGTCTGAAGAGAGCCTCCATGCAGCGTCGATTGAAAGATAAGGGTCATATCCGTAGACCTCCATGCCGAGCTGTCTCGCAGCGTTTGCAACGCGGACACCTATTGCTCCAAGACCGATGATACCGAGCTTTTTGCCAAAAATCTCTGTTCCTGCAAACTTCTTTTTGGACTTCTCGGTGAGCTTTGCAATCTCGGGATCACCTGCATTTGCCTTGACCCACTCTGTTCCTCCGATAATATCTCTCGAAGCAAGGAGCATTGCCGCAAGCACCATCTCCTTAACACCGTTGGCGTTTGCGCCGGGAGTGTTAAAAACGACGATTCCCTGCTCAGCGCATCTGCTCAAAGGAATATTGTTGACTCCGGCTCCTGCCCTTGCTATTGCAAGGAGCTTGTCAGAGAACTCCATCTCCTGCATGTTTGCACTTCTGACAAGAATTCCATCAGCCTCATCGACATTGTCAACAGCCTTGTAATCCTTGGTAAAACCATTAAGCCCAACCTTTGCGATCGGATTTAAGCACTTGTAATTGTACAATTTTATCTCCCCCTTATGCGTTCTCTTTTTCAAATTTATCCATGAACTCTACGAGCTTCCTGACGCCCTCGATAGGCATCGCGTTGTAGATGCTCGCTCTCATGCCGCCGACTGTTCTGTGGCCTTTGAGTGAGACAAAGCCCTGTGCAGTAGCCTCTGAGATGAACCTGGCATTGAGTTCGTCTGAGTCTGTTACAAAAGGAACATTCATAAGTGATCTGTCCTCAGCTCTTACAGTTCCCTTGAACATTTTGCTCTGATCGAGGTAATCGTAGAGGATCTTCGCCTTCTCCTCGTTCCTCTTCTTC
Organism: Butyrivibrio sp.; assembly: GCA_017470505.1. Classification (GTDB taxonomy): domain Bacteria; phylum Bacillota; class Clostridia; order Lachnospirales; family Lachnospiraceae; genus Butyrivibrio. Next base: position 139,823 of record JAFUYO010000005.1, on the reverse strand, counting down.
ATCTCTACAAGGCCTCCCTGTTCCTTCAACCACTTGAATACGAGGCCGCACATGTAGATGCTCCAGCAGTTAGGCGTGTTGTACAAAGAGCCGTTGTCAGCCTGAGTCTTCCACTTGAGCATCGTAGGCGTGTAAGCTGGAACATCATCTGTGATGAGGTCCTCTCTGATGATAGAGATGACTAGTCCTGCAGGCCCAACGTTCTTCTGAACACCGCCGTAGATTACGCCGTACTTGGTAACATCCACAGGCTCAGACAAAAAGCAGGATGAAACATCCGAAACAAGAATGTGTCCCTTGGTGTTGGGAAGAGTCTTAAACTTGGTTCCATATATTGTATTGTTCTCACAGATGTATACGTAATCAGCATCTTCAGGGATATCAAGATCAGAGCAGTCAGGAATATATGAGAAGGTCTTGTCTGCACTTGATGCGACCTCGATTGCCTCTCCGTACTTCTGAGCCTCCTGATATGCCTTCTTGGCCCACTGTCCTGTGATGATGTAGCAGGCCTTGCCGTTCTTCATAAGGTTGAGCGGAACTGCAGCAAACTGCTGGCTTGCGCCTCCCTGCAAAAAGAGAACCTTATAATTGTCGGGAATATTCATAAGATCTCTGATATCCTGCTCGGCAGTCTGAATCACATTATCAAAGGTCCTGGACCTGTGGCTCATCTCGTTGATAGACATACCGCATCCGTTGTAATCAAGCATCTCCGCAGCAGCCTTTTTCAAAACCTCTTCCGGAAGCACTGCCGGACCAGCTGAAAAATTATAAACTCGTGCCAATTTCTTTCTCCTCCTCATCAGTACGGGGCAAAAGTCCGGCTTAAGGGTCAGCCACGGCAAAATGTACAATTTTTGCCCCTGTCTTTTTCTATGATACAAATCATTATAACCCTATTTATAATTTTGTCAAATTTGCAATTACATAATTTGTGTTATTTATTTTTTTAAATTCAAAACCTACAAAATTATTTTTCCAGCAAATAACAATTTCTTTCAATCGACTTATCTTTTTTATTCTATACCTTATTTTTTATATTACAATTTTTGATTTAGGTTTATCAGTTGCAAAAAACAGCTAATCAACACGTTAAGGTTACATTTTCGAATTTCAGCGCTTTTTTGTTTTATAGACGCACAGGGGCGGCGCAAGGATGCATCTGAACCTGCATGCATAGAAAAACGTCGGTACTTAGGGACCGTATTTTGGTCCCTTAGTACCGCTACGTTTTTCTTTGAGCGGGAGCGCCATGCAGGGCAGATGCGCCTTGCGCCGCTCCGTCCTATCAATGAAAATGAATCAATAGTACAGCACCGCCGGAGTCCCAACTTCAACAATGTTGTACAGCGTCTCCATTTTTTCGAGCGGCGTATTTATGCACCCGTGCGACCCGTCTGTTTTGTAGATATCTTCCCCGAATTTGTTCCTCCAGGTCGCATCATGAATCCCGATTCCCTTGTTGACTCCAAGCCAGTAATTCACATAAGAGACATAATCAGCGCCGCGCAAATAGGTGTGGTAGCGCTTGTTGTAGATAGGATAAATCCCTGTGGGTGTTCCTCTTGAGCGTCCGATATTTCCTGTCACAATAGGAAATTCCATGTTGATCTCGCCGTCCACATAGTAGTGAAGCACCTGATTTCCCATGTCGATTTCTATGTATGTACTTCCGATATTTTCATGTGCGTTGTACGAAACAGCTGTTTCTGAAAGGGTAAAGGTCCGTGCGCTTACAGGTTTTTCTGCTCCTGTGTATACGTCCCTTAGATACGAAAACTCGGCATCTATGTCGTAGATGCTGCCATCCCCTTTGCTGTTGTCGTTTATGATCACAGTGTTTATCAGTCCCTGCCTGTAGCGGTCCATCATCCAGGCTGTGTCGTAGGTATCAGCGATATTCTCAAAGAACGCATACATCTTTTTTTCGCTGACAATAGGGAATCCATCAGCATCCATTGCTATCCCCTGAAGGCTTGAAATTTTCTCGGGGTCAAGCTCATTCTCTTCCCTGTCTCCGATGATAAAAAGCCCCTGTCCGGGCACCTTGGGATTTACAGTCTCAGAGAGCGCGCTCTCAATCTCAGCTTCAGTTATGATAAATGACGCGGCCTTGTTCCTGTCAAGAGTAACAATTCCCTCGCCAACCTCATAGTTTATGTTCACATTCTGGATGATATCTATTCTGGAAAAGAGGGCTATCTTCTGTCTCTCGCTGCTGCGAAGATCAACCTCCCTGTAACACTCATCATGACTTGAGAGATCAACTACGCTCTCCCTGTTCATCATGGATGAGTATATAAGGGCATCCACCTTTTCCAGAGAGGGAACCGTTATATAAGCATTTTTCAGCTCGTACCCCTCAGCCGTCCTCTCGATTGAGCACTCAAAGTCGTCGAGATTAACGAAAATCTCCCAGTCCGATAGTATGTCATTTAGCTTTTGAGAGTTGATGTAGATATTTGGTTTATACTCCCGGGTCATGTTCTCAAAGACATAGACGCCCCATAACAGGGGATTTCTTCCGTAGAAAATCCCGTTCAGAGAGTCCGTGTAATCGATTGTCATATCCACATCCTGAGAAGAAACAAAAAGACGGGCACCCGATTTATCCAGAATGGCAACACCGTCGTAATTGTCATTCCGGATAAGCTCACTGTTGACCGCAGAGACAGATTTTCCTGTGGCATAAACGCCGTTGATCCAGGTAAAACACGGGAATCCACCCATGTAGTACAATCCGAGAAGTATGTAAATTGCAAGCAGAACCGCGATCATAACGAGTGTTGTGACCGCGCCTATGCGCATTACTTTTTTCATACGTTCCCCAAATCCCCCTGAAAAATGTTATGTTTGCAGCATTCTTGAATCTTTGATCCAAGACTTACTTACTTTTTGGCAAGGTCGGAGGCATCAAAAGCCTCTGATATTGATGCCCCTGCCGGCACCATTGGGAATACTTTATCGTCCTGCTCTATCATGCAGTCAAGCACAACAGGCCCTTTTGCTGAAAGAGCTTTTTGCAGAGCCGGAACAACCTCTGACTTATTTGTGATCCTGATAGCCTCGCAGCCGAGCCCCTCAGCCACCTTGCAGTAGTCAACCTTGTCCTCAAACACAGTCTGTGAGTAGTGTTTGTCGTAAAAAAGTGTCTGCCACTGTCTCACCATTCCCAGAACGTGGTTGTCGATTATGATCTCTATGATTGGAAGGTTGTACCTAGAAGCCGTAGCGAGCTCGTTCATATTCATACGGAAGCACCCGTCTCCTGCGATGTTTATGCAGGTTTTATCGGGATTTCCAACCTGTGCGCCTATGCAGGCTCCAAGTCCATAGCCCATCGTGCCAAGTCCTCCCGATGTAAGGAACGTCCTTGGATTTTTGAATTTGTAGTACTGGGCAGTCCACATCTGGTGCTGACCTACATCTGTCGAAATGATGGCTTCGCCGCCCGTCAGCTTGTAAAGCTCCTCAATGATATAGGGACAGGTCAGTTTGTCTTCTTCATAGGAAAGAGGGAACTTAGCCTTGTAATCGGATATCTTTTTGAGCCACTCGGTGTGCTGCATCTTATCAAGCCTATTATTGAGCACCTTGAGAACAGATTTAAGATCACCGATAACCGCGACATTTGTCCTGATATTCTTGTTGATCTCAGCCGCATCTATATCGATCTGCAGTATCTTAGCCTTGGTGGCAAAGGTCTTGGCGTTTCCTATTACCCTGTCGGAGAACCTCGCTCCAAGCGTGATCAGAAGGTCGCACTCGCTGACACCATAGTTCGATGTCTTGGTGCCGTGCATGCCGATCATGCCCGTGTAGAGCTCGTGCTCAGAGTCAAAAGCGCCCTTGCCCATAAGGGTATCGCAGACAGGCGCATCAATCTTCTCGGCAAACTCCTTGAGTTCATCATAAGCTCCTGAGATGACAGCGCCTCCTCCGACATAGATGTAGGGCTTTTTGGAGGTTTTTATGAGCTTTATTGCAGCCTTTAAGTCATCTTCCGTGTAGGCAGTATACGGCTCTTCATCCGAAATCTTCACCGGCTTGTACTCACAGGAATTGGCCGTTACGTCCTTGGTTATATCTACAATTACCGGGCCGGGACGCCCCGTGCGGGCAATCTTAAATGCCTTTCTGATAGTGTCTGCAAGCTTGTGTACATCCTTTACAATATACCCGTGCTTGGTGATAGGCATGGTTATGCCGGCTATATCGACCTCCTGGAAGGTATCTTTTCCCAGAAGAGGCAGATTTACATTACAGGTGATGGCTACTATCGGAACTGAGTCCATGTAGGCCGTGGCAATACCCGTTACGAGATTGGTCGAGCCGGGGCCGCTGGTCGCCATGCAGACGCCGACTTTCCCGGTAGACCTTGCATATCCGTCAGCAGCATGTGCAGCGCCCTGCTCATGGCTCGTAAGAATATGTAAAAAATCATCCTGCTGTTTGTACAGCTCGTCATAAATATTAAGTATCGTCCCTCCGGGATAGCCGAAGACCGTGTCCACCCCCTGTTCTTTGAGACATTCCAAAACTATCTGTGAACCTGTAAGTTGCATTTTTTCATACTCCTCAAAAAATGATTATAGTGCAAAATAATTCTAACGGATTGTTCCGTGCTTCGCACTTATGCAATCCTTTTTATGATCTGGGAATCTCCAGTATAGCTCCCCTGTTTCCGCTTGTTACAAGCTCGCGGTATCTTGAGAGGTACCCTGTTGTGACCTTGGGCTCTCTGGGCTTCCAGTTCTTTCTTCTCTTTTCGAGCTCCTCGTCTGAAACCTTTACGTTGAGGGCGTTGCCTGGGATATCGATGCTGATGATATCGCCCTCTTCAACGAGTGCTATGGGTCCGCCAACAGCAGCTTCAGGAGATACATGTCCTATGGAAGCTCCGCGGCTTGCACCTGAAAATCTTCCGTCTGTGATGAGGGCAACAGATGAGCCGAGACCTCTTCCTGCTATTGCTGATGTGGGATTTAACATCTCTCTCATTCCGGGGCCGCCCTTAGGTCCCTCATATCTGATTACAACAACATCTCCAGCAACGATCTTGCCTGTAAGGATTGCCTCAATAGCATCCTCCTCGCAGTCAAATACTCTGGCAGGACCCTCGTGTACCATCATCTCAGGTACGACAGCAGACTTCTTGACAATACCTGTATCGGGTGCAAGATTGCCCTTGAGCACAGCGATTCCTCCGGACTGCATATAAGGATTGTCTATAGGTCTTATAACCTCAGGGTTCTTGTTATATACGCCTTCAAGGTTTTCTTTTACGGTCTTGCCTGTGCAGGTGATAAGTGAGGTGTTAAGAAGATCCTTCTTTACGAGCTCGCTCATTACAGCGAGAACACCGCCCGCCTCATTGAGATCCTCCATGTATGTGGGACCTGCAGGTGCCAGGTGACAGAGGTTGGGAGTTCTTGCTGATACCTCGTTTGCAATCTCCATGTTGATGTCAACTCCGGCCTCATGCGCGATCGCAGGCAGATGGAGCATCGTATTTGTCGAACAGCCGAGAGCCATGTCCATGGCAAGAGCGTTCATAAAGGCCTCTTTTGTCATGATGTCTCTGGGTCTGATATTCTTCTTGATAAGGTTCATTACTGCGTATCCTGCCTGCTTTGCAAGTCTGATTCTCGCAGAGTAAACAGCAGGGATTGTTCCGTTTCCGGGAAGTCCCATTCCTATCGTCTCAGTCAGACAGTTCATTGAGTTCGCTGTGTACATTCCAGAACAAGATCCGCATGTGGGACAAGCCTTCTCCTCGAACTCACTGAGCTTCTCCTCGCTCATCTTGCCGGCGGAAACACTGCCGACTGCCTCGAACATTGATGAGAGGGACGTCTTGTGTCCGTCAATCCTTCCTGCCATCATGGGGCCGCCTGAGACGAATACTGTAGGTATATTTACACGGGCTGCAGCCATCAGAAGTCCGGGAACATTCTTGTCGCAGTTAGGGATGCAGACCATTCCGTCAAAGGCATGGGCAAGTGCAAGGCACTCTGTGCTGTCCGCGATGAGGTCCCTTGTGACAAGTGAATACTTCATTCCAATGTGTCCCATTGCGATACCGTCGCAGACTGCAATCGCAGGAACAACAACGGGCATTCCGCCGGCTTCTGCCACTGCCAGCTTTACAGCCTCGGTTATCTTGTCGAGGTTCATGTGACCCGGAACGATCTCGTTGTAAGAGCTTACTATCCCGATAAGAGGCCTGTTTCTCTCCTCTTCTGTGAAACCAAGTGCGTTAAAAAGACTTCTGTGAGGGGCCTGCTGGAGCCCTTTCATGACTCTGTCACTGTTCATAGCCAAAATCTCCTTTTTTATTTGATATATAATATAAAGCTTTCATTTTCATAAACCGCACGCATTGTACTGATGTAGTCCCAGTTTATGGTGTCGTACGTCTGGTAGAATTTCCAGAAATCACTTCCCTGGTACCCCGGCTGCATCAGATTTTTATCTATAATAACACAATCAGCGTCATCTACGTCAGTCTTATTGCAGTCAATATTCCAGCCGAACTTCAAAAGAAACTGCTGGTCGCAGTCAATTGCCGCAATATTCTTCCTGCTCTCGACATCCGCGACATAGAGCGTATTGTAAACTGCGCTCTCGCGATGAGCAAGCTGCGCCATGAAATCATCCGATGAGAACCTGACTACAAAGATGATCACCATAGTGAGAACAGGTATATACACTCCGATTCCCGAGTACCACTTTCCTGTCTTTATTGTCGTCTCGCTCTCCTTGTGGTCCGTGCCCTCTTTGGACAGCTCATTTCTCTTTTTCAGGATGCTCCTGTTATACATTCTGATAGTCACATTTATCAGTCTCTCAAGGCAGATGCAGATGCACAAAACGACTATTACCGCCCCGTAGCTGAAGACACGAAGGTATGGAAGCTTTTTTTGCAAAATGAGCATCAGCGCCGTTATGACAACGTTTGATAAGACCATCAGGTTTATTATAGTCCTCGAGTACACAAAATGCCTGATGCACTCATACAGGGCAACCGATAGAGATATCACAATAAAGACAGGTATTATGACTTCAAACCCCGGGAGCATGTAACCAAAGAGGCTCCCTGCCCAGTTTAAGACGTTTTCGTAGAAATCCTCACTTGAAAGGCTCTGTATATAGGGCTGCGAGAGCATGTAGTCAATGCCTGTCATCATCGCACGAAGGGGAGCTCTTATGAGCACAACAAAATGGCTCTCTCCAAATAAGTCCGACCCTTCTGTCTTTACCAGAAGGTTTGAGCCAATGGCAAGCCATATGATCCCGTACAGGAAAAATGTTACCACCGCGGCCATAAAGCCGTGGGAAAAGAATTTCCTGAACTTCCTGAAATACGTCGTGTCGTAGATCTTTTCGTGATAAATCCTGCCGGCATAGGCGTTTCTGATCAGATACACACAGATTGCAAGGCTCACCGGAATCACCCAGTAGATGCTGCTCGGAACCGTGTACAGCCCAAGGACAAAACAAACACCAATCGCCCTGTAGTACCAGATACTCGTCTCGTCAAGGTTGCAGATCCTGCCGCCGCAGTAAAGAGCTATCAGAAAACAGGTGGTAGCAAGTGTGTAGCCTCTTCCCTGGATACTGTACTCGTTCACAATTGACATCGAGCTGTACAGAACAACAGCTCCAAAAGAGAGCCAGTGTGAAAAGTATCTCTTACAGATCCTGTACAGTATGATGAGGTTTGAAACCGCACACAGGTATGATACGCCCCTTAAGCCAATATAGGAATTTCCGCAGTAATTCAGAACTGCTGAAAGAACCGAGAAACCGACATGATTGTTCGGAAGCGGCCAGTGTATGGCAGCATATACAGGTCCCCTGCTGATAAAATAGTAGTATGTGTACAGCTCGTCGTACTGCGGTGTAATGGCGCACATCCTCCAGATGTAATACGCGGCCATCCCTATTGTAAAGAGCGTAAATGCCATGGTCTCGGGATCATGGGGCAAAAGCTCATATATTCTTTTTTCTGTTTTATACGACAGCGATTCGTTCAACGAGAAGATCTCCCATCTCTTTGCAGCCTACACGTTTGAAGGATGAGCCCTCAGCGCTTCCAAGAAGATCAACTGTCCTGTAACCCTCTTCAAGAACCTTTCTGACTGCTCCTTCGATAGCATCGGCTTCTTTATCAAGATTGAAGGAATATCTCAGCATCATGGCTGCGGAGAGGACTGTAGCTATAGGGTTTGCGATGTCCTTACCCGCAATGTCAGGCGCACTTCCGTGGCTGGGCTCATAGAGTCCGAAACTCCCGTTTGCCAGCGATGCGCTCGGAAGCATTCCGATGGAGCCTGTGATCATGCTCGCCTCGTCTGAGAGGATGTCTCCGAACATGTTCTCAGTGAGAACGACATCAAACTGTGCAGGGTCTCTCACGAGCTGCATAGCGCAGTTGTCAACCAGCATGTGTTCCAGCTTAACATCGGGATAATCCTCAGATACCTCATTTACGACCTTTCTCCAGAGTCTTGATGAGTCGAGGACATTTGCCTTGTCAACACTTATAACGCTCTTTCTGCGCTTTCTCGCTACTTCAAAGGCTTTTACAGCGATCCTTCTGATCTCGGATTCCTTGTAGATAAGGGTGTCGCAGGCAGTGATTTCGCCCTCGATTTCCCTGGTATATCTCTCGCCGAAGTAAAGGCCTCCTGTGAGCTCTCTCATTATGAGCATATCAAAGCCCTTTTCGGCAGCAGCCTCCTTTAACGGGCAGGCCTCCTTAAGCTGAGGATACAGATACGCGGGGCGAAGGTTTGCAAAAAGTCCGAGAGCCTTGCGTATACCAAGGAGCCCCGCCTCGGGTCTCTTTGACGGCTCTAATTTGTACCAGGGAGATGTTGATGTGTTTCCTCCGATCGAGCCCATGAGAACTGCATCAGCGCTCTTTGCCGCCTCGATTGTCTCATCAGTCAGCGGCACTCCGAAAGCGTCTATGGAGCATCCGCCCATCAGCACATCCTTGTATGTGATCTCATGTCCGTAGACCTCGCAGACCTTGTCGAGTACCTTTTTGGCCTGTGTGACGATCTCCGGTCCGATTCCGTCCCCCGGAATGCAAGTAATATTCATCTTCATATTGAGTCCTCCTATATTTGAAAATAAGGCACTGTAAATAAAAAACTTCCTAAAGATGCGCAGACTGAATTTTCATGTGCAAGGCGGAGGAAGGAGTCGTAGCGGGCTACGGCGACTGACAACAACGCAGTCACATGGAAATTCAGACAAGCAGATTAGGAAGTTATTTGTTTACAGTGCCTAAGCCCGATTGGACATGCCAATCAGGCTTTAGGTGCGCGAAAAATCACTTCTTTTTGCTGTCAGCAGATTCTGAACCTGCTACAGCATCTTCAGGCTTTTCAACCTCTACGATGGCCTCTTTGACCATGGGGATACGGCAGTTTTTGTTGTTGCCGAACTCGACGATCACCATGTCGTCGTTTATATCGATCACTGTTCCGATAAAGCCGCCTGTAGTCCTGACACTATCACCTACAGCAAGAGCTGCAAGAACCTGAGCCTTCTGCTTCTGCTCCTTGCGCTGCGGACGCATGAAAAGAAAATAAAAAACACCGATAACTGCAGCATAAATAACCAGCATCTGGATGATTCCGGCAGTGGTGTTACCTTCACCGGCTGCTGACAGACTTAATAAAATTCCCATAACTTCCTCCATACCGTAAATAATAATATACACCAATCAATAATACTAAAAAGAGTTCACAAATTCAACCTTTTCGCCAATTTTTGTCTATAGCGCGGTACTCTGCAGATGTGTTATTATCAAACTCCTGCATGGAATCGAGCTTACTCCTTTTATAAGAAGCAAATTTCCCATCTTCAATGGCTCTTCTTATCTCCTCCATCATATGATTGTAAAAATACAGGTTGTGGAGGACGCAGAGCCTCATTCCGAGCATTTCACCCGCCTTTAAAAGATGCCTTATATACGCCTTGGAGTATCTGCGGCAGGCAGGACATTGGCACCCCTCCTCTATCGGAACATCATCCATCTCGTAGCGCGCGTTCATGATATTTATGTGGCCCCTGTTAGTGTACAGATGTCCGTGGCGCCCGTTCCTCGAAGGGTATACGCAGTCAAAGAAGTCAACTCCCCTCTCAACCGCCTCAAGTATGTTGGCAGGCGTTCCTACTCCCATGAGATACGTGGGCTTTTCGAGCGGAAGGTAAGGTACAACCTCTTCAAGCACATGGTACATCTCCTCGTGGCTCTCACCAACTGCAAGCCCTCCGACAGCATAGCCATCGAGATCCATATCGCTGATCCTCTTTGCGTGCTCAATTCTGATGTCGTCAAATATTGCTCCCTGATTTATTCCAAAGAGAAGCTGGCTGCGGTTGACGGTATACTCAATAGAGTTAAGCCTCTTCATCTCATCCTGACATCTTTTCAGCCACCTTGTTGTCCTGTCAACCGACATCTTAACATAGTCGTGCTCAGCATTGGCAGATGGGCACTCATCAAATGCCATGGCGATTGTGGAGCCAAGGTGTGACTGTATTCTCATGCTCTCCTCAGGCCCCATGAACAGCTTGTGACCGTCTATATGCGAGTGAAAATATACTCCCTCTTCCCTTATCTTCCTGGTCTTTGCAAGGGAAAAGACCTGAAAGCCACCTGAATCTGTCAAAATAGGCCTGTTGCAGCTCATGAATCTGTGAAGTCCGCCCATCCTGTATATGAGGTCGTCTCCTGGCCTTAGGTGCAGATGATATGTGTTTGATAAAACGACCTGGGTTCCGATTCCCTCGAGGTCCTCTGTCGATACTCCGCCCTTTATTGCTGCCACCGTGGCAACGTTCATGAAAACGGGAGTCTGAATAGTCCCGTGGACTGTCTGAAATTCCGCTCTCTTGGCGTTTCCGTCTCTTTTTATGATCTTGTACATACGTGTTTCCTTACAAAAAGAAATGATTCAGAGCTCGACTCTGAATCATTCAACATACATGTTCCAGAACTCTTCGAGGCAGATATTGTTTTCGCTTATCACTGTTGCTGCCTCAACTCCGACATATCTGAAATGCCAGGGTTCATACTCAATACTCGTAATCTCCTCTTTTCCCTTGGGATATCTCAAAATAAATCCGTATTTGTAGCTGTTCGCAGAGAGCCATTTGCCAGCCTTTGTCTCCCCAAAGCCCTCATCGAGACTCGAGTACCCGTCTGTGATGATGTCTACCGCAAGGCCAATCTGATGCTCGGATGAACCGGGCACCGTTACCGCCTGTGAAGCGAGATTGTAGGCGTCCATGTAGGACATGCCGCCGCCCATATAGCGGTCAATCTTTTTTGAAAAGAGCATCGTCTGCCTGCTCATGTCTCTGTAGGGCGAGCACACGATAAGGTTTACTCCGTCAGACCTGGCAGCTGAGAGCATCTCAAACAGAGGCGTTAATATCCTCTCATCGCACTTCATGTTGCCGCTTATATTGCCAAGCTTGAACTCATAGTCATCAGGGATGGGATGCTGCTTGTTTACAAGGATTATCTTCCAGTCATCTGATGAAAAGTCACCCTCGAAGGAGGCGTTATCGCTGACTGATACAGAATTTGACCCGTTATCTGAAAGAGTGTTCTCACTTAGAATATCGTTTACAGATACCATTGTATCTATCTCTTCTACGTCAGGATTTCCTATAACGCTTGCCTCCTGCAATACTCCCTCATCAACTTTGGTCTGTTCGACCAAAACCGCATCGGACTCAGCAACCTCAGTATCTGACAACATCAGAGTATTCTCACTCTCTGGCTCCTCTGAAGATGTATTTGTCGCAAAGCTGATATTGAGTTTATCTCCCGGATAGGAGAAGCTGCTGCTCACCAAAAAGAAAAGAAGGATGCTTGCAAGACAGATCGATCTCTTCATGTTCCTGTAAAACAAGAACATGAGATTGTATACGATTATGGCTGTAACAGCATAAAAGGTTCCGAGAAAAGACAGGGCCTTGTGCTTTCTATTAAATTTTGTCGCACTGCTGACAATCCTGCTCTTGTATGCCAGCTGCTTCTCAAGATTAGACGCGTTCATATCTGAAAAAGCCCGAAAATACTGATAAATAAACAATTCCACAAAAATTACATTAGGTATTATATAACTAAATATAAAAAAAATCACTAACTATTTTATAAACTCTTTATAAAAGCAAATAAGATTTTCAGCCCTCGAGCTGATATTTGATATCAAAAGGTCAAGCAGCGCCATTGCGCACATTGATTCCACGACAACAACAGCCCTCGGCACGACAACAGGGTCGTGACGGCCCTTTATACTTATCTTTATGTCCTCCCCGTTTCTGTTTACGGTCTCCTGCTCGCAGGCTATGCTCGGAGTCGGCTTGAAATATGCTCTCAGAATTATATCGCTTCCGTCCGACATTCCCCCGAGAATTCCTCCTGCGTGGTTGGTTTTCTTGGATATACCTGTATCACCTGAAACAAATGCGTCGTTGTTTTCGCTCCCCCTGCGATCAGAAACATAAGTTCCGTCGCCGATCTCCACGGCCTTTACCGCACCTATGGAAAAAACCGCTCCTGACAGAGCAGCGTCGAGCTTATTAAAAACAGGCTCTCCGATCCCTGCGGGAACGCCGCTTATCCTGCATTCAACAACTCCGCCTGTCGAATCCTTTTCGCTACGGCACTTCTCAATCAGCTCCATGGCTCTTTTGTCTGCCTCTTCATCGGGCATGGCAGTCGGAAGGATGAGTCTTTTCTCCTCATCAAATCTGTCGTAGTCTATCTCAACATCTCCTATGGATTTCGTGTATGCCACAACCTTTATTCCCATCTTTTCAAGAAGCTTTTCGCAGAGCGCCCCTGCTGCAACCCTCGCAGCTGTCTCTCTCCCCGAAGACCTGCCGCCTCCGCGGTAGTCGCGAAAGCCGTACTTTTTGTCGAACCCGTAATCGGCGTGTCCCGGTCTGTAATATGAGGCAATCTCGCTGTAATCAGAAGATCTCTGGGATGTGTTCCTGATAAGCAGAGATATTGGAGTCCCGGTTGTCTTTCCCTCAAATACACCTGATAATATCTCAACTTCATCAGGTTCTTTTCTCGAGGTGGTAGCGGCGCTTGTTCCGGGCTTTCTCCTGTCGAGAAGCTTTTGTATATCGCTTTCTGCAAGTTCCATCCCGGCCGGAAAACCGTCGATCACGCAGCCGATAGCCTTTCCGTGAGACTCGCCCCAGGTTGAAATCCTTATGTTTGTTCCAAATATTGATCCGGCCATGTTAATACTCCTAAGGAACTGTTACAGAATAAATTTACAATTTCCCTTGCCTGATTTTCCGATTACTGCGTCAGAAAGCCTCGGCAATGCCCGCATTGCCTACGTTTTCTTCCTTGTACTCGAAAAATCATTCTACGGCAAATTGAAAATTTATTTCTGAACAGTTCCTAAAAAAACCGGGATCAGGAAAAATGATTTCTGTCCCGGCAAAAAAATTAATGTGCTTAATTTATGAAAGCTTGTGGAAAACGATGCAGTTGGGTCTTGAAACATTAAGCTCAGGTCCGTTCATGACCATCGTCCCGGCATCCATATCCACCGTAAAGAACGTCAGCGTGTCAGACTCATGATTGAGTGAAATAAGGTGTCTGTTGTCAGGGAAAAGAGCTGCATCCTTGGGATACTCTCCCGCAACAGGGAGCTGTATCTTCTTGGTCAGAAGCCCGCTCTCCTTGTCAACCTTAAATACGATCGCGTTGTTCTCACCCGCAGTAGAGCTGACGAGGTACTCGTAGTCATCCGAGAAGCTCAGGGCTGAGCATGCAACACCGATGGAATCGGCCTCATCGGAGTTTGACACCTCCTGGATCTTGGTAAACTCAGGCACACCGTCCTCTTCGTGGTACTCATAGACATCGATGGCACATTTCTGCTCAAGGCAGACGTAGAGGAACCTGCCCTCCCTGGAGAACTGCATGTGCCTCGGAGATGACTCCTGATCGCAGTGGATGACATCGACCTCCTTGATCTTGCCCGTCTCATGGTCGAGCGAATAGATATTGATCCTGTCCATTCCAAGATCGGCCGCAAGAAGATATTTGTTGTCCTTGGACACCTTGATGCACTGAACGTGCGGCACGTGGTTCCTGCCTGCGGCTGTGCCGAGCCCCTTATGGTATCTCTCATCGGTTATCTCACCGATACTGCCGTCCTCATTGAGCCTTAAGATCGTGACCTTGCCGTCGTGGTAACCTGCTGTCACAAGGAAGTGGTCCTCCTGATCCATATTCAGGTAACATCCCCGCATACCGTTAATTGATGCCTCGTTCAAAAACTCAAGACTTCCGTCCTTAAGAATATGATAGGACTCAACACCTGCATCCGTTATAGAATAAAGAGTGTTTCCGTCATGAGATATGCCTGCATATGAAGAGTTTGTGATCTCAACTGCCTGCTTCTCTGTAAGTCTTCCCTTCTCAAGATCCACATCATAGATCCTGATACCGTACTTGGTTCCAAGACCCGATGTATAACTTGAGATATACGCAACGTACTTATCTTTTGCGGCCATTTAAGTGCCTCCTGATCTGATATCTGTATGATTACTATTAAAAACAGTTAAAAATATTTTATCACAACGTCAACAAACTTTAAATATATGAAAAAAAGTAATTGACACACGTTCTTTCTCAATTAAAATAGAGTAGATTAGTATTTTCATTATTATATTGCGTATTGCGGAGAAGTATAAATGCCAAAAACTCTTATCTCACTTGAACATATAAGTAAATCCTTTGGTTCACAGCTCGTTCTTGACGACTTAAGTCTTTCGATATACGAGAATTCTTTTGTCACTCTCCTTGGGCCCAGCGGCTGCGGAAAGACAACTACCCTTCGTATAATAGGAGGTTTTGAGACACCTGACAACGGCAGAGTTATTTTTGACGGCGAAGATATCACAAGGCTTGCCCCTAACAAGAGACAGCTCAACACCGTTTTCCAGAAGTATGCCCTCTTTACCAATATGAATATCGCAGAGAACATCGCTTTTGGACTAAAAATCAAGAATAAGCCGGAGAGCTACATCAAGGACAAGATCAGCTACGCCCTTAAGCTCGTAAATCTCGAGGGCTACGAAACCCGCATGCCCGACTCTTTATCAGGCGGTCAGCAGCAGAGAATCGCAATTGCAAGAGCAATTGTCAACGAGCCCAAGGTCCTGCTTCTTGACGAGCCACTTGGCGCCCTGGACCTTAAGCTCAGACAGGACATGCAGTATGAGCTCAAGCGCCTCAAGGAGGAGCTTGGGATTACCTTTATATATGTAACCCACGACCAGGAGGAAGCTCTCACCATGTCAGACCACATAGTGGTCATGAACCAGGGCTACATCCAGCAGGAAGGCACTCCCGAGCAGATCTACAACGAGCCCGAGAACGCCTTTGTTGCTGACTTTATCGGCGACAGCAACATCATTAGGTCGACCATGATAAGGGATGAGCTCGTCGAGATACTCGGAACGCGCTTTGCCTGCGTCGACAAGGGCTTTGGTGAGAACAAGCCTGTGGACGTCGTTATCCGGCCCGAGGACGTTGAGCTCCTTCCTCCCGGAGAAGGCAGTATGGACGGCGTTGTGACAGGTCTCACCTTTAAGGGTGTACACTATGAGATGGACGTCGAGGCCGGAGGCTTTGAGTGGCTCGTTCACTCAACCAGGCTCTCCGAAGTCGGCAAAAAAGTCAGTATCAAAGTCGATCCCTTCAACCTACAGATCATGAACGTTCCTGAGTCGGAGGATGAGGAGGCAATAAGTGAAACTGTTTAAATCCGGTCGAAATGCCTATCTCATGGCATCACCATATTTAGCCTGGGCTGTCATCTTCATATTGGTGCCGCTCGCCATGGTTGTTTACTACGGCTTTACAGATGGAAACGGCTCTTTTACCTTAAATAACGTTGTGCGCATATCGGACCCGGGGTATTTCAAAGCTCTCTGGCGCTCCATATATCTGGCAGTTATCAGCACACTGATCTGTTTTTTGATCGCCTACCCGCTTGGAATGATACTATCGTCCATGAAGCTCTCAAACAACGCATTTTTAGTGACACTGTTTATCCTGCCGATGTGGATGAACTTCCTGCTTCGGACGCTCACCTGGATGACCCTTCTCGAGGGAAAGGGAGTTATCAACACCCTGCTTGATATTGTTCATCTTCCTGCCATAAACATCATCAACACACCCGGAGCCATCATTCTCGGTATGGTTTACAACTTCCTGCCCTTTATGATACTTCCCATATACAACTCACTCAGCAGGATCGATGAGAATATAATAAATGCGGCTCGCGACCTCGGAGCTGACTCTGTTCAGACTTTTATGAGGATAACACTTCCGCTCTCAGTTCCCGGCATAATAAGCGGGATCACCATGGTGTTTATTCCGGCGCTGACCACCTTTGCCATATCCACCATGCTCGGAGGCTCCAAGATACTGCTAATCGGCAATATCATCGAGCAGCAGTTTACTCTTGTTTATGACTGGCACCTTGGAAGCGGACTCTCTATAGTCCTGATGATCTTTATCCTGATCAACATGATCGTGCAGGCTGTGTATGACAAGGAAGGAGGTGCCCTCGGATGAAAAAGATACTTGAGAGGATTTACCTCGGGATCATCCTTCTTTTCATGTATGCTCCCATCGTTACTCTTATTGTGCTCTCCTTCAACTTAAGTAAGTCAAGAGCCAGATGGGGAGGCTTTACACTGAACTGGTACATAAGGCTCTTTTCAGACAGGGCCGTTGCCTCAGCTCTTATGAACACGCTCTCGATTGCAGTTCTTGCCACAATATTTTCGACTATTATAGGCACGATAACCTGTATCGCAATGATTGGCCTCAGCCCAAGGCTACGCTCTGTCATCACCGGAGTTACCAACATTCCGATGATAAATGCCGATATTGTCACAGGTATCTCACTGATGCTGCTGTTTCGCTTTCTGCACATAGGGTCGGGTTTCATGACCATACTCCTTGCGCACATAACCTTTGACATCCCGTTTGTCATGTTAAGCGTCATGCCAAGGATCAAAAACATGAACTTCTATGTCTACGAAGCAGCGCTTGACCTTGGCGCAACACCCTTTTACGCCTTTAGAAAGACAATACTTCCGGACCTCATGCCCGGTGTGATTTCCGGGGCCCTGATGGCCTTTACAATGTCACTGGATGACTTTATCATCACATACTTTACCAAAGGTTCAGGCTTTGAAACCCTGTCAACTCTCATCTATAATGAGGTCAAGAGAGGTATTCAGCCGGAGATATACGCTCTCTCGGCAATAATTTTTGTTGTTGTATTAACGCTCCTTCTCATCAATTCAGGGGCTTCGGACAATATTATCAAGGAGAAGAAATGATGAAAAAAAGAATTGTAAGCATGGTACTGTTATCAGCTCTTGCGGCAACTGCCCTCTCAGGCTGCGGATCTGCCCAGGGAACAGGCGGCAAGCTCTACGTGTACAACTGGGGTGAGTACATCGACGAGGACGTGATCACTGATTTTGAAAAAGAGACCGGGATCGATGTCATCTACGATATGTTCGAGACGAACGAGATCATGTACGCCAAGCTCGCACAGGACACATCAGCCTACGATGTTGTATGTCCGTCGGACTACATGATCCAGAAGATGATCCGGAACAACCTGGTGCAGCCTCTTAATCTTGAGAACATCCCCAACTCGGTAAACATAGGCGAACAGTATTACAAGGAATCCGAGGCCTTTGATCCCGGAAATCTCTACTCAGTGCCCTACTGCTGGGGAACCGTCGGCATCCTCTACAACAAGACCATGGTAGATGAGGTCGTTGATTCCTGGGATATTCTGTGGGATGAGAAGTATTCAGGTCAGATTCTCATGCAGGACTCCGTAAGGGACGCCTTCATGGTATCTCTCATCAGAAACGGCTATTCACAGAACTCAACCAATCCCGATGAAATCAAGGTGGCAACCGACGATCTTATTGCACAAAAGCCCCTCGTTCAGGCATATGTCATAGACCAGGTCAGGGACAAGATGATCGGAGATGAGGCTGCACTGGGTGTCATCTACTCCGGAGAAGCCATCTACACCTTCAGGGAGAACCCAAATCTTGAGTATGTGGTGCCCAAGGAAGGCACCAATGTATGGATAGATTCCTGGGTTATCACCAAGGGTTCAAAGAACGTATCAAACGCCGAGAAATGGATCAACTACATGTGCAGGCCCGACATAGCCCTCAGAAACTTTGAGTATATAACCTACTCAACACCGAACGTAGCGGCACAGGAACTGATCGATGAGGAGACGAGAAATTCCGAAATCGCCTTCCCTGATCTGACCAAGCTAAAGACTGAGGCCTACAAGTACCTGGGCGAAGAAGGTGACAAGCTCTACAACGACGCATGGATGCAGGTAAAGTCAGCAAACTAAGTACCCTTGAAATAATGTAAATATAAAAATGCAGCTATCGATACCTGTTGATAGCTGCATTTTTGTTATTCACATGATTTTGATCTGATTTTGTTTATGGCCAGTTTTTGAAGGCGCCGTTTACGCAAACACCTGCGTAGCCGTTTGCACTCATAACAGCCTTGTCGGAGTCAGAAATCTTCGGGGAAGCGTTTCCGTCAGAAGCAGTAACTGTAAAGTAGTTTGCTCCGGCGTTACTTACAATGCCCTGCTGCTTGTAGGAAGTCATAACTCCGTTCCCGGTTCCGAGTGAAAATGATGCCATCGCAACGCCTGCCTGGTTGTAGAGCATCGATACGTTTCCTGTCTGAACGAGTGAACCGTTCCTGCCGCCTGCTATGGGAGCCACAACAGCCGCATCCGTAGCCTTGATGTTCTGCACATAAACTTCAACGCAGTCGTGCTTGTCCTCAGTCTGAAGTCTCTCATCAGTTACGTAGAAGTGGAAGAAAACATTCTTTCCCTGCTCGTCGGGACCGATGTGGAAGGTCACATACTGTGAACCTGCACCAAATGAGCACTCAAGATATGTGGCACTGCTCGTTGCACCCTCAATGTAATAGGTGTAGTCATACTCTGTCCGAAACCACATCTGCTTCGAGCCGCCTGCCTCAATCGAAAGAGTCGCATCTCCGAAGTCAAAGCAGTCAACCTCGCTGTATGCATAAGCTCTCAAAGCGGGAGAAGCAAGTATCAGAACTAAAGCAAAAATAACTGACAGCAATAAACTCAATTTCTTTTTCATGGTACACCTCCTTGTACTACTATTATATAAAAAATTATCGAAATTGCATATTATTTTTTCTAATAATCTGATGGGTGTACTCTTTTATCAGGTATAGCTTATAAGGAGCGTATCCTCAGCAGCTTCGATGACAGCTTCTGCTCCGATTATAACGGGCAGCATCGGCTCCACATGGCCTATCTCGACATCCATGAGCATGGGAGCACCGATTCCTGACAGGACATCTGTCACCGCATTGTACTGATCTACGCCTAACATGTTCTGCTTCCAGGATGCGTATGGACGACCTATGATAAAGCCTGCAGCGTCCTTAAGCCACCCGGCTTCCCTCAGGTTCCAGAGGCTCCTTCTTATGCTCATGGGCGAAAGGTCACAGGCTTCAAACACCCAGATTATCCTCTGATTTTCTCTCTTAAAATCCTTCACCCTGTCAAACCTTGTTCCCACAAGATTTGCAAGAATATCGAGGCACCCGCCCAAAAGAAGCCCGTCCATTCTGACATGCTCGTCTTCACATCCAGAGTACTTAAGGTGTCTGTTGGCATTGAGGTCATAGGGCGCCATGAGCTCCTTGTCAGTGTAGACATGCACTCCGCCAACTTTATTTTCCGGCATCGACATAGGAAGAGTCGGGTCAACAAACTTGTTTATTCCTTCAAACACACTCTTTGTTCCCTCAAGGAGAGCAAAGCTGTCAAATTCAGTCCTCTCCCATTCCTTGGCAAAGCCTCCGAAGCAGGGACCGTAAATTCCCTGTACGCCTGCAATCGTTACCATGGGAAAGATAAAGTTGGTGTTGTCGGAATATCCCATAAACCACTTAGGGCGGCAGTTTTTCAGCCTGTTGAAATCAACACCGGTTATGGTCTCGTTCATGAGCTCACCGCCGCCGGCTGAAATGATGGCATCGCACTCATCACTCTCATAGAACTTCATCAGCTCTCTGGCTGTTGTCACGGGATCTGTGCTGATTCCCAGGCCGTCTCCCTTAAAGACGGTCTCGCCCTCCAAAATCCTGTAGCCGCGGTCCTCTATTTTTGTTTTTGCTATCGGGTATCTGAGCGAATAAGGCTCTGTTGCAGCGCCATAGGAAGGCGCCGTAACTCCTATTGTAGATCCCTTTTTTATACTCTGTGGTCTTCGTATCATTTATTGTGAAACTCCTATATCTGCAAGTTTGGAATAGGTCTTTTTGTAGTGACGGTTCATCTTAAGGCAGTCGAAGAATGAAATGTAATGTCCCTCTCCGTTTCTCATGACTGCGATGTAGGCTATGCAGCCCTTATCAAGAACAATTCCGACAGCCTCGGCGTCATCCGCGGTAGCCCCAAGGCAGTATGCCCCGTCATCAGGCACAAAAACGACATTTACGTTCTTTTTTATCTGGTGGTAAAGCTCTGCGTCATTGGCCGGAATCTTGACTGAAGTTCCTATGAGCTGGGCAAAATCGTCCAAAAGAGGCTTCATGTGACTCGCCCGTCTCGACACCATCATGACTGCCTCGGATTTGTTGTGTATTATGTATTTCACATCGGGTCTCTTGGCGTAGATAGCCTTGTGGATGCTCTTGACTCTCTCAGGTGTGTCCTTTTCCTTGTAGATGATCCTGCCGTTTTCCAGGTGGCTTGAAAACATCTCCTCGACGCCGTGCGGCATATCCATCTTGCAAACATCCGAGAGGAAATTGCAGGCAGCACTCTCCATCATCTCAGCCTCGTAGACGGCTTCATCAGAGTTTGTTCCAAGGCAGAGCGTTCCGTGGTTTGACATGATGATGCCGTTTGAAGTCTTGAACTTTTTTAAGGTTCTCGAAACGCTCTGGGCAAGAGCATCTGTTCCGGGTGCCTCATAGGGTGCGACCGGAATTGTCATGTCATCATCCTCGTAATATGAAAAGATCTTTTTCATCCCGAGTGTTCCTGCGCATGAGGCGTAGACCTGATGAGTGTGGACGATGAAATTACAGTCCTTTCTCACCCTGTATGCCGCTGCGTGGACCTTGAGTTCACTCGACGGAAGGTAATCCCCTACATATGTGAGGTCCTTAATATTGACGGGAACGATCATCTCAGGGATCAGGTCCTCATATTTAATGCCGCTCGGAGTTATGAGAAAGTGGTCCTCGTCAATCCGACAGCTTATATTCCCCCAGGTCCTGACCAGAAGCCCAATATCGTGGAGCTGCCTGGATATATTAATTATATTTTCCTGTGTTTTCAAATATTCCTTGTCTGTCATCCTCTGATCTGCCCTTCTCCACGGATCTGATATTTGTAAGAAGTAAGCTCTTTAAGTCCCATTGGGCCTCTGGCGTGGAGTTTCTGCGTGCTGATTCCGATCTCTGCACCGAATCCGAATTCAAAGCCATCTGTAAACCTTGTGGAAGCATTCACATATACGCATGCTGCATCAACTCTGTCAAGAAACCTCTGCGCACTCTCCTCATTCCCGGTTATTATGCTCTCCGAGTGGTGAGTGTTGTACCTGTTAATATGCTCAATTGCCTCATCTACGCTCTTTACCGTCTTGACGGAAATAATATAGTCGAGGTACTCTTTGCCAAAATCCTCCTCGGTTGCAGAAACGGCTCCCTCTATAAGACTCCGGCTCCCCTCATCTGCCCTCACTTCGACCTTATTCTCCTTCATCGCCTTTGAAAAGAGGGGAAGGAATGTATCACGTATATCCTCGTGTACAATCAGAGACTCCGCAGCGGTGCAGACACCAATCCTCTGTGTCTTGGCATTTATGATGATCGGAATTGCCTTATCAAGGTCGGCATCCTTATCGACGTATATGTGGCAGTTACCTGTCCCGGTCTCAATAACAGGAATCGTTGAGTTCTCAACAACTGTCCTGATAAGACCTGCGCTTCCCCTGGGGATCAGCACATCGACATACTCATTCATGGTCATGAACTTTTTGGTTACGCTCCTGTCCGTGTCCTCAATAAGAGAGACCGCCGTCTCACATATGCCGCAGGATTTTAGCGCATCTCTGATGATGTTTGTTATAGCTATGTTGCTGTTTATCGCATCGCTCCCACCCTTTAAGATGACAGCGTTCCCCGACTTGAAGGTCAGCGCGAAGGCATCAGCTGTAACATTCGGTCTTGACTCATAGATTATTCCAATAACCCCCAGCGGAACCCTGACCTTTCGTATCTTAAGGCCGTTTGGCCTTTCAAACTCATCCATGACTTCGCCAATCGGGTCAGGGAGCGCAGCAACTTCTCTGACTCCCTCAGCCATGGCCTTAATCCTCTTATCATCAAGGGTCAGCCTGTCGATCATCCCCTGATGCATACCATTCTCATGCCCGTTTGCAACATCCTTCTCATTGGCCGAGAGTATTTTGCTCTTTCCGTCAACAAGCGCATCCGCCACCGCAAGAAGCGCCCTGTTCTTCTCATCAGTACTCAGATTCTGTACAATATATTTAGCCTCACAAGCACTCTTACAAAGATCCGTCAAACTCATCCTCATCCCCCAAAATTTTCATTCTATTAAACAGTGAAATTACTTCTAATTATCCCATAAAATCCGATTTTAGTCTAATTATTTCCTTCCACTGTCCGCCAGGGCAGAAATAAATACAAGTGTGACAGAGGGAAAGTCAGGCAAGTAAATTGTTCAAGTTATTTCGCTACAGTTCCTAAGGAAGAGATGATTTGCAAAATGAAAAATCAGAAGAACACCGATTGCTTTGAATAACATGAAATGAGGTGTTCTTCTGATTTTGAATTTATGCAAATCACGATGCACGCGCCAGCGGACTTGAGGTTCTGTTATGCCCCCTCCGCCGTCCTATTAACTATGCACTGGTAATTTTTAGGTACCCTTGAAATAGAACTCAAACTGCAGCTTGCCTTCCCCGGGAAGCAGGTACTGAGGGTGAGGTTTGGCACCCCAGCTGTCGTCTCCCGCGATGCCCATCTGCATGAGGGCTGCCCTCACATAGGTGTAGTGGACGTTTGGCAGCTCAAACGGGTGCCATGCGTTCTCCATCTCGTGAGGAGAATATGGAAGTGCGCTGAAGAAGAAAGGCTTTCCAAAGAACATCATACCGTGTCCGCGCTTATCCGTTACCTTGGCATACCTTACGTCACACTTGTTGCCGCACTCCTGAGGTACAAGGTATTTTGCCACATTGTCCTTAACTTCATTGCTGTAGACTCCGAGCTTTCCGCCCTCTTTGCGGTCTGCGTAGGTCTCATCAGGTCCAAGTCCGTACCAGGTCAGCTGGTCGAAGTCTGCTGAGAGCTTGAACATCATGCCAAACTCAGGGCAATCACCAAGCTCCCTGTTTGAATCCATCTCCATCTCACACCTGATGGTTCCGTCTCCGAAGACCTCATAGGTGACACAGACCTCCGCTTCAGGTGTGGTCGGGAGGAAATACGTGTACTTAATCCTGATACTGTTCTTTCCCTCTGAAACCTCAGGGAGCTTATATTCTCCTCCGGGCTTTCTGAGAGCTGAGTACATGCTCGCTATCTTCCACTGTGCATAGAGGAACTGCTCCATGTAGCCGTTGTCATTGTCAGTAGGAGCTCTCCAGAAATTCGGAGCGGGAGATTTTTCTATCATCTCTCTGTTACAGTAAACATAGGATACAAGCGCTCCTACAGGATAAGTAAACAGAGCCGAGAACTCATCTCCGTAAACGCCGATATTGTTGTTTCCATAGACAATCTTTAACGCCTTGTCACACTTAAACTTATAGGAAACAGAATTTAAAGCAGCCTGTCCAAATGCTACCTCATGCTCTGCTCCGGCCCAGAGAGTGTCCTCTTTCAGCCTGAATGAGATAGTGACAACAAACTCAGTATTAAGCTCCTTTAAGGAAGCATCCTTGGACATGTCATTTACATAATTTAAGATGCTCTCCGGAACATTATAGGTCTTTGATGACAGCGGAGGAACACTTATGGCAATATCCTCCGAGTAAACCTCTCTTCCGTCTGACAAAAGCTGTGCCACAGCCCTGTACTTATCTGTATTAACAAACAGGTTCTTGTTTGTGACCTTGAACTTCTTTTTGGACTTATCAAATGTAACGGAGATGTTCTGATAGTTGAACTTAACCTCCTGCATCTTGGGAGAAGGCGTCCTGTCTCCGTAGGTTATGCCGTTCCCTGAGAAGTTGTAGTCGCATGGCCTGTCGCCGAAGTCTCCGCCAAAGGCTTCGTAGTCCCTGCCGTATCTGTCCTTTTGTGTAATCGACTGGTCGATGTAATCCCAGATAAAGCCGCCCTGATATCTGGGCTCTTTGTCTGTGAGATCAGTGTACAGAAACATTCCGCCGCAGGAGTTTCCCATTGCGTGGGTGTACTCACAGCAGATAAAAGGCTTATCCCCGTTATTTGAGAGGAACTCCTTTATCGCTGCAACCGAAGGATACATCTGACTCTCCATGTCGGAGGTCTCGGGAAATCTTCTGTCGTGGAAGAGTCCCTCGTAGTGTACAAGCCTGTAGGGATCGAGCTTTTTGAAAAGAGCTGACATATTGCGGATGACTTCTCCGCCGTTTGCCTCGTTTCCGCAGGACCATATCAGGATCGAGGGGTGATTTTTGTCCCTCTGATAGCAGGAATTGACTCTGTCAAGAAGAAGTCCCTCCCATATCTTATTGTCCCTCGGCACAACATAGGATACGTCCCTGGCTCCCCTCTCATAGGGCTCCCAGGTTCCGTGGGTCTCAAGGTTGTTCTCAGCAATCAGATAGAGCCCGTAGATGTCACACAGCTCATAGAGAGCTGAATCATCAGGATAATGACTCGTCCTGATCGCGTTGATATTGTTCTTTTTCATTGTGACAATATCTGTAAGAAGTTCGTCCCTGTCAGGAACTCTTCCGTTTTTGTTGGAAAACTCGTGTCTGTTGACGCCCTTGAAGACAATGCGCTTGCCGTTTAAGAGCATCAGGCCGTTTTTCATCTCAAAGCGCCTGAAGCCGACATACTGCTTTATTACTTCCAGAACTTTTCCGCTGCCATCCTTTACATAGAGATAGAGTTCGTACAGATTTGGATCCTCAGCGCTCCAGAGAAGGGGCTCATTTATGGTGCAGCTTCCGGTGGTCTCGCCTGATTGGTCAATCGGAATTGTTCCGTCAAGCACTTTTTCTTTTTTATAAAAGAGCTTTAAGTCGATACTTCCGGAGCCCTCTGTGATTGCCTTAACACTTAAAGCAGCGCTCTTTAAATCCTCATCAGGCACAGGCTGTATCGAGAGGTCATATATGTGTGCCCTGGGCACTGTGTAGAGATAGACGCTCCTGAATATACCACAGAACCTGAAGAAATCCTGATCCTCACACCAGCTGCCCGCTGTCCATTTAAAGACTCTGACTGCGAGCCTGTTCTCTCCTTTAACGAGCTTGTCAGTCAGATCAAACTCAGCCGGATCAAAGGTATTTTCGCTGTATCCCACATACTCTCCGTTGAGCCAGAGAGCAAAGCCGCTCTCAACGCCCTGGAAGGAGATACAAACCTTCTCCTCCTTAAATCCCCTGGGCAGAGTAAAGAGCTTTACGTAGTCAGCCACGGGATTAAACCCGGTGGGGATCTCAGGAGGTGTCAGCATTTCTCTCCCATCCCACGGATACTGCACGTTTACATACTGAGGTCTGTCGTAGCCCTCCATCTGGATGTGTGCAGGAACATGGATCCTGTCCCACGAGGCGGTGTCGTAATCCGTCTTATAAAAGCCGACAGGTGCATCACTTATATTTTTTGAATAATGAAAATGCCACACTCCGTTAAGGCTTATTCTGTAGCTGCTCTTTCCGGCATACAGCTCCTGAAGAGACCTGTAGGCTATGTGATCGGAATGGGCCGGAAGTCTGTTCTGTTCAAAAACTTCCGGATTCCCGACAACAGCATAATTAAACTCGTTCATAATTGTTTCCTCACACATTTATTTTACAGAACCTGTTATACCTTCCGTGAACTGCTTCTGAAGGATAAAGAATATGATCATGGTAGGAAGTGAGCAGAACAAAACGCCCATCATCAGCATACCGTAGTCAATTGTGTATCCGCCTGCAAGGTTTGCGATCAGCATAGGCATAGTCTGAGCTCTGTTATCTGTCATTACGACTCTGGGCCACAGGTATGAGTTCCAGGCATTCATGAAGGTGATAACTGCAGCTGCTGCATAGGTTGCCTTCATGACGGGCATGTACATGCGGAAAAAGATAGCAAATTCACTAAGCCCGTCAATACGAGCCGCCTCAAGAATGTCCCTGGGGAAGTTACGTGAGTTCTGTCTGAACATCATGATCAGGAACGGGGTGGAAATTCCGGGAAGCGCAAAGCCCCATACCGTGTTCAGAAAGTGCAATTTGCTCATCATCGTGAACAGAGGGATCATTGTTGCAACTCCGGGGATCATCATAGCCATGAGCAGTATGCTGAACAAGAGATCTTTTCCCTTGTCGTGATAGAGCTCAAATCCGTAACCTGCCAGTGAGCAGATAAAGATAGCAAGAAGTGTCTGTACTGTTGAGTACAAAAATGAGTTGCCCATCGCCTTCCACAGATCTGTGCTTGCAACGAGGTTGTTGAAGTTCTCAACGAGGTGAGTTCCGAACCAGATCTTACCTCTTGAAACTTCTACTGTCTGGTTTGTTGCCGCCGTGATCATCCAGAAAAGCGGGAAAACCGAAAACAGTGATACTATGGTCAAAAAAATGTATGTAGGTATCAGTCTTCTCTGAATATTGCTCTTATTCTTCTTAATCACGTGTATCACCTACTTTCAGATTGATAGCTGCAAGGATCGCAACAAGTATAAATACAAAGAATGACATTGCGGATGCGTAACCGAAGTTGGCAACACCCTGACCAAATGAGTTATTGTAAATGTAGTGAGACATTGTAATTGTTGTATTTGCAGGTCCGCCGTTTGTTAAGTTGACTGACTCATCAAAGAGCTGCAAAGTACCGTTTATTGACATGATGAATGTCATTATGATGACGGGACGAAGAAGAGGTACTGTGACATACCAGAAGGTCTTCCATCCGTTTGCTCCGTCAATCTTGGCTGCCTCATACACTGAGTATTCGATATTCTGAAGTCCTGCCAGATAGAATACCATGTTGTAGCCTGTCCATCTCCAGATCAGGGCTACGATGATAACTATCCTGGCGGTTGTGGTATTTCCCAGCCAGTTGATGTTCTCGGAGATAATACCGAGATTTGTAAGTATAATGTTTATAAGTCCCTGTGTTGCAAAAATGGTTCTGAAAATAAGTGCGTAAGAAACCAGTGAAACTGCACAGGGAAGGAAAATACATGTACGGAAAAGTCCGCGGAATTTAAGGTCCCTTGTATTGAGGAGCTGCGCAAGAAGTATGGCCAGGATCAGCATGATCGGCACCTGGATGATGAGATAAAGGAAAGTGTTTCCGACTGATCTCATGAACATCTTGTCCTGGAACATTCTCTTGTAGTTGTAAATGACAGGATCAGCCCACTGCATGTTTGCACTTGAACCGGTCTTAAAAGAAGTTATAAGCGCCTGAACCATAGGATAAAAGCTCATAACCAAGATCATAGCTGACGCAAGGAACAGGAATGCCCATCCTGCAGCTTTTTGTTTTGCTAAGAGACCCAGTTTACTCTTGTTATTCATTGTAGTCCCCCTTTAGATAGTTAGTGTTTCTGATAAAATAGGGAATCGGAAGTCCGATTCCCTATTAAAATTAGTATTAAATCTTGTGGATTCACAAGGAAGTTCCGCTCTCGCACTACGTGCTCGCCGGAACAACTGTGCGCACCAGATTCGAAAAAACCTCATCAAGTGCTTACAGTCCCATCTCAAACCTCACCTGATCCTCTGCTCCCTGGAGCTCTGTGTCGAGGTCAGAACCGTTGATAACGTTTGTGATAGCTGCGCCGATGTACTGACGTGCTGTGTAGTGGTAGTCGTTCTGCTCTACAACGGGAACGTTTGCACCCATTGATACGATGTCAGCGTAGATTGACTGGCCGTTAAAGAAGTCAACACCCTCTGTGTAAACATCTGACTTGGAAGCTGAGATGCAGCATGTGATAACGCCGCCGTTTCTAAGAGCGTTGTCATATGTGTCGATTGCACCCTCTCCGCCGCCGAATGTGTAAGCAAGGAATGCCTTTGCAAGCTCAGGCTTTGAGCAGTTGCCTGTTACATAGAGTGAAGAACCGCCGTTTGCTGCGTATCCCTCTTTACCTGAAAGTGTAGGTGTTGATGTAATAGCCCACTTTCCGCTGTTCTCAGCAACCTGCTGCATGGTAGGAATGATCCAGTTTCCGTTGAATACACCGGCAACCTGGTCTCCGATGATTGATGTATCTGTGTACTCTGTCCAGTCGTTGCAGAGGTAGATAACGCCGTCCTTAGCACCTGTGATGATAACGTTGAGAATCTGCTTGAGTGTGTCGTTGTTTGCGAAGTTAGGCTCTCCGTCCTTCCACTGTGACTGGCCCTCAGCCTGCATCATCATGTAAGGAAGGTCATCTCCGTTGTGGTCCATGGATACGAGGTACTTGCCTGTCTTAGCCTTGACGTCACGGCCGATCTCAAGCCATCTGTCCCATGTGATTCCTGTTACGTCTTCAATTGTGTAGCCGCACTCTTCAAGTACGTCTGTACGATATGCAAAGATCGATGTTCCGTTATCTACAGGCACACCGTAGTGCTTGCCGCCGATTGTAGAGTATGAAAGCTTCTCAGCTCCGAAGTCACTCCAGTTGATTCCTGCATCCTCAAGATCCATCCATGCATCAGGATAGTTTGTTACATAGTTCTGGATGTAGTGATCCTGGAAAAGAACTATATCAGGAAGCTGTGAGTAGTCACCTGATGAAGCTGCAAGTGTGATTGCGTTCTCAACGTCAGATGAAGCTGACTGCTCAACGATGTTGAGTGAGAAATCAGGATCTAC
Source organism: Butyrivibrio sp. (assembly GCA_017470505.1). Lineage (GTDB taxonomy): Bacteria > Bacillota > Clostridia > Lachnospirales > Lachnospiraceae > Butyrivibrio. Next base: position 110,620 of record JAFUYO010000005.1, on the reverse strand, counting down.
AGTCTTGTAAGCCTCAGCAGCTGCCTCAAGTGCAGGGATGTTGAAGTTCTTGTCCCAAGCGTAAACTGAGAGCTCGTGATCACCCTCTGCTGATACATCTGCTGATGCTGTCTCGGCAGGTGCCTCTGCCTGAGTTTCTGCAGGTGCCTCTGCTGTCTCAGCAGGTGCTGCATCTGTGCCTGTTGTTGTTTCTGCTGCTGTGCTGCCGCATCCTGCCAGCATTGAAACTGACATAGCTGAAGCGAGCATGAGTGAAATTGCTTTTCTGTTCATTTTTTACCCTCCCTAGATAAAAAGTATGATTATTGTACCGATTATGTATTCTGCCGACAGTCAGATGATACAAATTTGACGGCTCATATACATTTTGACGGAAAGTCCTCGATTTCCGACCGGTCATATGTACATTATAACAAATACAAAATAAAAAAATACACATTTTAAAATGTAAAATGTGCATTTTCAATCATATATGTACAATTTGTGAACACATCGCAACGTTAACGTTCATTATTTGTCGATAATTTCGGTAACATCACCATCCTCTTATGGCGCTGATATTGTAATTGAGGAGCTTACTTTCGTAGTTTTCACGGTTCTTTTTCCACTGGTAGGGGGATGTATTCAAAAACTTCCTGAAATTCCTGTTGAACGTCGAAAAATTAGTGAACCCGCACTCGGAAGCCACTACCTCCATTGAGTGCTCTGTGGTGTTCATGATCCTGCAGGCATTCTGGATCCTGACAAGGTTCAAATAGTCTATTGGCGACATATTTATGACGTCCTCAAACACCCTGCGAAAATGAGTCTCACTCATGCTGCAGCTAAGGGCCAGCTCCGCTATTTTGACATTCTCTGAGTAGTTTCTGTCGACGAATTCGATGGCGGGATTTATGCTCTTTAATGCTGCCCTGTCTTCACCCCGGACAAACCTGCTGTCGGCAGTCCTGTGCTCCTGTATCCTTATAAGAAGAAGCACAAAGGCCCTTAGGAGATTGGCAGTTGTCTCGTTGTAATAGGGCTTTTTGTCCCTCATCTCCTCCATTATGCTCTTTATTATCTGAGCCATCTCTGCCTGTTCGTCCTCATAAAACAGATCGGCCCTCTTATTCACAATATCAAGAGTTTGTCTGACCCTGGAGGGATTTCCGGGATAGATCTGGGACAGAACCTCTTCCATGTCAAAAAATATATATTCCCAGAAGTTCTCCTGATAGCTGATCGTGGTATGCGGATAGTTTGCAGGTATCGCAGAGAACATCCCGCTCTCGTAATTGCAGGTCTTTTCACCTAGGATCAGATGGCCCTCTCCGTTTCTGCAGTACCCCACCTCAAAGAGGTTGTGGAAATGGAGATACTTGTCACTCTTTCCATACACCATGATCCACTTCTCGCCAAGAAGAGCAAGGCACCTCTCCCCCTGAGGAACTTCATAGAAACGAAATTCAATTTTAGCTCTCTTTTTTCTTCCCATACTTTGATACCGTATTAATAGCAGGCCGTCTCAGTTATTACCTTATCCGGCCTTTTGTCATGTTCTTCAAATGGAAGTGTCTTTTCTGATATCTGCACGTCGTAGGCAACAGCCACGGAATATATCTGTGGGAAGCGCTCAAGAAACCTGTCATAAAAGCCTCCCTTATAGCCTATCCTGTTCCTGTCCCTGTCAAAACAGACTCCCGGAACAATGATCAGACTATTCCCCTTTGTATCTGCTCCGAACACTTCTGATGCTGCATCAATATGAGGCTCCCTTATCCCGAAGTATCCCGCTTTAAGGTCTGACAAAGCGCGTATCCTCACGAAAGTCATTGCGCCGTTGCTTTTATCAGTGACAAGCGGGCAAAAGACATTTTTCCCGCAGTTAAGTGCATCCGAGATAATGTCATCCGTTATAACTTCGCTCCCCATTGAGGCGTAGACAAGGAGGTTATCGCAATTTTGGTAAATACCTCCGCTATTTTTTTCTGAAAGATCATCATCCAAAAGCACAAGGCTCTTTAACCGCATGAAGATCTGTGAGCTCTTGTCTCTCCTGTCTTTTTCAGTCAGTGCATTCCTCTTTTTGATTGTCTCTTTTCTTATCTCGTTCTTGGTCATAATTTGTTTGCAGTTCCTAAGTGTTTCCGGCGCGAAATCAGCGGGCACAAAGCACTCTTCCCGCTATGAGTTCAGCTGTCCTTATGCCGTCCATGGCTGCGGACATTATGCCTCCTGCGTATCCGGCGCCCTCCCCGCATGGATAGAGTCCGGCTACATTAACTGACTCTCCGTCTTCATTTCTCAGGATCCTCACAGGAGAAGATGTCCTGCTCTCAACACCCGATATGAGCGCACTCTCTGAGTTGTAGCCCTGTATCATCTTCCCGAACTTCTCCATGCCCTCGATAAATGAGAGATTCAGCTTCTTTGGAAGTATCTCGTGGACAGGTGCAAAGGCATACTCGCCCTTCATCTGTGGAGAGAAAGACTCTCTTTCTATCAGGTCTATATTCTCTCCGCATAACTTACTTTTTTCTTCTTCACCTGCATTTCTTAGGACAGCCTCTTTAAAGTCGCCGTAATATTCGACAGGTATCCTGCCGTTTGCAATATCATATGCCTTCTTTTCAAGTTTTCTCTGAAACTCTATGCCTGAGTCCACGGCTCCATCCCCATAGTCCGTCGGGTCAATCGTGATGATTATGGCGGAGTTTGCGTTTTTTCCGGCGCGGGCGCTGTAGCTCATCCCGTTTACGGCAAGGCCCCCCTCCTCGCTAGATGCGTTTACCACGTACCCTCCGGGACACATGCAAAATGAATATACACCTCTTCCGTCATGTGTCGTCGCAGTCAGCTTGTAGGGGGATGCGGGCAGGGCTTTGGGCTCTTCTATCCCGTACTGAGAAAGGTTTATCAGCTTCTGAGGGTGCTCAACGCGAAAGCCCACAGCAAATGGTTTGGGCTCCATCCGGACCTCTCTGTCCATTAACATTTTGAAGGTATCCCTTGCGCTGTGACCGATAGCGAGAACGACACAGTCTGCGTCAAACTCTCCCTTTGTGGTCAGAACCTTCCTGATATGGCCGTTCTCATCCGGAACAAGGTCAGTAGCGCAACACTCAAAAACAACCTCTCCGCCAAGCCTTATGATCTCCCCCCTGATGTTCTTTACAACATTCTTTAAAATGTCTGTCCCTATATGGGGCTTTGACTCATATCTGATTCTTTCAGGGGCTCCGAATTTCACGAATATATCAAGTGCCTCACTCCCGCGAAGGAACCTGTCTTTGACTACGGTATTCAGTTTCCCGTCAGAAAACGTCCCAGCGCCTCCCTCACCGAACTGGACATTGGTCGATGGATTAATCTTCCCGCTCTTCCAGAATTCCTCAACAATCCTGCTTCGAGTATCAACGTCGCTACCGCGCTCTATGATAACCGGTTTAAAGCCGTTCTTTGCAAGCTCCAAGCCGCAAAAAAGGCCAGCCGGCCCGCTCCCTATAATGACGACCTTCTTATCAGCGCCAAAGCCTTTATCCCTCTGAATATCTTTTACATCAAAACGGCCCTTTACATTCTCCCAAAAATCGTATTGAACGTCTTTGGCTATAGAAACATCCTTATCCCTGCAGGTCTTAACTGTTTTTTCTTCGGAATTACCCTTTAACAGTATATCCACAACATAGATGTCAAAGAGCTCCGGCTTTTTCCTCGCATCAACCGAGTGCTTCCTGATAAGCACCTCTTCTACGTCACCTGCTTTGACTCTTAGCCGTTTTACCGCTTTTTCGACGAGGAGCCTTTTTAGTTCATCTCCCGATATTATCGTGTTGCCGTCATTTTTTATTTTAATCTGTCCAACTCTAATCATAGATCATCACTGCCATTTTTTAGGAAAACACTGAAATAATCAGCATTCCCTTATTTTTGCCCTGCAGCCGCAACTCCGGCAAGCTTTCCGCTGCACCAGGCCCACTGAAGGTTGTACCCTCCGCATCTTCCGTCAACATCCAAAAGTTCTCCCGTGACAAATATCCCGGGGTCATTTTTGTAAGACATATCATCCGTAATATCCCCAAGGCTCACTCCGCCTTTGGTTACCTGGGAAGCTGCATAGCCGCTGTCAGATAGAAGTTTTATCTTAAGAGCTCTGTAGTTATCAAGGATACAGTTTATCATGCTCCTATGTATGTTTTTCATCTTCATGTCCCCGGACAGCTTCATCCTGCCGAGGATCATCTCATTTATATTGCTGTTGGAAAAGCCCAAGAGAAACTCACTTAAACTCCGCTCATCCGAGAGCGCCATCATATCTTCCTTGAGGTCTGCAAATTCTTTATCCCCGTAATCCGGGAAAAAATCAAGTTCTGCAGTGACAGCCCCCTCGTTTTTCACATACTGAATGATGTCCCTCGATGCCTGCATGACCGGAATTCCTGAGACAGTGTCCTTTGTCAGCTGCACTTCACCTCTCTCAGTCGCGATGACTTCTTTTCCGAGATAAAAGGTAACCCTGCAATCACATCTCACTCCCTGCGCGGGCATTATCTCATCCTGAGCGCACTTAAAACCAACCAGCGCAGGATACGTATCCTTTATGTTCATCCCAAGCTGCGAGCAGATATAGTACCCGTCCCCTGTTGACAGTGTGCTCTTAACTCCTGAGAGCGACCCTGTCGATATGATGCAGGAATCAACCTCTGTCTCAGACTCACTTGTCTTTATAATATAACAGTCTCCCTCGCGTCTTATGCTCTTTACCTGCTCTTTGTAAATTACGGTGACACCGAGCCTTTTAAGCTCATTTTTAAGAGCATTCACTACAGTCTGCGCCTGTCCCGATACCGGGTAAATGTAACCGTCTTCGCTCCTTGTAATGACTCCAAGTGATCTAAAAAAATCAATGGCGTCCACAGCGCCATATCTCTCAATCCACCCATCCATTCTCCTTCGCGCGGAAGGGTTATAGTATTCACTCTTCAAATCGAGATTTGTCAGGTTACATCTGCCGTTCCCTGTCATGGACAGCTTTTTTCCAAGGCAGTCGTTTTTTTCAATGATTGTAACCTCTGCGCCTGACCTCGCCGCGTAAATGGCAGCGCACATGCCTGCTGCGCCGCCGCCTGCAATACCTACTCTTCTTTTCATGGTCACTCTCCTGTTTGGCCCGTAACTGACTGTGACAATCCGATAAAGAGGCTTCCAAGAGGGATCCTTTGAAGCTCATAGGGCCTGAGTGCCTTGCTGACAACCATGAACACCATATAGAGGGCCCAGTAGATCACAACACATAATATGAGCGTCAGAATTTCCCCGATCGCACCTGCAAGAAATCCGTTCAAAAAGAATACCGCAAGTCCCGAAAGCGCCGAAGCTCCCAAAGGGAGCAGGAATGTGTAGATATACTCCTGATTGTATCGGAGCATTTTCTTTAGCAAAAAATAACACAGCGCATCAAATACAAAAAAAGCAATTGCAATTGAGAAAACAACTCCCTGCACATCGAGCTTTAAGACGACCACTAAAAGGAATATCGCGGCGATATGCACAATCCATGTAAGTCCGATATTCAGCATGATGATCACTGACTTACCCATGTGGTTTAAGAGCCACGCAAAGAAAACCGCTGCACATCCAAAATATATGATGAGTGATGCGCTCATCAGAAGGTTTGAAGCAAAGGTGCTGCCCTTTCCAAAAAGGGCCACCAGTATAGATGATGCGCATACAAATGAAAAGACGCTTACCGGCATAAAGAGCATATTTGAAAAACGTATCAGTCTTCTGTATCTGTCCCTTGCCCCCTCGAGCTCATCCCTCTCTATCCTGGCCATGACCCTGTTCCAGGATCTGATGTATGGAAGGCAGCAAAGAAGGATTAAAAAAACAATGGTCGGAATGACCTTTCCCGAAAATACCCCGTAGCTCGTCATATAGCTCTCGTTAAGTCCCATCTTTTTGGATACAAAGCAGTAAAAGAATATATCCAAAAGAACCATCAGCGCAGGTGAAGCGTAGAGAACAATAATAGGTCTTACGCCGAGTAGCACATCGTTCTTGTTGTCGAGGTACCTCGGTGCCCCGGTCTTTACAAATTCATCTATCTCTCTCTTCCTGACCCTGTAGCTTACGATACTCTGAACAAGCCCTGCTACAGAGCCTAAAAGAACTCCAAAAAGAGCTCCTGCCGCTCCGTAGACTGCACTGAACTCATCCACGTGCAAAAGCTCGTTGACCTTAAGTCCATAGGAGTACATAACACCGGAAGCTATGCTGCCTGTAAAGAGTGATACAACAGCTATCAGAAGGTCTGAGAGCATGATGGGTCTGGTGTAGCCAATCCCCTGAAGAAATCCCCGAATCGCCCCCTGAACCCCAAGGAAGATTATGGCTGCACCTGAAATGATCAGAAGAAACAGGCACCTCTCCGTTCCGAGGATCCTTGACGATAACAGGTATGAAGTCAGGATTATGAGAACACCGGATACTGATCCTGTGATAGCAAAAATCCTGAGCGTTCTCACCATATTGGTCCGGGCATTCTGAAACTGTGATCTTCTGGCGCGTAGCCTTACCATCACATAGACCGCCTTCTGCACGGCAAGTACATAGACACAGTAGAACAAAAGATATAATACCATGGGAGCCGTCAGAAAAAACGCCCCCTTGTCCCCTATTATTCTCTGAATTATCATCTCAAAGACCATGAATACCATACAGGATAAATAAACTGCACCTGTCAGTACGTCAGGTCTGATTCTCTTCTCTTCAGTATATGTCCTCATAGACATCTGATCTCCCCACCAAAACTTACGTTACTGTTCAATTTCCTGACAAGTAACATAATTACTCTCTGCTTATCCCAAGTTTATCCAAAACTTTCCTCTGCTTCTCCTCCATTACCTTCGCTTCGGCGTCTTCGATATGATCGTACCCGCACAGGTGCAGCATACTGTGAGCCACAAGAAAAGCAAATTCCCTGAGGAGGCTGTGACCGTACTCCTCAGCCTGGGATCTCACCCTCATCTCATTTATCACAATATCGCCAAACATGATCCTTCCGGTATCAGGATTGAACAGGTCGTTTTTCTCTGATTCGATCACGGAAAAATCTCCGGCCTCCTCATAGCTGACATTTGGAAACGAGAGAACATCCGTCGGGGCATCTATATCCCGAAAACTTTTGTTCAGCTCCCTTATACCCTCATCGTCAGTGATGGTAAGACCTATCTCAACGTCGTAGTCACACTCTTCGCTCCCGAGTACCTCAAGGGCAACATCCATGGCTGTCTTTTCGATATCAAAACCGAAATCAGCCCCGGTCTCATTCTCAACGTAAAAAGTCATAGTATAGTTTCTCTTTCTTAAGAATCTTCCTCATTTCATCAAACTCCCTGTAGGTGACATTGTACTCCTTAAGATTGCCTTCTTTTTCCTTTTTGTCAAACAGGGTATCAATCAGCTTGTCATAATCTATTTTAGCATTTTTATCCTTTTTGATAAGATACATGATGGACGCGATCAATGTGTCAGAGAGCTGAACCGTGAGCATCTCTCTCGACTTTGCGGCTCCGGCTCTAGGCTCAATGTACTCATGCAGATACTCAATCGCCTCTTCCGGGAAGTTATTCTCAATGTAGTAGTGCTCGACATCCTCCCACTTATTTTTGCCGTCAGGAATCCCTATCCTGTGGTAATAGGAAACAGCCTTCACTGCCCTGTCGTTAAAAGAAAGCCCCAGAGCGATCCTCTCCGCAAGATAGCCAGTGTGGATTGCCCTGAAATACTCATCCCGGCTCTTTTCACGGAGCGAGCCAAGAAGCGGATAAGCAGAATCGTTGATCTCCATATACATGTCGTTGGATTTTCGGATAACGTATACTCCAAACATATTGAGGAACAAAAGGAGTATTACAAGGTTTATCATCAGGTTCAGAATTGGAAGTATAAACAGGTTGATCGAGAGCGTCCTGTTCATGAAAAGCACGCTGCAGGCGACAAGGAGAAGCGCCTGTACAAGAACTGAAATAAACACGGGATACGAGATATCCGTATCCTCAGAAAGAGTGCGCAGGAGTGTCAGCGAGACAACCGATGCTATCACATACATAAAGAGCTCAGAGTAGGTGCCGTTTGCTTCAAGCATGACCGAGATAGTTATAAAGCCAATGCCGCTGAGCATCCCTATCTCATTGTTTGAAAACAGCCCCATTATGACAACCAGCGCCATATAGGGCCAGAACTCGTACGGTATCAGGGAAAAGAGACATGAAAGGACCACCATGACCATATATATGACAAAATATCTCTCAGGTTTGTAGTAGTTATCATAGGAAAAACCATCTTTTCCTCTCTCACGGGCATCCTTTTGCATGAAGATGACGCTCCCTGAGAAGATAAAGGCAACTATGGTGTTCCGAAGGAGCGCCTCATAGTTCTTTCCAAGGATAAGTGAAAAGGCAAATACGAATATGCCGGTGAAAAAGAACATAATGGCATATACGCGCTTCTCGTCCTTTAGAAACTTAAATCTGCTTTCCATTAGTCCTTACTCTCTCCAGCTTCTGAATATTTTTCCTAATCTTTTTGTTCTCAGCCTTTTTCTCGTAGTCCTCATAGGCCTTGACAATCTTCTGAACAAGCGGGTGCCTTACTACATCGGCACTTGTCAGGTTGCAGAAAGCTATGTCATCTATGCCCTTTAATACAGTACTCGCAACGTCAAGTCCCGACCTTGTATCGGGTGAGAGGTCCTTCTGCGTGGCATCACCGGTTATGATCACCTTTGAGCCAAAACCGATCCTCGTCAGGAACATCTTCATCTGGGCGGGCGTCGTATTCTGGGCTTCGTCGAGTATTATAAAGGCATTGTCCAGTGTACGCCCTCTCATATAGGCAAGGGGAGCCACTTCGATAAGGCCCTTTTCCATGTTCTTCAAAAAGTTCTCTGTCCCCATGATCTGATAGAGCGCGTCATACAAAGGGCGAAGGTAAGGGTCAACCTTGCTCTGAAGATCCCCCGGAAGGAATCCGAGCTTTTCCCCTGCCTCTATTGCAGGCCTTGTCAGGATGATCCTGCCAACCTCTTCCCTCTGGAACGCCGTGATCGCCATTGCCATTGCAAGATAGGTCTTGCCGGTGCCGGCAGGTCCGAGCCCGAAGACTATCATCTTGTTGCGTATTGCGTCGATGTACCTCTTCTGTCCCAAGGTCTTTGGTTTTACAGGTTTTCCGGAAACCGTGTGGCAGATTATATCGTTGTCCATGTAGGTGAGGACATTGTCACCCGGTATATCTGTCTTTTTGACAGGGGTCTCTTTGAGAGAAATGGCGTAATCGACGCTCTGCTCCTCTATCATTGTCCCCCTTCTCGAGAGCTGCACCAGCTCCCTGATGATCGAAGAAGCTTTCGATGCGCCCTCTTTGTCACCTATTATGTGAAGCTCTCCGTTTCTGTCGATTATCTCCACGGAAAAGCTCTTCTCTATCTTTTTGATGTAGCTGTCACCGCCTCCGAAGATGTTTCTCTCATCATCAGCGGTAAGCGTCAACGAAATCTCTGTTATCTCACTCATTAAATATCCCCGACTTAGGCACTGTAAACAAATAACTTCCTGCAGTGCCTTATTTGTGATACGGTTCCCCGTTTATGATTCTGTATGCTCTGTAAATCTGCTCAAGAAGTATGACCCTCATCATCTGGTGCGGAAAGGTCATGTCTGAGAAGCTGACTCCCAAATCCGACCTTGAAAGAACGCTATCATGAAGCCCAAGAGACCCTCCGATGACAAACTGGATATGGCTCACACCCCGAACAGCTGCATCATCCAGAAAATCCGAAAAGCCCTCAGAGGTCATCTTCTTCCCTTTTATCTCAAGGGTGCAGACAAAGCCTTTATCATCAATGACTTTCAGAATCCTCTCAGCCTCTTTTTTCCTGATCTGGTCGCAGATTGCATCGGGAGCATCCTCCGGCGTCTTCTCATCCGCAAGTTCTAAGATCTTAAGAACGCAGTACCTCGAAAGCCTCTTTGAGTACTCTCCTATGGCGTCCAGCCAGTATTTCTCTTTTATCTTCCCGACACAGATTATGCTGATCTTTATCACGAAAACTTCCCGTCACTTTTTCTTTCCGCCGGTTATGATCCCGCGGACTCCGTTATTTTTGGCGCCTTCCCCGGACATATACAGGTGGTGCTCGCTATCCTCCCTCTCGCTCAGGACAGGTATCTTGTTGTTCTTGCCCAGAGAGGCGTAAGAAACCTGCTCCCAGCTGCCGTTATCGCACTTTCCGACCCACTCAGTTGTGTCCTCATCGCTGTCAACGGTTATGATGTACATCTGGCCGTCGTACATGCCCTTTACAAATGAACCAATGGCATTCTGCAGGTAGACATCGTCCTCGTTCATCAGATCAAAGTTGTAGTCGTAGTGCTCCTGCCCCTGTCCGGACGGAAGATCGTCCGACCAGCCGCCTGAGTACATATGCTCGGTTACAACATAATTGCTGTAATCCGGGTAAAAAGATATCCAGGTCCCTTCACCGCTCCTGACACCGTTCGACCAGTGACCGTAGTAATACTGATCACCTCCATAAACCGCAAGTCCGTACCCGTCAGGACTCCCGTCTGATCCTGTATCCCCGTAGTAGTAAAAGTCATTACTCCCCGAAAGCGCATAAGACATCGCCTCAAACCTTGCAAGGTGAGCCAGGTCCCTCACAGCCTCGGTATTTCCCTCAGCCCAGTAGGTTAGCATCTCCTTTAGCTGCTCCGGGACATCTACCTTCATGCCCTTGTAGTTATTCTTAAGCACTGCCTGGGAAGCGCTGTAGAAGCTGTTCCCTGACACGGACTTTGCTGAGGTATCCTTATTCTGAGGTGTTGTCAGAACAATCTCTGAAGATTTATCTTTATCATCAGACGACGCATTTGCTGAAGCATCCTTTTTGTCATCTTCTTTTGATGCGTCTTCAGAATTCATTTGAGTTTCATCTTCGCTTTTTATAAGCGCATCATCAGCAGAAGAAAGCGCCGCTGAATCAGTATACGCCGCGATATTCTCACTCAGCTTCTCATCGTCGCTTCCTGTGCTCTTACCCGTATTAAGTGCCAGCACCAGCACGAAGATAAGAAGAATAACCGCCGCAATCCCCGCCGTTATCGCAATCTTTATTTTTTCCTGTTTATCCATCTCTCCTCCACTTAACAATCTTTCTTATTATACTACATTTCATGCCTCGAAAAAACCTTGATGAATCAATGGTAGCAGGAAAATCTTAAGATTTACCGTCGAAATTTATTAAGATTTCTTCATAATTTAAAAATTGCCCGGAGAAAAGTCCCCGGGCAAACGGTATGTTATATTTTATTTGGAGAGGTACTCATCAATTCCCTTTGCTGCAGCCTTTCCTGCACCCATTGCGAGGATTACGGTCGCTGCTCCTGTTACGGCATCTCCTCCGGCGAAGACGCCCTTCTTGGAGGTCTGACCGTTTGACTCATCAGCCACGATGCACTTCCTCCTGTTGACGTCAAGTCCCTCAGTCGTAGATGAAATAAGAGGATTGGGTGATGTTCCGAGCGACATGATGACCGCATCGCACTCAATCTCAAATTCAGATCCCGGGATCTCAACGGGACTTCTTCTTCCGGACTCATCGGGCTCACCAAGCTCCATGCGTATGCAGGTGATGCTCTTAACCCAGCCGTTCTCATCCTCGTGTATCTCAACAGGGTTTGTCAGAAGGTCAAAGATTATGCCCTCTTCCTTGGCGTGGCCAACTTCTTCCTTACGGGCAGGAAGCTCTTCCTCGCCTCGTCTGTATACAACATGTACTTCCGATCCGAGCCTTAAAGCCGTTCTTGCAGCGTCCATGGCAACGTTACCGCCGCCTACAACGACGCACTTCTTGGGTCTCATGATAGGAGTAGTCGAGCTCTCATCAAAGGCCTTCATGAGGTTTGACCTTGTCAGGAACTCATTTGCAGAGAACACACCCATTGCCTGCTCGCCGGGAATGTTCATGAACCTTGGAAGTCCTGCGCCAGATCCTATAAATACAGCTTCAAAGCCCTCTTTTTCCATGAGCTCGTCTATTGTAACTGATTTTCCTATAACAACGTCAGTCTCGAGCTTAACGCCGAGAGCCTTTACGTTCTCAATCTCCTTTTTGACAACTGAAGTCTTGGGAAGACGGAACTCGGGAATACCGTAAACAAGTACTCCGCCAGCCTCGTGAAGAGCCTCGAAGATCGTTACATCGTAGCCCATCTTGGCGAGATCTCCTGCGCAGGTAAGACCTGAAGGGCCTGAACCGATAACGGCAACCTTCTTGTTTTTCTTTTCCTTTGCTCCCTCTGGAACTATGCCCATCTCTCTTGCTGTATCAGCGACATATCTCTCGAGCTTGCCGATTGATACGGGATCACCCTTGATACCTCTTACGCATCTGCCCTCACACTGGCTCTCCTGGGGACAGACTCTTCCGCAGACTGCGGGAAGCGCACTTGACTTACTGATAGTCTGATATGCTCCCTCAACATTTCCCTCCTTGACCTGCTGGATAAATGCGGGAATGTCGATAGAAACCGGACACCCTTCAACACACTTGGGATTCTTGCAGTTGAGGCATCTTGTTGCCTCGCTCTCGGCCTCTTCTTTGTTATATCCAAGGCAAACTTCTCTGAAGTTTTTTGCCCTTTCTTTTGCGTCCTGTTCACGTACAGGAACTCTTACAAATCCATCCATATATAATATCTCCCTCTTATTTCGAGTTTATTGTCTATCAGCAATTACCGCATCCGCCATGGTGAGAATCACCTTCTTTGGCTGCAAGGTAAAGTCTTCCCTCTTCAGTCTTGTAGAGCTTCATCCTGTTCATGGCCTGATCAAAGTCAACCTTGTGACCGTCAAACTCAGGACCGTCAACGCAGGCAAATTTTACTTCGCCGCCGACTGTAAGTCTGCACGCGCCGCACATTCCGGTTCCGTCTACCATGATGGGATTCATGCTGACAACTGTGGGAATCCCAAGCTCTTTTGTGAGTTTACATACGAATTTCATCATGATCATGGGGCCTATTGCCACGCAGTGATCGTACTTGTTGCCCTCGTTCCAGAGATCCTGAAGGGCAACCGTAACCATTCCGCTCCTGCCGTATGAACCGTCATCTGTTGTGATATGAAGGTTGCACACTTCCTTGAATCTGTCTTCAAGAATAACAAGGTCCTTGTTCTTGGCACCTATGATAACATCGCAGTCTACGCCGTGCTCCTTGAGCCACTTGGCCTGCGGATAAACAGGAGCTGTTCCGACACCACCGGCGATAAATACAATCTTCTTTTTCTTAAGCTCCTCAATGTCCTCATAGACGAGGTCAGAGGGTCTTCCCAAAGGTCCAACAACGTCCGCAAGTTCATCTCCTGCCTTAAGGTGAGAGAGCTTATAGGTCTCGGCACCGATAGCCTGGACAACAATCTCAACTGTCCCCTTATCTCTGTCATAGTCACAAATTGTCAGCGGGATTCTCTCTCCGTCCTCATGGACCCTGATGATGAGAAACTGGCCCGGCTGACATGCGCTTGCCACACGCGGAGCCTCAACAATCATCTGAAAAATGTTCGTTGTAAGCTCACGAGCCTCCAAAATCTTAAACATAGTCATCCTCCTACTAAAATTATTGTAAATACTATAAACGAATAATAATAATAATTCAATGATTTATCTGTTTGAAATAGTTATAAGTGTGTATTTTCCGCTCGAGTCATATCCGAGTCTGTTCACTGCGCCGTCGTGGGTGTTAACAGCGTACATAAGGCCTGTTGGAGTAGAAACTCCATCGTAGGACACATGGTTTTCCAGTACCACATAGTACTCGCCTGCCCCCTCGATCTCAATGACTGAGTTGTATATATATTCATTGTGCCCGTCAACACCCCTGACCTTGCCGGTGTTGTCAAGCAGGATATCGAGCCTTACAAGAGTACTTACAAGCGTATTTACAGCCTGCTCTGTCGATACCAGTCTCGTGTATACAAGGTGGTAATCCCTCTCAACTATCTCACTGAAATCGCCGTCTGCATTATAGGCTATAAACCTGAAATGGCTCCTTCCTACAGGCATTGTTATAGGCGATACATACTGCTTGGATTCACTTGTCGGGTCAGTGCCGTCCGTCGTGTAAAAAATTGAACAGCCTGCCTCAGCCACAGCCACTATCATGGTGTTCTGGTTGTACTCACCGCTTGCCTCCATGACCTGGGGAGGCGCAGGCGCACCCTTTTCAACCACATAGCTCTCACTTGCGATAACGCTTCTGATGCCGTACTCGTTGACAGCAACAGCCTTGATGTCGTAGGTTCCGTCGCTGTCTAAAACGATCTCATTCTCGTAGAGTATGCTCGATGCATCAGGATCCCCGTCGTTGACGGTGTAATAGATACTATTGGATGAGCCGTCAAGATTTTTGATTGAGATATTCACCTCGTCATAGGTACCTGAGGACGGCGAAATATAAGGCATCCCGGGCACATATTTCTCATATAGTGCGCGGACAGCCTCGTTGTCACTCCCGGTCAGAAGGTCAGAGAGTTTATCAAAGTCGCCGCTCTGCTTGTAGATAGAGATTATACTCTCGTAGGCAGATACCACCTTGTCAGACGCAAAACCATCTGAAGTTGCGATCAGCATAAGTGCATCCACAGCCTGCTCAGTACTACCCTGTTCAAGGTAATAGTCCGACAGCCTGAAAATAATATCGGGATTGTCCGGGTGGTCTCTGTTGCCCTGTTTGAGGTAATTTATGGCAGACTCCATATTTCCCGACGACCTCGCATTTTCAGCAAGTGAGAGGTAGTAAAGAGACGTCCTGTTTCTGTAAACCACAAAAACAAAAACCGCTGCAGCCACAAGTATCAGCATCACGGCGCCCAGAAGAACCTGCTTCCAGTTCCTTAATATACCGGAAAAGAATCTTTTGATCTTTTCTCTTCTCTCACGCCGCCTTTTCTCTTCCCTGTTCAGCTCATCAGCCATCCCAAGAAGAGTTGCATCTATTTCATTTTCAACCTCTGGTTCGAAATCCGGAACGAAATTTATTTCTGTACCGCAGCTGTCGCAGTACATATGACCTTCCGGAATCTCCAGTCCGCAATTAGGACACTTCATTTATTCTCCAAGCTTGTGAAAAAGAGCTGCTTCGTAGCAGTTGTTCATGAGCATCGCAATAGTCATGGGACCCACTCCGCCCGGTACGGGAGTTATCGCATAGGTCTTGTCCCTTACATTCTCATAATCGACATCTCCGCAGAGTTTTCCGTCAGAAGTCCTGTTGATACCGACATCGATCACAACAGCTCCCTCTTTTACAAAGTCACTTGTTATAAAGCGCGGCTTTCCAATGGCTGCAATGATTATATCCGCTCTCCTGCACACGTCTTTTATATCTTTGGTCCTTGAGTGAGCCACGGTAACAGTGGCATTTTCACGCAGCATCAGAAGAGACATCGGCTTTCCGACAATGTTTGACCTTCCGACAATCACGCACTCTTTTCCGGATAGATCGTATTCAGGAATGCCTCTTTTGAGGAGCTGTATTACACCTGAAGGCGTGCAGGACACAAAGCCCTTGTCGCCGACAAGCAGCGCTCCTACGTTTATGGGGTGAAATCCGTCAACATCCTTGTCAGGCTTTATCCTGTTTAAAACTGTCTTTTCATCGATCTGCCCGGGCAGAGGGAGCTGCACCAGGATCCCGTCAACATCATCCCTTTCATTTAGTCCGTCGATAAGCTCAAGGAGCTCATCCTGCGTGGTATTCTGTGGCAGTTCATAGGAAAGTGAGTTGTAGCCTATATACTCACATGCTCTTTTCTTGTTTCTCACATATACCTGTGACGCAGGGTCCTCGCCCACCAGGATAACGGCAAGAGTGACTCTTATATCCTTTTCCATCAGCTCTGCGCACTTACCCCTAAGCTCATCCTTTATCTGCTGTGATATTAATTTACCGTCTATTATCTTCGCACTCATATTCATCCTCTGATAGTTTTATATTACTGCCGTAAAACTGCTGAACTGATCAGCGTTTTCCTCAGAAGAGACCTACAATCTTTCCGTCGTCGTTTACATCAATATCAAATGCGGCGGGTTTTTTGGGAAGTCCCGGCATCGTAACTATGGTTCCCGTAAGTGCCACAACAAAGCCGGCACCGGCAGATACATAGACCTCTCTGACGGTTATCTTGTAGTCCCTTGGTCTTCCGAGGAGATTCGGGTCATCCGAGAGTGAGTACTGGGTCTTGGCCATGCAGACAGGCATCTTTCCAAATCCCATGTCCTCTATCTTCTGAAGCTGCTTTAAGGCTGACGGGGCAAAATTCACTCCGTCAGCGCCGTAAATCTCGGTCGCAACCCTTGTTATCTTGTCCTTTAAGGATAAGTCATCCTCATAGATAGGCGCATAATTTGAAGGTATGTTCTCTATTGTGTCGACAACTGCCTTTGCGAGCGCTTCGCCGCCTTCTCCGCCTTTTGCCCACACCTCAGACAGGGCAAACCTGCAGCCCTTTCCTTCACAGAACTCCTTAACAAATTTTAGCTCAGCATCTGTATCTGTCAGGAATGAGTTGAGAGTCACGACAACCGGAACTCCGTATTTTTGTATATTCTCAATGTGCTTCTCAAGATTTACGATTCCCTTTTTGAGTGCATCTAGGTTCTCTTCTCCAAGCTCAGCCTTCGGAACGCCGCCGTTGTACTTGAGCGCTCTGACTGTTGCGACAAGTACGACTGCATTTGGCTTAAGGCCTGCTATCCTGCACTTGATATCAAGGAACTTCTCAGCGCCAAGGTCAGCGCCGAAGCCTGCCTCGGTGACAGTGTAATCCGAAATCGAAAGAGCTGTTCTTGTAGCCCTTACCGAGTTGCAGCCGTGAGCAATATTCGCAAAGGGACCGCCGTGTACGATAACCGGTGTGTGCTCAAGTGTCTGGACAAGATTGGGCTTTATTGCATCCTTTAAAAGAGCTGCCATTGCCCCGACAGCCTTGAGGTCTCCTGCAGTCACAGGTTCTCCATCTCTTGTGTAAGCAACAATGATCCTGGAGAGTCTCTCTTTTAAATCCTTCATATCACTTGCAAGACAGAGAATTGCCATTATCTCGGAGGCAACCGTTATTACAAAGTGGTCCTCTCTCGGAACACCGTCAGCCTTTGCACCGAGCCCTACAACGATATTACGAAGGGCCCTGTCATTCATGTCCTCAGCTCTTTTCCATATGATCTGTCTTGTATCTATGTTCAGCTCATTGCCCTGCTGGATGTGGTTATCCAGAAGAGCTGCAAGAAGGTTGTTGGCAGATGTTATCGCATGGAAATCTCCCGTAAAGTGGAGATTCAGATCCTCCATGGGAACAACCTGCGCGTATCCGCCCCCTGCTGCGCCGCCTTTTATACCAAAGCAGGGTCCGAGTGATGGCTCACGAAGCGCAATGACAGTCTTGTAGCCAAGCCTTTTCATTGCATCTCCAAGTCCGACGCTTGTCGTAGTCTTGCCCTCACCCGCAGGTGTAGGGTTTATCGCTGTCACAAGAATAAGTTTCCCTTTTTTGTTGTTTTTTACCTTTTCGAGGTACTCCTCACTCAGCTTCGCCTTGTATCTGCCATAATACTCAAGGTCATCTTCGGTAATCCCAAGCTCCTTAGCGATCTCTCTGATGTGAAGCATCTTTGCTTCCTGTGCGATTTCGATATCACTTTTTACAGCCATTTACTCTCCTCCACCTAATAACTCATCAAACTCCGCCTTTGTCATCAGTACTTTTCTGGGCTTGGTTCCCTCCTCGTCTCCCACAACTCCGGCTTCGCAGAGCTGATCCATTATCCTGGCCGCCCTGTTAAAGCCGATCTTGAATTTTCGTTGCAGCATTCCGATTGATGCCTTCTGACTCTCTATTATAATGTTCCCTGCCTGAACAAAGTACTCATCCATATCAGAGCCCGAATCGCCGCCGGAAGATGCACCTGCATCACCGCCCGACTGGCCCTGCATACTGTTTATCTGCTCCTCTATGTTCGCACCGTAGGAGGAGTCAATCCCCTGATTTCGCAAAAAGTCGGTTACTGCCTGCACTTCCTTGTCTGAAACAAACGCACCCTGAACGCGCGCGGGCTTAGTGTAGCCCTGCGGGTAAAAGAGCATATCGCCCTTTCCGAGGAGCTTCTCCGCGCCCGTGATGTCGAGGATCGTCCTTGAATCGACACCGCTTGATACCGCAAAGGCGATTCGGCTGGGCATATTGGCCTTGATGAGGCCGGTGATGACGTCTACCGAAGGACGCTGCGTTGCGATTATCAGATGGATACCGGCAGCTCTGGCAAGCTGAGTCAGTCTGCAGATAGAATCCTCAACTTCCTTGGCTGATACCATCATGAGGTCAGCAAGCTCGTCCACTATCACAACGAGCTGAGGAAGCGGCGGCTGATCCGGGTCATTCTTCTCAATGAGCATCTTGTTGTAGCCCTTTAAGTCCCTGACTCCTGTCTCTGCAAACTTCTTGTATCTGTTCGTCATCTCAGCCACAGCCCAGTTAAGCGCTGCTGCAGCCTTCTTGGGATCCGTCACTACAGGGATCATCAGATGCGGTATCCCGTTATAGACAGAGAGCTCAACTATCTTGGGATCGATCATGATCATCTGTACGTCCTTGGGATCTGATTTGTAGATAAGGCTCATTATGATCGTGTTGATACATACTGACTTACCTGAACCTGTGGCGCCGGCGATCAGAAGGTGAGGCATCTTGGCAATATCAGTCACGACGGTCTTGCCCGCAATATCCTTACCTACCGCAAAGGCAAGTCGCGACGAGAAATTCTGATACTCATCCGACTCAAATAGATCCCTTAAGGCAACGGCCTGGTTCTCCTTGTTGGGAACCTCGATTCCGACTGCCGCCTTACCCGGAATGGGCGCCTCAATCCTGATATCACTCGCAGCGAGGTTCATCTTGATATCGTCTGATAACCCGACAATCTTGTTAACCCTCACGCCTGCCTCAGGCTGAAGCTCAAACCTTGTGACAGCAGGTCCCTGGCTGATATCTGTGACAGTGACATTGACGCCGAAGGTCTTAAGAGTCTCCTGCAGCTTTACGGCAGTCTCTTTAAGGGTTCTCTCAGAGTCATTGTTCTTGTTCTTTTTGCCCTTCTCCAAAAGGTCAAGCGGAGGGAAAATATATTTCTTAGGAACAGCCTTTTTGTGCTGCTCTATTGCCTTTTCCATTCCGGGCGATGTTGTGTGCGGCCCGGGAGTGCTGCTTATTGCAGGAGCCGCACCGTTTATTGCGGTGCTTCCCGAGGTGCTCCTCGAGATGTGATCCTGTGCGTGAATGACGTAGTCGCCGTTCATGCCGTTTCCTAAGTGCTCTGCGTGCACAGGTACATCAGGGAGGATATCTTCATCTTCAAACTCATCTGTTGCCCTTGCGACAAGCCTCTGAAGTGATGTATCTCTCCCATCTGATGAAGGCGAAGGAACAGGCGCCGGCTCGTAGTCCTGTACTGAACCGTGCTCAGGCTCCTCATCAGGTATGGGCTCATCCTGATACTCAGGCTCGTATTCTCTCTCAGCGTCATGATCGTATGAAGGATCAGATTCTATATCAGTAGCATATTCAGAAGGGGCAGCTTCATTGGAGCGCGGCCCCATCTCATATCCCGGCTCATCCTCATACCTTGAAACCGATTTTCGAACAACACCAGGATCTCTCAACGTTTGTATTCTTGCATCAGGCTCCGGGTTAACTATGGCATGTGCCCTGACTTCAAGGTCAGATCCGTAACCTGGCTCCTCTTCATACTCCTTATCAGACTCTTCCTCATAGCTTTCTGCGCCCTCAATCGCACGGATTGCCCTGTCTGCCTCATCCTTCAGCGTGATCTCATGTATGTCGTCGTGGAACTCGTCCTCATCAGGGATAAAGAGATTCCTGTCATTTTTCTTTTCATCGCGCATCTCGCTGAGCTCATCGGATACAGCTTCCGCTTCCTTCTCCTTGTCGAGGGCGGTGTCGATCATGACTCCGCTCACCTTCTTTTCCATGCGGAGGATCTTCTCATCCTCTTTCTGTTCGATGGCGAGCTGCCTCTCCCTCTCAATCTCTGCCCTGCGCTGCTCCATCTTTTCGCGGCGTCTTTCCGCATAATCCCTGTAGTTGTCGGCTTCCTCCCTGGTCTTTTCAAGGAGCCTTATTCCGCCCATCTTAAGACCGCCCACGAAGGAGTGCTGCGTGAACACGACTATTGCAACTATTCCTGCAACCAGAAGAACAAGTACCGTCCCGACAAGCGATAAGAGCTTGTAGGAAAAATAAGCCAGTGACCCGGCAAATATTCCGCCTCCGTTCCTCTGCGTGCTGGCACCCGCAAAAATCCCACCGATGTCGTAGGATGAAGCCGCCTGTGGTCTTCCGCTGAGCAGCTCAGCCACCATTCCCACGATAAAAAAGATCACAAGTCCCGATATTATCTTTCGCTTTGAGGCACTCGATCCGAAGTTTGCAACTCCCACTGCCACCGAGAGAAGCGCAACAAGAGGCGCCACATAGGCAGTAAAGCCGAACAGCCCAAAAAGGACGCTGCTCACAGCGTTTCCAAATGCTCCGCATATGCCAAAATTACACAGGAATAAAAAAACAGTCAGCGCCACCATACCAATGATGACCAGTTCACTCCTCAAAGAGTAGTCAAGCTCTTCCTCCTGGACATTTCTGGTCCTGGCAGACCTGGTTTTAGATGAAGAAGTACTCCTTGCTGTAGTCTTTCTTCCAGAATTTCCCCTATTATTTGTAGCCATTTCTTCCCCGTCACAAAAACTTTATATATAATAATTCAACCTAGTTAGTATATCATTTTTAAACCCTTTATGCTATACTAACACTGATTTAATATTCATGCATAAACATATGAAGGAGATAGTAATGGAATTTAGACAGGAATTGGAAACCGGTACTTTTAAGATGATCGGCAACACGGAAACTTCCTTGAAGATCAAGGAGGTTGCTGAGAAATGCCGTCTGGTCAAGACCGATAACGGCGTCAAGGTTGATCTTTCTTACACAGGACCTAACGCCAGCAAATATATGCAGTATGTTGACAAGCACAGGGAAGAGCTCACCAGATACCTCATGAATCCTGATGAAGCCGATCTCTACGAGTGGATGGAGCTCTCACACCAGACTCCCACTTCTCTCAAAAAGTTTGAGAAGGAACAGCTCATCCTCTATGTCAACTTTGACCCCGAGTCGCGCATGGTCATGACAGGTATTGCTGACGAGAACATAACGATGAAGCTGGGCGCTCCTCTTATGGAGATCAATGTTGATGCTCTTACAAGAGATGAGTTCAAGCTCAAGATCTTCAACATGCTCCTTCTTGCTGATGAGATTTCTGTCATGATGGGAAATGCAGATCTTCGTAAGATGTCAAACATACAGATCGTCAAGACATACCTCGCAGAGCTCTACGACAAATACCACGAAAATCCCTGAGTGCTTTTCAAGTAGCAGGAATTAAGACAAAAGCAGCCTGATTACTTACAGGCTGCTTTTTTGTGCGATCATTTTTCTTTATTTGGCGACAAAGAGTGTCCCGACCTTCTTCTTGTCTATGATGTCATAGAGCTTCTCCGGGTTTTTGCCGTTTGTGATAAGTACGTCTATCCCGTGGTTTGTCGCGAGCTCTGCCGCCTCGAGCTTGGTGATCATGCCGCCGGTTCCCCTGTTCGATCCGGAGCCTGATGCGACGGATTTAAGTTCCTCCGTTATCTCCTCTACCCTGCTGATTATCTTAGCGTCCGGGTTGGTCTGCGGATTGCCGTCATAGAGTCCGTCAATATCAGAGAATATTATGAGCTTGCAGGCGTTGCAGAAAACGGCAACAACCGCAGATAACATATCGTTGTCGGAAAAGAGCTTTTTCTCTGACTCGATCTCGGCGTGGCTGACGGAGTCGTTCTCATTTACGATCGGAATAATGTGATTCTCCAAAAGAGCATCAAAGGTATTCTTTAAATTCTCGCTCCTGACAGGGTCTGTGATATCACCGTTATCAAGAAGAATCTGGCCTACCATCCTGCCGTACTCGCCAAAGAATCTGTCGTACAGATGCATGAGGTGAGTCTGCCCAACTGCCGCTGCGGCCTGCTTCATCCTGATCTCCTGAGGCTTCTGCTTCAGTCTCATCTTGCCTGCTCCTACCGCAATTGCGCCCGATGAAACAAGCACGAGGTCATATCCCAGATTCTCAACTCCCGAAAGGGCGCGGCACAAATGGTCAAGAGACCTGATGTCGATATTTCCCGACTCATTTGTTATGGTGCTCGTTCCAACCTTTACAACAATCCTCTTTTTACTGACTCCCATCTCTCTCCCCTTATGTGTTTATTTAAAATGCTTTGTTTTTGATTTCTGTCCAGGACAAGCACCTGCAATAGTTATCTCCCGGGAGCGCACTCTCTTCATTCCACGGCCTGTTAAATACCATTACCTTAACATCTTTCAGATGATCAAAATACTTAAATGCCGAGGGAGAATCTTCAACAGCTATGTCAAAATTCATCCTGTAATAATCCTCGAGCTCCAAGTTAAACTCACTGTTCTTTATGAAACTGTCCCTGCCGTATTTATTGAGGCAATAGAGCCTTGCTTCTCCCAGCCCGTGCTCATCGAGCCATTTTCTGGACGCAACGTATGCGCTGTCAGGCCGCCCTGTTATCACTGATACGCTGTGCCCCTGAGCCATCCAGCCCCTTAATGTATCAGATGCCCCCGGGGTCTCCTCATAGGACAAGAGCACTTTTTCCGTGTGTCCCTCTATCATCATCTCATCGTACTGCTCATCTGTCAGGTTAAAAGACCTCTTCAGATCAAAGTACTTAATATCTTCGTACGGGACGTTTTTGCCGAACATATCAGCGACAAGCTTTGAAAAGCTCTTTGCCGTCTCACACAGGCAGTCATCAAAGTCAACGTATATATTCTTATTCATGAGGGTTCCTCCTCTATAAACACTTGTTTATATCTGACTATGCCCGGTCGGATGTATAGTCACAGCTGAAATTAAGTTTTTCGCTCATAAAAAATCAATCTCCCCCTGCAAATACAAAAACAGCAGAGATTATTCCCTGCTATTTTCTACAAGAATATTAATTCACGAAAAAGTGTTAACATGAGTGGATTAGGCGGGAGTCGAACCCGCGTCCAAAAATTCATCCCCTGTCCTTCTACTATCATAGTCAATTATTCCGGAGCTCTAAACTCCTGTTCCCTCGTACCTCCGGAAATTGACAACCAAAGGTATTTGGTAGCTTCATGATACGACCATACCCGCAAAGCTTAAGATATGTCGTTTCCTACAAAGTTTGACGCGGATTGCCGTGTATGTAGGTGTACACGGGTCCACGGGCTGCACTTAGGCAGCGAATGCTAAATTATCTTCAGCGTTTAATTTTAATTTGAGGTTTGACGCACCGTCCTGCGGATAGCTTCTCCAGCTTCAAAATCCCTGTCGAAACCTTTACTAACCCTTATTTAGTTTGCCCCCTTAGTATATCGGTATTATCAGCATAAATCAATAACCCTGAGGTTTATTTTTGGGAGATCATCACTTAAAGCTCTGTCTGAACTCCCTTGCAGCCTCTCTCTGCTGGTCCTTTTTGACCATGGCAGCCCTCTTGTCATAGAGCTTTTTACCTTTTGCGAGGCCGATCTCAACCTTGACACGCCCGCGCTTTAAGTAAACCTCTAGAGGTACTAATGTGTACCCCAGAGCCATCTTCTGCTGGTCAAGCTTCCTGATCTCCTCCTTGTGGAGAAGGAGCCTTTTTACCCTCAAGGGATCGCGGTTAAAGATATTTCCCTTCTCATAGGGGCTGATGTTCATACCCTTGATATATGCCTGCCCGTTATCGATATCTATCCAGGATTCCTTGATGCTGCACTTGCCCATGCGGATGGACTTGACCTCTGTTCCAAAGAGCTCAATTCCCGCCTCATATTTCTCCTCGATAAAATAGTCGTGGTATGCCTTCTTGTTATTTGCAATTAGTTTTCTGTCCGTGTTGTTATCACCCATTTTTTTAATCCCAAATACGTATCAATACGTTTAATCTTCACCGTCCGTGCAGAGTCTGAAGTCGATGGTCTTTGTCAGCCGGTCTGCACCCAAAACCCTTACCCTTACCTTCTGACCAAGAGTATACTCCTTTTTTGTCATCTCTCCAATGAGCCGCAGGTTTAGTTCGTCGAAAATATAAAAATCATCCTCCATGTCTGCGGCCCTGACAAGACCCTCGCAGCTGTTGTCAAGCTCCACATACATTCCAAAGGAACAGGCACCTGAGACAATGCCTTCAAATATCTCTCCAATATGGTTTTCCATGAACTGCGCCTTTTTGAGCTTGTCTGTCTCGCGCTCCGCTTCCTCAGCGCGTCTTTCTGTCTCGGATGAGTGCCTGCACACTTCATCGAGAATCTCCTCATAGTGCGAGAGTTTCCTGTCACTCATTCTGCCGCGGATATAGTCCTTGATTATCCTGTGGATCTGCAGATCCGGGTATCTTCTGATGGGCGATGTGAAGTGACAGTAGAAATCAAACGAGAGCCCGAAGTGCCCTGTGCACTCAGTTGAGTACCTCGCCTGCATCATACTGCGAAGTGCCATGCGGCTGATTACGCCCTCCTCCTTGGTATCCCTGACCTTTTTGAGGAGTTTCTGAAGCTCCATGGGATGAATACGCCCATCTGTGCCTGTCTTTATGTGGTATCCAAAGCCCCTCACAAACGACGACAGAGAGGTTATTTTCTCAGGGTCAGGCTTTTCGTGAACCCTGTAGACAAAGGGACTTTGCATGTAGTAAAAATGCTCTGCCACCGTCTCATTCGCTATAAGCATAAAGTCCTCAATAAGCCTTGTTGCTGTATTTCTCTCATGTGGAACAATATCGATAACTTCTCCCTTTTCATCAAGGATTATTTTTGATTCGGGAAAGTCAAAATCAATTGCTCCCTTGCTCTCACGTTTTTTCCTGAGAATTCCTGAGAGTTCTGCCATATCTTCAAACATCGGAACAAGATCTTTGTACCTCTTAGTGACCTCTTCATCCCTGTCCTCTAAGATCTTTGCAACGTCTGTGTAGGACATCCTCTCGTTTACGTTTATGACAGATTCAACGATGTCGTGGTCCACCACAGTGCCATTTTTGTCAATCGTCATAAGGCAGCTCAGGCTGAGTCTGTCCTCGCCATGATTAAGTGAGCAGATCCCGTTCGAGAGAGTGTGCGGCAGCATTGGTATGACCCTGTCAACGAGGTAGACGCTCGTTCCGCGCTTTAGAGCTTCCCTGTCAAGAGCTGAGCTCTCCTGCACATAGTTGGAAACATCCGCAATGTGTACTCCCAGGTGGTAGAGCCCCTTTTCATCAATGCTAAGTGAAACGGCATCGTCCAGGTCCTTGGCGTCCTCTCCATCTATTGTGACCATAGTGACACTGCGAAGGTCCTCCCTTCCGTACATATCAGCTTCACTGACCCTGTCAGGGCATTTGTTCGCCTGGTTTATGACCTTCTCGGGAAACTCATACGGGATATCATAGCCCATGACAATGGAGAGTATGTCAACTCCGGGGTCATTTATGTTTCCTATTATCTGAAGGACCTTTCCCTCCGGCTTTGTCCTCTTTTTCTTATCTCCGTAGTCAGTTAAGGTGAGCAGGACCTTGTCTCCCGTGACCGCCCCCTTGGAGTGCTCTACAGGGATGAAGATATCCTCAGTTATCCTCCTGTTGTCCGGAACGACAAAGCCAAAAGTAGGATTTGCCTGATAGGTTCCGACAAGTTCGGTTATTCCCCTTAGGAGAATATTTATAATCCTTCCCTCTCTTCTTTTGCCGTCGCCGCCACCCCCGGATATTATCTCGACCTCGACAGTGTCATTGTGGAAGGCTCCGTTCAGATTATCCTCTGAAATATAGATGTCTTCTTCCTGATCCTCTATTTCCACAAAGCCGAATCCGCGGGGATTTGATATGAATCTTCCGGTCAGTGTACTATTCTGTCTCATAAAAGAACCTCTGTCATAATGTTAAGGCACTGTAAGCGCATCTTTATGAAGTTATTTACAGTGCCTAAAAAAAAGGACACCCTAATATTCATTAGAGTGTCCCCGGTAATTCATCGCTCAGGTAAAATTAAATGATACCCATGTTGAGAAATATGGCAAATACAATGAAAAGAACTGAAAGTGCAACAGTCACCTTCTTGAGAACGCCCTCACGGGAACGCCCCTTGTTCCTGGCCCAGTATGTATTCTCAACTGTTCCCTGAATTGCACCGAGTCCCTGATTCTTGCCCTCCTGAGCAAGTACCAGCACTACAAGTGCGACACAAATAAGTATGAATATTACTCCAAAAACATAATTTAAAGCACTCACAAAAAGAACCTCCTAAGGTTATGTTCTGCATAAACAAGCAAAACTAACTATAGCACAACCTTTATATAAAAGTCAATATATTTATGCACTATCCCTTAAGCCTTTACCAACAGTGATTTACCTGTCATCTCAGCGGGCTGCTCCTCTCCCATGCACTCAATCAGTGTGGGAATGATATCTGCAAGGCATCCATTCTCTCTTAACTTGTATGCGGGATCGTAGTTTACAAGGATGAACGGAACAGGATTTGTTGTGTGAGCTGTCCAGGGCTCTCCTGTCTCGTAGTCGATCATCATGTCCGCATTGCCGTGATCTGCGCAGATAAAGAGAGTTCCGTTAACAGACTTTATTGCGTCAACGATCTTTCCGACACACTCATCGACAACTTCGATGGCCTTTACCGCAGCGGGAATAACTCCTGTGTGTCCTACCATGTCAGGGTTGGCAAAGTTGGCGATAACTACGTCATACTTCTGTGATGTAATCGCATCGAGGATCTTGTCACATACCTCGGGAGCACTCATCTGAGGCTTCAGGTCGTATGTGGGAACATCCTTGGGGCTGTTTACAAGGACTCTGTCCTCCCCCTCGTTGGGCTGCTCTACCCCGCCGTTAAAGAAGAATGTGACATGGGCGTACTTCTCAGTCTCGGCGATACGAGCCTGCTTCATTCCTTTTCCTGCAAGCCACTCACCGAAGGTGTTGTTTAAAAGAACCTTCTTGAAGGCAACTTCCTTGTTGGGGATGAGCGGATCATAGTCTGTAAAGCAGACATAGGTCACGTCGAGTCTCTTTCCTCTCTCAAACTTGTCAAAATCGTCGTCGCAGAAGCAGTGTGTGATCTCTCTCGCTCTGTCGGGACGGAAGTTATAGAAGATGATTGAATCTCCGTCCTTAATCGTAGCAACGGGAGCACCGTTCTTCATGATGACTGTAGGAACTACAAACTCATCTGTCTTGCCGTCCTTGTAGGTCTGCACCATACACTCGTGAGCGCTGTCAGCCTTGTTGCCCTCTCCCTTGGTAAGGGCGTTGTAGGCAATCTCCACTCTGTCGTAGTTGTTATCTCTGTCCATTGCGTAGTAGCGGCCTGAGATGGAGGCAACTTCACCGACTCCGAGCTCCTTCATCTTGTCCTCGAGCTGCTTGACAAAGTCGATACCGCTCTCGGGAGGAGTGTCTCTTCCGTCGAGGAAGCAGTGTACATATACTTTATCAAGTCCGTTCTTCTTGGCAAGCTCCAAAAGTCCGTAGATATGCGTGATGTGGCTGTGTACTCCGCCGTCAGAAACAAGGCCGTACATATGAAGTGCAGAGCCCTTCTCTTTGCAGTTATTGATAGCGGCCATAAGCCCTTCATTGGTAAAGAAATCTCCGTCCTCGATGGACTTGGTGATCCTGGTGAGCTCCTGATAGACGATCCTGCCGGCTCCCATATTCATATGTCCGACCTCTGAGTTACCCATCTGTCCGTCGGGGAGTCCTACGGCAAGCCCTGATGCGTAGCCCTTCACAAAGGGATATTCCTTCATAAGGCCGTCCATCACAGGGGTCTTGGCCATGGCGATGGCATTTCCCTCAGGGTTTTCATTGAGTCCGTATCCGTCAAGGATGAGCAATACTGTTGGTTTGGAACCTTTCATTATATATCCTCCATTCTGCCTTTGGCATTTAATTGTTTGAGATAGTCACAGCTAAGTATAGCTCAAATTCAGTAGATATGACAAGCATTTAACAAAAAGCTTAATGTATCTTTTATATAACTTCTTTGTCCACGGTTATCTCAACCTCTGCATCGTGCACTACTGTATGCAAAAAGTCATTAAGGTAGGTTGTGATTTCCTCATCGGACATAGCGTAGCCGTAGGGCACCTGGACGTCGAAGGTAATCTTTTTGCGCTCACCCGGATAGCTTGGGGTTATTACCCTGAAATCGTGGAAGGACAGCTTCGGGTCGAGCTCTTTTAGTGCTGTTCCTACCCTGTGCTTTAAATCTGCTACCGCAGGGTCGGTTACTGCAACAGGATCTGCATGGATCACTGCGGTGCAGTGGTATTTCATGTGGAGCTCTTTTTCTATTTCGTCGATTATGTTATGGGCTGTCACAATATTCATGGTGTCGGCTACTTCTACGTGAAGGGACATGAAGATCCTCGACGGTCCGTAGTTGTGGACGACGATATCGTGCACGCCAAGTATCTCGCTGTGCCTTGAGGCAACAGCCTTTATATCGTCCAAAAACTCTTTTTCCGGGGGCTCACCGAGGAGCGGGCTTATCGTGTTCCTGGCAGCTTCATACCCTGCCTTCAGGATTAGTAAACCGACGATAGTTCCCACATAGCCGTCAATATTCAGATTAAAGCGGGAGCTCAAAAAGGCGCAGGCAAGAACGACACTTGTCGTTATAACGTCAGAAATTGAGTCGATTGCTGTGTTTTTGAGCGCTTCTGCGTGAATCAGTTTAGACACCTGCATATTACTGAAAAACATGATAAGCTTCACAACAATTGACATGACAAGGATCCCGCCGATAAGAGCGTTAAAACGCGTCGGCTCAGGTTTGAAGATCTTGGAGACGGACTCTTCTATCAGCTGAAATCCCGTAATGATTATGAGAAATGCCACGATAAGACCTGCGATGTACTCTGTTCTTCCGTGTCCAAAGGGGTGTTCCCTGTCGGGAGCCCTTCCCGATAACTTGTACCCTGCAAGCGTTATAACAGATGATGCTGCGTCTGATAAATTGTTGAAGGCATCGCCCATTATAGATATCGAGCCGCTGAGGAAACCTGCCAGGAGCTTAGAGAGAAAAAGGACAATATTTAAGGCAACGCCAAAAGCACCGCTTAGGATGCCATAGCTTTGCCTTACCTCAGGTCTTTCTGTATCCTTATAATTTTTAATAAAAAATCCTGCAAGAAAAACTATCATTGTGCCCAGGAAACCGTTATGAGAAGCGTTCCGTCCTCAACAGTAACCACTGCCTCCTCATCGATGATAAATTCGTTGCTGACTCCCAGAGGAAAATCGCTTGTAAGAGTTCCTCTCTCCATATTATACATCAGTCCATAAAGGCTCACACCCCTTGATACCGGAGCCAGTGAAAAAACCGACAGAATACCGGTGTTACCGCGATTGAACCTGATGGTCTCATTTTCGGCAATGAGGATCATCTTATCGCTCTCCATGATATATCCTCTTGCGCCGCTGTGCTTTACAAACAGAAGCGTCTGAATATTGGCGAGCGTGTGGTCAAAGCGTTTTCCGCCGAGAGCCCCGTAGAAGATAAACTTTTTGTAGCCCCTTGAAAGGCCAATCCTCACGGCGCGAAGGGTGTCCGTATCATCCTTTTTGACGTCGAGCTTTAATATTCTCTCGGGACTTAATGAGGCTATCTCCGAAATGCCTCTCATCACATCAGGCCCTGCTTCACTCGCAGAGTCAAAGTCGCCCACAATGAGGTCAGGAAGTATCCCAAGCTGCTGCGCGTACTTAAAGCCCGCGTCACAGGCGATGCAGAAATCGCCCTCATCCAGCTCTATCTCAACATCCGGAAAGCTTCCTGCCGATATTATCACGCACTTTGGCTCATGTTGCCTCTGATCCATCTTATGCCTTTATCCTGGACTCAATGGTATCGATATCCATCGTCCACTCATTTGGTCCGCCCCAGTCGCCGACAATAGTTTCTATCTCCTCGCCGTCCCGGGTGGTTATTGTAGTATCAAGTCTGTAGTTCATCTTGGCGACCCTGGTAGATCTGCCCTGTGTGATATAGCTGTAAAGATATGTCACAGAGTACTTGGTGTGAGGATAATAGTTGTCCTCGAGAGAAGCCGGCTCATAGGAGATTGAATTTCTCTGAACTCCGTCGTCCTCGAAATAGTTGGCCCAGAGAGTTATGACTCCTTTTGTAGTGGGGTTCTCATCAAAATCCAAAAATCTGTAGGTCCACTTTCCTTCGCTGTTATTAAGGACAATTGCCTCTCTGCTGATCGGAACATAAACCGTGTTCTCCTGAGGCGTCTCTTCATCGTTTAAAAAGACATCGCGAAGCCCAAGGTAACTGTCCGATACGACAAAGTCGCGCAGTTCATCAACGTTTCCCACATCAAGCTGCTCAAATATCCCGGAAAAGATTCCAAGAACTTCCTCTGAGTTTTTAAGACAATCCATCATAGTGCTCAGGTTATCACCTGAGAGCCCGGCGCTCTCAATCTTTTCAAGAATTTTCAGATAGCTCTGCGTATCGTCAAGTGACATTGTAAAAGAGCTGAGATTGGGCGTTGCAAATCTGACTATCGTATCACCGAGCTTTTGGTTGCCTGTGGCAGAAAAGATATCAAGGAGCTTATTCAAAAAAGCCTCATACTCATTGTAACTGTAGGTGGCACTTCCGCCCTCTGAAGAGTAAGTGCTTGCATCTGACCTGAAAAGTGCATCGGCGCTGTAGCTGTAGGAGTTGTTAAATACTCTCTCATACGCGGAATCGAGGAGCGCTACGGCATCTGCGTTTTCGTTGTCCTCCTCGAGGACAGACACGATCGACATGACCGTGTTCATATCTGATTTCCCGGCGTTCATCTCATCCACAGCCTCGTTTAAAATAACTGTGTGGTAGCTGTTAAGAAGGTCTGTATTTTCGGTGTTGCGCCAGCCGTCGTAGAGAATCTTTTTGGCTGACTCCGAGTCGTCTATTGAGAGATACGCTCCTGCCATATTGCTGTAGGCTGTCACTGAGTTAGAATCTATCCTGATAGCCTTGGAATATGAGTCGATAGCTGCCTCATAATCTGACTCTTCGGTATATCTGTCACCTGCGGCGATCGCCCTGCCCACCTTGACAAAGGGAAGATGCGAATAAATCGCGTATGCAGAAACTGCCGCTACTACTGCCGCTGCTGCAACGACGCCTGTTTTCTTTAGGTTTAAGGGTTTTCTTCTTTTTCTTTTCTTTTTTAATCTGACGTTCTCAGAAAAACTTCTGTCCTGCTTTCTATATCCTGTATGTACTGTATTACTCAAAACAAATATCCTTTTCCTATCAAAACCAAAACTGCTTGAACAGTATAACACAAAATCAGCCTTATCAAAAGGCAATAATTACTTTTTTTGTAACATTTTATTTTTTGACTAAAACCTTGAAAAAACCGCACAAAAAGCGCATCCCGCCTTTACACTTTTCTCTCTTTTTTTTACAATCAAGGTAAATAAAAAAATCTACGGAGGTGCAAAATGAAAATCGCTCTTATCAACGAAAACAGCCAGGCGGCCAAGAATGAGATCATCTACAAATCCCTCAAGAAGGTTGCCGATAGCCACGGCTTTGAAGTATTTAACTACGGAATGTACTCAGCTGAGGATGAAAACCAGCTGACCTATGTACAGAACGGCATTCTTGCCTGCGTACTGCTTAACTCAGGTGCCTGCGACTATGTTATAACAGGATGCGGCACAGGCGAAGGCGCAATGCTCGCTTGCAACAGCTTCCCCGGAGTTATCTGCGGTCACGTTACAGACCCTCTCGACGCCTACACCTTTGCTCAGATCAATGACGGCAATGCGATTTCCATCAACTTCGCACTTAAGTCAGGCTGGGGCGCAGAGCTCAACTTCGAGTACATCTTCGAGAAGCTCTTCTCGGAGGAGAGCGGCCAGGGATATCCCAGAGAGAGAGCCGTTCCCGAGCAGCGCAACAAGAAGATCCTCGACGAAGTCAAGAAGGTGACCTACGTTCAGGATGTTCCTGCAATTCTCAAGAATCTCGACAGAGAGCTCGTTAAGGGCGCACTTTCAGGAGCACACTTCCTTGAGTACTTCGACGCCAATGCCAAGGATGAGGGCATCAAGGCAGCAGTACACGAGATCCTCGGCAAGTAATCAATATTATCAATATATAAAGTTAAGAGTCCGATCCAAGGTGCGCTTTGGACCGGACTTTTTTATTCAGCTTAACAAAAACCGGGCACCGCTCTTTTTTGCGGCGATGCCCGGGTAATTTGCATTTTATCAGACAAGTGCTGCTGTATCGCGTGCGATAGCAAGCTCCTCGTTGGTGGGTACTACCATGAGTGTCACCTTGCTGTCTGATGCTGAGATAATCCTCTCCTTGCCGTGAACGTCATTGGCCTCTTCATCGAGCTTTCCTCCAATGAATGACAGACGGTCACAGATGAGCTTCCTGACAAAGCTGCTGTTCTCTCCGACACCTGCTGTGAAGCAGATAGCGTCAACTGAGCCAAGTGCTGCGGAGTACGAACCGATATATTTGAGAACTCTGTATGCGAATGCATCTACTGCCCTCTTTGCTCCGGCATCTCCCTTTACGTAGCCGTCCTCAAGATCCCTGAAATCAGATGACAGGCCGTTTGAGAGACCGAATACACCTGACTTCTTGTTGAGAAGGTTTGTGACGTCTGCGACAGATGAGTTCTCTTTTTTCATGATAAACTCTACAACGGAAGGATCGATGTCACCTGTTCTGGTTCCCATGATGAGTCCCTCAAGAGGTGTGAGTCCCATTGATGTATCGATGCACTTTCCGCCCTTGACAGCTGATACTGAAGCGCCGTTTCCGAGGTGGCATACGATGATGTTGAGGTCGGAAGCGTCCTTGCCAAGGATCTTAGCTGCTCTCTTACTGACATAGGAGTGACTGGTTCCGTGGAAGCCGTATCTCCTGATTCCGTACTTCTCATAGTATGAATAAGGAAGTCCATAGAGGTAAGCCTCCTCGGGCATTGTCTGATGGAAGGCTGTGTCGAAGACAGCTACCATGGGAACACCGGGCATTGCCTTCTGGCAGGCTCTTATACCGATGAGGTTTGCAGGGTTGTGTAAAGGAGCAAGATCCGATACATCCTCTATTGCCTTCATGACCTCTTCGTTGATGACAACGGACTTCGTAAACTTCTCTCCGCCGTGTACGATACGATGTCCCACTGCTCCGATTTCAGAGAGCTTAACAACACCGTTCTCCGAATTGGTGAGCGCCTCGATCACGAGCTCGATGGCCCTGTTGTGGTCAGGCATTGGTGAAACCTTTGTGATCTTGTCCTTCCCCTCGGGGGTATAGACGATCTGGCTTCCGTCGATTCCGATCCTCTCGCAGAGACCCTTGCAGATGACTGCCTCGGAGTCTGAGTCGATGAGCTGGAACTTAAGTGATGAACTTCCGCAATTGATAACAAGAATTTTCATATTTGTGTAACCTCTTTCCCAATTGAATTTTCTGAATAAACCTACGATTAATCATAGGTCAGTTATGAAAAAAGTTCCTTGAGTCTGGTCAAAAAACCGCTCATGATTATAATACTTATTATATAATCTAACTACAAGGAAAAAACTGCACAAAACCTGATATTTTAAGAAAAGAAAACGTTACCGGTCAGGAACTGAACAGTAACAGGGAAACGCCATGAAGACCATAGGAGTTATTGCCGAGTTTAACCCGCTTCACAACGGACATAAGTACTTAATTGACACCTGCAAAAATGAGCTTAATGCCGACAGATGTATCGTCGTCATGAGCGGCGACTTTGTGCAGCGCGGCGCACCTGCCGTGATGAACAACTTCTCGCGCGCAAAAGCAGCCCTTTTATCCGGCGCCGATATTGTTTTCGAGCTTCCTGTCTACTACAGCTTAGGGAGCGCAGAGTTTTTTGCCCGGGGAGCAGTCTCTCTTCTTGACAGGCTCGGTGTTGTCGATTACCTGTGTTTTGGAAGTGAGTATCCCGATGTTGATAAGTTAAACGCCATTTCGGATATACTAATAGAAGAACCCACATCCTACAGGGATGAGTTAAACTCTGCTTTAAAGTCCGGTCTGTCATACCCGGCTGCAAGGAGCCTGGCCCTTAAAAATAATCTGACAAAGATCTTAGATGAAGCCTCTTTGGCTGAAGCAGATGCTCTTCTCTCATCTCCCAACAGCATACTCGCAGTCGAGTACATAAAGAGCCTTAAGATACTTAATAGCACAATAACTCCATATCCGATACTTCGCACAGGAAGCTCCTACCACAGTAAGGACCTGTTACCTCTTCCAAGTTCGTCCGGTATCAGAGCGTGGCTCCTCTCAGAAAAGAGCGAAAACATAAAAGACAGCTCACGTAAGGTTCTTTGCAGTGTTATGCCTGATGCAGCCCTTGATACGATATCATCCTATGAGGGGCGCTTTTTAGACAGCAGCGATTTTTCATCACTTCTCTGCTACAGGCTCCTCTCAGAAGAAAAAAACGGCTATACAGACTACCTTGATATCACAAAGGACCTCTCCAACAAGATTGCCTCATCCCTTTACTCATTTACAGACACAGCCTCTTTCTGCATGAAGCTGAAGTCAAAGGACCTCACCTACACCAGAATAAGCCGCTGTATGATGCACATACTCCTTGGCATAACCGAAAAGAACATGAACGAATACAAAGAAGACGGCTTTACATCCTATGGAAGGATACTTGGATTTAAAAAGGAGTCCTCCGACCTTATATCTCTCATAAACAAGAAGAGCAAAATACCGGTTTTTTCCAGGCTGAAGGACGCAGATAAGATCCTTAATCCCCTCGAAAAAAGACTCTTTGATGAAACTCTGAACTCGGGCAAAATCTACTCTCTTATCCGGGAAGGCGCTGTCTGTAACGAGTACAGGAAAGTGCCTCTGATCATCTGATTTTTATGAGAGCGTGGCGATCACGTCCTCTATGCACTTTTTGGAGGCAGCCGCAGTTTCAGGCTTTGTGTCCTCAAGTGTCGCGTGGATGTACGGCTTTTTCTCAAGGGCAAACCTTATGATGTTTGTGTAGTTCATCTGACCAAAGCCGCAGCCGACGCTCTTTATCCTGTCTTCTTCAGGCACAGCGTCCTTTAGATGGATCATGGCAATGTCTCTTCCAAGAAGGTCTATCGCCTCATCGATCACTTCATTTCTCTGATCAAAGTTGTCTGTCCACAAGAGATTAACCGGATCAAAGATTATCTGAAGATTGGGGGACTCAATCCTGTCGAGCACCTCTCTTGCCCTCTTTGCGTCGTAGACAATATGCCTGTATACCGGCTCTATCGCCATGATGACTCCCATCTTCTCCGCGCACTTAACTACAGGTGTCAGGTTCTTTATAAAAGTCTCAAGTGCCTCCTTCGAGTGGCAGGCCTGTTTGTCATAACTGTACTCCTCATTTGGAGCACCTGTCTCGGTGCCAACCATCCCGCAGCCAAGGACAGAAGCAAACCTAAGGTGTGCGTAGTACTTGTCCTGGATTTTTTTAAGTGACTCGGGGTTTGGGTTTGCAAGGTTTAAATAGCACCCAAGGACAGCCACATCGAGGTCTGCCTTTCTGAAGGCATTTTTCAGGTACATGGCATAACCGGGATTTAGCGCGTCCGTGTCAGCGGTAAATCCGGGAACCTTTGAGAGAGCTATATGAACACAGGAAAATCCCTGGTTCCTGATCTCGGTCAGCCTCTCCTCAAATGGCAGCTGTTTTGTGTCGTGAAATCTGATTCCAATCTGCATCATCTCGTCATCTCCATTCTGTAAAAAATACCTTTTTTATCCATAAGCTCCTTGTAGCTTCCGCTCTCTTTAATCCTGCCGTCATCAACGACGATTATCCTGTCCGCCTTCTCTATTGTCGCAAGTCTGTGGGCGACGATGAAGGTCGTGCACTTCTGCGACATGTTCTCGAGGGCGTAGGTCACCTCTTTTTCTGAAAGAGCATCGAGGGCTGATGTGGCCTCATCAAGGAGGATAACTTTTGGGTCTCTTATGAGGGCCCTCGCGATCGATATTCTCTGCTTCTGACCGCCCGATAATTTATCTCCGTGCTCTCCCACAACTGTGTCAAGTCCATCCGGCAACTTTTCGATGACGCCTTTTAGGCCCGACTCATCGATAACCCTCTTTAGCTTTTCCTCAGAGACATTGCCCGTTCCGTAGAGGATGTTGTCCCTAATGCTCCCGGAAAAGAGAATCGTGTTCTGGGGCACAACGGCAAGCTGCTTACGGTAGCTCTTTAGATTAATTTGGGTTATGTCTTTTCCATCGATCTTAAGAACACCTGACTGCGGAAATCCAAAACCGAGTAGCAGGTTCATTATGGTTGACTTTCCGGCTCCCGACTCTCCAACAAAGGCGATGGTCTCACCGCTCTTTACATCAAAAGTAAGATCGTTGAGTATATCCTCTTTGGTGTCAGGGTAGGAATAGCACACATTCTCAAAGCTGTACTGTCCCGTGATCTTTCCGATATCCTCTTTGGATGCGCTGTCCTCTATGTACTCAAACTGGAGTATCTCCCCGATACTCGACACGGACTCAAGGCCCTTGGAGATTATCGGAAGGAGCGTTAGGAGCGAAGATACCTGCCCCACTATCGTCGTAAAATAGCTCTGATACAGGACGACGTCGCCCACCTGGACGCGGGAGTTTACAGCGAGGATCGAAGTAAATGCAAGGCACAGAACCTGGGCTATCTGGAAAAATGCCCAGCTGACAGCGCCAAAATTGCCCTGGATGATATCGAGCGAGTACCCCGCCTGTGCGATGAGGTCAACCTGTGTATCCATCCTGACTATCTCCTCATCTCCGAGGCCGTGCGCCCTTGTAACAGGAACCAGCTGCACCATCTCGGTTACTCTGGCGCTTGTCTCCTCCATCTCTTTTCTGAACTTCTGATTGTGCTTTTTGATCGGCTTCTTGAAGGCAACCACCAGAAAGGCCGCAAGGGGAACCGTCAGAAGAAAGAAAAGAAATACTATCGTACTCCTTTGTACTGTCACAAATAGCGCAACAACAATGTTTATCGCGATGTTGATAAGAGACACAAAGAGCTGGTCCGATAGCGTCTCAACCGCCTCAACATCCCTTATTATCTTGGACTGAAGCCGCCCTGAGAGCATGTCCTTTAAGTGCGGTATGGACATGACCTGTATCTTGTGAACCAGCGCACTTCTGAGCCCCGCCTCAACCTTCCTGACCGCCTTGCTCCTGAAGTGGATGTGAAGATAGTTCATCGGCACGTTCAGTATCAGCAGGAATATCATCAGCCCCACATCGAAGGCAATGATTGCAACAACATCGGGGTTATTTTCAGTTACGTTGTTAATGATGCTCGCGGTCACAATTGGCAGTATCCATACCGGCGAGTGCTTGATAATATAGAAGAATGTCGACCAGAAAAAGTTTGAGTACATCCCCTTGTAGAATCCTAACAGGATCATCAGAGGATTTCCTTTGTACTTTTCAAAGCTCTCAAAATAAACATCCGTATCAAGTTTCATGGCTTTCCCCAATTTCTGCACTTTGTCATAGCGCATTATCATTCATACCCTGGGAAACGCTGAATGCTTCAGCATTCCCCCAAATCATTATAGATATCATTTCTGAAAGATACAGATAAATCCAGGGCACCTCTGAATGCATACATTCCGACAAGTGCTCCGGTGAAGCGCTTTCCTTTTTTAAGTCCCTCATCGCAGAGATAGTTGACGTTATGAAGAGTAGTAAAAGGTATTTCGCCACCTTCCTCAGAAAGTGCGTAGGAAAGCTCTCTCTTCAGGTAATCCGTCCGCATGATAAGCCTTATCTCATTCACACTTAAATCAAGAGTTTCATCTGATATCGTAAGCCTATCGCTGTCTCCCACATGCTCTTTTGCATATATATAAAGATAATTGTCCTTGCAGATAACTCCGAATTCAAAGAAGGTGTTCTCGTCGTAATAACCCGTTATGCCGGCGCACTGCCCCTCTTTCATATTAAGGAAAGCTTCATCTTTAGAAGATGTGCTTCCATAAGTTGCTGTTATCCCGCCTTTTTTGGGAATTTCAAGGGTGACTGAATACTCAAACTTAAAAGAGGTCTGCCTCCTTAAAACGATATTCCTCGAGTGAACGTCTGAGAGAGGGAACTTACTCCCTCTTATCACAAAGTGCCTCTCTTTTTTATTTCCGGAGCCTGTTACTGAGCATCTGACAGCCCCCTCCTCAAAGGGGCGCGGCGTCATGTAGTCCATGAAAAGACCGCAGGGCGATAGGACATCTACAGCCTCCCTCTCCTTTGAAGGCTTTGAGCTTACCATATTGCCGGGGACGAACGCCATCTGGCCTGACCCCTGTGAAAAGATCTCAACGCTCATCTCAGGAAATGGCTTAACCTGCAGGCAGGAAGGACCCTTTAAGCTGTTGACTATGGGCCAGCCGTCAGCAGTCCAGGTCACCGGATCGATCGCGGTCTCCCTTCCCAAAATGCTGTAGCTTCCATCTATCATCCTTCCGCAGAGATAGACCATGTACCATCTCCCGTCGGAAGTCTCGACCATATCGCCGTGACCGCATCTCTGGATTGCAGCATCTTCATCGCACTGTCTCATTATCGGATTGTAGGGGCATGGCTCGTAATTTCCAAACAGCTCTTTGGACCTTGAGATGGTAACCCTGTGGCCGGGCCCCGTTCCGCCCTCGGCTTCTAGCAGATAGTAACAGCCGTCCTTCTTGAAAAGGTGAGGACCCTCGGGAGCTCTCTTATAATCCCCGTAATATAGGAGCTGTGCGTCCGATATCTTTCTGGTACCGCTCTTATCAAGCTCAAATATCCTGGCGCCGCGGTTTAAGAGCATATATCTCTTTCCGTTATCGTCATTGAAAATGCTGGGATCGATACCGTCCTCGTCGATAAAGACGGGCTTGGAGTAAGGGCCCTCAGGCCTCAGCGACTTTACAACCATCTGACGCCTGTAGATCGGCGGCCTGTCATTTAGTCTGTAGGTCGCTGTAATATAGAACATCCCCTCATAGTAAGAGATGTCCGGCGCCCAGTAGCCTCTTCCGCCCTCAAGCTCATCCAGATATGCCCACTCAGGATTTGTAATGGCGTGACCGATTATCTCCCAGTGGATCAGGTCCCTGGAGTGAGATATCGGGATGCACGGAAAGAATATGAAGGACGAGTTGACCATGTAGTAGTCTTCTCCAACCCTGCATATCGAGGGGTCGGGAAAAAAGCCGCTCCTTACCGGGTTCCTGTAGAAGTCTTCAAAGGGGTGTCCATATCTTTTTGTGAGGTACTCATCAATCTGCCTGAATGGCTCTTTCCCAGTTTCGCTCTTATCTGCCGAGCCCTCTGTCATACCATCAGAAGATAAATGCTGCCTTATAATATCCCAGGGGGTAATAAGATTTATATCGCCTTCAAGCGGGTCCATACCGCACTTTTCGACCAGATATCTGAAAAGCATCAGGTTCCCCGATCTCGCAGCAAAGTGAAGTACGTTTTCGTGCTCTTTACTGTACTCATTTAAGCTGATCCTCGAGTACTCGACGAGGTACTTAAGCATCTCGAAATTTCCAAGTTCTGCTACCGCAAAAAAAGTTTCCGCATCAATGAGGCTTGGGTCCTCGATGAGGATATACTTAACCTTGGACATATTTCCCTCTTTGATGTACTCCATCAGGCGGTTCTTTGGTATTTCAGACATAGTACACGCTCCTTCGATAAAACTACTATATTTATAAGGTACGGGTCATCGTAAATAATTATGTTGATTTATTTAATACATCACAGTTCTGATACTATTACTTCCTTGAAATCTGCGTAACCATTTGAACTGTTTTCACCTCCGGCGAGTGCGTAGATTCCGATCTTGGCGCCGACCCAGGTGTGGTCTGAGGGTGTGTAGGATATGCCAAGGTCTCTGCGGCTTTGAGCGGAGTGTTCTTCGGCACCATCCTCATCAAAGGTTACTCCGAGGCTGATCTTGAGGCTCGGGTCTTTGCCGCCGAGAGGATGCTTTACATCCTGGAAGTAGAGCTTCTCTGATGGGAAGTCTCTGCCATCAAGGTCAAAGGTCATGACAAACTCCAGGTTCTTAAGGATATGCGAAGATGAATCTGCACATCTTTCATCTTCTCTCAAAAGTTCAAACAGGTCAGTCTCTGACTTTATGACTTCTCTCTTGTCTGAGTCTCCGCCCTCTGACTCGGCGACTTTGAGAATATATTTATCGCTATCTCTCTCGATGTATGCTGTTACGTACTGTCCGCCCGTCATGCAGACTCCCGCTCTGTCCCCGTCAAAAAGGCCTGATACGTCAGCACGTATCCTCGCTTCAAAAACGGGATATACTATCTTCTGCGTGAGCACATTGCTGCTGCGCCAGATAACAGGCTCTTTTTCGCCTGAAGGATTTTTGCAAAAGAGTCTGAGGCCCCTCTCTCCATCTGCCTTTCCATAAAAGCCATCTTCGTGGTCACCGAGCCACTGCCAGGAGAGATTGTATTTCCCGTCCTCAAATAAATCAGTAGAAAGCGCCTGATAATCGAAAGGATCAGACTTTGAGCCGGAAACAGAAATGTCTGCGGATGACAGATCATCACTGTCAGAGCCTGACATAACAACTGTTTTAGCTGCGCTTTCCCTTGAGCTTGCGGGTTTTTGCAACTCATATACAGGCTCGCCCCAGCCCTCATCATGCTTATTAACGCTGACAACAGGCCAGTCCCCATCCCAGGTAACAGGCTGAAGATGACATATTCTGCCGTACAGACCTCTGTCCTGGAAATGAACAAACCACTCATCCCCTTTATTTGTATCGACAAGTCCGCCCTGGTGAGGCCCGTTTATGACAGTACTGCCCTTGTCCATGACCTTTTTTATCTCGTAAGGGCCATGTATATCACGGCTCCTGAGTACCACCTGATAGCCCTCTCTTACGCCTCCTGCGGGAGCCCAGATGTAGTAGTAGCCGTTTCTCTTATAAACCTTGGGTCCCTCAATCGTAATTGCGGGGTGCTCAGGGTCGTTTCCATTGAAGATAAAGTGATCCTCGGAAATTGCCTTGAGTCCGTCAGGGCTCATCTCAAATATACCCAGTATGCTCTTAAAGCCGATCCTGGATTTTGCATAGCCGTGAACGATGTAGGCTCTTCCGTCATCATCCCATATAGGACACGAATCAATAAGTCCTTTTCCCGGGAGGACGCACACAGGCTCCTCCCATTTTCCGAGAGGATCTTTTGTCCTGACTACATAGTAGCCCTCGTCAGGCATTCCGTAGTAGATATAGAACATGCCTTCATGGAACCTGATTGCAGGAGCCCATACGCCCTCAGAGTGGCGTGGGATCTTAAATCTCTCCTGCCCTATATTTTCAAGTGCATAATTTTTGAGCTCCCAGTTCACCAGGTCTTGTGATACCAGAATGGGAAGCCCCGGCGTATAGTTAAAGCTGCTCGCCGTCATATAATAAGTATCGCCCACCCTTATCACATCCGGGTCTGAGTAATCCGCAAACAGTATCGGGTTTCTGAATTTATCTCCTCTGTCACTGTATCTGTTCATAATAGTACACTCCAAAAAAATCTCCTGAAAAATGGTTATCCGTTCACCTCGATCTTTGATGAATCAGAAAGCAGGTTGTCATCAGCAATGAGATCAGCATATACTCCGCCAAGGTCTGACAATCCCTTTGCTATCATCCCTGCGTACAGCATTGCTCCCTCATAGCGAAGGTGCGAGTTGTCATTCTTTCCCTCAGGTGCCCAGGAGGCTTCTCCCGGTGCGAGGTTCATGTAGTACTTCTTTGACGCCTCATCACCTGTCTTTTGCAAAAACTCGCGGCTCATCGAGTAGAGATCAACAACAGGGACGTCGAATTTTGCAGCGGCCTCCTTCATCCCCTTTACATACTCCTCATGCCCTGACTGCCTCAAGTTCCCGTTTTCATCAAAGAGTCTTCTCTCAACGGACGTTATGAACACGGGATAGGCTTTTTTGTTTCTTGCTGCGTTCACAAACTTGACTAGGTTACCGATAAACTCTCCGTGCGGATCCGTGTACCTCGCAGGATCCTGCTCTTTCTCGTCATTGTGTCCGAACTGAATAAAAAGAAAATCCCCCTCGGTTATATCATCATAGATGGGAGCAAGTCTTGACTCGTCGATAAAGCTCTTTGTACTCCTGCCGTTCTCTGCGTGATTGCAGATCACAACATCAGTCTTGGTGTACCTGTCAAACGCCTGTCCGATACCGGTCTGGGGATATGTAACAAACTTGTTGGTCTTGACGGTGGAGTCTCCCGCCCAAAATATATGTCTCACTTTCTTACCTCCTGCTTGAGCCCTGGGGACGGAGTCAAGGGACCATTCCTGGGGCTTATTATGAAAACAGCCATCTGCATCACATGACACAGATGGCTTTGTTTTAACAAACTAAAATATTGTGGCAATTACTCCTTAACGGCACCAACATTAACACCCTTAACGAAATACTTCTGAAGGAAAGGATACAGAGCCATAAAAGGAAGGATCGCACAAACAATTGCTGCGTAGTAAAGTGTGCTCTGTGATACCTTGTATGCCGTCGTCGGCGTGTCACCGTCCATGACCATAACTCTCAGGATGTACTGGAAGTTAACCTGATCACGGTTTGTGATGTAGATCTGAACTGTTGAGTAGTCGTTCCATACAGTAACTGCGAACATAAGTCCGATAGATGCAAGAGCTGCCTTTGAGAGAGGAAGCACTATCTTGAAGAAGATTCCCATAGGTGAGCAGCCGTCGATCTTGGCAGCCTCAAAGAGTGAAGCGGGAATACCCTCGAAGAAGTTACGCATCAGGACCAGGTTGTAAACGTTCATACCATGCTTAACAACAAGGATCCACATGTTGTTAACAAGGTGGAGCTGTTTCATAACCAGGTACTCAGGAATCATACCGCCGGAGAAGATCATGGTGAAAAGAAGGAAATAAGCCATGAGGTTTCTGCCGGGCATCTCGTACTGTGAAAGAACATATCCACCGAGTGTACTCATAACCAGTCCAAGCAGGGTTCCCAGAATAGTTGTGATAACTGAGTTAACAAAGGGCTGGTACAGCTTGGATGTGTGGATGATGGTACGATATCCGTCAAGTGTAAAGTCATTAGGAAGGAGCTGGAATCTGTAAACGCCGACAGCGTTGAAGGAGTCTACTACTACCTTCCAGATAGGAATCAGTACAATAAGTCCAAGTAAGATAAATACTATGTAGTTAACAATATCAAATGCATCGGTCTTTCTCTTACGACCTGTTGCAAACTCTTTTGCCTTAGCCATTATTCGCCACCCCCTTAAATAATTCCGCGACCGCGAACTTTTTTGCTGGCCCAGTTACAAATAAGAACCAGAGCACATCCGACGAGTGAC
Organism: Butyrivibrio sp.; assembly: GCA_017470505.1. GTDB lineage: Bacteria > Bacillota > Clostridia > Lachnospirales > Lachnospiraceae > Butyrivibrio. Next base: position 66,966 of record JAFUYO010000005.1, on the reverse strand, counting down.
TTGAAAAGACCTACTGCTGTCGTGTATCCGTAGTTAGGGATAGCTGTCATAAAGGTCTTGCGGTAAATGTAGGTTGATACAACGTCCGATACTGAGAATACACGGTTGTTGTACATAACGAATACTGACTCAAAGAGGTTAAGAACCTTAGCCAGGTTCAGGATCAGCACGATGATGATGGTGTTAAGAAGTTCAGGAACTGTTACGTACCAGATCTTCTGAAGTCTTGATGCACCGTCGATATCGGCAGCCTCATAGATCTCGGGGTTGATACCTGAAAGAGTTGCGAGGAATATAACTGTTCCCCAACCTGTCTCCTTCCAGATGTTAACCAGGTAGTAAACCGGTCGCCAGAGTGTCGTCTCATGCATGAAGTCGATACTCTCTTTTATCCATCCCCAGCTCTTCAGGGTCTCGTTGATGAAACCTGTTGAAGATGTTGAAAGGAACAGCGTGAAGATAGCTGCTGTAACTGTCCATGACATGAAGTGAGGAAGATAGATAACTGTCTGCAGTGTCTTCTTTGCAAGCATGTTCCCCATTTCATTGATGAATACGGAAACAATAACCGCTGTACCGGTCGTGATCAGCAGCTTGATGATAGACAGCTGCAGTGTATTGATGAAGGCCGTCCAGAAATCCTTGTCAGCGAACATGCTGGTGAAATGCTTCAGGCCAACGAATTCAATTTTCTTTAAGGTGTAGTCATAGAACGAATACCTGACACCCAGCATAGGCCAATAATAGATTATCAGCACATAGATAAATACAGGCAAGAACATCAGATAGAAACCTCTGTGGTTCCATATACGCATTCCAAGCGGCTTTTTATTAAGTGTCTGGCCTGTTGATGTAACCTTTTGTTGTTTGCTCATATAACCTGCCCCATTCTTATAAAAAACTTTTTGACTATCCTACATTGAAACGTAAAGATTTTTTGAAGTGCCCCATGGTCATCCGAAGATGGCCACGGAGCTTATATAGAAAATAGAAAAAACTGACAAATTTATTACTGTGCGTTGAGATCTTCAAGGATAGAAGCAACTGTGTCGCCCCACTTAGCCTGATACTCAGCAACAGCGTCTGCTGCATTCTTCTTGCCTGCTACAACCTCATTGATGAGTGTTGTCTTATCAACTGTAAGGTCAGCCTCAACCTCTGTAAGTGTCTCATTTGAAGGTGACTGAGGTGCATCAACAGCGTTTGATGTGAAGAACTTGTTACCTGCCTCAACAAGGGGATCGCTGTCTACGAAACCGTTTGTAAGAGGAGCAATTACAAGTACGGGATCAAGGTGGTTCTTCTTCCATACAGAGTTAGGATCGTTAGGAGTCTGCTTAAGGTGGAACTCACCCTCTGCATACTCGTAATCCTTCTTCTTCTCAGGATCATCAGGATTTGTTGTGAATGTCTCAGCGTGTGTTGACCAGTGAACATCCTCAGCACCGTATGTCCAGAGTGTCTGAACCTTGTCGCCGTCAAGCATTGTCTCAAGAAGTGCATCGAAGATAGCCTGCTCACGGGAGTCGTCTCCGTCGCCGTCATCTGTGATTACCCATACAGGAGCTTCTCTGTTGAGGTATCCGCCCCATGTATCCTTGATCTCCTTGATAGGAGGAAGCTGTACAAGTCTGTCGTCGCCGAGATCTGCGTCAACGTCGTTCTTGTCAAGGTTGTCTGTAAGGGTACGAAGCCATGTGCCAGCCCAGTATGTGAATACACCCTCGGAAGTTGTCTGGTCGTTTGAGAACCACTTCTCACGAGCTGTCTTTGTTGTAGCTTCCTCAGTATCCTTATCGATAACGCCATCAGCGTATGCTGTCTGGAGTCTTGTAAGAGCATCGATTGTAGCCTGCTCCTGGAATCCGTCAATCCATGTTCCGTCCTTCTGATAGATTGCCGGGTAAGCACCCTGCCAGAACTCAGGCATGTAGTTGATGTAAGGAGCCTCTTTCATGTTTGCAAAGCCTGCTGCGATAACACCAGTCTGGCCGTCCTTGGTGAATGCCTTGAGCATGTTGTAGTAGTCATCGAAGGTCTTGATATCATCAGCCTTGAGGCCTGCTGCATCGAGCCATGACTGCTTGATGTATGTAACACATCCGTTGCCGTATGTAGGAGCAAATCCGTAAAGCTCTCCGGCAGGTGTCTTCATGTTCTCGTTGATTGAAGGAAGTGTGATCCTTGACTGGAACTCGGCGTTTGCATAAGCATCAGCCATATTCCAGAGGATACCTGTGTTCTGGTACTGCTTGAACATTGTAGCGCTCATGATGAGTGCATCGGGATACTGTCCGTCACCGGGCTCGCCTGTTGTAAGGAGCTGGGATACGTTATCCTTGTATCCTGAGTGCTCAGGCTGGTTGATGTGAAGAGTGATGGGATGACCAAGCTTCTCTGCAACTGCTGTCTGCCACTGCTCTACGAATGCGTCCTGTCCGTTGTCAACGTTTGCTGTAAGTGTTCCGTCAACAGTGATGTAAAGATCTGTAAGATCATAGCTGCCGGCTGAAGCTGAACCTGCATCTGCTGCAGCGCCTGCATCAGAAGTGGTTGTTGATGAGCCGGATGTCTGTGTGTCAGCGCTTCCTGTGCTGCTTCCGGAATCAGTTGATGATCCGCAGGCTGCAAGTGAAGCTACCATTGCTGTTGAAAGAAGTAAAGATAAAACTTTCTTTTTCATTGTTTGTGTTTCCCTCCCTGTGAGAAATTTTTGTAAGGTAAAATGTAAGCGTTTTCAATCGCTTATGTACGTACTTTATCATGTATTGAAAACCTTTGCAAGAGCGAATTTTGCCATATTTGTAACAATCTCGTCATCTTTTGACAAAAAGCGGCTTTTTTAGGGCTTTTCAGAAAGTGCTTACATAGAAAAATTTACATATTTTTTTCCAAAAAACCCGTCAAAAGTTCCCAAACCGGATAAACCTGCACAAAACTTTTTCGGTTATTATGCAAAACGGTATACATATTGCCTACACTGTTTATTATACATCTCTTATCGCATTTTAGTGTATATACTAATCCAAGATTTAATACACATTTTATACTCTGTAAAGAAACTGTATATAATTACAGATAAAATTACAGCGTTACTCCCCTCTTCCAGATAGCCATATCGTGGAAACCGGCGATCTCGCTCTTAAGCTTTTCACCTGAAGCCGTCCTTACTATCTTGTCAAAGAGTTCGTCCGTAAGCTCATCGAAGGTCCTGCCCTCTAAAATCTGACCTGCCGAGAAGTCTATCCAGTTCCCTTTCTTTTTTGCAATCGTGTTGTTGCTGGCGATCTTCATCGTTGGAACGGGACAGGCAAAAGGTGTTCCTCTCCCTGTTGTGAAGAGAACTATCTGGGCGCCTGCGCTTGCAAGTGCTGTCGCTGCGCAGAGGTCGTTGCCTGGAGCGCAGAGAAGATTTAATCCTGTCGTATCTGTTCTCTGTCCGTACTCCATGACGTTCATAACAGGGTAATCGCCGGACTTCTGCGTGCAGCCGAGGGACTTATCCTCAAGCGTCGTGATGCCGCCCGCCTTGTTTCCGGGTGAAGGATTCTCATAGATGGGCTCGCCCTGTTTGGTGAAATAGTCCTTGAAGTCGTTTATCATGTTCACCGTGTCATTGAAGGTAGCCTCATCCTTGCATCTGTTCATGAGGATGGTCTCTGCTCCGAACATCTCGGGAACCTCAGTCAGGATTGATGTTCCGCCGTACTCTATGATCCTGTCGGATATCCTGCCGACAAGAGGATTTGCAGTGATTCCGGAGAATCCGTCAGATCCGCCGCACTTAAGGCCGATGACGAGTTTGGAGAGATCTACGTCTTCTCTCTCATCACCTGCAGCTGCGTCTATGAGTTCTTTTAAAAGAGCTGTTCCGTCAGCCATCTCGTCATCAGACTTCTGGCATACGAGGAACTTAACCCTGTCCGGATCGTACTCTCCTATATAGGGCATCAAAACGTCGATATTGCTGTTCTCGCATCCGAGCCCCAAAACAAGAACCGCTCCTGCGTTCGGATGATTTATGAGGTCTGAGAGGATCGTCCTTGTGTGCTCCTGGTCATCCCCCGTCTGTGAGCAGCCGTAGTTGTGAGTAAATGCAACGACTTCGTCAACACTGCCCTTTACAAACTTGTTTGCCTCTTTTGCGAGAGCTCTCGCAATATTGTTTACACAGCCGACTGTAGGAATGATCCAGACCTCGTTTCTGATGCCGACTTTTTTGTTTTTCCTGACAAAGCCCTTGAAGGTGCCCTTTCTGGTACCCATCTGAGACTTCTTTTTGCCTATGTCGTCAGTGTTCGGTTCATATTTATAAGAAAGGATTCCCTCGAGATTGGTCTTGATGTCGTGGGTGTGAACCCATCTGCCCTCGGTGATATCCTCAAGTGCGTGGCCGATTGCGTAGCCGTACTTGATGATGTTTGAATCCTTTGAGATATCCTTTATGGCAATCTTGTGGCCGGCGGGAATATCCTCATTTGCCGTGATCTCTTTGCCGTCCCCGAGGGTGATCTTCTCGCCCTTTTTGAGTTCCTCGAGGCATACAACAACGTTGTCTTCCGGATGGATCTGTAAAAATCTGCTCATATAACCTACCCCTTTTTCTTTTTTGAAAATGTAAACTGTGTGTAAGCGTTTTCATTACAATAATATATTTAATATCGGATTACGTCAACTCATTTCGGCTATTGTATTTGCATGAAAGCTCTTGTATAATACTTTTGAAAAAAGTGTGAAAATGCTTACATGATTTTTTACATTTTTGTTTCAAATGAAAATATTTACAAATGGAGGGTATAGCAATGAAAAATTTTATGGACAAGGATTTCCTTCTTCAGAGTAAGACAGCCCAGAGGCTCTATCATGACTATTCTGAGAATATGCCAATCCTTGATTACCACTGCCACATCAGTCCCAGGGAGATCGCTGAGGACCGCCATTTTGAGACAATCACACAGGTATGGCTCGGGGGAGACCATTACAAGTGGCGCCTCATGCGTGCTTTCGGCGTAGATGAGAAGTACATGACAGGCGACGCATCCGACAAGGATAAATTCCTTATGTTTGCAAAGTGCCTCGAGAAGGCTGTCGGCAATCCTCTTTATCACTGGGCACATTTAGAGCTGCGCAAGTACTTCGGATATGACGGAGTTCTAAACTCCAAGACAGCCGAAGAAGTTTATGACCTCTGCAACAAGGTTCTTCAGAGCCCTGACATGAGTGTGAGAAAGCTGATCAAGATGAGTAACGTTACCCTCATCTGCACAACTGACGACCCCATCGACACTCTCGAGTGGCACGACAAGATCGCAGCTGATGAGAGCTTCGATGTAAAGGTTCTTCCCGCATGGAGACCCGACAAGGCCAAGAATATCACAAAGCCCGATTTTGTTTCTTATATAGATAAGCTCTCAGAAGTAAGCGGCGTCAAGATCGACTCCTTCTCTTCTCTCAAGGAAGCTTTAAGGGTAAGACTTGACTACTTCGGATCAAAGGGCTGCAACGTAACCGACCACGCTCTTGAGTATGTTATGTACAGACCCGCTTCAGACGACGAGGTTGAGGCAATATTCAAAAAGAGGATGAGCGGCGGGGAGGTTTCCTACGAGGAGAGCCTTAAGTTCGAGACAGCATTCATGCTCTTTGAGGGCGAGGAGATCGCAAAGAGAGGCTGGGTAATGCAGCTCCACTTCGGTTGCAAGCGCGACAACAACACACCTATGTATGACAAGCTCGGACCTGACACAGGTTTTGATACGATCGCAGCTTACTACCCTATGGCAGAGATGGCCGACTTCCTCGATGCACTTCACAAGAAGGGTCAGCTCCCCAAGACCATTCTCTACAGCCTGAACCCCAACGACAACAAGATCATCAACACCACGATCAACGCCTTCAACGAGGCACCTGTAGTTGCCAAGATCCAGCAGGGTTCAGCATGGTGGTTCAATGATACCAAGCACGGCATGGAGCAGCAGCTCGACTCCGTTGCAGAGTCAGGTAACCTCTCAGGATTTGTCGGCATGCTGACAGATTCCAGGAGCTTCACCTCCTACACAAGACATGACTACTTCAGACGTATCCTCTGCAACTACCTTGCAGACTTTATTGAAAACGGCGAGTATCCCGAGGAAGATTTCGAAGTACTCGGACAGATTGCCAAGGATATTTCCTACAACAACGCAGTCAGATACTTTGGCTTTCCACTGGAAGTGAGATAAATTATGAGCAATCAGATGACTATCTATGACATTTCAAAAAAGGCCGGTGTTTCCATTGCCACTGTCTCAAGAGTTTTGAACGGCAGTGCCAATGTCAAGCCGCGCACCCGCAAAAAAGTCATGGATATTATCGAGCAGTACGGATACAAGCCAAATGCTTTTGCCAGGGGGCTGGGTCTTAATTCAATGAAGACCATCGGGATCCTCTGCGCAGATGCATCCGATCTGTATCTTGCCAAAGCCATCTATTATATCGAGCAGAATCTGCGCGAAAACGGATACCACTCAGTCCTATGCTGCACAGGTTACGAAATGGAGTCCAAAAAGAGTTCTCTCTCACTCCTTATGTCGCAGCACGTGGATGCAGTCGTCATGATAGGCTCCAACTTCATTTTCAACAATAACGAGGACAATGAGTACATCCGTACCGCAGCTTCCTCTGTTCCTATCATGCTGTTAAACGCAGACTTTGACTGCTCAAATGTATACTGCACACTCTGTGACGACCACAAGGCCACTCAGGACTCCACTTCGAAGCTCATTGAGAGCGGAGTAAAAGATATACTCTATCTTTACAACTCCAATTCCTACTCAGGACTCAAGAAGCTCTCAGGCTATCAGAATGCTCTTCTGTTGCATGACATTCCCCTCAGAAAAGAGCTGATGCAGTGCTTCAAGGGACACCACGAGGACATTGACGGGGTGAAGTTCTTCGTCGAGAATATAGCTGATAATGGAATCCATTTTGACGGTATTGTGGCCAGCGACGATTTTCTTGCAATTGGTGCGATGAACTTCGCCAGGAGCCGTCACATAAAGGTTCCCACGCAGCTGCAGATAATAGGATACAACAATTCGATCCTCTCCCACTGCTCCGAGCCTGAGCTGTCATCTATCGACAACAGGCTTCAGGACATGTGTGCGCAGCTGGTCAGAACGCTCATTGGAACACTCACCCAGAATGATATGCCTCAGAAGACAATCTTCTCAGGTGAGCTCATTAAGAGGGGTTCTACAAGCTTCTGATAATTTATTTCATAATCAGATGATGTAAAAGTCAAAAGTGATGTCACGGATTGTTCCGCGCTATACGCACCCGCAATCATGCCTTCATCACCTACAATATTAGCAAAACCGACCGGGAGTCCTCGGCAGATTTCATGCCGCATCACCCCGGTCGGTTTTTTGTTTGTCACTTGTTATTTCTGCAAAGGTTTCTTTTCTTCGAGTTCCTTTACATAGTTATCTGCCTTTCCAATGACTTCAATCCTCTTCTTCATCTCAGGCCAGAATACTTCAATCGGTTTCTCGGCTTCTACTTCAATTGACTTCTTATTCTTTACAAAGAACATATCAAGACCAGCCAGTGATTTCTCTTCCTCCATGGTCTCACATTTAAGCTCTGTTGTATTATCTTTCATGTCAAAGACATTATTATCCATGATTTCTTTAGCTTTTACAGAAGCGCGCATCATCTTCTTAAGCTTTTTAAGGTCAGCGGAGTCATTTTCGCCGCTTATAAGCGAAGGCTCTTTTTCTGCATTTATGAAGAGATCATTTGTCAAAATGTTCTTTCTGAGACGATAATAATCTGCAATCGCAAAGAGTTTCTCCAGATGATTCATAAGCACATCAAATTTCGCCAGAGACAGATTCTGCCCATACCGTTCATCATACAGATTATTCATATAGCAATTGTTTTGCTCTTTAGTCAAAAGCCGCATGTAGGCCCTTAATACATTTGACAATTCCTCCAGCTTTCCGGCCTGCTGCATTATCTTCTCGTCAGATGAAAGATCAAAATCTTTCGTGTCGATGTTCAGGATAATAGCTGTGCACCTTCCAAGCGCGTCAATAATTTTAGCCTCTCCTTCTTCTTTATCTTCATCATCTGAGTTAAGTAATTTTTTTCCGTCAGCATAAAGCTTCAGCGCTGAATTAAACCTTTTTTCGGTTCCGAACAGGGTGGCAAACTCAGTAAAATCATTAAAGTCCTCATAATCCAGTTTTTTCCTGATGCCCGCCTTGACATTGCCGCGCACAGTTTCCTTCTCTGAGATATGCGCGCCGGCGTTCCCGACAAGTTTCGCGGAGAGCGTTTTAATCGTAAGCTGAGCGTCGTCTTCTTCGATCACGTTGATCCTGTTCTGGTTTTCTTCCTCGACCACATTGATCCTGTTCTGATTGTCCTCTTCGACCACGTTGATCCTGTTAAGGTTTTCTTCCTGTGCCTCCTCTTTTTTGCCGCGATTTACAATTTCCATAAGCGAAGGTTTCTTGTCCTTAATATTTCCCAGGTTGAATATCTGTTCAACAGCTGTCTGCTCGCTTATTTCAAGATTTAGAGCATAGTTCCTCTTATCCTTGTCGGTTACCGTTATTGTTTTGGATCCTTCATAAGTATTATGCTCAACAATACTGTATGGTCTGATGAAGTTATACAATGCGATGATCATAGTAGAAAATGCATCAAAATACTTATTTTCCTGAGAAAACTTCATAAATGGTTCCAGAGTTTTCCTCATATGGCTCCATGCAAGGACTTTTTTGCCCATCATCTGAAAATTCCTGGCATCATTTCTCATCATATTGTCAACCCACTTGCGGAGTTTTTCAGTATATCCGGGTTCGCCCTCTTTGGATGTCGGGATGGGAAGAGAGCTTTCTGTCAGGTATTTCATCATATTTTCAGTTTCTTCACCAAACATCTCAAGAATCGTCTTCTCATCGATATTCCCGTTCTCATCAGCGGTCCAGGCCTTTAACCATTTGATGTTCCACTTATGATTGGCAGCATTTCTGACATCGGTCAGAGGATGGCGATACTTATCAAGCGCCACGGTACGCATACCGGTTATCATTACTCTGTCTGCCTCAACCCCTTTGGAATACTTTACCGGAATATTCTTTAAAAGAGCCCGGTATTCAGGAACGATTAAGATACTTCCAACCTCTTTCTCAGCCAAAAAATAACTTATACCTGAATCTGTGGGAGCATTGTCCTCTTTCTTCCACTCTGCTATAACTTTTTCATCAACCGTATAGTTATGTGCTTTAAGTGTACTGCTGTCAACAAACAGGTATTCCTGCTTCTGTTTAAGGATATCTTTATTCTTGCTACACTCTTCGACAAACTGCCGGCACCTGTCAGCATAGTTATTCTGGGCCTCGGCCCTTTTTTCACTTGCATCATCAATAGTTTTTTTATCTACCTTGGCGGCAGCCGGAATGCCACTTTGGCGCTCAAATCTGAACTTTACAAGATCGCTCAGTTCAAGAAGTATGCTGCCTGAAATGCGAACCTGGTCATTGCTCTCCAAAAAGTCATCAACCGAGTCAAAAATGGTCCGAAGTTCCAAAAGACCTTTATGCTTCTGCACCATATTCGTGAACTTCACATAATTATCTCCCTCCATGAGTCGGTCAATATACTCATCGAGAGCATCCGGAAGGAAATCTCCCTTTTTGTAGTTAAGAAGCTCCTCGGGAATCTTTAGTTCTCCCTCAAAAAAGTCATTGTAGAGCTGAGGAAGAGTCTCAGAGATCATATTCTCTGCGGTGTCAAGATCCTCACCTGACTTCTTCTTTTGGAAACACTTAAGCCACTTGCGATTCCACTCATCAGCCGCCTTGTCAGCAGCAGTTTTAGGATTTCCCTTGCTGTTTCGGTTTACGACTTTCATGACTGAGATCAGCGACTTATCGACAGACTTCATATTTTTGAACTTATCGCTTCTCTTTTTAAAGATAGCCACGTAGTCTGGATGGAGCCACTGCTCATTAATGGCCCTGGTCCTCAAGATAAAGTCGTAGTCTTTTCTGGAGAAAGTCTCTATATGGCTTTGAGCAAAATCATACTCCTTCTCCTGTTCCGGGGTATATGTGTACTTAACTCCATCCTCTATGATGGTGATAGTATTGCCCTTTTTGGTTCTGGTGATTTTCTTGGGTATGTCATTTTCGTCAATGATTTCAAAACCACCTTGCTGAGCCAGGCGGTTCTCCTGATTCTGCTCCTCAGGTGCATTTATCCGGTTCTGCTGTTGTTCAACATGATCATTTATCTGATTCTGCTGATGCTCTGCGTTTATCTGATTCCTGTCATCCTGCTGGTTCTGCGCATCCGCTCTCTGCATGAGGTTCACCATGTTTGCAACCTGGTTGATGCCCTCGTTTATCTCCTCGGCGTTTCCGAGTGCGAGAGGCGCAGGCGCATCCTCATTCTCTTCATCCAGATTCACACCGTCTATCTCATTTGCAGGAACATTGTCAACATGTACTTCATGTTCTGCATTTTCGTTGTGCACATCCTCTTCCTGAATCACATCTACATGTGCAGCTACATCTTCATTCGGCAGAGGTACATTTCCCTCCTGAATCACATTTACAGGTGCAGCTATATCTTCATTCGGCAGAGGTACATTTCCCTCCTGAATCACATTTACAGGTGCAGCTACATCTTCATCCTGTACAGGTACATTCTCTTCATGAACCGCATTTACAGGAGCGTTATTATCGTGCACCTCATTGGCAGGCGCGTTTACCACAGGCGCCTGGTTGACCTCCTGCACCTCGTTAACAGGTACGTCCTGCGCATCCTCAGGAACAACCTTATAAGTCCTGTAAGCACTAAAGAGCTCATTATACTTTGCCGTAGTCATATCGCGACCGCGGTTATCAAACCCAAACTTCCTAATGCGTATAACTTTTCCTCTCTCATTCTTTTTGTACTTATAGTTCTCATCGCTCTCAAACCTAAAAGAAGCCATTACACTGTCAAACTCAATGTTATGGTCTCTTCTCAGCTTAAAATCAATATAGGCGTTGACCTCTTCCAGATAAGCAAGCTTTGCCCTGAATTTGGGATGCTGTGCAATATATTCTCCAACAAAAGTATTCTGACCTGTCTGAGCTCTGTAATACGGCAGAGCTCTCTTTGTCAGGTCATAGTACTCCCTCAGATTGCCCATAATGTACTTTCTGGCACCGTCACCCTTTAAGATTGCAGCCTTGGGTATTTTTATCGCATTGAATCTCTTAATTGCATCAAGTTCTATTTTTCTTGCATCAGCTATAGAGAGATTATCTGCAAGTTTCAAGTCTAAATTTCTGTTCCACTCCTCGTTTTCCTGCTCCGCCTTGGAGATGCAGGCGTTGTTCTGATCCTTCAGCACTGTTTTCTTCGGCCACTTATTGCTAAACTGCTGAGTCTGATACTTATTAAGGTTTGCCATGAGTTTTGCATCGTCGAGATCACATCCGGGATTCTGACTCTGATAGAGACTTAAGTTAGCCTTTATACTCTCCTCATCAAGCCTGTTCTCTACCTGCCAGATTTCGTGGGCCTTCGGCACATTCTTTGCAACCTCGGATGCAGCAGACTTAATATCCTTCTCGACACTCCTTAATTTGGAGCGCAGTTTTGAGCGCTCTCTTTCAGTCAGATTCTCGCCCTTAAGCAGATGCTCCAGCTGATCCTTCAGGATAAGATTACAGGAGAGCTTACCTCTGGCAACAAGGTAATTGCCATGTTTAGCACTCTGTGCCTTGGTCTTTGCGGCCTCTTCCATGGCCGCCATCCGAAGCTTCATAATCTCCTCGCGGTGCAGATATCTGGTATAGACATTAACGGTACTTCCTGCTGCATAATCATTTCTGTACCTGAACATTGCATTGCGCATCTTTTTAAAGGCCTTCTCAGCCCCTTTTGCATAATACTTGCGCTTCCATGCCCATCTGTATGAATACTTATCAGAATACCTCTCCACAGAGTTGTCAGCGTCGTCATGGATTTTTTTGTATCTCAGTTCTTTGGCCTTCCCAACCTTGGAGTCAGTAAAATAATACTTCGTCCTCTCGGCAAAAGCTGCATTATCCTCTGCAATATCGTCGAATTCAGGGAGATATTTATCTTCCAGGTGCTCCATGAGCTGGTCCGGATCGTAGTCAAAACCGCTTTTGTTGATATCGAGCATACTATCCCTTAATGACTTATAAAACTGTGCTTTGTTCCGCGAATTCTTATACTCTTCAAAATGTGGCATTTTTTCTCTCCTTCTGAATCAGAATGCATTTGTGCGAATGCAGGTTTTCTTAATTTTCTCTTTGTTTTTGTTGACAGCATCATAGGTGTACTCAAGCTCTTTAAAGCCTGTCCTTATGAGGTTGATACCATAGGGGTCTTTGGCTCTGTTATCGAGCCTTTCCTTATAGGTGCCCTTGCCAACCGTCCTGCCATATTCATCCACGATATCATACTTATCGGTAGGCTTGTTATCATATTTCATGCCGGAATCAGGGTCTGCCATGTTGCTGCGCAGAGGATAATATCCGTCTTTAACAAGGTGCGCTTCATAGGCGTCGAGCTCTTTTTTGGAAGGAACATCTACAAGCTTATTGTCGATGGCATTCTTGAAATCTATTTCTCCGTTCTTGTATGCCTCAAAGTGCCAGTTGCTAAGCTCATACTGAAGGTACCCTCCGCCAAGAGTTTTGGATTTGGCATTCAGACCTTTTTTGGTGACCATATCTATATGTTTATCAAGATACCACGCCGTCTCATCTCTTTCTTCCTCAGGATTGATTTTCCTGTTAGCTTCGTACTCTTTTAAAACAGAGTTGTTGTAAATATTGTTCTTTCCAAAAACAGCCTTTTCTGCAGTTCTGTTAAGTTTATCAGACCTGAACAGATCGAGCTTCAATAAATTATTAAGCGCATAACCGATGTTGCCGACCTTCAGATTCAGCTTTGATGTAAGACCTGATACCGTGATCATGTCTTTGATATTCAGCTTGTATCTGCCATCAGGATCATTGTCCTTAAGGAACTTCGCAACCTTCTTTGTGTTAGTTCCGTTCCTCTTATCTATAATATTGCTGAGCGTTGAGCACGACATGATCATGTAATGGACTTCCGGCGTCATCAAAAGAGCCAGATCCGTAGGATGCAGTACCACGAGTTTCATGGATATTGTCTCAGCAACTCTCATTGCAGCTGCGTACTGCGCAAACAAAAACTTCATGGCAAGCTCTTTAAACGCGCTCTCATAGTAGGCAAGAGCGTCCTTATCCCCGGCCATGTCAGCCCAGTTAAAGGAATGCTTATTTCCTTCCTTGTCAGTCCATTCCTTCGCTTTCTGGATCTGAAGGATCTCTGTCATCTCAAGGATTTCCTGATCGCTCATGTACCTGCTGAACTCCTGCCCGAACACGAGCCTGATCCTGCTCCAGTTATCTGACAGCTTCACCGACTCAAGGCTCTTATCATTTCCTCCCACAAACTTCGGGGTATCATCCCAGGACTCCTTCGGATTGCCTGTCAGCTCTGTCAGAACTTCCATTCTCTTGTCATCCATATCCTGGATCCTTGGATTCATCTCCATTGCTTTTTTGAGAAGGAACGGACCGTCTGCCTGAGGGTGGTTGATTCCGCTGTATCCGCGGGATTTGTCAATTTTGGACGGGATCTTTTTGGGGTCAAGAGTGAGGCAGTTCTGAGCCCAGAGCGGAGCCTGGAAGAACTTCTCTCTCTCCATATCCATTACGTACTCATCAGATTTCTCAAGTGCCTCGAAGCTCTCTACTATCTTGTCCTGTTTGATAACGCGGGGACCTCTTGTAAAGACCTTATTCATGTTCGACCCGGCAAGGAGCGAAGCCCTCATCATCTTCTTAAGTCGCTTTACCTGGGAAGTGTCACCCTGAGCATTACTATATCCTATCTGCCCCTTTTCATCGCTTGTATACAGCTCGTCAGTCAGTACCAGCTTTCTCAGACGATAATAGTTTGAAACCGCGGTCAGCTGCTCGATCTTAGCATAGACTTCTGCGGCCCTCGTGGCGTTACGGTATATCTTACCATTCTCTTTGGAGAGCTTTTCAAGGTATCCGCGGTTTTCCTCGCGCATGATGAGCTGCCTGTATGATCTTGCTGCTTCTGACATCTTCTCAAGCTCACCCGCCTTTGAGATCATGCCCTCATCATTGGAAAAATCATACTTAGCAGGATCGAACTTCTCGATTTCAAGCGTAATATTGTCCAGAACCTCGTAGACCTTCCTGTCGCCTTCCTCCTTATTACCTGAAAGACGAAGCGCTCTTCCTGCGCCGTAATCCCTGCACAGCTTTGAAAGAGCTCCCTTCTGCTTAAAGACCGGTCCGATTCCGGAGAGCAGTTCAAAGGTTCTGAAATCCAGCTTCTTCTTGCTGTTAATGCCGACATTTCTGCGCGCCAAAACTCTTTGGTCAGCTATCATATTGGAAATACTTGTCAGCGTCTCCGACATCATATTTCTAATTCCGACATCAACTTTTTGCTTTTTCCGATTGTCCCTCTTCTCACCCTTTTTAAGCTTTCTGAGCTCAACCTGCCTTGTCAGAGTTTCAAGGTCAGGGAGCCGGATCTCCATTTTGGCCTTGCTCTTCTTATCCTGCTCGTTTTCAGCATCTTTCCTGGCTGAATAATTTCCCTTGACCCAGCCAAGCGCATTGACAGTGACAGCAGCCTTCTTTACTTTCTCTTGCTCTACTTCCTCTTCTTCCTCATCTTCTACTACTATCAGATTATCCTGCTTCTCTTCGTGCTTATCTTCTTTGTTTTCCTGCTTTTTTTCTTCTTGCTTAATCTCTTCTTGGTTTTCTTCCTTTTTGTTCACTTCCTGGTTTTCTTCTTTTTTCTCTACCTTTTTACCTTCCACACTTTCTTTATACGAAAGTCCGTTATTCTCAAGCTTTGATAACTCAAACAGTTCCTGAGTGATAATTTCTTCAAATGCCGGAAGCTGCATATGAGCTGCATTTACTGCATTCTTATCCGGAACAAATGTGTCGGCTTTCTTATCCGAGTCTGCATTATGATTGACCTGAGAATAGAATATCAGGTACTGATACAGGGTTGTGAACATACTCGTGAGCTTACTAAAATACTTATTTTCAGTAACATATTTCCTGAAAGGCTCATAAGCCTTTTTCAGGGCATCCATGGAAAGCGTCTTGAGCATAACTGTGTGGAACTTATCTGCGCTGCTTACAAACATATTGTCAGCCCAGGCATTGAGCTTTTTGATATATTCGGCATCCTTCTTTTCACTCTTAGGAAGCGGCGGCAATTCCAAACCGTCAAGTATATGCTCTGTCTCATGAGATATCATCTCGTTGATGGTCTTTTCGTCGACCTTGCCGTCCTTCTCTTCCCAGGCCTTTAGCCATTTGAGATTCCAATTATGCTTCTCAAGATTTTCCGGAGTCTGGACAGGACGAAGCATCTCATCAAATTCCACCTTGTGCATTGCAAATCCGACGATTCTGTCTACACTGGTCTTGTTGGCACCTTCCGCAAGCTTTTTGGGTATTTTCTTAAGATACTGGATATACTCAGGTACATTATTTATGCAAAAAACTTTTCTCTTTTCAAATGCAAACTTAAGACCTGCATCAGTAGCTCCGGATGCCTTTTCCTTGTCTGTAAACTGCTTATCAAATATGTGCCTTGAATCACGAAGCTCAATGTCTGATAAATAATGTGATGTCTCTTTTTCTTTGAGATGTGTATTATTTGCTTTCAGCTTTCCAAGAAGGACATCAAGATAAGCATCATATATTTCATCCGCACTCTTCTTTTTGCCGGGAGCAAGCTTAATCGCACCTTTGTCTGCCACATTGTAGTTGTTAAGGCCAAATTTTTTCATGAATTTCTGGCCAATCAGAATATTGATATCACCGATAATGTCGCCGGCAACAGCCATCTGGCTGTTTCGCTGAAAATATATGTTGACTGATTTTATATTTTTCTTAAGATTCTCAACTGCCAGATGCTTAGCAACTATTGTCTGGAACTTAAAGAGATTGTCGCTGTAGATCAGGTTTTCAACGTAATTATCAAGTGCCTTTTTTGCAGCTTCTATGCCATCGCCGTCTTTGTAGTTTAACAGCTCATCAGGAAGTTTGAACTCACCCTCTATGAAATCATCATAAAGATTTGGAAGTTCTTTTCTGAGCATAGCCTGAGACTTTTTCTGATCTGATACTCCATTTTTGTCGGCCTGCCATGATCTTAGCCACTCTTTGTTCCATTCATCGTTCTTTGTATCGTTATCGGTCAGAGGATCACCCTTGGCATCCCTGTTTACGGTCCTCATCGGAGCGACCATATCTCTCTCGATAGTCTTGCTGGTTTTGATATCCTTGACACAATTATTGTAAAGAGCTGTATATTCGGCCGTATTCCACTGAGTCTTCCCATTTCTGCATGCGAGCATGGCCTTAAAGCTATCCCTGTCAAATTCAGGTATAGCCTTCTTTATCATGTTGTACTCTTTTTCCTGATCCTTGGTGTAAACGTACTGTTTCTCGCCTTCTGTTACGTATATCAGACCGTTCTTCTTTTTTCTTGTCGTTTTAACTTTCTTTTTTGCTTCTGCCTTCTTTACTTCCGCATTCTTTTCTTCTTTCTGTTCCTGCTTGGGATTAAGAAGGTTCACCATGCCCGCAACCTGTTTAAGACCATCTTTTTCATGCTTGCCCACATTCTCCTGCACGGGCCGGGCAATCTGCTCCTGTTTGATCTGTCCCTGCTGATCCTGCTCCTGTTTGGGCTGTACTGCCTGTCCCTGCTGCTGTGCCGGATGGAGCTGCGCTGCCTGTCCCTGCTGCTGCGCCGGATGGAGCTGTGCTGCCTGTCCTTGCTGCTGCGCCTTTTGAGGCTGCTTATTCTCCTCTTCCTTGGGCAGAATCCGGCCTACGCCTTCTGCAACAAGTGTTTCCGAAAAACGGTTATATGCTTCCAGAAGCCTGTTATAATCAGCATTAGTCTGACTCTTTCCATTCTCGTCAGTTCCGAACTGCCTTGTGCGGGTTATCTTACCGTTTTCATCCTTGATGTATTTGTAGGTTTCGTCACTCTCGAACTGGAAGGATCCGGTTTCATTGTTAAACTCAATGCAGTGGTCCCTTCTGAGCTTGTAGTTTATATACTTATCCAGTGCATCAATAAACTCGATCTTCGCCCTCATCTTTGGGCGGTCTGCTATTATCCTGCCGGCAGGAGTATTCTGACCCATTTGCGCCTTGTAATAGGGAAGAGCTCTTTTTGTAAGGTCATAATATTCCCTTAAGTGGTTCATCACATAATTTCTTGCGCCACTCCCCTTAAGCTCTTCTGCCTTCGGAACCGGAATACTCTCAAACCGGTCAGCTGCTTCCTTCTCTATTTCCGGTGTGACAGGTACTCCCGGTTTGATGTTTTGGGTGTTCCAATCCTCATTCTCTTTCTCTGTTTTGGATACATTGGCATTATTCTGATCTTTTAAAACTGTCTTTTTAGGCCATTTATTTCCAAACTGCTGTACCTGATACTTATTGAGGTTGCCCATAATGACAGCCGAAGTAAGGTCACAGCCGGGATTCTGCAACTTATAGCCCTTCAAAAGATCATTGTACGAACTCTTATCAAGCCTGTTTCCTCTGCGCCATAAATCCTGAGCCTTTGGCACAGACTTTGTGAGATCATCAGCAGCATCTTTTATCTTTGAATTGACAACTGCAAGTTTAGAGTTGAACTTCCTCAGCATGGCAGGGTTAACCCCGTTCTCAGCCATCAGGTGACTTAACTGGTCCCTCAAAATGAGATTGCACGAGAGTTTTGCCCTGGCTATCAGATATTTTTCATGTTCAGCGTCCTGGGCCTTGGCCTTGACGGCATTTATCATACCCTCAAGCCTGTACTTCATGATCTCCTCGCGATGCTTGTACTTCGTGTACTGATCTGAATTGGCATCTTCACCATATTCTCTGATCTTGCGCCACATATCGTTGAACGCATTCGCAGCATCCTCTGCTCTTGATTTTCTCTTGTCCGCATCATGATATGTGTACTTTTTAGCGTAAGCTTCCATATCACGAGCCTTCTCTCCTCTCGGTTTCAAGGAAGAATAGCGGACGACTTTCGCATTTGCCACTTCCGCATCTGTAAAATAATATGCAGTTCGCCTGGCAAAAGCCACAGCAGCTTCTTCAGGATCAGCTCCATCATCAAACTTCCTGTTGACGTGCTCAATGATATTATCACTGTCATAGTCGAACTTAGACATATTTATGTCTATGCCTTTATTCTTCTCTGCCTGATAAAAAGCTTCTTTTTCCTGCCGGGTGTTCATGTTCCTGTACTCTTCAAACTGTGGCATCTCAGTCCTCCTCTATAAACACATGTTTATATCTGACTATGCCCGGTCGGATGCGGGGACCGTAACCGCCTACACAACAGGCGCTAACGATCCCCAGCTCCTTAGCTTAGCCAAAATACTATCTAAGATTGATACGATTATCTTCATAAACGGGCAAAAGAAAAGCCCCTAAAATGCACAAACTAACCTCATTTTCTATTATAAGGCTTTATGCATTTGGGGTCTTGTAAAAATTTGGTTAAAAATAAGCTTTGATACCTGTGAAAAAGAGGCCGGCTGAAGCAGCCGACCTCCTTGATTATAATTATTATGATATCTTGTGTGAAACAGTCATGATATCTGCAAACAGGCCATCATTCTTCAGCTCAGCTCTGATGTGCAGTGAGGGCATCTTGTGGCCTCTATGTTGATCTCGCTCTTGCAGCGAGGGCAGATCTTGGTTGTTGCAGGTGCCTCTGCCTTCTCCTTGGCGAACTTGTTGCTGACTGAGTTCATGCACTTAACAAGAAGGAAGATAACCAGTGCCATCAGGATGAAGTTGATGACAACAGTGATAAATGTTCCGTAGTTGAGTGTTGCTGCTCCTGCCTCTTTAGCCTCCTCAAGAGTTGCATAAGCTCCTCCGTCGAGAACAATGAACTTGTTGTTGAAATCAATTCCGCCTGTCAGAATACTGATGATGGGCATGATGATGTCATCAACAAGTGAAGAGATGATCTTCTGGAAAGCTCCGCCGATGATAACACCGACTGCCATATCCATTACATTTCCTCTCATAATAAACTCGCGAAATTCATTTGCAAGCCCTTTGCTTTTTCCTGCTACGTCCTTAATCTTGTCTGTCATATTTTTTCCCCTTTTCTTAATACTTTTTGTGATTGCCTCTTGCAATTATACCACATATTGGGTAGAATGAAATAGTTGATTGACATTCGCAGGATTAGTACATCGGTAGTATGTCAGCTTCCCAAGCTGAAGAGGCGGGTCCGACTCCCGTATCCTGCTTTTTAAAAGCCACAGCCTTTTAAGGTTGTGGCTTTTTCACTATTATAACTTTTTTATTTTTGACCCTTCTGCGGCATTTCCGTTGCCATTTTCCGGCAGTTTTTCACATATATAGCAATTGAATATATATAGCGTTCGTTATATAATAGTGACAAAAAAAGAGTACGCTATGGCGCATATTAAACAGTATCTTTCAGATAACGACATCTCTTTGTACAGATTTGCAAAAGATGCAGATATCTCCTATCCCGTTGTCTACAACATTGTGAACGGGAAAAAGGATATAAAAAACTGCTCTTATTATGTTGTTGAAAAGCTATCTCACGCCTTGCATATGGACATTGCGGTTTTTGTAGATCTTTGTAATCCCAGAGATCATTTTCAAACATTCAGAAGTGAACAAAAACATCTCATTAAGCGAAAAGGTGAGCTTCAATATCTCATAGAAGTTCTTGAAAACGATGAAATCCAAAAGGCCTGGGATGAACACAAAAAGCTCGAAGCCATCTATCTGCTGGCAATGACAGATTATATTACCAATAAAAACAACATTGACAACTGCACCAAGTACCAGACAATACGGCAGTACAAGCCCGACAGACTTATCTACCCCGCTGATGTGGAGTTAGAAGCAAAGCTCGATAAAAATGACAATTCTAAAGAACGGGCTCTTAAAAATGCAATTCCTGAGTTTTTATCTTTTAACATAGTGGAAGGAGGCGAAATATAAGCAAATCAGACAACGTTCCTCACCTCACTTTCAATAATATTGAATCGTTTGAACTCAGGAATAGCTTCTGCCCTCAGAAAACTATTTGCTGATGATACTCCCTCCAAGGCTTAACCGCATGATAATGGCCGGGTAAATACATTATTTACCTCATTAACAGAGATAAACAAATAAACCAGCGGAATGAAGACAATATGCGTTCTAAACCGCTGATTTATTTTATGGTATGTACAAATCATCTAATGTAACGACATTTGTAAAAATACCACTGTATTCATTTTTCTTCAGACCAAATGTTGTAATTAATGTACTGTTTATAGTTTGTTTACGTGAAACATGTTGTGATAATACTTCTTGCCGTCTTAAAATGGTTCGATAATACTTTAGTTAAGGCCGCCCCGGCAAAAAGCTCCGTCGGGAGTCTGCGCCCTGTTACTATTTCCTCAAGCTCATTCTTCCCTGAGCAGATCAAGGGCTTCCCTGGCTGCGCTCTCGGAGAGCTCCTCCGCCTCATACATTGTTCCGTTGATTTCTCCGTAATTTTTTCCGTCAGCTGAAGTGTAATAGCCTATCTTTCTTCCGTTAGTCAGTGTAAGTCTCATACCCTGCATCCCATCTTCTTTTATATCACCGCTTTCTGAATATCTGCTGACAATGGTTTCATCTCCAATCGCCGCCACAATAAACTCTCCGTGAGCCTCATCCTCATACATCAGGACGAAGTATGCACTCCCGTCACCAGTATCGAGAATAAAGCCTCCGACATAGTCAGCCGCAGCCGCATCTGATATTGTAAGGGCTTCTTCTCCTACAATCGAATCAAGCTGTTCCTCGGACAACCTTATCCATTCGTCCATGCTCTTGTATTCCTGTCCCTGGTTAAACTCTATCAAGCAGACCTCATCTCCTGCGTATACCGTATCTTTCTCCTCGGCTTCCGCTTCGGAAAGATCGTCTTCGCCGGCATAAGAGATAGAGCGGGTTCCTCCCAAAGCCGTCACTGAGGGTCTTATGGTGGAAACCGCAAAATATTCTTCACTGCTTGTAGTACCGGGTGAAGGGACAAGCGCAAACACGGAGGGTGCCTCGTGGTATTTTTCATCCATGAAATCTCTGTTCATGGTGCGATACCCGGGCAATACAGAACCTGAGGGCGTAAATACATTCCTGTCCGTTATCTGACTTTCCAGGCGATAGAGCATCTTCTGGGCAAAGACCATACCCGGTTCATCGGCACCGTGCATGAAATTCTTTTCATATGCTGTGGTATCAGCATAAACGCTTTCTCCCGTGTCGGGATCTGCGGATATCTCTGCTATCACCTGATCCAGACTGAAGCCATCGTGCAGGCTTCTTAAGATATAATCCAGCCCCTTGAGCATGACGTCCATATTCAGGGTACCGTCCTCCTCCATGGGTTTCAATCCAAGGGTCTTTGCTGCCATATAATAGAGGAACATTGTACCCACATAGCTTATACCATAGGTGTTTTCCTCAATCGTAAGATCCGTAGGAAGTGCGTCATTACCGCCAAGCTCCTCCTTATAAGCTTTCAACTCCTCTCCTGTAAGGCTTTCAAACATAATCTGCTGTGCCTGCGACATGGTCTGCGTATCCTTGAAAACTTCCAGAATATCCTCCTGTGGCTCGTCCTGACCCAAAAGGAAATTGTCAAGTATAGCCCATCTGGACTGATTATATCCCGCCTCTACAGTAATAGCCGTACCCTCGCAGAACCAGCCCGGAAGCGCTTCCGTAAAAATCTCTTCGGCATCCATGGGACGGTTTCCATCTTTATCCATGCCTACCATCGCATTTCGTGTATAATCATCCATAAAAGCATGCATCATCTCATGTATCATCGTATCCTGAAGCTCTCTGCGCTTCTTAGGATCATCCCTGGTCTCTTTTGACTCCTGCTGGGTGTTTACCAGAAGACGGTATGCAAGATTGTATACAGGAGCTCCTTCACCACGGGTCACATTGCCACCTTTCTCAAGATAGGTCGACTGCGTCATCGCCCCGTACTGATTACCCTCGTCGTAATCCAGGCATAACACCATGTATTTGCTGATAAGCCCCTGCTCGGCCGCTTCCTTAAAGCAGGGAATCCTAAGCAGCATACCTACCGCCTGGGGTCCAGCCACATTGACACAATAATCCGCAAGCCATGTATAGTACTCCTCTCCCCCGTTTTCTGCGACATGGTTCCACGCCTCGCTGTCCACGTAGTTCGCTGCATTTATGACCTTTGGGATTACACCCGCATCATCGTACTCAGGAATATCGTTGGTAACCGACGACGGATTAAAAGCCTCATCGCCCCCGGCTCCTGAAGCCTCCTCTGAATATTCCTCACCGTATTCGTCATACTCTCCATAATCTCCGTCTTCCCCGGCATCGCCCTTACCGCAACCGCTAAGCGAAGCAGCCGCAAGACTTACTATAAGTACGGAAGCTATAATTTTTTTGTAGATACTTTTTTTCACTTTACTCTCCTTGAATCAAAATTGGCAGTTATGCCGAAGCCTCGTATGGGCTTCGGGATTGGGGCTATTATCTGAAGCCCCTTGAAAGTTTTCTATATCATCATATTAGGAGATGTTACAATGATGTTTCATTCCGTCAGGTTCTATTGAATTTTTCAGCTGTTCTCGTTTACGTAGATACTGACGCGGCTCTGGATGATGCCGGCAACTTCGGCGGCAGACTTCTGGCCCTCGAAGTAGGGGGCGACTTCTTCTGTCACAATGTTGTAGACGTTCTGATTACCGCTGTAAACGAGCGAGAGCGACCCGATGAAGTTGTTGATGTACTGGACGTCCTCCTTGGTGAGGGGCTGGATCACAACTTCCTGATCACCCACATAGTAGGTGTCATCCTCGTAGTGCTTCTTGCCATCTTCGTCGGTCCAGTAGTACTTCTCCATGGAATTCTCCGCCATCTTGTCGTATGCATCCTTGGTAATCGGAAACTCGTACTCTATCTTATCCTGATATTCAGGCAGGAGGAAGTATCTCACAAAATCCCAGGCTGCGTCGCCGTATTTGGTCTTGGCGCTTATTGCGATGCGCTGCTGCGGCATGATGACCGAGCAGTTAACTCCCGATGCATTCGGGAAGCCGATGAGTGTGATGTCCTCGCCGAACTGTCCGTCCCTTGACCTTCTGTAGGTTCTGAAGTTTGAGAGATAGGTGCTCGCAAAGAGTGATGTACCCTCTCTGTAGCAGGTGTCCTTGTAGTTCTCCCATACGCTCTCGGATACCTCCTTGGGGAACTTGTTTACAAACTCAAGGAACTCGATGAACTCCTCGCTGTCGAAGCTGCACTTTTTGTTCTCCCAGTCAACAAACCTGTTTCCTGATGCGAGCATTCCCATGTAAAGAACTTCATCCCTTGACGACGGTCCAAATGAGTCGGCATA
This sequence comes from Butyrivibrio sp., assembly GCA_017470505.1. GTDB lineage: Bacteria > Bacillota > Clostridia > Lachnospirales > Lachnospiraceae > Butyrivibrio. The sequence goes on along the minus strand of JAFUYO010000005.1, from coordinate 43,407 downwards.
CTTAACTCCCATCGCATCCATGAGGCCCTCGGCATCCTTAAGGGAAAGAGTGTCCTTCCCCTTCAGGTATGACGCCTTGGTCGAAATCGTGTTTATCATAAACGAAGGTACAAGCATATAGATCTTGTCGCCTGTCTTGAAGGCTTCAAAGACATTGTCAACAAATCGCGTCTTTGAGAGGATCTCGTCGCTCTTTAAGTTTGCGGTAAGGTCCAGGAACAGACCCTTGTTGATGTAGCTGTCCACGGGGTCATCCCCGGAAAAGACCATGATGTCGGGAGTGTTGCCTGATACGATATCAAGGTTAAACTGCGTCGCACCTGCATTGTAATCATCTGCATTTGCAAGGGTCGAATAATCTACTATCTTGATCTTGTAATCGCTGTTCTCCTCGTTGAACTTATACACTCTCTGCCTGATAGTATAGTCAACATAATTGCCTGCGAGAGTCAGAATTGTGCGGTCCTTTACCTGATCCGCAGGAACCTTGGTCAGGCGGCAGAGTCTGTAATTGTAATCCTCGTCCGGGATATTTGCGATAAACTCAGTGTCGCTGATCGCTGCAACCGTGGCGAGCGAATAACCGACGTTGATATCCGAGTCGACGTAGTCGAGGATCTTTGTAAGAGCATCTTTCTCAAGGTCATACCCGTAGAAGCCGTCCTGCTTTGACACATAGAGATCATACCCGTTTCCGGAAAAGAATGTAAAATCCTCGTAAGTCGTAAACTGTGAGGATTTCTCACCCATCTCTCCCGATACCGGATCAAAAGAGCGCAGCTCAAGTCCCTTATCTCCCCATACGGAGACAAAATATTTTCCTGCAAAGCCCTTGTATATGCTGACAGATGACTGATAAAATTCGCTTGAAGGGTCAGTAAAGTCAACTATTGTTTCAAAGCTCTGACTCTCCTCTTTGAGTCTCTTAATTCCCTGGTTCGAACTCACAAGAAGCCCGCCGTCATCAGTAACGATCATTCCGTATACAGTAAAGTACTCACCTGAAGGAAGATCCTTATTCAGATCAATTCTGAACTGCTCATATCCCTTTGCATCGTATTTCACAAGGTACTGCTGATCTTCGCTCTCCTCGTAGCCGCCCATTCCGGGGTCGACATCTACTGCTATCTTGTTTTCGGCTTCATCGTCGGAACCCCCGGCAGGTTCTGTACTTTCAGCATCTGAACTATCTGAAGAAGCTAAGGCGCCACCATCATCTGCCGCATCCTCGTAGGTGTGAGGCTGCTCATCGGGATCCTCATAGTTCGAGTAGTCATATATGTTCAGCACCGTGTAAATGTCGCCGTCTGCATCGAAGCACATATAGCCGTGACCCTCGTTCTCAGCCTCAGGGATCTTCACAACGTTCATGTCACTTCCGTCGGAGTTAAAAGAGCTGACGGTGAGAAACCCTTCGTTTGCGTAGGTGGAGCAGAAAATCTTCTCTCCGACTACTGCCACGTTGCTGTAGTCAGCATTCTCCACTATCTCGAGTATCTCCTTGTTAAACACATAGTCCTTGGAACCGCTGCTCGCCTTATCGACAAGACTCTCTCCGCCCTTTTTGCCGCACCCGGACAGCTCCAGAACTCCCAGCATTGCAACAAGAAATACGCCAAATGCCCTCTTTAATTTACTTCTCCTCTCTTTCATAATGTCTCCTCTCCGGCTGCAGCGCCACCGCGCTTCAGCCCCTTTTTTATATGTTGCCTGACCTCGAAGTCATACTTCTTTTCCGCGAGGTAGGATGTGATGCCTCTCACAGTCCACTTCTTGTTTCTGTAGAGATCGATTACCAGATAAACAAATATAAACACTAAGATTACAAGGGCTATCAGCCTGAAAAGAAGTATCATTGAAAGAACGTCCTCATAGCCCCTTGCTTCATTCTCCCAGTAGGGATAACAGATTGCCCTGCTCTGCATACTCCGCAGGCCGAAGTTCTTCAGCACCCTGATGAGCGAAATAAATGAAAACCTGTCGGTGTTGTCGACAACTTCAATCGATGTGTCCTCGAATCCGATGCTCTCTCTCGATATCCTTGCAAGGAGTCCCTCGACAGGATTTGGTGCGACGACCTCGATGCAGCCTATTCCGCCGACAGCCTGAGTAGTGCCATCCTCTGCCTGCTCTCCCTCTTTTGTGAGGCCGCTTATAATTGTCCCGTATTTGGAAAGTGAGTCATAGGACATATAGACGATGTTGTTCGAAAACCCCGATGCCCCCTCGAACCTTCCTATCTTCTTGCTCGCAACGCCTGCGATATAGTGAGGCACATCTCCAATGAGGACCGCCTGACCTATTATATCCGTCGATCCGAAGAGCTGCCAGGCCGTGCTCTCATCTATGACAATCCTGTCCTTCATCAGATCGTCCTCGCCAAAATATGTCCCGTCCGTTAGCATGAGCGGATGAAATATAAAGAAGTCTCCGCCGACACCGATCGCGTTTACGTTCTTCATGCTCCTGTTATCGAAGATCATCGAGACAAATCCCTGCGCGCAGTAGGAAACACCGATCAGCTTATCAAGCGCATCCTCTTTGGGCTCATCCTTATCGCCCTCTGCGCTGTTCATATCCTCAATCCCGATGGTGTCGATGATCTCAGGTTCACTCTCATCCTCTTCATCATCAAGCCCTGTGACACCTGCATCGATGAGCTTCATTTTGAGCTGATAGCCAAATCTCTTTATATCATTAAGCCCGACCATCTGATCCTCGCTGACAAAGATGCTGACCTGAGCCATCTTATTGTCATTTTCCCATCTCTCTGCGGTGTGCTGATCGGTTGGCTTTGATGCAAGATAATCGGAAATAGCGCCAAGTATCAGAAAAAGCAAGAGTGCTACTGTAAATATGACCAGTAAAACTCTGTATTTCAGAGCATAAATCTTTATGAAATTAGTAATCAGTCTGCCTTTGCCCTTTAAATCCATCACGAGTTTGCCAGCCTCACCTGATCTCCTGTCTTAATAAGCGTTGTGGATGTCGTGATGACATACTCATCTCCGTCCACTGCGGCGCTTATCGCGCTGTTGTTGTCGTCAGATGCCTTTACATCGATGTCGACCCTGGAGGCTATATATCTGTTTCCAAGCGGCGATGACTTGGCGTTTACCACGAGGATGAACTTGCCGTTTGAGTCCGTCCTGACCGCACTGTTCGGAACAATGAGGTCGTAGTCAACTGACCTCTCTCCGATTGCAAGAGATATGGACTGTCCCGGTGTGAGGTCCTTGCTCTCGAGCTTGAAGGTCAGGAGCTTTTTGTTTGCGGGATCGGACTTATCATTCTTGATCGATGTGAGGGTAGCCTTGAAATCATCTCCAAACTGCCACACGTTCTGCGGCTTTGCTGAATCTCCCACCTTCAGCTTCTGTGCCTGGGTGTTTGTGACAGAAAAGCTGGTCGTCATGTCCTTGCCGTCAACCTGGATAACCGCTATGGTCTCATCAGCAGACGTCGACTCCCCCGCAGCCTTCGAGAGCGAGCTCACAATTCCGGCAACAGGGCTCTTAACTGACGCGCCTACAGATTCCGCCTCAAGCTTTGCTATTTTCTCCCTCTGCTCGGTTATCTTATCTCTCTGCTGGCAGAGGCTTATCTCTGTGTTTATGCTGGTGATGAGCTTCTCCTTTTCCTCGGTCGCTTTTTTTAGTGCTGCCGCAGTCTTTGCCTTCTGTTGATTCAGGATGGCGAGCTTCTGGTTGTAGCTGAGCGACTGCTGGGTTTCATAGTTATTCAGCTGACTGTTGTCCTTCTCAAGCTCCGCGATCTGCCTCTCGAGTTCTTCAGCCCTGTTACTGTCACCGTTCTGGTTGGCGATAACAAGCTCATACTGCAAAAGAGCTGTCGTATAAAAAGGAGTCGCTGCGTCATAGGCAATTCCGGCTGTGTCATGAGCGCTCTGCTGAGTCATGAAGTCAATATCTGCCTGCACCGCGTTGTCGTCATTTAAGGCATTGTTGTAGGCATCCGTGACGGCTGCCAGCTCAGCCTGATAGGTGTCATAGGTGGTATTCTTTCCGTTCCTGACGTTGGTTATAACATCGTTTGGAACATTTCCTGAAAAGAGCGCCTGCTCATAGGAAAGCTCAAGCGTATCAAGCTTCTCCCGCGCTTCCGTCAGCTCCGTCGACTCCCTGTCCTCGAGGTAGTAGATAACATCACCTATCTCCACATGGGCGCCCTCTTTTACGGCGACTCCGGATATCTTCCTCGTCTCTTTTACCGTGATATTATAAGGGTCCTCAGCCGACACCGTCCCCGTTCCCCTTATCTGAGGGCTTATTGAGCCTGAATGTATCTGCTGCGTTGCGACCTGCGGCAGTGAATAATTCATTATGGTATTGGAAAAAAATGTCAGTACCAGCATGACTGAGAGGAATCCTATCGCCACATTTTTGACCATATCCTTCCTGTTTGCAGGCTTTTTGGAAGCCTGATCAACTGATACAATCTCACTTTTTTCATTGGTCTGTAATTCGTTACTCATTATTTACCCCTTTATTCCTCCCTGGTAGGATATTCCCTCCACAAGATAATCCTCACCGTACAAAAAGATCAGAAGCGGCGGTATCAGATATATGACCGCCACGGCAAATGCCAGTGAAATCTCTCCGGTGTTGATCTTTGATAAAAACACCGACAAGGGATGGAGATCCGAATCCGGTAAGAGGATCAGCGGCTGCTCCACCATGTTCCAGTAGTCAAAGAAAACCAGTATCGCTATGGATGCAAGTCCCCCCTTGCACAGCGGCATACATATCCTTGTAAATATCATCCACTCGTTCGCCCCGTCAATTGCTGCCGCCTCCATGACCTCCTGCGGTATCCTCTTCATGAACTTGGTAAAGAGGTACACCGCAAAGGGCGAGAAAAATCCAAACAGCCATATCGCCCATCTGCCTCCGTAGATGTTCAGAAACCTTGCAACAAGAAAGTTCGGGACGAGGGTTACCTGATACGGCATCAGCATCATTACTATATATAAAAAGAAAATTGCCCTCTTTATCCTGCTGTCGTACCTGGCAAATCCAAAGGATGCCAGCATGGCTATGAGGAGCTGAACGACAACAATAGGGACCACATATATCACCGAGTTCCAGAATTTAAACAGGTACTCGGGGCTCCTGAGCAGCACCGTGAAGTATTGGCTGAAGGTTATCATATCAGGTATCAGCTTTAAATTCACGGTCTTACTGACAAAGACCTTTCCGCCCTTTTGAGTCGTCGCAAAGATGCTGCCGTAGTTGGCGTTTATCTCAGATGGCGACATAAACGAATTTGTCACGGTAAGAACTATAGGCAAAAGAAAAATCGCAGCAAATATTACCGCAAGAAGCGTCACTATACCTGTCTTAATATATTCTGCCCGCTTTCTGTTTCCGGCTGCAATAAAAGCAGTCTCATCAGCACTTCTTATCATCAGCCCTCCACATCCTTTCCGTAGAAGTTCTCCACCTGATACATGATGAATACGAGAACTGACACGACCACAAACATGATAATGGCCGCCGACGAGAGCTTCTGATAATCGAGTGAAGCAAAGGTGTTGTTCATGAAGTGCTGCAGCATATAAAGGCTGCTGTAGGGGTAGTCTCCCGTCATCAGGTAAACCTCCCTGAACACCTTGAACGAATTGATGAGACTCATTATTGTGACGAACAGAATAGTCGACGACATGAACCTCACCTTTATATACCAGAAGGTCTGCGCTTTGCTTGCGTGTTCAAGCGCAGCAACCTCGATAAGCTCCTTCGGGATACTCGATAGCGCCGCCATAAACAGGATCATGTTGTAGCCGAGGTTCTTCCACAAAAACAGAACTACAATGACAACCTGTGCGTAGTCTGATTTGAGGAAATCTATCCTGCCACCGCCAAACGATGTGATAGCCTTGTTGACAATACCGTTGTAGTTAAAAAGGACCTGCCATATAAGTACAACTGATGCCGTCGGCACCATCAGGGGGCTTAAGAAAAACGACCTGAAATAGCTCTTTCCAGGTATCCTCGACTCCATCACCACCGCAAGAAAGAGTGACAATGCAACGGCAAGCGGAACCGATACAAGTGAAAACTTAAGCGTATTAAAAGAAGCCTGCCTGAAAGCAGCGTTATTAAACACCGTCACGTAATTTTCAAATCCCACGAAATTATTCTGAATGGGATTGTCTATCATCGAGTAGTAGATCACCACAAAAAACGGTGCCACAAAAAAGATGATAACTCCCAACAGTGACGGCAGCAAAAAGAGCCACGATATAACAGAGCGCCTTTTGTTCGCCGTCATATTTTTTTTACTTATTTGTATCTTCGATGACAAACTGCGGAACCTTCCCCTTTATAAATGTGTAATACGATCCTCCGTATTCCCCCATGTTGTTTTTGCTCGTGATCTGTATCCCGTACTGGGAATTGTTATTGTTGTAGTTATACCACTGATTGTAAAAGGAAGTGGAAACTGCACCGTCTAAAATCTCGCGAACGCTTTTACTATCATAATAGGTTGCGCTCTGACTATCAACTGTTTCAGGAATCTCACTTTGATCTGTCTCTTCGAGGTCATACCCCGGATAGTAGTTGGTCACGCGTATCTGTGCAATATTGTCAGGTCCGGGTACATCTCCATAATATATCCCATATTTATCAAGGAGTGCAATTGAATTCTCATACCCCTCGTAGATATCAAAACCCGCATATGCGTACTCGGATCCGGAGACCTCAAATTCCACACTGCCGATCGGCATTAAGTTCTTTATCCGGCTAAAATCAAAGGCCTCTTTGATATCCTCTCTGTAGGCATCCGAAAACTCTGCGTATGAAAAATCTCTCGTCTCACTGACTGACACAGGCGTTGTGTACCTGAGTATCCTGTTCTGTGCCCGCTTATCGAGCTCTCTCATATCATCGTCGTGGAAGCACTCAAAGCTCCCCTCTTTGTACTCATCACTTGAAATAATCTTTTCAAGTCTATCGTCCACGATATCGTAGGGAACAGTGACTGATCTGTACATTTCCCCTCCGCTCTTAAGCCTGTACAGGATCGTCATGTTGTAGCCTAGAGAGTCATAGTTTCCCATCTGCTCTGACTTTCTGCGCTCTTTCTGGGTCTTCATGCCCACTTTTGCAATCTCAACAAAGCTCTGAGTATCAGTCAGATGCATATAATCTTTTGCAGAAAAATCATTTACCAGATAGCCGCTATTGTAGCGCTGAAATGTCTTTTCGCTGTTTAAGATCGCGCAGCTTGAAATTTTCTCAGGTGCAGGGACAAACGAGTCAAAGCCCAGAAGGTCCCCTCTGTATATAATAAATACGAGAACAACAATTGCAAGGGCCATGACAGTCTGCGGAAATCCCTTGAAAAATCTCTTTATACTGCTCTCAAAAATGACCTCTGCCATGCAGCCGACAAATATGGTAACAAGCACCATGACTGCGACCATCATGAAGTATAGCCTGCTGTTCCATACAGCGCTGTAGAGGGCATAGACTACAAGACCGCCCGCAAGTCCTGAGAGGACGCAGACAGTTATCTTTATGCACCAGCGGACAGGGCGAAGCGGAATGCTCTTTCCCGCCCACTCGGCCTTTCTGAGCTTACTCACGATCAGGGCAAGGCAAAACGCTATAATCGCGACGAGACAGGTGTCTGCCTCACCGGGGATGATGAGCTTTAAGTTGTCGGCGATGAAACTTTTGGATGCTATGTAATTTCCGCTGTACGCTCCAAAGCCTTCCTTGAAAAAGAGCCCGAACCTGTCGAAGAGCGGTGATAAATACACATTAAAGGGCTCTGCGTATGAGTATGTAGCAAAGAAAATGCTCTTATACAGCTCAATCTCACCTGATATCACAACGGGAACCGCTAAAAATGTTGCCGTAAGAAGGATCGCAATAGGAAGCGACCCTGTCAGCAACACCGACAGCACCGATACGTTGTAGATTGCAGCAAAGAGAATCACTGCCCTCATGGTCTCTAAAAGTGCTGCGGCAATTATGTTAGAGTTGACAGCGCCCATAACAGCTGCAATGACAAGGGATATCAGAAGAGGTAAAAAATATATCGCAAAAAAAGTTGTGAATGCATTTATGTAGTTCTTTCTGATCCTCTGCGCTCTGGTCGTGGGCTGTGAGAGAAAAAAGTCCATCTGCCCCATGTTAAACACGTAGGAGAAGCCCTGCAGGGCAAAGAGTATCGCACTAATTATCACAAGTATAAAACCGATCTGCGAAAAGCCGACTATCCTGTGAACAGCAAGGAGCTTTTCATGGTAGAGCTCCTGTGCAGACTGGTTGTAAATAGCCGCATAATTTATGGCGCGCGACACCATCATTATGACTCCGAGGATAAAATATACAGCAAAGAAAGGCAGGAGAACAAGGCTGATCCACAGCGTCCTTCCCACGTAGGTTCGGTGCATCTTTATTCTGTTAACCAAGGACAAATTTGCGGATGTCATATCCGACCACCTCCGTTTCACTGATAAATATCTCTTCAAGAGAAAGAGAAAGCACCTCAAAGAAAACGGTTTCCCCGCGCTTAAACGCGGCTTCTATGTCCTCCCTCTCCCCTCTTATGGTGATTGTGTGGAGTCTTCCTCTCTTTTCATGGACGAGTACGTCAAGCCCCTTTAGTATCTTCTCCTCATCTGCATCTGATGCAAAAACGCATTGGACCTTCTGCATTCCCATCTTCATGTCCTCTATGTCCTGTGAGAGGATGACCCCGCCCTTGTGGAGGAGTCCCACGTGGTCGCAGATGTCCTCAAGCTCCCTTAAGTTGTGCGATGCGATGACAGGCGTAAGTCCCCTGTCTGCCATGTGCGCTGCAAAAAGGCTCTTTACCGACTGCCTCACAACCGGGTCAAGCCCGTCAAAGGTCTCATCTAAAAGAAGGTACTTGGTGTTTGCGGACAGGCCCAAAAGGATTGAAACCTGCTTTTTCATGCCCTTTGAGAAGGTATTTATCCTGCGCTTTCTGTCGAGTCCGAAGCCCTCACAGAGCTTGTGGAAAGAGAGCTTGTCAAAGGATGGGTAAATACTGCCGTAGTAATCAGCCATTTCCTCGGGAGTACTCCCCGGAAGGAAGTACTGCTCATCTGATATGTAAAAAATATCCCTCTTGACATCGGGGTTGTCATAGACGGGCCTCTTATCGACACAGACAATTCCCTCATCCGGGCGGATGACACCGGATATGATTCTCAAAATGGTGCTCTTTCCAGCGCCGTTGGTTCCGACCATACCGAAAACTTCCCCGTCAGCTATACCAAGAGATACCTTGGACAGCGCCTGCACTTCATCAAACTTTTTGCTGAGATCTATAAGTTCAATCATCTCTCTCCTCCCCCGGCTGTCATGATGTCAACGTGCTTTTTTATCTCTTCAACAAGGTCATCCAAAGAGAGTCCAATCTCATGGGCCTCAGAAAACAACCCGACAATTTCCTTTATCAGCTCGTTTTTCTTGCTCTCTTTGAGGAGGTTGTCCCCCTTAACAAAGTTGCCCCTGCCCTTCACAGTGTAAATAAAGCCCTGCCTCTCGAGCTCCGCATACGCCTTCTGGACAGTATTGGGATTTGTAGACAGTTCCACCGCAAGGTTCCTGACGGAGGGCATCTGATCCCCTTCCTGCAGGATTCCCTTGTAGATCTGCAATTTGAAATTCTCGACTATCTGCTCATAGATAGGTCTGCTGTCACGGTAGTTAATCAGTTCCATTTCATCCTCACAAAAGAACACAATGATCGGGTCAAAAATACGAGGTGTACTATCTGAACTAGTACACCTCGTATTGTAAATCAAACTCTTCCAAATATCAATAACAAATTTTTGACTTCCCTTTACACCGCTTCTATATTTCTTGTTGCGATCACATCGACGCCGGTTCCTGCAACATTTTTGATAAGTACATCTCCAATCCTTGCAGGTGCTGTCGCCTCTGCTGCATCAATGTCCTTCATTACCTCAAAGATCTTGCTCTTTGGAATATCATTTGCGGTCTTAACGGAGACTCTCTCCTTGTCGCCGCCTTTTATCTTTATCGTACTGGTGACAATCCTCGTGGGATTGACAACTTCCTTCCTGGCGTAGATGTCTCCCTTGGCGCAGGTGTTTCCCTTGACCTCGGTCACTTCACCGCCGTCTAAGGTTACAGTCAGCTGGCATCCCATAGGGCATCCGATACATGTAAGTTCTCTCGTTTCCATCAGCCTCACTCCTTTTCTATCTTAACAGTTATCTTCTTAAGGTTCGGATACTCTAAGAGTTTCTTCTTCTGAAGAATTATCTGCTCCATCTCTCCCGGAGCAAGAATCCTCTTTTCGTTGTGAACAACTCTCTCGTCGTCAAAGTACACGCTGACAAAAGAGTTCTTGTAAACGTCACCGACCCTGAATCTGACGGTGAGAAGATCATCCATCCGCTCTCTGTTTATGGTACCGGGAACTGTGTATCTCGCGCCCTCTGTGGCAACAAGCTCAATCACTTCGCTACTTTCTGCATCCTTGCAGCCGCCTGAAATGTACTTAACTGCATTCTGCCCTGCTCTCTTTGCCTCCTCCGAGACATAGTCAACAAGGTCGTGTACATGGAGGACGTTTCCGCAGGCAAATACGCCGGGGATGTTGGTCTCAAGCGACTCATTGACAACAGGACCTGAAGTGACAGGGCTCATCTGTACGCCTGCCGATCTCGAGAGCTCGTTCTCGGGAATAAGTCCGCAGGATAAAAGAAGTGTATCGCAGGTGTATCTCTCCTCTGTTCCCGGGATGGGCTTTTTGCCGGGACCAACCTCAGCTATGGTAACTGCACTGATGTGATCCCTGCCCTCGATGTCAACGACAGTGTGCGAGAGCTTAAGCGGGATCCCGTAGTCATTGAGACACTGAACGATGTTTCTCTTAAGTCCTCCGGAGTAAGGCATCAGCTCTGCAACCACCTTGACCCTGGCTCCCTCAAGAGTCATTCTGCGCGCCATGATAAGTCCGATATCACCGGATCCTAAGATAACAACCTCGCGTCCGGGCATATAGCCCTCGATATTGACAAGTCTCTGTGCCGTTCCTGCCGAGAAAATTCCTGCGGGCCTGTATCCGGGAATGTTAAGAGCCCCCCTTGGCCTTTCTCTGCATCCCATCGCAAGGATAACCGCCTTGGCAGGGATCCTGAACATACCGTCCTCACTGTTCATGGCTGTGACAGTCTTGTCTGAAGCGATATCCATTACCATGGTGTTTAGCCTGTACTCTATTCCGAGGTCCAGAACCTGCTTTATAAAGCGATAGGCATACTCAGGACCTGTCAGCTCTTCCTTGAAGGTGTGCAGCCCGAAGCCGTTGTGTATACACTGATTTAAGATTCCTCCGAGCTCGTGATCTCTCTCGAGGATCAGGATGCTGTCGTTACCGGCCTCCCTGGCCGCAACAGCTGCTGCGAGGCCGGCAGGGCCACCGCCTACAATTACGATATCATATGTCTTCATGACCCGCTTACCTCCCCTTTGGTTCTTTCTATTACAATGTTGGATCTGCCGCCGCTCTTGGTTATCTTCTCATAAGGAATCCCCAGCTCGCGGTGAAGGATCTCCATAGTCCTCGGTGAGCAGAAGCCTGCCTGGCATCTTCCCATACCGGCCCTTGTCCTTCTCTTTACGCCGTCAAGTGACCTTGCGCCGAGCGGCCTGTGGATCGCATCCAGTATCTCGCCCTCTGTTATTGACTCACATCTGCAGATGATGGTTCCGTATGCAGGATTTTCTTTGATGAGTGCGTTTCTCTCCTCGATGGAAAGACCCTCTGTCTTCTTTACGCCCTTCCTCGTAGAGATCCAGTTTGCCTTCTCCTTAAGGCCCATCATATCCTTCATCATTTTTCCGACCATCTCTCCGATGGCAGGGCTGCTGGTAAGTCCGGGAGACTCAATTCCGGCACAGTCGATGAAGTTCGGAGCATCCTTGACTTCCTCGATTATGAACTCGTGGTGCTCCTCGTGAGCACGAAGTCCCGCAAAGCTCGTGATGACATTTCTGATAGGAAGGTTTCGAACGTGATCTCCCGCCTTTGTGATGAGGTCATCAATTCCTGCTGCTGTCGTGTTGTTTCCTTCCTTGTTCTCAAGGTCAACGGCTGTAGGTCCTACGATGAGGTTGCCGTGAACTGTGGGAGAAACAAGTACGCCCTTTCCGAGCCTGGTGGGCTGAGGGAAGATGGTGTGGGATACATGACCTCCCACTGTCTTGTCGAGGAGACAGTAGTCTCCTCTTCTTTCTATGATGTGCATCTTGTTTGCACTCACCATGTTGTGTATCTCATCGGCATAGACACCTGCCGCATTTACAACGTATCTCGTGATGTACTCACCGTTGTTGGTCCTTAAGTGCCAGTTGCCGTCTTCACCCTTTTTAATGTCTTCTACTTCTGTGTTGAAGCGGAAGTCAACTCCGTTCATATTGGCATTCTCTGCCATTGCTATGTTGAGCTCAAAAGGACAGATGATTCCGCCTGTAGGAGCATAGAGCGCTCCCTCAACATTCTCTGAGAGATTGGGCTCCATCTCAAGAGCTTCCTCCCTGCTGAGTATCTTAAGTCCCTTGACGCCGTTTTTTACTCCCCTGTCATAGAGGTCTTTGAGTCCGTCAATAGCTTCCTTGTGGATGCAGACAACCAGGGACCCGTTCCTCTTAAACGGAATGTCAAGATCTCTCGAGAGGTCATCCATCATCTCATTGCCGCGCACGTTAAGCTTTGCCATTAGCGAGCCTTCGGCTGCGTCAAATCCGGCATGAACGATTGCGGAATTGGCCTTTGATGTACCTTCACATACATCCTCACATTTTTCCAGGACGCAGACATTTGTCTCATAGCGGGACAATTCTCTTGCGACCGCAGAACCGGTAACTCCGGCTCCGATTACAATAACGTCATAAATCATAATCGTCTCCTTTAATGCATCTTAACTTCTCTGAAAAAAAGCGAGAGAAAGTAAACTGCGTTCTCCGCAGATGACCCCCTCTCGCCTCCATTCATTATGTATTTATTAGTTTATTACTATTTGGGCAATTAAGCAAACATTCCTGCTGCTGCAAGTATGTTGTAAAGAAGAGCTGCAACGATACCGCCGCAGATAGGTGCTACTGCAGGAATCCATCCATATGACCAGTCAGGGTTCTTCTTGCCAAAGTCAGGAGCAAGAAGCTGATATGCAATACGAGGAGCTGTATCTCTTGCTGCATTCATTGCGTATCCTGTAAGTCCGCCGAAAGAAGCACCGCAGGCTACGATTACACCGTAAACAAGTACCCAGCTGACCTGCGAATCGCCGGCTGCACCGGGGATCAGAGAAAGTGTGAATACAAGTACAAATGTAGCAACGAACTCTGAGAGGAAGTTCAGTGCTGTGTTGCGGATTGAAGGTGCTGTTGAGAAGCAGCCGCGTACAACTGCATCATCCTTTGTAGCCTTGATGTGATCTCCGTAGAGAACCATGAGGATAGCTGCGCCGCAGAAACCGCCGAGCATCTGAGCAATGATCTGACCTGCAACTGTGCTCCAGTCACCTGATCTGATGGCGATACCTATTGTAACTGCAGGGTTAAATGCTGAAGGGCATCCTGTGAATGCACTCATTGCAAATGCGGGAACCATAACCGCCATTCCCCAACCGATGAGGATGTGAACAGCTCCGCCGCCCTTGAATCCTGACTTCTCAAGATTCACATTACAGCAAACGCCGTCTCCAAGAAGTACCAGTAACAATGTTCCAATAAACTCGCCTAAATAAATGCTCATAGTTTTTTACCCCCTTTGAGTAATATATAGTTTTTTCCCTCTCTAAAAAAGATCACTCTTTGGCCCATCCAAGAGTTGAATTAACAGCCTGCTTCCAGCCCTTTAACTTGGCAGCGCGGTCATCAGTGCTCATTGCAGGCTCGAATTCCTTGTCGATAGCCCAGTTCTTGATAACGTCTTCTTTGCTCTTCCAGAAGCCAACTGCAAGGCCTGCCAGGTAGGAAGCGCCCATAGCCGTTGTCTCAACACATACAGGACGATGAACAGGTGCATTAATGATATCTGACTGGAACTGCATGAGGAAGTTGTTCTTGCAGGCACCGCCGTCAACCTTGAGAGCGTTGAGCTTGATTCCGGACCCTTCTTCCATTGCGCCGAGTACATCATTGGTCTGGAGTGCAAGTGACTCAAGTGTTGCACGGATGATGTGTTTCTTGTTAACACCGCGGGTAAGTCCCGTGATAGCTCCACGTGCGTAAGGATCCCAGTAAGGAGCGCCGAGTCCTGTGAATGCGGGAACTACATAGCAGCCGTTTGTATCGGGAACCTGAGTTGCAAAGTACTCAGAGTCGGGAGCTGTATCTACAAGTCTCACCTCGTCGCGGAGCCACTGGATAGCTGCGCCTGCTACGAAGATTGAACCCTCTAATGCGTACTCAACCTTGTTATCAAGACCCCAGGCGATAGTTGTAAGAAGTCCGTTGTTAGGGAACTGAGGCTTTGTGCCGATGTTCATCAGCATGAAGCAGCCTGTTCCGTATGTGTTCTTGGCCATACCTGACTCGAAGCATGTCTGTCCGAAAAGAGCTGCCTGCTGGTCGCCTGCAACACCTGCGATCTTGATAGGTCCGCCGAAGAACTCGGGGTCAGACTCACCGTACTCGGTGCTGCTCGACGGAAGTGCCTTGGGAAGCATGCTCATTGGAACCTCGAGCTGCTCGCAGAGCTTCTCATCCCAGTCAACCGTATTGATGTTGAACATCATTGTTCTTGATGCATTTGAATAATCTGTTGCGTGTACCTTGCCCTTTGTGAGCTTGAAGATCAGCCATGAATCAACTGTACCGAAGCAGAGCTCGCCTTTTTCTGCTCTCTCTCTTACTCCATCAACATTATTGAGGATCCAGCGAAGCTTGGTTCCTGAGAAATAAGGGTCAAATACAAGACCTGTCTTGTTGTAAGCCTCGTTGTCGATTCCGGGATACTTGTCTAAAAGCTCCTGCTTCATGTCAGCAGTTCTGCGGCACTGCCATACGATCGCGTGGTAAACAGGCTGACCTGTCGCTCTGTCCCATACAATTGTTGTCTCACGCTGGTTAGTGATACCGATTGCAGCGATATCCTCATAAGTCGCCCCAACCTTCTGCATAGCCTGGCGTGCTACTGAAAGCTGTGTCTGCCAGATCTCGTTTGCATCGTGCTCAACCCAGCCGGGATTGGGATAGTACTGTGTGAACTCCTTCTGAGCCACAGAGCACATCTCTCCCTTCTCGTTGAAAAGGATACATCTGTTACTGGTTGTTCCTGCGTCCAGCGCCATAACGTATTTTGCCATTACTATAACCCTCCTTTTTCCTGTGAAAGAAATTTAAAAAATATATTAAAGCTCCCTAAGCTTTAACTTCTCTATAACTCCCAGACGCTCTCGTTGGTCGTAGAGATTGCAAGAGCACCTGCGTCGAGGGCGTTCATCACGTCCTCCTTGTCGGCGATAAGCCCTCCCGCGATGATCGGAACTCTTGAGACCTTGTTGATCCTCCTGATCATCTTGGGAAGAACTATGCCCGGCAAAAACTCGATTATATCAGGCTTAACCCCCCTGGCCATAGCCTGTTTCTCGATGTTCTGAAGTGCAAGTGAATCGAGGATGAAATACCTGAGCACCGTATTGAGCTCCAGCTCCCTGGCGTGAGGGATAAGACTGCTCTTGGTTGTGATGATCCCGTCCGCCTCGGTGTTATTTTTGATGAAATCAAGGCAGACATCCTTGGAGTTGTTGAGTCCTGTTATGAGATCCACATGTACCATCGCCACCTTGCCGGATAGTTTTATCTTCTTAACTATCGATGATATGGTACAAATGTCACCGTAGAGCACGAAGATGATCTCAATATCCCCGTTCAATGCCCTGTCAAGTCCCTCGTCATCCTTTACTGCCGCTATGATAGGATTTATCTCAATTTTGTTAATAAATTCACGATTTTTTTATTTTAATCAGGTCAAATAAAAAAAGAGCAAGCAAAGTAAAATGAGGTTCCCCCTCATTTAACCCTTACTCTTTTCTCAAGGCACTTATTGATTTCTTAACGACATAGTTATAATAAATCCACTTTGTGCAAAATGCAATACCTGTGTTTATACTTTTTTTATTTTTTGTAGTTATTGACAAAAATCATGTACAATTTTTGTAAGAAAATAGAGAAAAAAGTATAATTTTTGCACAAAGCGATTTAAAGCGTTAAAGTGCCCTTTTAGGCATATTGTATGCTATTATATTTAATATAAATCATTGATCACTTAGCCAAGGTCAAATGAAATGAACTTAAACCGGCCCTTTCCCTCGTAGCCAAAAAACAGTGCTTCCTTGGAAGAAAGGCCCTTTATAAGACCTTTAAAATCTCCTTCTCCCCCGCATAGCTCTACAGGTATCCGGGTTATGGCTTCCCCGTCTTCGGAGGTCCTGACCAGCACTCTTCCGCTACCTTTTCCTATCAGCTTCACGCTTATAGTGCCTGTGTGCGATAAGTCAAAGTACTTAAAGCCGACGGTGCATCCGTCGCAGAAGTTGTCTATATACTGGTCAGATCCCTTGTTCCTGTCGCCCCCGTCCTGGGTTATAAAGGGAGTATTGCCCTTCCTGTGCTTTATCATCGAGAGGAACCTTGTGCCGTCTTTGCCGTAGACATTGCAGGCTATGTATGAGGGAAAGCGCCCTTTCCCGCAAAGAGGCCCGTCTCCAAAGCTCTGGGAAGTCATCTCCGCCTGGTAGAACCTGCCGTTTTCAAACCTGATCTCCTGGGCGCAGGCCTGACGCGACGACTGCTTTCTGTTTGTCTGTCTGTGGTAGAAAACATAGTACTTATCGCCTATCTTAATAAGGCTCCCGTGCGTGTTTCCTGTGTTGTTCCTTGCGTGTGACACATCGGTTATTCCGGAGAGGCCTATATCTCCGTTTGACACAAGAACGCCGCCGTAGGTAAAGCCCCCGTAGGGCCTGTCCGACACCGCGTAGCACAGCTCATGAGAGTTCAAAGAGCTGTATATGAAGTAGTACTTTCCGTCAAACTTTCTCATGGAGCTGGCCTCCAGAAAAAGATGATTCTTAAAGCCTCCTCTGTCGCCATCCTTCCTGCCACCGACGCC
Source organism: Butyrivibrio sp. (assembly GCA_017470505.1). Lineage (GTDB taxonomy): Bacteria > Bacillota > Clostridia > Lachnospirales > Lachnospiraceae > Butyrivibrio. Next base: position 26,250 of record JAFUYO010000005.1, on the reverse strand, counting down.
AATATACCCGGGTCCTTTTTTGACGGTCAGCATGTCAGCAGGGTCTAATTCAAAGCACATCGGTCCCTTCATGGTCGGCCTGTTTCCGAGAAGAAGGAGCGGATTATTCGTAAGAGCAAAGCCGGTGTACAGATATAACCTTCCGTCATCATCCAAAAATACTCCGGGATCAAACTGAAACGGCTCGTTCTTAAAGCCGATCGGTGTCCCGTCCTGGTACTTCACATCTCCGTAGAACTCGTACTTTCCGGCAGGAGTGTCGCACACCGCAACGGATATCTTTTTTGTCCCGCCCATGAAGTAGTAGAGGTAAAACCTCCCGTCAGGGCCCTTCACCATATCAGGTGCCGCAAGCCCCAAGAAAAGGCGCGGTCCCCGTGCACTTGGGTCCTGCTCTCTTCTGTATATTACTCCCTCATACTTCCAGTCAGAGAGGTCATCAACAGGTGCCGAGTAGCACACATAATCGCCCAGGCAGAAGCTCGCGCCATCAAACAGATCGTGCGAGCCGTAGATATAGACCCTGTCGCCTACGATGTGGGGCTCTGCGTCAGGTATGTATTCGTAGCTTGGAAGGTATGGATTAAACGCATTCTTTTTCATATTCATCCTCATCAAAAATAAATCCTGTAATAGAAAAGGGCTGCCGCTTTTTTTATTTGCGGCAGCCGGAAGGTTTATCTGTTCAGGCTTCGTTGGTCTGTTTAAGGAACCCTGAAACCCAGCAAAGTATTGTGCCTGCAAGCGCGATGACAACAAATGCGATAAATGATGTTATCGTGTCTACCGTGTCCAGTGCTGCTATAACGTACCCGATCTGGTTTACCATTACGTAGAAGGAATGTGCTGCAGCAAGCCCCAGGAGAACTCCCTGTACAATCGGAAGAATCTCATTCAGGATCTTATTGTTTAAAAAGAATGCCGCGCACTCAACTGCTATAACCGCTACAAGGAGAACAAAAACCGAAGTCATCTTGTACATTACCGAAGTGTACACAAATATATCAATCAGTGCGAGTGCACATGCTACCAATGTAAGGTAAAAACCTATTCCTCTGTTCTTCATTATTCGTTACCTTCCTTTCTGAGCTCTTTTATATAAAGTGTGCATCCTGCTACTGTCAGGACTGCAAAGAGAGCGACTGCCGCATAGATTGTGTTCTGCCACCATGTCGATACGTGTTTGATCTCCATAGTGTTTGAGAGTCCGTTCATGGCATTTGACTGTGCCAGGTTGTAGAGCCAGTACTTGATGTTTGACTTCATCATCTTCTGGAACTGAGTATCCTTGGCAATTGCTGACTTTGATGCTGCCATTGTTCCGATCTCTGATGTCTCGTAAGCCGATGTTGTGAGTGCATTTCCGCCGCCTGCAAAGGTGATGTCGCGCCAGTTCATGTAGTCCGCACCGTTTATCATATCTGTTACGAAGGCACCTGTGTAACCCCACTCGTTTCTTGCGATGTTGATAAGGAGCTCCTCACTCGCACCTACGAACTGTGTTCCTATTCTGTTGAAGGCTGTCATTACTGTTGCAGCCGTATTCCGGCTCATCGCCCCCTGGAAGCCTCTTAGCTCGTTCTCTCTTGCTGCCTGCTCTTTTAAGAAGGTCGACATACCTGAGCGGTTCGTTTCCTGGTGGTTGAAGGCAAGGTGCTTGGGCTGTGCCTGAAGTCCCTTAGACTTCATGCCTGATGTAACTGCGACGCCCATGATGTTGGTCATCATAGAGTCTTCTGAGTAGTACTCGTGGTTTCTTGCGTTGTAAGGTGTTCTGTGGAGATTCATACCGGGTGCGATGACACCTGTCTCCTTGGTCCAGAGAGCTGCCTCACCCTGAAGCTCACCCTGTCTTGTAACGAGGTCTGTGTTGAAGGTTGCAGCAACTACAGGCTCAGTTGGCATTACGTTGTCTGACCAGTTTGCGTACTCGTCTTTTTCTGATACATAGGTGGGACGGTTCTTGTCGGAATTTGTCCATCTCACATAGTAGCCTGCCACCTGATCGTAGGTAAATCCGAGAGGTCCGTCGTTCTCATAAGCTCTTGGCAGGAGGATGGAATCGATGTTCTCTATGTCATCTCCGCCTTTCTCGATGAACTGGATTGCCTCATCCAGAGTGATCTCCTCGAGGAGCTGATCCCATACAGGGTCTGTAAAGTCTGCAACGCCAGTGATCTTGCCGTCTTCTATGGTTACCAGGTCGATCAGCTGTATGCCGTGGTCAACGCCCCAGCTAACGCCGTCGCCGTTTGCGGTAAGCTGATATCTTGAGTTTGTGAGTCCTACCATCATCTCGTCTGTAGGAGTAAGCGAATCAACAGTGTCCCATCCGAGAGTCCAGTCAGATCTTGTGGAATATGTAACCGTTCCGGGAATCTGTGTGTTGATGTCGGCAAACTGAAGCTGATTCTCAACATTCTCTGAGTAAGTTGTGTCGTCCTTAGCTGAAAGAGTCCACTTAAATGCGCACTCAGGATCTATTACGTCTTCTTCTGTTGTTGATACGAGCTTGTCTTTGCTTCCGGTCTTTAGTGCAAGCACGTTGTTGAGTGCCTCGTGAGCGCCGTTTCCTACTGCGAAGTAGTAATCACCAGCATCGAGTACCCACGCTCCGGCACCTGAATCGTCATAGCTTGCCATGTACTGAGGGTCAAAAGAAACTGTTACTGTTTCGGATGCTCCCGGCTCAAGCACAGATGTCTTTGCAAATCCGATGAGCTGTATAGCACTCTTTTCGATGCCGCCATTTGTGTAAGGCGCCTGAACATAGAGCTGTGCTACACTCTTTCCTGCAACCGAGCCTGTATTCTTAACTGAAACTGTAGCTGTTCCCTCACCGCCTACAGATACGGATACATTTTCAAGTTTCTGCTCAAAGGTTGTGTAAGAGAGTCCGTAACCGAAGGGATATGTCACCTCATCTTCATATACCCAGTTACTTCCCTGAGTTGCTCCTACAGATGAATCAGCGTTGCCCTGACCAAGGATAACATCCTCATATCTTGTCTCGTAGTACTTGTAGCCCACGTAGATGCCCTCATTCTCAACAAGATACCAGTCAGCCTTATTTGTCTCTGTCAGGTTCCCGCCCTGGTTTGATGAGTTTGTGTACTCGTACATACCAAAGTTAGCCATTGCAGGAGCTGATGTTGAGTTTGCTGCGTAAGTATCCGTGATGTGTCCTGAAGGATTGACTGCACCCGATACAACATCCGCTACGCCGAGGAAGCCGTAGAGTCCGGGCTCTCCTGCCCAGAGGATCGCATCGATGTCTGAATCATTCTTGAGCTCTTCGATCTCAAGTGCGTTGTCCGCGTTAATCATTACGATGACCTTGGTGCTGTGCTCTTTTGCAAGTGCTATCATATCTCTCTCATAATCTGAGAGTGCAAGAGGTCTCTCGTAGGAGTCGCCCTCTGTGGTATTTTTCTCTGTCGGATAGTAGTCGGCAGCCTCAGAGCTGTCACGCGAGATGACAACAATTGCTGCCGTGTCGTCTGCGCTTGATAAGATGTCATCCGTATAGAGGCTTGCAGGTATCTCACCTACGGGGTACTCAGACTGATTTACATAGGTTGCTGTAAATGCAGGTGAGAGTCCGTGACCTGTCTGACCGAAGCCTCTTCTTGCGTAGCCTAAAACCATGTCTGATGAGTAGAGGTCTATCATTGTCTGGTTTAATGAGAACCCTCTCTCAACAAAAGCCTCCTCTATTCCGTAAGCAGGCTGACCTGCCTCTGCGTTAAATCCTGTCGATGAGCCGATCATACCTCCGAGTGTCGGGAAGTGTGAGTTAAGACCCCAGAGTGTTACCTTCTCTGATGAAATGTTTAAGGGAAGTGCACCGTTATTTTTGAAAAGAACTGCTCCCTCTGATGAGATCTCCTCTGCCAGGGCCTGCTTCGCCTTGACCATCTCAGCCAGAGTTCCAAACTCTGATTTATAATAGATCGTGTCGGTGGATCCGTCTCCCGTGTCAACGACTATGTTGTTTGTCGTGCCAAGTCTTGCATTGATGAATCCTACGTTTGCATTTGCGATATTAAGTCCTGCGCACAGCATCGCGAGAAGTGAAGCTGAGACGCCTGTAACACCGCGCCATACATTTTTCCTTTTGCTCATAATATCCTCCTGATCACATTTGTTTTTGCTTTTATCATATTATCTCCGTTTGCCTGCCCAAAAACGCCTCCTTCGTCATCTGCATTTTTTTGGACATGAACGGTAATAACCATTTAAATACCTTTTCTTTTTTTGATCTCCTCCTGCTCCGACTTTAAGTTCTTTTCCACATTAAAGAACAGGATGAGTATGCCGCAGAGAATGTAGCAGGCTGTCTCTATCCATATATAAGAGACGGAAAGTGCCATCCTCGCAGATGCGCTCTGAACACCTTCGCCGAAGACCATATTCTGATCAAACCCTGATGCGGTGAGAAGAGCGTTTAAAATAGATGTTCCAATTGGCGATGCCGCAACCATCAGCGATGAGTAGATTGACATTGTAAGGCCGTCTGTTCTGATACCTGTCTTGTACTCAATGTGGTCGATTACGTCTGCCAGCATCGCAAGTATCAGATAAGCTGCCGGGGATGATCCCAGGCACTTGAGGCCTACTCCGATTCCGACAAGCACAAGGTTTTCTGAAAAGAGTCCTGCAAGTATTCCGCCAACAGCTCCGATTGCCATGAAGATAGCTGTTGTCTTAGCCTTTCCGATCTTGTTTGATAGAGGAACCACGAAGACAACTGCCGCTGCCATAGGGACTGCACCTGCGATCGAGAGGATCGTCTGCGCCATTCCCCAGTCGCCTCCAACCAGGTCAAGTCCCACTACCCATTCGCAGAACTGAGTCATTGAGCCGTTCTTGATAGCGCCCGACCACTGGAAGAGCATGTAGAAGATGATTATGATCCACCACCACTTCTCATTTGTGACAGCACTCAGCTGATCCTTTATCGTGATGCTTTCTTTTTGGGAGGTTGAAGATGCAGATCCCAGATCTTCCTCTGTTACTCTCTCTCTTGTGAACTTGTACTGGATGATGATCGTCAGCGCTGTGATGACAGCCACAAATATCATGACCATCAGCCACTTGTGCCGGTCGTTTTTGAGTATGTTGGATGCAAGTATGGGGAAGACCATGGAGCCTGTTCCCATAACTCCGAGTCCTGCGATGTTACTTAAGGATGCCAGTGAGCTCCTCTGTGCCCCGTCTCTTGTGGACACGGGAACCATCGTCGAGTTTGCCGTGTTGTAGATGGGGAAAGCCACCGAGTAGTACAGGTTGTAGGCAATCGTTATCCAAACCATCCTCGCCATACCCTCGGAGGGAACTATGAACATAAGGATCGATGCGATTGAAAGAGTCGCTGCCGAGAGCAGTATCCAGGGTCTTGCCTTTCCTGCGAGTACCCTCGTGTTTTCGATGAGCTGACCGACTATCAGATTTGCTATGATGATGAAGATAGTCGAAACCAGCGGCAGCGCCGTGAGAAATCCGTTGGATAATCCCAGCACCTCATTTAAGTACTTCTGGAGCATACTGGTGAATATTCCGGAGGAAAGAAGAGCTCCGAAGGGTCCCACCATGTACCCTAAGAGCATCTCAGGCGCTTTCACGTCCTTGGAGGTTATCGCGCTCTTTAAAAGCGGATTGTTCCAGATGTTGTTATCTTTGGCCATAACGTTTCTCCTCTTGGTTTTTTGATGTAATGATATACTATCTCATTTTGGCACAAAAAAACGACCGCCTTCGTTAACGGTCGTTTTTTGTCGCGAACTGCATTTTCGTAACTGTAATTTCTTATTAGCATTTTTTTACTCTGTTTCTTGTCTATAATCTGCGTGCGGCAGAAGGATCGACAGCTTAAACCAGCCCTCCTCTGCCTCTGCGCGGATCGAGCCGCCGTACTTTTCTGCGATCGACTTCATGCTCTTTATGCCAAAGCCGTGGAAATTGGTGTCTGCCTTGGTGGTGAGAGGAAGGTTGTGCCGAAATCTTATCTTTCCTATAAAGCGGTTCTCAACGTAGATTCGCACAAAGTTCTTTTGCCGGTCGACCGAGAGGTGAATGAGCCTCTCCTCCTTCTCAGGTATCTTCTCAGCTCCCTCGATTGCGTTGTCTATGGCGTTTCCAAAAAGAGCGTTTATGTCCATGGGGCTCATGAAATCGATTGCACTTCCGTCCGCGACGCAGGTAAACTCGATTCCCCTCGCCTGGCACTTCATGGCCTCTGAATTGAGCATCGTGTCGAGCACCCTGTTCCCTGTTGAATAGGTCGCCTCGTACCTCTTGATATCGGAGAGCATCTGGTCGAGATACTTCTCGTTATCACCGTCTCCCAGGTTCTGTTTCATGGCGATTATCTGATGCTTCAAGTCGTGGTATTTCTGGTTGACAACGGCCATGCTCTCTTCCTGGATCTGGTACTGGCTGTACTGCATCTCGAGAATGTTCTTTAAGGTCTCCGCCTCTATCTTCTCAGCGGTCTGCAATAGCAGTTCGTGGTAGAGATACATGACGACAACCGCGGTGAAATCTATGAGCGTCCTTATGATAAAGAGCTCTGCGGTGTACTTCGTCGTAAAAGGCGTTCCCGTAACGACGTACGACAGGTTGCTGATCGCATAGAGCGTGAACATTCCCAGGAACACCAAAGCGAGCTCTCTCTTTGTAATGATAAGGTCTCTGTTTCTCCTGGCGTGCCTTCTCTCGAGGAAATGTCCTATCAACAATACGATAAAAAAAGTCGGGACCATGCTGATTATCTGCTGGAGAAGGCCGATCCTCACGCCTCTGTTCTGGACTCCGAAGTAATAAATCTGCCAGCCGACGGACGCCATCATCTCGCCGAGCATAAAAGCCCTTATCGTGTAATAGGCTTTTTTGCAGAAATCTCCCTCAAGGCACAGGGCAAAGATACTATAAATAAGGGCAAAGACGATTATCATGACCGTCACAAAGTAAAGGCCGTAGCACCCTGTTGTGATATGCATAAAAAAAGTAAGGAAGGCGCCGATGCCTGAAACAGGCAGCCACTTTCTCATTCCCTTCCTGGTGTTGTGGTTGTAATAAAGGAAAAAGACGGCCGAAAGGAAGTAGCTTATGGCATACCAGCCGCCCGGTGTATTTCCAAGGTTCGGAACTTCTCTTATTCCAATCTCCAATGTCAGTGCCCTATCTTTCTCATGTATTCGTTGAGTGCGTCAAGCAGCTGCTTCTTTTTGGACCTCGAAACCTGCAGATTATCTTTCCCTATCCTTACATCGCTCCCCTCAACGGAATCGACGTACTCAAGGTTGATCAGATACCCCTTGTTGCACTGAAAAAAATCCATGCCCGCTAGCTCGTTCATGGTATCCCTCATTGTTCCTCTGGCATTTATGTTTCCGTTTTTGGTATGGAAAATAAGGTCATGATTTATGACCTCGACGTACAGAATATCTGATACATCGATCTTCTGCTTTATCCCTCTCTCGCCTGCTACGATGTACCTCTTGTCGGTGGTCTGCCGCCTGTTTATGGCTCTTTTTATGGTCTGTGAAAAAGCGTAGTAACTAAGCGGTTTTAAAATGTAGTCGAGGGCTCCCACCTGATAGCCCTTTATGGCATACTGCGGCATATTGGTGATGAAGATGATGAGAACATCCTCATCCACCTCTCGGATCCTGCCTGCTGCGGTCATCCCGTCGACAAACTCCATCTCTATGTCGAGGAGGATAATGTCGTAGTCCGGCTTGTACCCCTCGAGGAGCTCATCGCCGTCGGTGAACTCATTTATGCTGAACGAGGTGCCGTACTCCTCCTCATACTTTTTCAGAAATTCCCTTATGTTCTTCCTGTAACCCGGGTCGTCATCCACTATTGCAAGTTTGTGCATTTACGCTCATCCTCTTGGTATACTTATTGTAAGGACGGATTTAGCAAATATACATCTGCCCGGTATGGCGCTTCCGCTCAAAGAAAAACGTAACGGTACTAAGGTGGTAAAAAACACCACCTAAGTGCCGACGTTTTTCTATGCATACCGGTTCAGATATATATTTGCTAAATCCTGGTTATCAGTTTAAGTATATAACACCTGCAAACTGATGATATAAGTTTAACATAAATGAGGATGTATCTTCAAATGGGGGTCACAGGTTGTTATCCAGGTATGCCTTTACGAATGAGAGTTCTTCGTCCGTGTACATGATGTCGCCTGCATGACCGGACTTGGGGACAACTTTGAAAACTCCATTATCATTGCCGACAAAGGTTGAGATTGTGTCATATAGCCTCTGCGACTGCAGGATAGGCACGGTTATGTCGCTGTCGCCGTGAGAAATCCAGAATTTGGTGTTCTTCAGGTCAGCGGCGTTTTCGTTTAAGTAATTGTAGATGTCATAGTAGGCGGCTTCTTCGGCTGTCATCCCTTCTGTCTCTTTTCTGAACCAGTAGGACTCAACGTCGGAGTAGCCTTTTATTATGTCGGTGTGAAGCCAGCTGTTTGCGATGTCTATTATAAAGAGTGGATACCCGAGTTTATTCCAGTCGGAAGTTTTCTTGGAGAGCTCCACTGCGCCGTAGTAGTCCACGCATACATCCACTTTGGCACTCACCTTATAGCCGAGCCTGTCCTCAATCTCTTTTTGTCCGATGTATGTTACGTCGCCAAACTCATCGTCATTTGTGACAGTTGCTGCAACCGCAAGGTATCCTCCTGCCGACTCGCCCCAGATAGCCACCTTTTCGGCGCTATACCCGTACTCCTCTGCGTGGGCCTTCAAAAACCTGATCGCAGCCTTCACATCGCACAGGGCTCCCGGGAAGGGTTCCTCCTGGGCAAGCCTGTAGTTGACCGTGGCACAGGCGTATCCCTGATCCCTGAAATACCTGTACATCAGCTGCGCCTGCCTCGACTGCGAATCATTGTAGATGAATCCGCCGCCGTGTACCAGCACAAAGAGCTGCGGTTTTTCTTCATTCAGCGCAGTATTTGGAATGTACAGATCAAGGTACTGACTCTCGGAATCTGTCGCGTAAGCGACTTTTGTAAAGCTCCTTCCGCCTGCCCATTCATCAGTCTCATCCATCTGAAGCTTGTACGCTGTCAGGTTATTCCACACTGCAACTACAGCGTTTCTGTACCTGAAAAGAAATCCTGCAATAATCACAAAAACCGCCATGACCACGATTGGCCATATCTTCTTTTTCATCTGTAATGACTCCTTTTGTTATGATGTCCCGGCGGATTGTGGGAGCGCAAAGAGCAGAACAATCCGTGACGTCACTTTTGACTTTTCACAGCATGCTATAGCCGGCACTCAAAGCTATACTTCCCGTTAGTCACATCGTGCTCTGACCCGTCGGGAAGGATCAGAGAGCACTCAGTCCCGACAGGGACCTTAACATCAATAGTGAACCTGCTATCTGTAATATGCCAATCCGACTTTATCTCACCGTAGGGCGTACCAACCCGCGCTTGTGCCGATGTGAGCCCACCGCCCACAAGGGGCTTTATCCTGAAGCGCCTGTAGCCTGCTTCTATCGGCTCAATTCCCGCAACTCTCCTGTACAAAAAGTCGCCCACTGCGCCCGATGCGTAGTGATTATAAGAGATCATCGTATCTGTTCCGTCGTCGCCGATCGGGCAGTTTCCGTTTTCATCGAGCCCGTCCCATCTCTCCCAGATGGTGGTCGCGCCCTGCTTCACTTCGTAGAGCCATGACGGGCACTCCCTGCAGGTCAGCATCTTAAACGCCTCTTCCTCATGCCCGTTGTCGGCAAGGGCAAAAAGAATGTAGGGCGTACCGGGAAATCCCGTTCCTATCCTGTAGTTGTTCTTTTTAACAAGGTCAGACAAATTATCCGCCGCATTCTGCTTCTCCTTCCCCTTGAACATATCAAAGTAGATGGGAAGGACGTAGGCCGTCTGAAATTCCTCTTTTAATTTTCCGTTTCCGTCCGTGAGATAGGTTCTGTAGGCATCTGCAGCCTTCTCGGATAACTCCCTGTAGAACCTCTCGTCCGGCTTTTTTCCGAGGATTCCTGCAATCTCAGACAGAAGGCGCGAGGTGTTTGAGAGGGAGCATGTCGCTGTCCACTTCGCCCTCCTCTGCCACTGCTGCATCCTGGAAACGTCGGGCGCAACCCAGTCTCCGAAGTGGAGCGCAGGAAGCGTATCCCACAGATACCTCTTCTTTCCGAAGGAAAAAAGTCCCGCCCAGAACCTGCAGGCGTCGACATATTTTTTCATCATCCGATAGTTGGAGGTGAGGATGTTGATATCGCCCCTCGCCATGTACTCGGCGTAGGGAACGAGGACGGACGCATCCCCCCAGAAATCGATTGCCATCGTGGGCATTGTGACCGGAAAACCGAACCCCTGCGCGGGGATAGTATTCGGGATACCGCCTGTGGAGAGCTGCTCGCTTCTCATATCCCTCAGCCACTTAGCAAGGAACCTGCTCATGTCAAAATTGTAGGCCGCAGTCCTCACAAAAAGAGCTATATCTCCCGTCCAGCCCATTCTCTCATCCCTCTGCGGACAGTCCGTCGGGATGTCAACAAAGTTGGACTTGGCGCCCCACCTGATGTTCTCCTGAAGGCGGTTTATCATCTCATCCGAGCACCTGAAATCCCCGTTGTCTGCAACATCAGAATAAAGAGCTCTCGCCTCGATTTTTATCTTATCTTCGTCAATTCCTGAAACCGAGACATAGCGAAATCCCATATATGTAAAGCTCGGGAAATAGCTCTGCTTTCCCTCACGGCATGTGTACACAATTGACGCCCTTGCTGAGCGCAAAAAATCGGTGTTAAGCCTTCCGTCAGGATGAAGGACCTCGGCGTGTTTTACTATTACGACCTGCCCGTCCCTGCCGTCTATATCAAGGTGCACGATACCTGCAAAGTTCTGCCCGAAGTCGTAGACAAGCTCATCTGCGATTTTCTTAACCGAGATTGGCTTAAAGGACTCATGCTCTTTTACCGGGACGCCCACTGCCGCACTTATCCTCGGCGAAATGGAAAGGCTCTCTTCTGCTGCGCCCTTAAAGTGCATCTTATCCAAAGTGATCCTGGCGTCGTAGTCCTCGCCGTCGTAGATATCTGCCATCGTAACCGGCCCGTCAAGCGCAACCTTCCAGGTACTGTCCGTTCCAATGACGGACTTATCGCCGTTTTCGTACTCTATCCTTATCTCGGCAAAAAAGCTCTGCTTGTCCGCCGTGACCCTGTTCACCCTCGAAAAAACAAAGCTACCCACAGCCCATCCGCCTGATACGGTGGCAACGATCGTGTTTTCTTCAGATAAAAGGTCAGTTACATCAACTGCCTGGTACTGCAGGTCATGCTTATACGAGGTAAAGCCTGGCGTAAGAAACATATCCCCGGCCTTTTTCCCGTTTATATCGACGCGGTACATACCGATTGCCGTCGCATAGAGCATGGCTTTTTTTATCCTGCCCGATGCAGTAAAATTCTTCTTAAAGACCATGACCTTCGGAGATATCTTCTTCTCCTTAAAGACATAGCCCTTGTCCGTGATGAACTTCCCGATCCTTGGCTTATTCAAAAAGCCTGTCTCAAAAGAAATAATTTTTGATGCAGTTTCACCCGTACTTGCAGTTATGCTGATCTTTGCCCTGTACACAGAAAAAGCTATCAGCCCCGGCCCGTCATATATGTACGACTGAGAGCCGGCAATCTCTTTTTTGTAACCCTCTATGTCGATCTTCTGTTCAGTTATCCTGATGCCGTTCTCATCTGACTCTACAGCCCAGGTAAAGACAGGATGCAGGTTGTCGGTAACAAGGTTTTCTGATACGTTATCCACTTTAAAGCTGCTTATTCTCAGCATATTTCTACCTCCCGGTGCTGCTTGGCCAAACACTGATCAAGAGTTTCCTGCTGCTACAGTTTTCTTATATCACTGCGCAACAGGGATTGTGCACTCAGCTGTTTCGCCGTTTCTGTAAGTTGCAGTGAGCTTTATCTCATCTCCTGTAACCCTGACTACTGCGAGCGCCTCGCCGTAATATGTGAAGGTCTCATCCTGCACATAGCCGTCGGGGTTGAAGGGGCATCCGTTTCCGAAGGCAAGAAGCTCTCCGCCCTCGACACTTACCTTGATCCTCGCCTTCTCCATGGGCTTCCACACGCCCTCCGAGTCAGTAAATGACAATCTTACAAAAGAAAGGTGTCCCTTTGATACCTCTTTTTCCTCAGGAACAATAGAGAGCTTTGTTGTACTTCCTGCGCTTACAAGCTCATCTCTTCCTATCACCATGCCGTATTCGTCGTAGGCAACGGCTTTGATAGAGCCGGTCTCATACTTTGTCCTGAATTTGAAGATGCAGTCACCGTCAGCTTTCTTCCTGCCTTCGCTCACTCCGTTTACAAAGATCTCGACCTCTGCGGCCCTTGCGTATACTTCAACCTTTGCCTCGTACCCGTCACACCCCTCGTAGGACCAGCTCCTGAGTGCCTGTGACATCTTCCAGGCAGAGGGCGAGTGCTTACCTGTCTGATAGACAGGGTCAACTGCGATGATGGGGCCTTTCTCTCTGTCGAAGGCAACCCTTGTGTAATAGGCTTCACCGATTGCTTTTCCCGTGATGTCAATTCTTCCGGAGCCGGCGGTCAGCCATCCTGACTGGTCTGCGTTCTTTGGCGCGTAGTCCTCATACTCCCAGGACCCGATCCCGGCTTCACCGATGTAGTCCTGGCCTGCCCATACAAAGTCACCGACAACACCCTTATGTCTTTTTGCAAACTCATAGAATTTGTAAGCATCCTTGCAGAAGGTCTCACTTCCCAGGATTATCCTGTTCGGATACTTTCTGAGGTCCTTTTTGTATCTGAGGATTCCGTAGTTGTAGCCCGCAATGTCCATGTTTGCGTAGGCGTCCCTCGTCTTGACGTCGCACGGGTAGATTGTTGCTCCGACCTTCATCGAAGTGTCACCGAAAAGTCCTGCCATCTGGTTGTAGAACTCCGAGCCCACTGCCTTCTTTTTCTTGCCTGCGCTCTGTGCGTCTTTCTCAGCCTTCTCATCGCTGTAGATTCCAAGTCCCATGGAGAACAGGAAGTTGAAAAAGATATTTATTCCGCAGCTGACGGGTCTTGTGTCGTCGATGCTGTGCAGATACTCTGTCATATCTTTTGTGAGCTTTATGCCTCTCTCCTGGCCTGTTTCTGCCACCTCATTTCCTGTCGAGTACATGACAACGCAGGGATGGTTGTAGTCCTTTTGGACCATAGCCTCAAGGTCAGATTTATAGTTCTTTTCAACGAAAAGGGCGTAGTCGTATTTGTTTTTATGGATGTACCACATGTCAACGTACTCATCCATCATGTACATTCCAAGCCTGTCGCAGGCATCGAGAAGATACTTCGAGCACGGATTGTGAGCGCTTCTGATAGCATTGTAGCCAGCTTTTTTAAGGAGCTTGACTCTCCGAAGCTCTGCGTCAGGGTCTGTCACAGCTCCGAGGAGCTGATTGTCGGAGTGGATGCATGCGCCTCTAAGGAGTATTCTCTTTCCGTTGACCGTCATGCCCTTTTGCCTGCTCCACTCAAGGCTCCTGATTCCAAAGGTGACTCTCTCCTCGTCGTTTTTGTAATTTACCAAAAGAGTATAGAGTCTCGGGCGCCTTGCGCTCCAGAGCTCAACGTCACTTACTGAGAGCTGAACCTCCCTGCCTGTCGCAATCTCTTCCTCACAGATGACAACTCTGTTTTTATCAAGGATCTTTATGCTTGCATTGTCGCTCTCATCGCCTGTCACATTGATTGTGACTCCGAGATAAGCATCTCCCTTAAAGGCCTTATCGTCTGCAGGCGTAACAGAAAGGGTTCTAACCTTGACTCCGTTCATCTCGATGCGGTCACGCTCTCCAACATACATCCAGACAGGTCTGTATATTCCCGATCCTGAGTACCAGCGGCTGTTGGGCTGGTCGGAGTTGTGAGCGATAACCCTGATGACGTTGTCCTCGCCGTAGTTTAAGTTGGTGGCGTTTACATAGAAGTTAGTGTAGCCGTAGTCGCACTTTCCTGCTTCTTCGCCATTGATATAGATGATCGCGCTGTGGTAAACACCCTCAAACTCAAAAATTACGTCTTTTCCTCTGTAGTTTGCCGGAATATTGAACGTCTTCGTATATTCGTAGTCACCGCCCTCGAAGTAACCTATATTATGGATTCCGGGGTTATTCTCACTTCTCTTCTCGTACAACATGGCATCATGTGGAAGATTGACCTTCTTCTCAATACCTGCCTTATCTATTCTCTTTACAGTCCATTCCTTGTTAAAATCAATTTTCTGCATAATACCCACCCTTTCTATGTACATTTTGTTGCCGGACTCTTGTTTATTTGTTTATGCTCATTTTTGCGACTTGCCAAACTTTTGTATTTTGCTATGTATAGCATTCTAAACTAAAACTCCGATTTAAAACCTTCCTCTTCGTAAACTGTCATTTTATTGACACGATTTGCAAAAATAACGTAAAACTTCAGGCTCTTGTGCAGGAAATTTTTATTGCTCTACTGTTGGAAAAGCATTTATGCCGTTTTCAACAGTATTATGTGGTATCATGATGGTATGACACACTATGCTTACATCGTAAAATGCAGGGATAATTCGCTCTACTGCGGCTATACAACTGATCTGAAAAAGCGCCTTGCTGCACACAATTCAAGGAAAGGTGCCAAGTATACGAGGTCGCGCCTTCCGGTCAGCCTCTACTACTTCGAGGAATTTGACTCCAAGGGAAAAGCCATGAGCCGCGAGTGGCACTTAAAGAGGCTCTCTCACTCTGAAAAGGCCGCACTGACAAAGACACTTGGCCCGGAGCAGTCAGCCCTCATTCTTTCACTTAATTCCTTGCAGGAGCACAAGCTGTAACTGCATCCTTGAATCATATTCTCACGAAATCCGCAGTACATGCGGATTTCTGTAATAACGCAGGCAATTTCACCTCTCGGGCATTGTTAAGGCTCTTGACGCAGCATTTGGGAAAACAGGCAAGTAAAATGTTCAAGTTATTTCGCTACAGTTCCTCACTCCCCGACGGCCTCGTAGGCTGTGTAGAATGTCTCAACGCGGTCGAACCGGTAGTATGCATCTCCCTCTACCACGGCTCTGCTTCCGGGGTCTATGCAGACTTCACCCGTGTTCTGCGGTATCATCCACATGCAGTCAACGAGCTCATTCCTGTCAAAAAACAGCACATAGGCATCTACCTTGACCCTTGCGTCACTCTTATTCTCTGCTGTCAGTATGGCCGAGGTGTCCTTTACAGAAGTGTACACCGAGACCTTGTCTGCCATCTCCTTCTCGTAGGGGAGTCTCTTTGTGATCGAAAACTCATAAGACGCAGGTAAACCGCCGCTAAGCTCCCTCTTATCAAACCTTCCCTCGAATACAAAGAGCGCATTCTCCCTTACGGCCTCAACCGTCTTGTCAAAGGTCGCCATCTCATTTCCCTCTTCGTCCCTTGCGATAAAGGTACACTCGTATCTTACTGTGGTGCCCGTCTTGTTCTGAAGTACCAGCACCGGGTTACAGTTGTGGTCATCTTCCCTGAAATACTGCGCTATGAGGAGAGTCCCTACAGGAATCCCTCCGTAAGAAGGCATATCATCGTCTGATGGTGCGATGCTGACAATGCCTCCCTTGTTCTTATCGCTCTCCCTGATGCTGTCAAGACTCTCAAAGATGCTATCACTCTTGTCTGAATCAGATTTCTCCTCTTTCATGGCTGCAAGCCTTGCATTTAAGTCGTCGGCAGACCCGGGCATATTGTCCACGTATATTATCTCATCTTCGCCGCCGGAATCAGACGATTCATCTCCCGCTGCAATGCCTTGACGCTTTTTCTCATTGCGACTTTTATCGCCCTTATCACCTGCAACACCGGAATTCTCCATCTCTGCATCAATTCCGGATATCATGTTCTCTGCGGTATACTCCATCTCAATACCGCTTCCTGTTATGGCGCTCTCACCGCCCCAAATCCCCACTTTTCCAATATCAATTCCAAGATTTGCATAGTTTGTGGCAAGAATATGCCTGATGATACCAGTGCTGCTATCTCCCGTCCCCGGAAGAGACATCCCGTAGGTGTTGCAGTACATAATCATTGGTAAAAGTATACCAACGACTGAAATAGCGATAACTCGAACGTTTTCGATGGTCCTGTACCTTGAAAACAGGATAATCCCAATAATAAGAGATACCAGTGAGGGCAGAAAGCCCACCAGTACAAAGGAAGAACACAGTCCGATTATTGAAATAATTAGTGAAACCGTAGTAAGGGACATGAAAATATCTATTTCCTCTGTGCACTTTTTACAAAAATACAGGAATCAGCAATGTCAATACTTGTATGTAGATTTTTTTGTACTACAATATATTGTAGTTGAAAGACGTTTTGTTGTTTTTTATGAGGAGGCTGTGAAAATGAGTAACACTATGACTATGGAAGCTAATGACCTTAAGGTTATCCGCAATATTCTTCGTTCGATGATGAATGAACACTGGTCCGTATCCGAGGCTCTCGACGAGTACGACGTTCCCGAGTACCTTCGCCCCGAGTACGAAGCGCAGATTGAGCAGTGTTTCGTCAACTGAAAATGATCCATGGATTTCGGCCCCGGCGCAAGTCGGGGCTTATTCTATGATGTGATGTCAGCGTCAAAAGTCTTTACCAGCTTCAGGCTTAGGAACAATCCGTGACATCACTTTATCAGCTCCATCCCCACATCGTAGACTCTTCCCTCGCACGCGTCAGAAAGCCACTTCGCCATAGATATCCCGTTTTGCGTAAACACCGTGAAATAGTGTTCTCTCACGCTCGTGTGGACCGTTCCGCCCATTGTTATGATGGGTATCTTCCATTCATTTAAAAACATCCCGAAATGTGGTGTTATATCTTTTAGCTGTGAGACCATCTCACGAAGCTGATCAAAGTAAACCTTCTGTACATCCGCATCAGTCTCATATTTTTTGTTGACTATATCGTTGTAGTAGGCGCTGAGGAGATAGTCCCGCACAGAGCTCGAATACAGATACCGCAGCCTCTCTCCGTATTTGGCGTAGAGGTTCCTGTACCAGTCAAGCGTGATATTATCGGTGTGGAGCACCTTCCAGAAGCTCTCCTTAGCCTGCCATATCGTCCTGGCGGTCTTTCTCCAGTTCTTGTACAACAGCTGCCCGCTGTCGGAAAGAAGCGTTACGTTTCTCGCCGCCGGATAGTAATCCTCAACAATCTCCCCTGAAAGCGCAGGCACTGCAAAAGCCCCCGCGGAATTACCGGCGATCAGGATCGTGTCGGGCTTTGGGAACAGCTCTTTTGCCACCTTCATGCTCTCAAGGAAATTGACGTATCCGTGAAAATGGAGGACATTATCTGAGCCGTCCTCAGCCTTGTAGGGGTAGTCGTTGTTACCCACATGGAAATCACCCGTGGCATAGGTTATCACGACAAAGCTCCAGTCCCTGAAGGGGTTCTTGTCGCTCTCAATCTCGGTTATCCCGACATTGATGTTCATCAGCTCTGTAAAGGGCCGCAGATTGTTCCAATAAAAATTAGGCTCACCAGAGGCAACCTTTCCTCCCGTCACAGGGCGGGCTGCGGTGTACTCATTCCAGGCAACTCCGCCTCCGGAGAAGAAAATACAGAGCTTTGCAGGGTCAGCGAGCTTAACGTATATGTAGTACTCCGAGCCGTCACCCGATAGCCCCCTCTCAAGAGGCACCCTGTACCAGGTCATCTTATCAGGATTTTCCGGAAGGTCAGGCGCTTTTCTGGGCGAGTTCTCAATCGCCCTGCCTATGCTGTTCTCGACGAAATCCCCAGCCTTGGAGGCAAAGACGATCCCGCGCTTTAAGTTATTTCTGTTAAGTCTGTTCTTGATGCTCATATATTAAACATTTTCTCCGATGCATTTTTCAGGTCTCTGAATCTGAATATCACCAGCGCCGCGATCAGTATCATATAGAACATGATGCTGATGACCGCAGGCCAGGGAAACGTGTTCTTCCCTGTCTTTATGAAGTATATCTGGAAAAGAGATACCACAAAGTCAAATACAATATAGAGTATGTACTCATCGAGCCTGAGCTTTAGGACAAGCGCCGTCACTATGGTAACAATTGCGAGCCCAATGAGCGTCAGCGGGATCATCCACGAAACGCTCCAGCCGTAAAAACCTGTCCTGACATCTATGTAGTAATCCACGATAATAGCTACGAAAACCTCAAAGGTTATGACCTTTATGATATTGTTCCTAAGGTACATCATTGCGAGTATATCAACCCATGCAACGAAAATTCCCAGCATCACCGGACCTATGAAGGGAAAGGCTCCCTCGGTCATTATGTTGACCGCTCCGAATATGATCTCAAAAGCTATGAAAAGAAAAGTACAAACCTTCAAAAAGGTTATGCTGCTGATCTTTTTCCTGGCAAGGACAGGAAAAGCAGGGTTCTCATCCCCCTCCACCTCCATCAGCTTTCCCTGACAGAGGGGACAGCACTCCTTCCTGCCCCTTATCCTGACGTTACATTTCTTGCAAATCTGCATAATAATCTATCCTCACTCAAGTCTCATCGTAATCATTTGTCCCCAGCTCGACCTCCATTCCCTCCTGAGACAGGCACCTGAAGAAATTGAGCATGATCTTGTGCGTCTTGAAGGGCGATACCTCGCCGAACACCATCTTGTCGCCGAAGGTACACACGCATACCTGCTGCGAGGAAGCTGTCATAAAGGCGCTGAATCTGTCGATGTAGGGAACCGTCTGCTCAGGCATCCTGATCTGTCCAAGGTTCGACATAGAGGTCGTAACTCCCCTCTTTGCCGCCGAGTCAAATTTGCCGATCGTGAAGTCCTTTATCGGGAGCGGCACCATCTTGATCGCGAGGTTGTGCTCAAGAGCCGAGTAGGAATTCATGGTCCTCTCGATGTTTTCGCTGGAGAGCTTCTCCTTGAAGTCCCTGGCAACGGGCTCTATGATGCTCTTAAGCTCCCCGTCGTAGGATATGGGGTCATAGTCAATATTTATTACTCCGAAGAAGTTCCTCGCCGTCCCGCTCTTAAAGAACTGTCTGAGGTTGACGGGGACACTGACTACGATATGTTTCTTTTTTTGGCGCCTGTTCATACCCTGTATGACCGCCTTTATGTAGATGGCAACGGACAAAACGCCCACAGTCGTATCATATTTGTGTGCGAGCTCCAAAAAGCTCTTTGCAGATACCGTTCCCTCCAAAAGATGCGGAAGCAGGTTGTCGTCAAGCTCTCCCGATACCTGGTAGGCCTTTACTGACCTCATCTCCCTGAGCTGGCTTAAGCCCCGCTGTTTCTGATAGTTGTCTGTGAAAGCGTCCTCATTCTTCTCTTCAACCGAAAAATCATCCGAGGGCTTTATATCATCACTTAAGTTGTAGCGGATCTGAAGATACCTCGTTATAAGGCTCTTAAAAAACATGAATGCTCCCGTGCCGTCCGCAAGGACATGGAACATCTCAAGATTTATCCTCTTTCTGAAGTAATTCACCCTGTAAAGAAGGTTCTTTTTGCCCCTTATGTACAGGGGAAGGCAGGCAGGTGTGTGCTCCTCATCGACCACTGCCTTAAGGTCGCTGTCCTCCAAGTAATACCAGAACAGTCCCCTGTGCAGGACGCAGTTAAAAAAGGGAAATTCCACCACCGTGTCATCGAGCGCATTCTGCAGGATTTCGGGATTTACATCATCCTTTAGCTCACACGTGAGCCTGAATACTCTGGTGTTGGCTCCCCTCGCGGTTGAAGGCACGATCTTGGCAGCGTTGTCAAGCTCGTACCAGTTTGCTGTTTTATCCATTATTTATACCTTTTCAAGCCTCTCCGTCACTATATCCATATTTCCGCGGCTCACCCTGTAGATGACATCCTCGAGAGAGATGAACTTCCTGTTGTGGATGAACTTAAGGTATTTGGTCGTGAAGCGCATCTTTATGCCCTTCTTCTCAATACCTGAGTTCACCTTGTCCTGGATCGTTGAGCAGGTGTCTGCCGGGTCGTGCGCAAGGTTCTTACTCAGGATGCACAGAAGCGTTCCAGCCGTCCTGACAAAGCCTTCGCAGTTCGGGTCCTCTGAGACATCGATTGACTGAAGTGCCCCTATGGACCATTTTCTGAGGGTATGGAAGATGCCGTACTCGCAGTCGAGCTCAACGAGCTTGTCGGCAGTCCCGTCGTAGAGCCAGATTTCATTGCCCTTGACAAACATGTCCCTCACCCTGAAAAGGGCCCCCTCAAACGGAAAAGAGATCCCGGCGCTCTCGCACCCTGTCAGCATGATATTGGCATTTATCTCGTGAACGGTATCCACAGGATCGGGTATATCGGACCCGAATGTGAAGTTATCGCCCTGAATGTTCTCATCTTCTGCCGTAGAATCCGAAAACTCTGATACGCTCCCTCTGTCCTCGAGCCTTGGCCTATGCCTGTGAGGAATGCTGTAAGAGCCAAAACCGGGAGTCTGGACCGTAAACCTGTCGGTGTTGCACTCCTCAAAGGGACCTGCAACGGGGTGGATCCCCCTCTTTCTCCCAAAGTAATCCGTATCAAACATGATGGGACTTCCATCGGGATTTTCAAATCTCTGCTCGGGCTCAAAAGCGATGCCCAGAACCTCTGTATTGACCGGAACGGTATAGCTTCTCGGCAGGTACTCGTACAGATTTGTGTGGAGCGTAAATCTGCCGTCCGTCTCATCGAGGTAGAGATTTATCTTGTGCGTGGTGTCGATGTGAGCTGCAACCTCGTGGTCGCAGGCTCTCGCCCCGTTAAAGTACGCGTTTCCTCCTGTATACACAGGAAGGTGCTCGTAGAACAGATCCTTTGATCCAAGCTCCTTTTCCGCATTCTTTTTAAACCTCGCAAAGTACTCCTGAGGCGTCGGGTAGCTGTTGTACACGCATGAACCTGTGATGAAATTGTTCCTGTTCATGGTGTCGGTCTTCCTCGATACGCAGAAGTCCAGAAGGTCGTGCCTTACCTCCTGCTGGATGAAAATGTTGTTGTACAGCCTTGCATCCCCGTGGAGGATCGTCATAAAGCCCGCAATCTTCGTAGAGTGCGGCACATGGTAAGGCGTGTACCTGTCTGTGGGCAGCTTTTTGCCGCTGTTGTCAGTGCCTGATCCCACATAGGTAAAAGAGCCTGCAATGAGGTTGTGCACAAAGGCGATGCCCTGGGTGCTGATCCTGGCAGCAATTCCCGACAGGAGAAGGTTGTGGTCTATGAGTGTCGGCCCGTGTGAGACCTCGACAAAGATGTCCTCGCCAATGTCAAGTCCGTTCTCAATGACGCACCCTACGGGAGGGATGTTGTCGTGGAAGAGATTCTGATTAACTCTCGTCCCCTGCGCCTCCCAGTCGAGCCACAGTCCCCTCGTGCAGTGGTCTATATGGTTTCTCCTGATGATGGTATCTATGGCAGCATGGAGCTTGATGCCCCCGATTTCGGCGCCGCCAAGGTTGTGCTTGTTGTTTATGTGATGGATGTGGTTGTCCTCGATGACCGAGAACGCGCCGCCCATGTGACCTACAATTCCTGTCTGGCCGCAGTCGTGGATGTCGCAGCGCCTTATGATATGGGAACCTATCCTCTCGCGGTCCCACCCCTCATTTACCGCCTGACACACTGCATCCCTCTGGGTCTGCGTCCCGTCCTTGATCCAGGTGGTGGTCCACTTGTTGTTGTTGCCCTTCTGATAGTATTTGCCGAGGGATATCCCGCTGCACTTGGCCTCATAGATATCGCAGTCCTCTATTATCCAGCCCTTTGACCAGTGGGGCCCTATCATGCCCTCCTGAACAGCCGTCGGCGGAGCCCACTGCGTGGCAGCGCACCTGACCGTAAACCCGGTGAGTGTGATATAGTTAATCCCCTCCTCTTCCGGATAAAAACATGCCTTCCTGACTGAGAACTCCACGTCCTCCTCGTTCGGGTCCTTCCCCTGGAAGTTTGCGTAAATGACCGTACAGTCATTCTCCTGAGCGGTAAACCAGACATACAGAGAAAAAACAGGGTCCCAGGACCTCTTGTCTTTTTCCGGATGCATGCAAAGAGAGAGGTCAAAGACCTCATACATGGATTTGTTATCCAGATAGATATCTCCTGTGTGTGGGGGATTATCCTGAGACCGGAACCAGTCTCCGTGAACCACATCTATATAGGGATTGTAATTCCCAAAGAAGCTGTTTGGGATGCGTATCCTCCACACATTCTCAAACGCCTCCCACCCTGTCAGGCGCTCGCTCCCTGTGATAACAGCTTCGCCCCTGTGGGTGCTCGTGAACTTAATTCTGTCTGTCTCGGTGCCTGAGCGGACAGGCCTGACCCATTCCCTGTATATCCCGGGAGCTACGAGCACCTCATCACCGGGAACGCTGATATTTGCCGCTTCCTGAATCGTCTTAAAAGGATGCTCCATGGAGCCGTCGCCACTTCGAAGTACACCTGCTGAAACATAAATCTGCATACCCATCCTCCTGTTTGTATTTATGTGCTGATACGTTCTGTCTATGCAAAGAGAGCAAAACGATATAAGATAAGTGAAACGCATTAATTTAAAGCGTCAATATAATAATAGCACATTTTAAGGAGTTTATTATGGGTAGAATGAAGTTTATCTATGCCGCAGCCATACTTGCAGCCTTTGTGATTGCGGGACTCATCGTGAGCTTTGTCGGGTCCTTGTTCTAAAAAACGCTTCCGCTCATTTTCTTGTTCTGATACAGATCCGAGTCGGCTCTTGTGACAAATGCCTGGAGTGAAACAGGCGCCTCGTAGTCATACTGTGAGATGCCGACGCTGACGCTGATATCATAGTCCGCCCCGTCGGCGATGGTAGCTCTTTTTATATCGTTTCTGATCTGTTCGGCGAGCCACGATGCCTCAGCCCTGTAGGCCATCTGTGCCACAACCGCAAATTCGTCTCCGCCGTATCTTGAGACAAAAAGCCTGTTCCTGGACCCCTGGCAGGCTTCTTTTATTGCTCCTGCAACTCTGATGAGTGCCCTGTCTCCCTCGGCGTGTCCGTAAGCCTCGTTGATGTCGCGGAGCCTGTCAATATCAACCATTATCAGAAAAAGACTCATCCCCTGTTCTTTGTTCTTCATCTTCTGCACAAGATACTTGTACATCTGATTTCTGTTGTTGGTCTGCGTCAGGGGGTCAATGGATATGAGGCTCTCCTGAGTCGTGATATAGACGTAGAATACAGCCATCACGGCGCCGTAACAAAGAAGAGGCACTCTCCAGAACACAGCCTGCAAAAGCCCCAGTATAACAGGCGCAAGCGGGAATACGCCTATCATGAGATAGATGCTCCTCTCAGCGTACCTGTCCTTGTTCACATATCTGGAAAAAGCCTTTATAGATGCCGCAATCATATAACCGAAGGGAACGATGATCAGAAGGAAATAGAATCTTCCGTTTACGAGCTCGCCCCTCTCATTGACATAGAAAACAAGCCCTGTCCAGAACGCTGAAATGCATAGAATGGCTGACACAAGGACAGGAAGAGCCAAAAGGTGCCTGCCTCTTTCGCTTTCAACGCTCTTATCTCTCTGCAGAGTCTCTGAAATGATGTACCAGTAATAGGACGAGAGTGTTATCAGAATATAGGTAAAAATGTTTGAAACATATAAAAGAGCCGTACTCTGCCTCTCCTTGCAGCCGTCAACGACCACCCAGAAAATCTCGGCAATAAAGTATAGCTCCAGAGTAATGATCAGCCTGGCAAGATAAACCTGCGAAGACTGCTTGTTCACTCCCCTGACCATCCTGTACAGGATCAGGAGCAGCAGGACCATGCAGGCAGCATGCGTGTAAGCATAATAAAAAACATAACTCAAACCAGAAAGCCTCCAAAAAATGGCATTAAAAGTCATGCTCCCGAGGCGATAGCCTTCAGTGCATCAAATTCCGAGTCATACACTCCTCCCATTGCCTCAAGCTCCTCCCACGTATACCACGAGCCTGATAGCTGAACGCCCCTTATGGAAACATCTGTCGCTATGACCATAAAGGGTTTGTGATTGACCACAATATAGCATGTCCTGTTGAGCCCGAACGGTGTCACAAAAACATGTCCTGTGTCTATCAGATGATTCAACTGGTCGAGAGAAAGATTCTTTGATAACGGAACCGTTCTAAGCATTATTTCTCCTTCCAATCAAAAAAAGCCAAATAGTGTACTTATTCATTATACTATCTGGCCATTTTAGCGTAAATTAGTTTATGTTTATTTAATATTTTGAGCAGCTGCGTAGTTTCTCTCTCCGAATATTCCGGTGCCGACCCTGACAAAAGTTGCGCCTTCCTCGATAGCGATCTCATAGTCACCGGTCATTCCCATAGAGAGAGTATCCATCCTGACTCCCGGTATATTCATACCGTTTATACTCTCCTTAAGCTCTCTCAGTGCCTTAAAATACACCCTGTTGCTCTCCGCATTATCCGTGTACGGGGCAATTGTCATAAGTCCCCTTATATTGAGGTGAGAAAGAGGTGCTATCTCTTTAACAAAGTCGGAAGCCTCCTTTGGTGAGAGTCCGAATTTACTCTCCTCGCCCGCGACATTTACCTCTATCAGCACATCTATCTTCATGTCGTGCCTGGCAAACTGCTTCTCAATCTCCTCGGCGAGCTTAACATTGTCAACTGAGTGTATCATGCACACCTTGCCCGGCAGGTACTTGACCTTGTTCGCCTGAAGATGACCTATCATATGCCATGAGAGGGGCTCTGTTATCTCCTCTGTCTTGTCCCTTATCTCCTGCACCTTGTTCTCGCCAAAAACGGTGATGCCGCACTCCATCGCCTGCCTGATATCACTCACAGGCTTTGTCTTACTCACCGCGATAAGGGTAACATCTTCCCTGTTTCGCCCGGCTCTCTCACACGCCTTTTGTATGTTTTCTTCAACTGTTTCAAGGTTTTGTCTGATCATGCTTTCCTCCCCACAGACTGGATTTTTTTCTATGTGTAGTATATCATAAAAAGTGATGATTATAAGAAATTCATCGCCAAAACTATAATAAGGTTACCGCAGAGGTTTTATCCATGAATGTCAGCGATATCGCAAACGGTTCCGAAGTAAAAATCCATGCATCGATTTCAGGCCACGGCATCGTCATACTGACCGAGGCGATCTTTGGCGTTTCTGAGGGGCTCCTTGTAAAGCCCATGGAGTACTTTGGCAAGTATATGCAGTTTTTGGAGCCATCCAACGTGTCTATACGAAACAAGCGCGACGGCAGGGTCTACAGGTTCATGTCCACCACCATCACTCCCGTCAGGACCAGGTACGGCAACTTCCACATAATCAGGAGCTCCTCCAAATTAGAGCCAGAGAACATCAGGAAAGCTGAGCGTTTCTACATCGAGAAGCTCGGACTCATGTCCATAAACGGCAACAACATGGACTTAAAGAACTGCATCGTCTACGACATTTCGATGCGCGGAATTGCCCTGATCCCCGACCGGCACACTTCTCTCAAGGTGGGCGATACATTAGATGTCATGTTCAGGTACGACAACACTCTTCACAACTACGAGGTCTCAACGGTCGTGGTCAGGACCTTCAAGATAGACGGCAAAAATGCCGTGGGCTGCAGCATCTCCAATATAAACGTGGACCTTATAGGGCTACTCGCCTCCAAGAAGAAGGAGCAGACAGAGCTCGACAGGATCCCGGAGACGAACTTAAACCCTGCAATCTCAGAAAAGCAGCAGATAAAAGAGGTCAACGAGGATATCGCAAACGATTCCTATTTGGATATGGACCTCATCCCGGAGCGTCCCAGCATGATAAGGATAGAAAACACGCCTGTAAAAGCTCAAGCTCCCGTATCGGCTGTATCTCCCAACCCTCTCGATCCGTCCAATTTGGAGCACGTATCAAGGGATTCCTCCGCTCCCAAAAAGAGCATCCGCGAGAGGCGCCTTGCACAGGAGGATAAAAAAATAGCAGATCTTCTTGACCTTAAAGGTCTCGACTAAAGGTGTAAAAAGAAAAAAATACAGATGCCGCTTTAAGCGCATCTGTATTTTTTAAGGAACTGTAGCAGAATTAACTGAACATTTTACGCAGAATGATTTTTCAAAGGCAAGGAAGAAAACGCAGACAATGCGGGCATTGTCGAGGCTTTCTGACGCAGCATTTGGGAAATCAGGCAAGTAAAATGTTCAAGTT